>NZ_CALXEG010000039.1 GCF_944387275.1 uncultured Pseudoflavonifractor sp.
ATCTTCTGGGCGTCAAAGGGGTTCTCGATGAAGTAGACCTCCATCTGGCTCTTGAGGAACTCGGTCATGGCCTCCTGAACGAACTTGTTGTTGATGGCCTTTTTGGTCTGGTTCTCGTAGGAGGTCTGGGTGGAGAAGTTGTTGCTCACCAGGATGAGGCAGTCCTGGATGTCGTTCCAGGTGATCTTGCTCTCGCTCTTCTGGTACTTGCCCTGGGCCTTCAGATAGCCGTCGATGGCGGAGACAAAGGCGGAGCGCATGGCCTTCTCCGGGCTGCCGCCGTGCTCCAGCCAGGAGGAGTTGTGGTAGTGCTCGATGATCTGCACCGCGTTGGAGAAGCAGAAGGACACGGACAGCTTCACCTTGTACTCCGGCTTGTCCTCCCGGTCCCGGCCCCGGCGCTCGGTCTGCCAGAACACGGGCTGGGTCAGGGGATTCTCCCCCGCCAGCTCCTTTACATAGTCCTCGATGCCGTTGTCATATTTGAACTCGGTGGTCTCGAACTTGCTCCCCACCTGGTTGCGGAACCGGAAGGTGACCCCCGCGTTGACCACGGCCTGCCGCTTCATCACGTCCAGGTAGTAGTCCACCGGGATGTTGATGTCGGTGAACACGTCCAGGTCGGGCTTCCAGCGGAACTTGGAGCCGGTCTTTTTGCCGCTCCAGGGCTCCTTTTTCAGTCCGCCGATGTTCTCGCCCTTCTCAAAGTGGAGGGTGTACTCAAAGCCGTCCCGGTGGATGACCGCGTCGAAGTATTCGCTGGCGTACTGGGTGGCGCAGGAGCCCAGGCCGTTGAGGCCCAGGGAGTACTCGTAGTTGTCGCCGTCGTTGTTGTTGTACTTGCCGCCGGCGTACAGCTCGCAGAACACCAGTTCCCAGTTGTATTTCTGCTCCTTCTCGTTCCAGTCCACGGGGCAGCCCCGGCCGAAGTCCTCCACCTCGATGGACTTGTCCTCGTACCGGGTGACGGTGATGACGGTGCCGTGGCCCTCACGGGCCTCGTCGATGGCGTTGGACAAAATTTCAAATACGGCGTGTTCGCAGCCCTCCAGCCCGTCGGACCCGAAGATGACAGCCGGGCGCTTGCGCACACGGTCGGCGCCTTTAAGGGCGGAAATGGACTCGTTGCCGTAGGTTTTGCTGGCTTTGGCCATTGCTTTCTCCTCGCATTACACAGTTTTACAGCATATTATTTTATCTCTAATTTGCCCCTCCTGTCAAGAAAAGGGCGGTATACCGGACCGTGAGCAAAAACGCCGGCGCCGTCTCCTATAGACGGCGCCGGCCCGGTGGGACATCGTCCGGGGGGAGGAGCCCTTGTCTCCCCCTCCGCCGGACGGGACAGGGCTGCTTTTTCTGCGGGAGGGGCGGTCTTGCGGCCGCCGCCCCCCGGCACGTCCTGCTCTTTTCGCCTTTCGCCGTGGGGCAGGGGTCCGCCCGATTGGGCGGACCCTGCCGGGCACCGGCTTAAAAAGAGAGGAGGTGCGCTATGCCTTGTCCGAGGGTAGTATGTGCGCCCTGCCGCCCGGTATGTATGGTTATTTTTGGTATAGAGCCTGTCATATTTGTCCAGAATGAACATACAATGCACCAGTACCTCACCATACGGAAAGGAGGCCGGTCTTATGGCCCAATCCGCCAGGACCCTGCCGTTCTGCAAAAAGCACCCCACCCCCCGGGAGGAGGAGCGGGACGCCCTGCTGGAGGGGCTCTCCCGCACCCGCACCCTCATCGCTCAGGCCTATTCCGGCTTCAACTCGGCCCGGGACCCGGACCTGATCGAATCCTACGTGTTTGAGATCAACTCCCTCCAGGCCCGCTACTCCTACCTGCTCCGGCGGGTCAAGGAGATGGACGGCGCACCGCTGAGAAGATAGGGGCTCCCCGCCCCGCCGCCCGGGTTCCGGCAGACTTTGCGCAGAGGTGAACGCTGTGGAATCCCTGGTGAATATGCTCCCCTGGCTCCTGGGCGGGCTGGTTGTGGTGGTGGCCATGGCCGCCCTTCAGAGGCCCCTCCGGGGCCTGGTCCGCCTGGTGGCCCGCACCGGCGTGGGGCTGGCAATTCTGTGGCTGCTGAGCAAGGTGGGCGGGCTCATCGGCGTGACCCTGGGGGTCAACCTGTTCAACGCCCTGGTGCTGGGCGTGCTGGGCGCGCCCGGCTTCGGGCTGCTGCTCATGCTCCCCTGGGCCCTGCGGTAGCCCCGCTCGACGGCGCGCCGACAAAATGCGCCGCTGTTCACAGAATTGTAAAATTGATGTGGTATGCTTGCTCTGATTTTAATGGAAGCAGGTGTACCACCCCGATGAAACGCAGAATTCTCTCCGCCCTGTGCGCCCTGAGCCTGGCGCTGTGCCTCACGCCCCTGGCCTGGGCTTCCGACTATGCCGATGTGAAGGACGGCTCCTGGTATGCCGAAGCGGTGCAGACCGTGACGGACAAGGGCCTGATGAACGGCACCAATTCCACCTCCTTCGCCCCCAACGCCTATGTGACCCGGGCCACGGTCATCACGGTGCTGTGGCGTCTGGAGGGCTGTCCCGAGCCCGCCAGCCAGACCGGCTTCCCCGACGTGGCGGCGGGCAGCTGGTGCGACAAGGCCACCCGCTGGGCCAGGGAGACCCAGATCGCCGACGGGTACAGCGACGGCCGCTTCGGCGCCGACGACCTGGTGACCCGGGAGCAGCTGGCCCTGTTCCTCAGCCGGTACACCTACTATAAAGGCCACACCCTGGCCCAGGGCGTGCTCAGCCTCTACCCCGACGGGGACAAGGTGTCCAAGTGGGCGGTGGACGGCATGAAGCACGCGGTGGGCGCCGGACTCATCACCGGCACCAGCGCCGGCACCCTCAGCCCCCTGGGGTACACCACCCGGGCCGAGCTGGCCGTGATCCTGGTGCGGCTGATGACCCCCGCCGCCGGCTGATCTCCCCTATTTTGTTTCCGAAACGCCCCGAAGGACGACCCTTCGGGGCGTTTTTCTTCTCCTCTCTCAAGTACGCTTGTGCTATTTTCTCTTCCATATTATAATATCGGCAGAGGATACAACGAGAGAGGAGGCGCTGATCTTGATTCGCGTTGCCATTGTGGAGGACGACCCCAAGGCGGTGGAGCTGCTCCGCTCCTACCTGGAACGCTACGAGAAGGCGGCGGGGATCGCCGTGGATGTGACGGTCTATTCCGACGGAGCCGAGGCGGTGGAGTGCTACACCCCCATCTACGACGTGCTCCTGCTGGACATCGAGATGCCCCATCTGGACGGCATGACGGCCGCGGGCCGCATCCGGGCGGTAGACCCGGATGTGATCATGATCTTTATCACCAATATGGCCAAGTACGCCATCAAGGGCTACGAGGTGGGCGCCCTGGACTTTGTGCTCAAGCCGGTGAGCTACTTTGCCTTTGCCCTGAAGATGGACAAGGCGGTGGCCACCCTGGAGAGCCGGGAGCAGCGGAGCCTGCTGGTGCCCACGGAGGACGGCATGCTCCGGCTGTCCACCCACGAGATTACCTACATCGAGGTCATCGACCACCAGCTCCAGATCCACACCGAGGGCAGGGTGTACACCATGCCTGGCACGCTGGCGGGCATGGAGGAGACCCTGTCCGGGGCCAATTTCGCCCGGTGCAACAAGGGTTACCTGGTGAACCTGCGCCATGTGGCGGAGAGCAAGGGCAATTCGGTGGTGGTGGGCGGCGACGAGCTGCTCATCTCCCGGCGGCGGCGGGAGGAATTCCTGGCCGCCGTGGCGGCCTACTACGGAGGTGGCGGACGGTGATGCCTCTGGCGGACTTTCTGGACCGGTCCAAGTTCACCATGGAGCTGCTCTTGTGCTGCATGCTGTTCTTCTGGCCCCTGAAAAAGCGCAGCCACGCCCCCTGGCGGATGGGCCTGGGCTTTCTGGCCTGCGTGGCGGCGGTGGCCCTGCAGCCCCTCTCCTCCCTTCAGTTCCCGGTGGGCTTTCTGTTGGCGGGGTGCTATGTGCTCTTCTGCTGCGACATCTCCCTGACCGACGCCCTCTACTGCATGGCCTGCGCCTACGCCACCCAGCACTTCATGTTCCTCACCCACACCGTGATCCACTATCTCCTGGGCCGGCCCCAGCCCGGAGCGGAGGATCTGGGGCCCTGCTACTTCCTGGTGGCGGTCGTGGTGGGCGCGGCCTTTTACCTGCTCTTTGCCCGCAGGCTGGCCGGCGACGCCCGCTACCACCTGGACACCCGCCGGGTCCTCTTCTCGGTGGTGGTCATCCTGGCGGTGGTGCTGGTGCTCAGCCTGGCCGCCAGCCGGGCCGCCGCCGCCGGTAATCCGGACCTGCTGCTCATCTGCCGGCTGTACGCCATGTTCTGCTGCCTGTTCTTCCTGTGGGTCCAGGTCAGCCAGGTCAACCAGCTGCGCCTGGAGCGGGAGGTGGTGCTCCAGCAGTACCTGCGCAGCCAGCAGAAGGACCAGTACCGCATCACCAAGGAGAACATCGACATCATCAACCGGAAGTGCCACGACCTGAAGCACCAGCTCTCCACCCTGCGCCCCGGCGGCGGCGCCGACCGGGAGCGGTATCTCTCCGAGCTGGAGGAGTCCATCCACATCTACGACTCCACCCTGGAGACGGGCAACGAGGTGCTGGACACCGTGCTCACCGAGAAGAGCTTGTACTGCGAGGCCCACCAGATCAACCTGACCTGCGTGGCCGACGGCCGCCCCCTCGCCTTCCTGGACAGCACGGACATCTACACCATCTTCGGCAACGCCCTGGACAACGCCATTGAGAGCGTCATCCAGCTGGCCGACCCGGAGAAACGGGTCATCGCGGTGTCCGTGTGGGCCAGGGGCGGGCTGCTGCTCTTCCAGTTCGAGAACTACTACGAGCAGGCCCTCACCTTTGAGGACGGCCTGCCCGTCACCACCAAGGAGGACAACGGCTACCACGGCTTCGGCATCAAGAGCATCCGCTACACCGCCAAAAAGTACGGCGGACAGCTGTTTATCAGCACGGAGCGCAACCTGTTCCTGCTGCGGGTGACCATCCCCATCCCCTCCAACTAGAGCCTGCTTCCCAGCCCCCGGGCGGCCCCGTGCCGCCCGGGGGCTTTTGGTTTTGCCGCGCCGTTTCGGGGGAAATTGAGACCGTTTGCGGAGGATTCCAAATTTTTTCTCTTGAGGCTGATATACTTCTCTACGAAGTGTGCACGGACACAATCCGTCAGCGCCAGAGGGAAAGGAGGCGAAACACCGCAAAACATGCGGTCCCCGTCCCCGCCGCACACAGGCGGCGGCGGACAAAAATTCCGGAATCTGGGAGGTTACTATGAAAAGAAAGGCATCCATCACACGCGGCCTGGCCGCAGTCATGGCATTTCTCATGCTCCTGACCATTTCGGCGTCCACCCTGATGTTCGAGTATGCCGGCGCCATCAACAGCGCCCTCAACGTGAGCACCAGCGAGATCATCACCGTGGACGACGGCACCGAGGTGGACACCGACTACTACACCAGCGAGTTCGGCACGGACTACACCAACAAGCAGTCCGCCCTCAAGCTGGAGATGGCCGTGGCGGCCGAAAACGTGCTCCAAGCCGAGGAGGGCACCGTCCTCCTCCGCAACGAGAACGCCGCTCTGCCTCTTGCAGCGGGCAGCCAGGTCACCATCTTCGGCAACGGCTCCTACAACTCCAACTCCAGCGCGTCCTCCATCTCCTCCATCCCCACCATGACCTTCATCTCCGCCATGCAGAAGGTCCTGGGCGCGGAGAACGTGAACACCACCCTGGCGGACAATGTGTACAGCAAGCTGAGCCAGACCACCAACACCGAGGTCATCGAGGCCCCCATCTCCGACGTGAAGGCCTATGAGTCCTCCTGGCAGAGCGGCTACAACGACGCGGCCCTGGTGGTCCTGACCCGAGTGGGCGGCGAGAGCAACGACAACGCCCTCTACGGCACCGACGGCAACCACATGCTGAGTCTGAGCACCAATGAGGAGGCTCTCATGTCCTACCTGAAGGACCAGAAGGACGCCGGCGTGTTCGGCTCCATCGTGGTAGTCATCAACTCCGAGGCCATGATGGAGCTGGGCTGGCTGGCCGACTACGGCGTGGACGCCTGCCTGCTGTGCGGCGACCCGGGCGCCGTGGGCTTTGAGGGCGTGGCCAACGTGATCGCGGGCAACGTGAATCCCTCCGGCCACACCGTGGACACCTACGCGGTCAACTCCCTGTCCGCCCCCGCCGTCACCTACGCCGGCGACAACACCCAGATGTGGGGCAACGTGGACGAGGTCAACGCCACCTGCACCGACACTACCAACGACGGCCGCGAGATCGACTACTACGTCATCTACGCCGAGGGCATTTACGTGGGCTACAAGTACTACGAGACCCGGTACGAGGACGCGGTCATGGGCAGCGGCAACGCCGGCAGCGCGGCGGGCTCCTCCACCGGCAGCGGCTGGAACTACGCCGACGAGGTGGCCTACACCTTCGGCCACGGCCTGAGCTACACCACCTTTGACCAGGTGCTCCAGGGCGTGGAGTTCGACGCCGACAGCGACAACTACATGGTGACCGTCCAGGTGACCAACACCGGTTCTGTGGCCGGTAAGAGCGTGGTCCAGGTGTACGCCCAGACCCCCTACGGCGACTATGAGAAGCAGAACGGCGTGGAGAAGGCCGCCATCCAGCTGGTGGGCTTCGGCAAGACCGACGTGCTGGAGCCCGGCGCCAGTGAGACCGTCACCGTGCCTGTGGAGCGGTACTTCCTGGCCAGCTACGATACCAAGGGCGCGGCGGGCTACATCCTCTCCGCCGGCGACTACTACCTGTCCATCGGCGACGACGCCCATGACGCCCTGAACAACGTCCTGGCCGCCAAGGGCTACACCACCGCCGACGGCATGACCGCCGACGGCAACGCCGACAAGACCTACACCTGGAACCAGGCCGAGCTGGACGCCGAGACCTACAACCTGTCCCGGTTCACCGGCGTGGAGGTCACCAACCAGTTCGACCACGCCGACCTGAACTACTACGGCATCGACTTCACCTACCTCTCCCGCAGCGACTGGGAGGGCACCTACCCCGCTGAGCCCGTGGTGGTGGACGCCACCGACCAGATGATGGAGGACCTGAATCTGGACTGGTACGAGACCCCCGCCGACGCCCCCGCCGTATCCGACTTCACCCAGGGCGCGGACAACGGCCTGTCCTTCATCGACATGCGCGTGGTGGACTATGACGACGACGAGACCTGGAATTCCTTCCTGGATCAGTTCACCGTGGAAGAGATGGCCTCCCTCATGCCCGACACCTTCGGCGTGGCCGGCATCGACCGGCTGGGCATCCCCGCCCAGGCCCGCGCCGACGACTGCCGCGGCGCCGGCACCCTGACCGCCACCGGCGAGAGCTCCCTGACCTGGGTGTCCGAGCCCACCACCGCCCGCACCTGGAACACCGACCTGTGCTCCTCCCGCGGCCGCTACCTGGCCCTGGAGTGCGCCTTCTGCGGCCTGAACGAGCTGTGGTACGGCGCCGGCAACCTGCACCGCACCCCCTTCGGCGGCCGCAACCACCAGTACGTCTCCGAGGACGGCAACCTGTCCTACATCGTCACCTCCTATGAGGCCGCTGCCATGCAGGAAAACGGCGTCAACTACGCTGTGAAGCACTTCGTCCTCAACGACCAGGAGTCCCACCGGGAGAGCCTGGCCACCTTCACCAACGAGCAGGCCCTCCGTGAGATCTACCTGCGGGTGTGCGAGGGCGCCTTCTGCGAGGGCGGCGCCCAGAGCGTCATGACCGCCTTCAACCGTCTGGGCGTCATCTACGCCGCCACCGACAAGGCCCTGCTCACCACCGTGCTGCGGGACGAGTGGGGCTTCACCGGCCACATCACCACCGACGGCTTCTCCAAGAGCTCCCTCTACAAGACCCACTACGAGGAGATGTTCGACGCGGGCCTCACCTTCTTCTGCCTGGACCCCGGCGAGACCGCCGCGGCCATCCAGTCCTTCATCGACGCCGGCGACGGCTATATGCTCCAGTGCCTGCGCCAGATGACCAAGCACAACATCTACGTGGCCGTCAACTCCGTGTCCGCCAACGGCCTGAGCAGCAACAGCGTGGTGGTCACCGTGGTGCCCTGGTGGCAGACCGCCATGCTCTCCGCCACCGCCGTGTTCGCCCTGGGCTTTGTGGTGTGCACGGTGATCTGCGTGGTCTCCATCTGCAAGGACAAGAAGCGCACCGCTGTACAGGAGGGTTGAGTTTATGAGTAAAGTAAAGAGTCTGAGCGCAAAGGCCAGTCTCCTGAGCGCGGCATTGAACCTGGTAACCCTGGTCATCTTCTGCATCTACGGCGCCGTGTACGACTACTTCGACACGGTGGTGTTCCTGGCCCTGGCCCTGGGCGTGGTGTGCGCCGTGCTCTACGCCCTGATGGACAACAAGGTGGCCCAGGTGCTCAACCTGGCCGCTGTGTTCTGCGTGTCCTTCGGCGTGGGCCTGTTCTTCCTCAACAGCTACCCCGTCTGGGCCGACCGGCTCAACAACATCACCATGTACGGCTCCCGGGGCACCCTGTTCCCCGTCATCTCCATCATGATCCTGTGCTTTGTCACCGTGATCATCGAGATCATCTCCTGCTTCACCAGAAAGGAGAGAAACTGACCATGAAAAAGCGCAAGCTTCTCCTGGGCCTGCTGGCAGGCCTGCTGTGCGTGAGCTGCACCGCCTGCGGCTCCTCCCTGGCGGAGAACACCGAGACCTACTTCTCCACCACCTCCGCCATCCTGAAGACCCTGTTCGCCTCCGGCCAGACCGACAAGCCCGCCGCCACCCCCGGCGCGGACAGCGACGCCGTCCAGCTGGACGCCCCCACCGACTTCACCGTGAGCGAAGACGGCAGCTACTCCTTCACCGGCGTGGACAACGCGGAGTACTACCTCATCTACTTCTGCGCCCCCGACGCTACCTCCGACGACGACACCTTCATCTACACCAGCGACCCCATTGAGGCCAACGACAGCAACACCTACTCCGGCCTCTTCTCCGACGCCTTCCAGTACGCCTTCGGCGACTACCTGGTGAAGGTGTACGCCTTCCCCGACCTGACCGACAACACCCACCGGATGTCCACCGCCGCCACCGCCGAGTACGTCTACACCGGCGACCAGAGCGCCCCTGAGATCAACTACTACTGGAACACCTTTGACGGCACCATGGGCGTGCAGGTGGCCAATCTGGACGCCTACCTGTACGAGGCCTATCCCGACAAGGTGGACGTGACCTTCACCAACACCGCCGACAGCAGCGACACCGTCACCCTGACCATCGACGGGGTCTCCGCCGACAACTTCGGCACCGAGACCGACGCCCTCACCCGGGGCGCCACCTACTCGGTCACCGCCGTGGCCACCAGCACCAACAGCTACGTGCTCAACCCCACGTCGGACACCACCACCGTCAGCGACGGCCTGACCCTGGGGGACAACCACCTCTTTGTGGACGGCTACTCCTACACCGACGGCTTCGCCAACAACATCTTCAACTGGCCCATCATGGCGGAGAACTTTGACCTGGCCAACGGCGGCGAGGCCGGCCACGTGACCAGCCTCCGGGGCGCCACCCCCTTCATGACCACGCCCACCACCGCCTCCGCCGGCTCCTCCTACACCTACACCCTTCAGGCCGGCAGCTTTGCCGCCGGCACCCTGGAGCTGTACCCCGACGGCACCTTCTTGGCCAATGAGACCGGCGGCGGCCCCGTCAACGCCAGCCACATCGGCGGCACCTGGACCGACAACGGCGACGGCACCGCCACCCTGAACTACGACCACAGCACCCTGGTCATCGAGTGATCCCCTCTCCTCCCTATTATAAAGCCGGACCCCCTCTGCTTCAGGCAGAGGGGGTCCGGCTTTTGCCGTATGGCGGAGCTGTGTTTTTCCCGGAATGTGCCGGGCTATCTCATGGAGAAATAAAAAAAGAAGGGCACGATTTCATCGTGTCCTTCTTTCCTGGAGCGGGTGACGAGGCTCGAACTCGCTACCTCCACCTTGGCAAGGTGGCGCTCTACCAGATGAGCTACACCCGCAAGCGACAGATGCTATTATAGCCGAAGCTCCTCCATCTGTCAACTCTTTTTTTCATTTTTTTCGAATTTATTTTTCCCGCTCTCCGGAGACCACGGACATCAGGGCGCCGCTCCCTCCGGACGGGGAGGCCTCGGCGGTCACCGGCGGCACATCGGTGGGCACGGGGATCAGGGGCACCGGGATGTCGGAGGGCAGGATGGTCTCCTCTGCCGCGGGCTGGAGGCCGCAGCTGGGGAACTCCTCCCGGTCCCACTGGTAGCCCTGCTCCGCCATCTCCGCGTCCTGGAGGGCAAATCCGTCGGCCCGGGTGGCGTCCACGTGGCGGCTCTCCCCGTCGGACAGGGTGACGATGTTCCAGTACCAGTCGGCGCCGTCCAGGGTGCCGGACACCACGGTGCACTCGATGCCCGTGTACTGGCACAGCAGCTGGTAAGCCAGGGCCATGCCCTCGCTGTCCGCCCGGCCCTCCACCAGGGCGGCGTAGGCGGTGTTGGCCCTGCGGCCGTCCTCGTCCCGCAGGCTGTACTGGGCGGTGCTCCGCAGCAGGTCAAAGAGGGTCCTGGTGCCCGCCTGGTCGGCCTTCACCTCCAGGTGGGCGGCGGCGCTGCTGAGCTGGGACACCAGCTTCTCCTTTTTCTTCTGGAGCAGCTCCGGGTCCTCCGGGTAGCTGAGCTGGATCTCCACAATCCGCACGCCGCCGGGGGCGGTCTCCTCCCCCTCCGGCAGGCCGGGATAGAGGGAAACCGTCACCTCGGGCATGCCCAGGGCGGACTCGGGGGTGTCGTAGTAGGCCTGCCGGACCAGCTCCCGGATGAACTCCTCATCCTCGTTGAAATAGGTCACCCGCAGCACCGCCTCTGCGCCAAAGGACCGCAGGGTGTCCTGGAGCTCCTCCCGGATGGCGCTGGTGCCGGTGACCGAGACGATGCTCTTCACCTGGTCCTGGGTGCGGCGGTAGCTGATGTACACGCTGACCTCGTAGTAGGAGACGATGTAGGAGCTCTGGGGCTTGATATAGCTGACGGCGTAGGCCCCCAGGGGGTACTCCTGGACGGCGTAGAGACAGGCGGCGTCCACATCGGCCTCCACGTCCCCCCGGTCGGGGTCATAGTTGGACAGGTGGACCACCCCGTAGGACATGCCCTGGTCGATGAAGTAGATCACCGCGTCCTCCAGCTGCTGGTAGGTCTCGGCGGTGATCACGTCCCCGTCGGAGGTCAGACCGTCCTCGTGGGGCTGGACCACGGTGTAGTTGTGGTCCAGCATGGAGGCGCAGCCGCCCAGCCCCAGGGCCAGCAGCAGGGCCAGGACCGCAATCAGTGCACGCTTCAAGGCCGCAGCCTCCTTTCCCGTTTCAATGCCGCTCAGTGGAGCAGCTGGTTTTCCCCGTCCACCGCCTCCATGGTGGTGCCGGTGCTGAAGTAGTAGGACAGGATCTCGGCGGCGATGCCCGCCAGGTCGGTGCCGCTGCCGCCGTGCTCCACCACCACGGAGACGGCAATCTCCGGGTTTTCGTAGGGCGCGAAGCAGACCAGCACGGCGTTGGACTCGCTGTCCACCTGGCCCACCTGGGCGGTACCCGTCTTGGCGCCCACCTCCACCGGCAGGTCGGCAAAGGCGTTCTTGACGCTGCCCTCGTTGGCCATCAGGTACATGCCGTACTTGACCGCCTCCAGGTTCTCCTGGCTGATGTCCACGCTGTCCAGCAGCTGGGGCTCGTACTCATAGACCACCTCAGAGAAGTCGCTGGACTTGACGTTCTGGAGGATGTGGGCGGAGTACCGGTTGCCGCCGTTGACCAGGGTGGCGACGTAGTTGGCCAGCTGGAGGGGCGTGACCTGGGTGTTGCCCTGTCCGATGGAGGCGGACAGCAGGTCGCCGCCGTACCAGGTGGTGCCCAGGGCCTCGCTGGTGGCGGGGCCGGCCACCCGGCCGCTGTACCCGCCCAGCTCAAAGCCGGTGCTCTCCCCCAGGCCGAACATGGCGGCGTACTGGTCGATCAGGTCAATGCCCAGCCGGTCGCCCAGGGTGAAGAAATAGATATTGCAGGAGTCCTTGATGGCGTGGGCCATGTCCTCCATGCCGTGGCTGCCGCCGTACTGGAGGTAGTACCAGCAGGCGGGGTGGTAGTCGCCGTAGGGGTACTTCTCCCCCTCCGGGTACTGGAAGCGGCCGGTGTCCCGGATCTTCTCCGAGGGGGTGGTGAGCCCCTCCTGGAGGGCGGCGGTGCCCACGATCATCTTGAAGGTGGAGCCGGGGGAGTACAGGCCGTAGATGGCCCGGTTGTTAAAGGGCTTGAGGGGGTTGTTGAGGGCCTCGTTGTAGAGGGCCGTGTTGCTGTAAATGGTGGTCAGGTCGTAGGTGGGATAGGAGGCCATGGCCAGCACGCCGCCGGTCATGTCGGTCACCACCACGGCGCCGCCCTCGGTGTACTCCGACTCCAGGCCCTCAATGCCGTTGGCCAGGGCCCGCTCCGCCACCTCCTGGAGGCGGATGTCGATGGTCAGGCTCACGTTGCCCCCCGGCTCGGGCTCCAGCGTCTCGCCGGTCTCGCTATCGGTGAGCCAGTACTGGGAGACGATCTTGCCGTTTGTATTGGTGTTGGTGGCCCGCTGTCCCGCGGTGCCCTTCAGGTAGGACTCAAAGGCCAGCTCCACGCCGTCCTTGCCCACGGTGTCGTCCATGGCATAGCCGTCGATGTTCTTGTAGTACTCCCACTCGTCGGGGTCCATGCTGCCCACCCGGCCCAGCAGATGGGCGGCGTAGGTGGTGTTGTACTGACGGACCGTGGTGGGCTCGATGGTGACGCCCACCAGCCCCTCCTCTTTGACCCGGGAGATAAAGTCGATGTCCACGTCCTGGGCGAACACGTAGGAGGTGCGCAGGAGGTCCAGGGAGCGCATCTTCAGCTCGCACAGCACCCCCACCAGGGCCCGGCCGTCCTCGGGGGAGACGCTGTCGTCCACCTCAAAGAACTCCTGCATCTTGGCCAGCAGGATGTCGGGCCCCTGCGCCGCCGCGTCGGTCCACTTCATCTGCTCCAGAAACTTCTCATACCGGGCCTGGCCCGTCTCGGTGAGGGTGTCGGTGTAGGTGAAGGGCTCGGTCATGGAGATGGGCAGCACCTGGTCGGTCCACTCCACCCCCTCCTCCCGGCAGATCTGCAGCAGAGCGAGCAGATTGGGGTTGCGCTTGGCCTCCTCCCCCATGAGGGAGGTGTCCAGGGTGACCTGGTAGACCGTCTTGTTGGACACCAGCACCCGGCCGTACCGGTCCAGGATCTGGCCCCGGGCGGCCTCCACGGTCTCGGTCTTGGTGATGTTGCGGACGGATTTCTCCCGGTAGTCGGCGCCGTGGACAACCTGGAGGTTGTGGAGCACGGCGGTAAAGACCCCGATGACCAGCACCAGGATCAGGACGACAACACGGAGACGGGCATGGAACTGTCTGGCTTCCAAGGGGTACCTCCTTACAGGCGGCCCGGGACCAAGGGGTTCCCGGGATCAGAACAGGGTTGCGAACTGGGTCCGGCTCCAGACCCAGTGGAAGATGGCGTAGATCAGGGGGGTGAAGACGATGGAGAAGAGGAACTCGGGGACCGCCACCTTCAGCAGGGCGGTCAGGTCGGCCACCTGGAACAGGAGCCGCCACCCCACCCGGAAGAGTTCGATGATAAAGAGCCCGGCGGCGGAGCAGATGATGCTGCCCACCAGGTTCTGCCGCACCAGGTACTGGGCGGTGATGCCCGCGGCAGCGCCCAGCAGGGTGAGGGACAATGTCATGGCGCCGTTGGTGCCGTACACCGCATCGCAGATCACGCCCACGGCCAGGCCGAAGCCCGCGCCGGGGGCGCCCCCCTCCAGCACGGCCACTGTGATGGCCGCCAGGGGCAGCAGGGTGGGCGACACGCCGAAGAGGTGGACCCGGCTGAGGACGTACACCTCCAGAAACCACACGGGTAAAAGGGCCAGGCCGTAGATCAGCCATTTTGTGAGGAAATCACGCTGTGTCATCTGCCCGCCCCCTTACTCCACGATGTCAAAGTCAGTGATGACAAACACCTGCTGCAGGTCGTTCAGGTCGGCGGAGGGGGTGATGATGGCGTACCGGGTCATGCCCGAGTCGTCGGTGTGGACCGTGTCCACGGTGCCCACCAGCAGCCCCGCCGGGTACACGCCGCCCCGGCCGGAGGTGAGCACCTCGTCCCCGGACACCAGCTCGGTGTTCTCGGGCAGGTAGCTCAGCTTCAGCTTGCCCTCCCCCATGAGGGCGAAGTCGCCCTCCAGGATGGCGGCGGTGTCGGTGCGGGCCAGGATGCCGCCCATCTCGGTGTCCGTGTCGATGATGGTGGTGACGGTGGCCCAGTTCAGGCCCACATTGGTGACCACGCCCACCAGGTTGCCGTACTCGTCGATGACGCAGTCCTCGGCGGCGATGCCCATGTTCTCGCCCTTGCTGATGGTGAAGGTGGAGTACCAGTTGGTGGCCTCCACGGCGGTGACGGTGGCCGACTCCAACGTCAGGTCCTTCCGCTGCTCCCGCAGGCCCAGCAGGTTGCGCAGCCGCTCATTCTCCCGGCTGTCCTCCTCGGCCTGGCGGACCTTCTCCTCCATCTCAGAAATCTGGATTTTCAGCTGCTTGTTCTCCTCCACCAGCTGGTCGTACTGGAAGGCGTAGTCGTACACCCCCTCGGCCCAGCCCACAAAGGCGTTGATGCCGTTGCGCACCGGCGTGGTGACAAAGCCCACCGCGTTGGCGATGGGGTTGGCCGTGCCGCCCAGGAGGACGGAGGTCACCAGCGTGATCAGGGCCAGCAGCACCGCAATAATGAGAATCAGCACGCCGTTATGGCGGAAAAAGTCTTTCAAAGCAACCTCCACCCCCGTCAGAGCGGGGCTTTCCAGCAGTTGTGTTTCTGTGCGGGCGTCTTACCCCTGCCGTGCGGCCAGCTTGAGGCAGTCCACCCCGAAGCGGGCGAGCATGCCGCTCAGGCGGCACACCGGCAGGCCCATCACGTTGTAGTAGTCGCCGCTGATGCCCTGGATGAGCAGGGCGCCGTAGCCCTGGATGCCGTAGGCCCCGGCCTTGTCCATGGGCTCGCCGGTGGCGATATAGTCCTCGATCTCCCGCTCGCTCAGCTCCCGGAAGGTGACGTCGGTGACCTCATGGGCGGTCTGCTTCTCCCCGCCCCGGCACACGGTGACGCCGGTGTGCACCTGGTGGCGCACGCCGGAGAGGGCGGAGAGCATCTTGAAGGCGTCCAGCTCGTCGGCGGGCTTGCCCAGCACGGAGCCCTCCAGGGCCACCACCGTGTCGGCGGCGATGACGATGGCGTCCTCCCCCGCCTTGCCGGCCACGGCGGCCGCCTTCTCGGCGGACAGGCGTCGGACCAGCTCCTCGGGGGGCAGGCCGTGGAACGCGCTCTCGTCCACATTGGGGGAAATGGTCTCAAAGTCCCGGATGCCCATCCGCTCCAGCAGCTCTTTCCGCCGGGGGGACTGGGACGCGAGAATGATTTTCATAGTCTGACTCTCCTTTTTACTTTCCCGTGGAGCCGAAGCCGCCCTGGCCCCGCTCCGTCTCGTCCAGGCTGTCGCACACCTCCAGCTGGGCCTGGACCACCGGCATCACCGCCAGCTGGGCGATGCGGTCCCCGGGGGAGACGGTGTAGGGCGTGTCGGACAGGTTGGTGAGCCCCACCCGGATCTCCCCCCGGTAGTCGCTGTCAATGACGCCCACGCCGTTGGAGAGGGTGACGCCGTGCTTGATGCCCAGGCCGGAGCGGGCGAACACCAGGGCCACGTACTCCGCCGAGGGCAGGGCGATGGCGATGCCGGTGGGGATGGACACCAGGGCCCGGGGCGCAACCGTCACCGGCCCGTCCACACAGGCGCACAGGTCCATGGCCGCCGCGCCGGCGCTGGCGTAAAAGGGCGCGGGGATCTCCTTGCCGATCTTGGGGGATACATACTTGATTTTCAGGTTCATATTGCCTCCGGAGGGCTGCCGCCCTCATGTTTTAATAATTCCATTATACCCGGACAGAGGATTCCCTTTACTCCACGTCCCGGTAGTACAGGCCCCGGGTGTACTCGCCGGGGGTCCAGTCCCCCGTCCCCCGGTACCGCCCGGCCACCCGGGCGCACTCGTCGGGGGTCTCGGTGGTAAACAGGAGCCGCTGGGCCCACAGGCCGATGCGCTGGTAGTCTCCCTGCCGGTCGGCCAGGAACAGCTTCTGGCAGTTGAGGATCTCGTTGCGGCAGCCCGGCGCCTTCACCACCGGGAACTGCTTGCCCTTCCGGTCGGTGAGCAGGTTCTGGTTCTGGCAGTTGCAGCGGCCGGACCGGTTCTTGATGACGCAGCTCTCCATGATCATCAGGGGCAGGCGGCCGTAGGTGATGAGCTCGGTGTCCATGGGCTTGGAGATGTCCCGGATCTGGGCCAGCTTCAGCTCAAAGGACAATGTGGCCGACGTCAGCCCCATCTTCTTGAGCTCCTTGAGGGCCTGGGCGTTGTACACCTCCAGGCCGTAGTCCCCCCGGAGGGTGAAGCCCAGCTCCCTGGCGATGGGCAGCATGCCCAGATTGCCCACCAGGGCGTCGGTGACGCCCAGCTCCCTGGCCTTCTCCAGCTGCTTCACCAGCTCGTCCCGCTCCCGGTCCCAGGCCACCCGGGGCAGGGTGACGGCCACCCGGCCCTTGGCCAGCTCCACAGTCTCCGGGTGGGCGTACAGCTCACCGGCGGGCACGTAGACCAGGGCGGGGTCCTGCTCCATCAGCGCGGCGGTGACCTGCTCGGCCCGGAGGACCGACACGGTCAGCTCGGGGGCCTCCTTGCGGTTGTTGTACCGGACGCCGGCGTGGAACTCCCCGCTGCGCCGCTCCGGCACAGCGGTGCGCTGGTTGGACAGGTCCTCCAGCACCTCACGCCGCATGGCGTTGAGGGCGGACAGGGGCAGGGACAGCCCGTCCTCCACCAGGGTGCGCACCCTGTCGCACCGGTAGGGGGTGCCGCCGGTCTTGGAGAGCTGCTCCTCCACCTGTCCGGCGGTGATGGAGCGGGTGCGGGCGGCCTCGGGGACGGGGCCCTTGACGGTGGCCACCCGTCCGTCGCCGTCCTCCACGCCCACCTGGGCGGGCTCTCTGGGGCGGATCATGGCGTAGAAGGTGACGGGCACCCGGGGGTTCTCCCTCTGGTACATGGCCCGGGCCTGGGCAAAGAGCTCCTTGGGCTCCTTGGTCTCCTGCCGGACGCCGAACATGTCCGGCCCCTGCCTGTCCATATAAAACCCGTCGGTAAAGCCCTGGCGGGAGAAGGCGGCGGTGAGCTGCTCGATCTCCTCCGGCGTGGGCTCCCGGTTCTCCTTGATGGCCCTGGCGTAGATGGAGATGACCACGGCCACGTACTCGGGCCGCTTCATGCGGCCCTCGATCTTCAGGCAGGCCACGCCCATCCGCTTGAGCTCCTGGATGTGGCCGGCCATGGACATGTCCTTGAGGGACAGGGGGTTGCCGTCGGCCTTGCCGTTCCAGCCGTACTTCAGGCGGCAGGGCTGGGCGCACAGGCCACGGTTGCCCGACCGGCCCCCGATCATGGAGGACATGAAGCACTGGCCGGAGTAGCACATGCACAGGGCCCCGTGGCCGAAGACCTCGATCTCGATGGGGGAGTTCTGGCAGATGTAGGCGATCTGGTCCCGGGACAGCTCCCGGGAGAGCACCACACGGGTCATGCCCAGGTCGGCGCACAGCTTCACGCCGTCCAGGTTGTGGACGGTCATCTGGGTGGAGGCGTGGACGGGCAGGTCGGGGGAGGCCTGCCGCAGCACCCGCAGCATGCCCAGGTCCTGGACCAGCACCGCGTCCACCCCGATCTCCCCGGCCTCGGCGGCCAGCCGGGCGCCCTCGGGCAGCTCCCGGTCGGTGAGCAGGGTGTTGAGGGTGAGGTACACCTTCACCCCCCGCAGATGGCAGTAAGAAACCGCCGCCGCAAATTCCTCCCGGGAGAAATTCTTCGCGTTGCGGCGGGCGTTGAAGTCACCGTATCCCATGTAGACCGCGTCGGCGCCGGCCTGTACGGCGGCGGTCACCGCCTCCATGGAGCCGGCGGGGGCCAGCAGTTCCAGCATAGCGTCCTCCTTGTCCGTTCTTTTGTGTGCAAATGAAAAGGGCCGCCGGTCCGACGGGATGACCCCGCCGGAGGGCGGCCCCTCTGTGCTTATTTCTTCTGGTTCTGGAGCTTGAAGATCTCCCGCTTGGCCTCGGACAGCTCCATCTTCAGCTTGGTGGCCTCCTCCAGGTACTCCTTGAGCTGGCGGCGCAGATTCTCGCTGGCCTCCACCTCCTTGAAGTACTCGTCGGCGATGTTGACGGCGGTGAGCACCGCGCCGTCCACCAGAGACACCCGGGCGCCCTCCAGCACCTGCTTCATCTGGGTGTCCACATGCTGCGCCACCTTCTCCACATAGCCCTGGTCCTCGGTGGCCACAAGGGTATATTCCTGTCCGGCGATGGTGACTGTGACGCGGTTTTTCATGGCGACCCCTCCAACTGGATATTATCTCCGCCCGCCCCCAGGGACGGACGTCCGGACCGGCGGAAGCCCCTTCCGCAGGCAGTCTCCCCCTGGCCCGGTTCTGTAAACTTCATGATAAGCAGCAGTTTATTCAACGGATATTATTATAGCATACGCGCCAAGGTTTTTGAATGAATTATTTATAAATTTTCCGTCTCTGTCCCCCTGCTCCAGTGGTGGTTTTTACAGCCGCTCCAGGATGCCCCGGATGACCCCCGCGTGGGCCTCCTCATCCCCGGCCAGATCCAGGTAGAGCGTCCTCAGGGCGCTGTCACCGGTGCGCCCGGCGGCGGCGCGGTAGGCCTCCGCCCCGCGCCGCTCCGCCCAGTACCGCGCCCGCAGGGCCGCCATCCAGCCCCCTGCCGGCAGCTCCGGCTCCACCGGCGGCCAGAAACGCACCCCGGACAGCAGGAAATAGGCCGCAGACAGCCGTCCGGCGTGGCGGCGCTCGTCTGCCGCCACACCCATCAGGGTCCGGCCGCTGCCGCCGGGCAGGCGCCGGGCTAGGGCCTGGTAGGTCCGCCAGTCGGACAGCTCGTCGGCGATGAATTCCTGGAGGACCGCCCCGTCCCCGCCGGACTGCTCCGCCGGGACGGGGACCAGTCCGGTCTTCCGCTCCTCCGCGGGCTGGGCGGGGGCCGGAACCGGCGCGCCCTTCTGCCCCTCCATGGCCGGGACGGCAGCGTGCTTTTCCCCCTCCTCCGAGTAGAGGGTGAAGGGACAGTCGGGCCGGTCCTCCGGCATCACCCGCCGCCACACCCGTTCAAATACCTCCCGGTCCGCCCCGCACTGGCCGGGCCCCAGGTTGCTGTGCTCGCTCATTGGGCCTCTCCTCCTGTTATTTCAGAGTTTTCAGACCATACTATGCCCGGGGAGGAAAAATTGCGACCCATTGAACACTTGTATTCCTAGCTAAATAGTGGTATAACTATATCCAGACTTGTCCAAACACTCTAGGCAGGACCGCAGGCATAATTGTGCGGGGTTGCCTCTGTAAAGGAGTCAAACATATATGCTGGAAATTCGCGACCTCTGCTATGAGGTAGACGAGGCCGACCGCACCCTGGGCATCCTCCAGGGCATCAGCCTCACCATTCCCGAGCACAAGTTCGTGGTGGTCACCGGCCCCAACGGCGGCGGCAAGACCACCCTGGCCAAGGCCATCATGGGCATTGTGGAGCCCACCGGCGGCCAGATCCTCTGGAACGGCCAGGACGTGACCCACATGAGCATCACCGACCGGGCCCGGCTGGGCATCAGCTACGGCTTCCAGCAGCCCCCCCGGTTCAAGGGTCTGCGGGTGCGGGACCTGCTGTCCATGGCGGCGGGCAACGACAACATGACCCGGGACGAGGCCTGCCAGTATCTCACCCGGGTGGGCCTGTGCGCCAAGGACTACATCGACCGGGAGGTGGACACCTCCCTCTCCGGCGGCGAGGTCAAGCGCATTGAGATCGCCACCATTCTGGCCCGGAAGTCAGGCCTGATGATCTTCGACGAGCCCGAGGCGGGCATCGACCTGTGGTCCTTCGCCCGGCTGACCGAGACCTTCCGGGACATCCACGACCGGCGGGACGCCACCCTCATCGTCATCTCCCACCAGGAGCGGATCATCGACCTGGCTGACGAGATCATCATGATCTCCGGCGGCAAGATCGCCAAGCAGGGACCCAAGGACCAGATCTTCCCGGAAATTCTGGCCAATACCATCTCCGGATGCAGCTATCTCACTGAGGGGGCGAAGGCATGAATCAGGTAGACATTCAGCTTCTGCGGGAAATCGCGGACCTGGAGCGCACCCCTCAGGGTGCCTACAACATCCGCAAGAACGGCCAGCTGGAGGGGCGCTCCAACTCGGCCAACATCACCATCGACTCCAAGACCGACAAGCCGGGCATTGACATCCACATCGCCCCGGGCACCAAGCACGAGTCGGTCCACATCCCGGTCATCGTCACCCAGACCGGCCTGAAGGACCTGGTGTACAACGACTTCTACATCGGCGAGGACTGCGACGTGGACATTGTGGCCGGCTGCGGCATCCACAATTCCGGCTGCGAGACCGCCGAGCACGACGGCGTCCACACCTTCTACGTGGGCAAAAACGCCCGGGTGCGCTATGTGGAGAAGCACTACGGCGAGGGCGAGGGCACCGGAAAGCGCATCCTCAACCCCCAGACCGTGGTCTACCTGGAGGAGGGCGCCTTCATCCAGCTGGACACCACCCAGATCAGGGGCGTGGACTCCACCAAGCGGGAGACCAAGGTGGTGGTGGGCCCCCGGGCCGAGGCGGTCATCAACGAGAAGCTGCTCACCCACGGCACCCAGACTGCCGAGAGCGACATGGAGATCATCCTGGACGGCGAGGACGCCAGCGGTCGGGTCATCTCCCGCTCGGTGGCCCAGGACAAGTCCCAGCAGGTGTTCTACCCCCGCATGACGGGCAACGCCAAGTGCTTCGGCCATGTCCAGTGCGACTCCATCATCATGGGGGAGGCCAAGATCTCCTCCATCCCCGCCATCTCCGCCAACCACGTGGACGCCCAGCTGATCCACGAGGCGGCCATCGGCCGCATCGCCGGGGACCAGATCACCAAGCTGATGACCCTGGGCCTCACCGAGGAGGAGGCGGAGGAGCGCATCCTCAACGGCTTCCTGCACTAAGTACTTCACGATATGCAAACCGGGTCCCGGCGTATTGCCGGGACCCGGTTTTTCTCTCTATTTGTCCTCCGGCCCTTTTTTCAGCGCCAGCTGGCCGCCGCAGCGGCAGCGGTACCGCTCCGGGTGGAGCACCACGCTGGAGGCCCTGGCCCGGATAAACTCGGTGCCGCACCGGGTGCACACCAGCACGTACCTGGCTTTCTTCTGCTCTGGCAGGCCCAGGGCCTCCCAGGTGCCGGTGCGGGAAATGTGGTACCCCCAGCGCCGGTTCATCCGTTCGGCATAGGTCTGCCACCTGGGGCCGTGGTTGCCGCAGCCCCGGCAGGTGTGGAGCACCTCATGGGCCAGTACTTCCCGCACCGCCCCCTCCCCCGCCGGCAGCAGCCGGGCGGAGATCTCGATGATATACCCTTCCGGGACCGGACGGCAGCAGCCCAGCCGGGCCACCGCCCGGGTGTTGAGCCGGACATGGGGATCGATGCGGTCCAGGGGCACCGGCACCAGCGCCTCTCTGGCCTCCTTCACCACCCTGGCCAGCAGGGCGTCCACTTCCTGCTCCTCCATGTCCGTTCCCTCCTTCCAAATATCGGCCCCCATTATACCATGCCCCGCCCGCAAAGAAAAGGCCCTTGCTTTTCCCCCTCCGGGCTGGTATAATCGATCTTGCCAAAGGATGGCGCAGATGCGCCGTCTTACTTGTGCACAGTGTCGAAGAGAAGCGCAGGATGGCTGAAGGCCGCTTTGCGCCCTTTTTTATGTGAGAGGGGGAGCGGAATGGACGCCCGGGCGCTGTTTGACCTGCTGGCCGACGGGCCGGTGATCGCCGCCGTTAAGGACGGGGACGGCCTGTCCGCCGCCCTGGAGAGCAGCGTGCCGGTAATCTTCCTGCTCTATGGGGACATCCTCACCGTGGGGGATGCCGCCGCCCGGTGCCACGCCGCAGGAAAGGCGGTGTTCGTCCACCTGGACCTGGTGGAGGGACTGTCGCCAAAGGAGATTTCCGTGGACTTTATTGCCCGGAGCACGGTGGCCGACGGCATCATCTCCACCCGCCCCGCCCTGACCCGCCGGGCCAGGGAGCTGGGCCTGCTGGCGGTACAGCGGATCTTTCTGCTGGACTCCATGGCCCTGCGCAACGTGGAGCGCCACTTCTCCCCCGACGCTGCCGACCTCATTGAGGTGCTGCCGGGGCTGATGCCCAAGATCATCCGTAAAATCTGCGCCACCACCGGCAAGCCGGTCATCGCCGGCGGGCTCATCTCCGACAAGGAGGACGTGACCGGCGCGCTGGGCGCTGGGGCTGTGGCCGTGTCCACCACCAACCCGGCGGTGTGGCGCATGTAGCGCCGCCGCAGGCGATTTAAATCGAATATCTCCCGTTGTTTCATGAGATTGAGAGCGAAACAGGGCCTGTCCCCGGCTGGGGCGGCTTTGTCTCGCTCTTTTTTGTTGCATTAGGAGGGATTATGTTGTACGACGTCATTATCATCGGCTGCGGCATCACCGGCGCGGCGGCAGCCTTCCATCTGTCCAAGTACAAGCTGAGCATCTGTGTGCTGGAGGGGGCCAACGACGTGTCCTGCGGCACCACCAAGGCCAACTCCGCCATTCTCCACGCCGGGTACGACCCGGAGCCGGGCACCCTCATGGCCCGGTTCAACGTGCGGGGCGCGGAGCTGGCGGCTCAGTTGTGCGAGGCGCTGGACGTGCCCTACCGCCGGTGCGGCTCCTTTGTGGCCGCCTTCACGGAGGAGGATGAGCAGACCCTGCAAACCCTGCTCCGCCGGGGGCAAGCCAACGGGGTGTCCGGGCTGGAGATCCTCACCGGCGACCAGGCCCGGGTCCTGGAGCCCAACCTGTCCCCCCAGGTGCGGGCCGTACTCCACGCCCCCACCGCCGCCATCTGCTCCCCCTGGGAGTACTGCCTGGCCCTGGCGGAGACGGCGGTGGTCAACGGCGCGGAGCTGAAGCTGGAGCACACCGTCACCGGCCTGGAGCGGATAGAACAGGGCTGGCGGGTGCATACCAACTGGGGGGACGTGGAGGGCCGGTTCGTCCTCAACGCCGCCGGGCTGGGGGCCCAGGCCGTCCACGAGATGGCCGCCCCTCGGGACTTTGTGCTCCGCCCCTCCCGGGGCCAGTACTATCTGCTGGACAAGAGCGAGGGGGACCGGGTGGGCAGGGTCATCTTCCAGTGCCCCGGCCCTCTGGGCAAGGGCGTGCTGGTGACCCCCACCGTCCACGGCAACCTGATGGCGGGCCCCAACGCCGAGCCGGTGGAGGGGGACGACACCGCCACCACCGCCGCCGGGCTGGACTTTGTCCGCCGTACCGCCGCCCGCTCGGTGCCCTCGGTGGCCTTTGGGGCGGTGATCCGCACCTTTGCCGGAGTGCGGGCCGCCACCGACCACAGCGACTTTATCATCCGGGAGGCGGCCCCCGGGTTCTTTGACCTGGCGGGCATCTGCTCCCCCGGCCTCACCGCCGCCCCCGCCATCGCCGAGTACGCCGCCGGGCTGCTGTCCGCCGCCGGGCTGGAACTGGAGGAAAAGCCGGATTTTGTGTGCACCAGGAAGCGCATCCGCTTCAAGGAGCTGCCTCTGGCGGAGAAGGCGGCTCTGGTGGCCGCCCGGCCGGAATACGGCCGCATTGTGTGCCGGTGCGAGACGGTCACCGAGGGAGAGATCCTGGACTGCTTCCGCCGTCCCATCCCGCCCCGCTCCCTGGACGGGGTCAAGCGCCGGGTGGGGGCCGGGCTGGGCCGGTGCCAGGGCGGCTTCTGCGGCCCGCGAGTGGCCGAGCTGCTGGACCGGGAGCTGGGTCTGGGCGGCAGAAAGCTCTTGCAGGAGAACGCCGGCAGCTGGATGCTGGCCGGGGAGACCAAGGGAGGGATGAGCCATGTATGATCTGATCGTCATCGGCGGCGGGCCCGCCGGTCTGGCTGCCGCCTGGGCCGCCTGGGAGAAGGGCCTGCGGTCCATCCTTCTGGTGGAACGGGACAGGGAGCTGGGGGGCATTCTGAATCAGTGCATCCACAGCGGCTTCGGCCTCCAGTATTTCAAAGAGGAGCTCACCGGCCCGGAGTACGCCGGGCGGTTTATTAAGCTGCTCTCGGACACCGGCGTGGAGGTTCGGCTGGAGACCATGGCGCTGGAGATCGCCCCCGGCCCGGCAGTCCACATGGTGGGCCCCGGGGGATACGCTGTGGAGGAGGCCAAGTCTGTGGTACTGGCCATGGGCTGCCGGGAGCGGACCCGGGGGGCCATCGCCATCCCGGGCACCCGGCCCGCCGGTGTACTCACCGCCGGGGCGGCCCAGCGGTATGTGAATATGGAGGGCTGGCTGCCCGGCAAGCGGGTGGTCATTCTGGGCAGCGGGGACATCGGCCTCATCATGGCCCGGCGCATGACATTGGAGGGGGCGGAGGTGCTGGCCTGCGTGGAGGTCATGCCCTACTCGGGCGGCCTGAACCGGAACATCGTCCAGTGCCTGGAGGACTTCAACATTCCCCTCTACCTGTCCCACACGGTGACCGACATCAAGGGCCGGGACCGGGTGGAGCAGGTGGTGGTGTCCAAGGTGGACGAAAATCGCCGCCCCATTCCGGGCACCGAGATGGTCTTTGACTGCGACACCCTGCTGCTGTCGGTGGGCCTCATCCCGGAGAACGAGCTGACCCGGCAGGCCGGCATTGAGATGGACCGCCGCACCGGCGGCGCGGTGGTGGAGGAGAACATGGAGACCTCCATGCCCGGCGTGTTTGCCTGCGGCAACGCCGCCCACGTCCACGACCTGGTGGACTTTGTCACCGCCGAGAGCGCCCGGGCCGGTGAGGCCGCAGCCGAGTATGTGCTGTCCGGCGGCGCCTCCGCCGGTGACGCTGTGACCATCACCCCCGGCGGCGGGGTAAACTACACGGTGCCCCAGCGGCTGCGGCCGGACCGGGCAAAGGGGGGCTGCGGGGTGTTCTTCCGGGTGGGCCGGATTTTTGGCGACAGCCGGATCGTGGTGTCCTCAGGCGGGCAGGAACTGGCCGCCTTCCCCCGGCGGCACATGGCCCCCGGCGAGATGGAGCGCATCACCCTCTCCCCCGCCCTGCTGTCCCGGGCTGGGGAATATCTGACCATATCGGTGGAGGAGGCGACCGGGAGATGAAAAACTTAGTCTGTATCGTGTGCCCCAGGGGCTGCCGCCTGGCGGTGGACGAGGAACAGGATTACGCCGTCACAGGAAACGGCTGTCCAAGAGGAGCGGAGTATGGTAGAATAGAGCTGACCAACCCCACCCGGGTGGTCACCTCCACGGTGCGCTGCGTGGGCGGCGTCCATCCCCGCTGTCCCGTCAAGACCGACCGGCCCATCCCCAAGGCGCTGGTGCGCTCTGCCGCGGCGGCCCTGGACGGCGTGACGCTGACCGCACCGGCGGCGCTGGGCCAGGTGGTGCTGCCCAATGTATGCGGCACCGGGGCCAATTTCGTCACCACCCGGGCCATCTGACGGACCATCAACTCGACAGGAGGCATCGCCATGGACAAGTATATTCTGGCGCTGGACCAGGGCACCACCAGCTCCCGCGCCATTCTCTTCGACAGCGAGCAGAACATTGTGGGCATCTCCCAGAAGGAATTCACCCAGATCTACCCCCGGGAGGGCTGGGTGGAGCACGACGCCATGGAGATCTGGTCCTCCCAGTACGCGGTGATGATGGAGGTCATCGCCCAGACCGGGGTATCCCCGGCGGACGTGGCGGCCATCGGCATCACCAACCAGCGGGAGACCACCATCCTGTGGGATAAGGCCACCGGGCGGCCCATCCACAACGCCATCGTGTGGCAGTGCCGCCGGACGGCGGAGATCGTGGACGGCCTGCTGGAAAAGGGCCTGGGGGACCACATCCGGGCCGTCACCGGCCTGATCCCGGACGCCTACTTCTCAGGCACCAAGATCAAGTGGATTCTGGACCACGTGGAGGGGGCCAGGGAGAAGGCCGGTCGGGGCGAGATCCTCTTCGGCACGGTGGACAGCTGGCTGCTGTGGAAGCTGACCGGCGGGGCGGTCCACGCCACCGACGTGACCAACGCCTCCCGCACCATGCTCTTTGACATCCGCCGCCTGGACTGGGACGACACCCTGCTCCAGGCCCTGGACATCCCCCGGGCCATGCTGCCGGAGGTGCGCTCCTCCAGCGAGATCTACGGCTATGCCGACATCCAGGGCGCCCGGGTGCCCATCGCGGGCATGGCGGGAGACCAGCAGGCCGCCCTCTTCGGCCAGACCTGCTTCTCCCCCGGCGACGCCAAGAACACCTACGGCACCGGCTGCTTCCTGCTGATGAACACCGGCTCCGCCCCCTGCGAGAGCAAGAACGGCCTGCTCACCACCATCGCCATCGGCCTGGACGGGGGCGTGCAGTACGCCCTGGAGGGCTCGGTATTCGTGGGCGGCGCGGTGATCCAGTGGCTGCGGGACGAGATGCGCTTCTT
>NZ_CALXEG010000040.1 GCF_944387275.1 uncultured Pseudoflavonifractor sp.
GGTCCATGGGGGCGCCGCCGGGATAGCCGATGCCCAGCACCCGGGCTACCTTGTCAAAGCACTCCCCTGCCGCGTCGTCCCGGGTGGCACCCATGACTTCCATGTCGGTGTAGCTGCGCACGTCCACAATGGCGGTGGTGCCGCCGGAGACGCACAGGCACACAAAGGGAGGCTCCAGGTCGGGGTGGGTGATGTAGTTGGCGGCGATGTGACCCCGGACGTGGTGGACGGGCACCAGGGGCACATCCAGAGCGAAGGCCACGGACTTGGCGAAGTTGACCCCCACCAGCACCGCGCCGATGAGGCCGGGGGCGTAGGTGACGGCCACAGCGTCGATGTCCCCCTTGGTCACCCCAGCCTGAGCCAGGGCCTGGTCGGACAGCCCGGCAATGGCCTCGATGTGCTTGCGGGAGGCGATCTCAGGCACCACGCCGCCGTAGATGGCGTGCATATCCGCCTGGGAGGCGATGGCGTCGGACAATACGGTGCGGCCGTCCCGCACCACCGCCACGGCGGTCTCGTCGCAGGAGGATTCAATGGCTAATATATTCACGGAAATTCCTTCTTTCGTTCCATCAGTGGAGGGCCGGGTCCTCTGACCGTCCCACCAGGTAGTCCAGCGAGACCTGGAAGTAGTCCGCCAGCCAGATCCAACCGGCCAGCTTGGGCTCTCCCTCTCCCCGCTCGTAGCGCTGGTACTGGCGCTCTGTAATTTCCATCATAGCCGCCAGCTCGGTCTGTTTCAAGCCTGCATTTTCTCTCAGCTCTTTCAATCTTATTGGCTGCGGATACATCCGCCTTCGCCTCCTCAGCAGGGCATCTCTTTTCTCCTCACTCCATGCCTCACTTAGGAATCCACCGAACAGGGAATTTCCGCCATGGCCCGGAGCGGATTGAACCCGGGCTGATCTAGGCGGTAATGCCGCCGGTGGGCGGCCAGGGCGTCGGCATCGGTGAGGGTGCCGGAGGCCAGCATAGAGTAGGTCACGCCGAAGAGGCGGGCCCGGTAGTCCAGCATACGGAACCCGCAGCGGCGGTAGAAACCGATCCGCCGGCGGCGCAGGGCGTTGGCCTCCTCCCCCGCCTGGGGGTCCTCCGCCTCGGCCTCCACCAGTAGGCCGTCAAAGCCGCCGTAGTGGTCTTTCAGCTGTTCCAGAAAAGCGCTCCCCGTGCCCTGTCCCCGGCCGCCCCGGCACACCGCCAGGTAGTCCAGCAGGACACAGCGCCCCTCCTTGTCCCGCCACAGGAAGGCGTAGGCCAGCATCTCCTCCCCCCGGAACAGGCCCAGGGTGTCGTACTGTCCGGTGCGGACCTGTGCCTCAATCATGGCCAGGGGCTTGCGCTCGGCGGGCGGGAAGTCCGCCTTCACATGGTCCCGGTACACCCGCCGGAGGGCGGCGGCGTCCAGAAGACGGATCTCTCCGCCGGTCACGCCTTCCCCTCTTGATTGAAGCGCCGGGTCATGAGGATGGCATCCTCCTTGGGGTCCTTGTAGTAGTCCTTCCGCCGTCCCTCCTGGACAAAGCCGTTTTTTGTATAGAGGGAGATGGCCTTGTCGTTGGACGCCCGCACCTCCAGCGTGAGGAAGGCCAGGTGTTCCTCCGCAAAGCGGATGAAGGCCCCCAGCAGAGCGTCGGCCACGCCCATACGGCGGTACTGGGTCTTGACGGCGATGTTGTTGATATACCCCTCGTCCAGCACCACGGTGAGGCCGGCGTAGCCCAGGACGGTGCCGTCGTCGGCCACCGCCACGATGAAGGACGCGTTGTCGTTGTACAGCTCCTCGGTCAGCATATCCTCTGACCAGGGCTGGGAAAAACACTCCCGCTCAATGGCCGCCACATCGGGCACCGTGGAGCGGTCCATGGGAAGCAGCTTGTAATTCATGTTCTGATACTCCTGTTGTCTGTTGATTTAGCCCTTGGCCTCCGCCCAGCTCTTGCCGGCGGCGGCATCCGCGATGAGGGGCACGGACAGCTGGGCCACCGACTCCATCTCTTTGGAGAGCAGGGCCTTGACGGTCTCCGCCTCCTCCTCGGGGCACTCCACGATCAGCTCATCGTGGACCTGGAGGATGAGCCTGGCCTGAAGTCCCTCCTCCCGCAGGCGGCTGTGGACATGGATCATGGCCAGCTTCATGATATCGGCGGCGGTGCCCTGGATGGGCATATTGAGGGCCACCCGCTCGCCGAAGGAGCGGGTATTGAAGTTGGAGGACTTGAGCTCGGGCAGCCAGCGGCGGCGGCCGAACAGGGTGGACACATAGCCGTCGGCCTTGGCCCGGTTGACCACATCGGTCATATAGGCGTGGACGCCGGAGAAGCGGGCGAAGTATTTTTCGATATACTCCTTGGCCTCGTAGGTGGGCACGCCGATGTCCTGGGACAGGGAGAAGGCGGAGATGCCGTAGACGATGCCGAAGTTGACCGCCTTGGCGGAGGAGCGCATGTGCTTGGTGACCTGGTCCACCGGCACGCCGAACACCTGGGCGGCGGTGACGGTGTGGATGTCCTCGCCGGTGCGGAAGGCCTCGATCATGTGCTCGTCCCCGGCGATATGGGCCAGCAGGCGCAGCTCAATCTGGGAGTAGTCCGCGTCCACCAGCACCTTCCCGGCGGGGGCCACGAACATCTTCCGCAGCTCCGCCCCCAGCTCGGTGCGCACCGGGATGTTCTGCAGGTTGGGCTCGGTGGAGGAGAGCCGCCCGGTGGCGGTGACCGTGTTCTGGAAGGAGGTGTGGATGCGCCCGTCGGGGGCGATCACCTTGCCCAGGCCGTCCACATAGGTGGACTTCAGCTTGGTGTACTGCCGGTACTCCAGGATCTTGTCGATGATGGGGTGCTGGCCCCGCAGCTTCTCCAGCACCTCGGCGTTGGTGGAGTAGCCGGTCTTGGTCTTTTTCACCGGCGGCAGGCCCAGCTTGTCAAAGAGGATCTTGCCCAGCTGCTGGGTGGAGTTGATGTTGAAGGTCTCCCCCGCCAGCTCATAAATCTCCGCCTGGTCGGCGGTGATGCGCCCGTCCAGCATATCGCCGAACTCAGAGAGGGCCTTCCGGTCCACCAGCATGCCGGCGTGCTCCATGGCCGAGAGCACCGGACACAGGGGCAGCTCGATGTCATAGTAGAGCTGGTGCATGCCCAGCTCCTCCAGCCGGGGCGACAGGACCTTTTTCAGCGCCCCGATGAGGGCGCAGTGGCTCAGCAGCCCGCCCAGCACCGCCCCCTGGTCGGCCAGGGGGGAGAAGGCGTCGGGGGCCAGATAGGTGTCCTTGGCCTTGGCAAACTCCTGGTTGAAGTAGGTCATGCCCAGCTTCTCCAGCTCATAGCTGCCGTCGGTGGGAGCCAGGAGATAGGCGGCGATGGCGGTGTCAAAGACAAAGCCGTCCCCCTCCACCCCCTCCTCCAGCAGCCGGGAGAGCAGGGTCTTCACGTCGTGGGTGTTCTTTTTGATATCGGCGGCAAAGAGGGCCTTGAGCACGCCGTTGTACCCCTCCAGCCTGTCGGAGCGGAGCACGGCGGCCCGGGAGTGGGTCTCGCTCTCCCACCACTCCACCGCAACAACGTTCAGGTCGGGCAGAGCCAGCACGTCCACGCTCTCCTGCCCTCTCCAGACGGCCAGCAGCTCCTCGGCCCGGGCCAGGTCGGTGACCTCCTCGCTCTCGCAGGTGCCGGTCACCGTTTTCTCATCGCCGGACACAGCGGCCTCCCCCTGGGGGGCCTTCAGGCCCATCTTGTCGATGAGCTTGGAGAACTCCAGCCTGAGGAACAGCTGGTACAGCTCGGCCTGGTTCACCTCCCGCCGGGCGGCGTCCTCGGGCTTGAAGTCCAGGGGCGCGTCGGTGCGGATGGTGGCCAGGTCGTAGGACATTTTGGCCTGCTCCCTGCCCTCGGTCAGCTTCTTGAGCACGGCGGGCTTGGCCTCTACCTTGTCCAGGTCGGCGTAGATGGCCGCCACGCTGTGGTACCGCTGGATCAGGTCCATGGCGGTCTTCTCCCCCACGCCCTTGACGCCGGGGATATTGTCGCTGGCGTCCCCCATGAGGGCTTTCAGGTCGATGATGTGGATGGGATTGAAGCCGTAGGCCTCCCGGAAGGTGTCGGGGGTCATCTCCTTGGTGGTGGTCTGGCCCATGCGGGTGGACACCAGCTTCACCCGGGTGCGGTCGGTGACCAGCTGGAGGGAGTCCTTGTCGCCGGTGACCACCACCGTGTCCCACCCGGCGGCGGCATCCTTCACCGAGATAGTGCCGATGAGGTCGTCCGCCTCCCAGCCGTCCATCTCGTACCGGGGGATGTTCATGGCGTCCAGCACTTCCTTGAGGATGGGCATCTGGGAGGCCAGCTCGTCGGGCATGCCCTTCCGCTGGGCCTTGTAGCCCTCGTAGGCCAGGTGGCGGAAGGTGGGCGCCTTCCGGTCAAAGGTGCAGCACAGGGCGTCCGGCTGCTCCTCATCCACCAGCTTCTGGAGAATGGTGAGAAAGCCGTACACCGCGTTGGTGGGCTGCCCGTCCCGGGTGGTGAGCATATGGACGCCGTAAAACGCCCGGTTGACGATGGAATTTCCGTCGATGACCATGAGCTTCATGGGGTTCCTCCTGCCTCCGGGTTCCCCCGGACATAACATTTCAGTATATAGTATACCAGTTTTCCCCCATTGGGGCAAGAAAAACCGGGCTCCCTCAGAGGGACGCCCGGTCTGTGCGCTCCGCCGCCAGGGGGCGGTACACGGTGAAGTACATGGTGAGGATGCAGGCCAGACCGCCAATGACGTTGGAGATGGGCTCGGCCAGGAACACGCCGTTGTACCCAAAACCCAGAGGCGGCAGCAGCAGCGTCAGAGGCGCCACAATAAAGGCCTTGCGCAGCAGGGAGAAGAAGATGGCGTTCTTGCTGCGGCCCAGGCCCACAAAGATGGACTGGCCGATAAACTGGAGGGACATGCAGAAGAAGATGGAGAAGTAGACGCGGAAGGCGGGCACGCCGGTGGCAATCAGTTCCGCGTCGCTGTTGAACAGGTGGATGAAGGCGGCGGGGAACAGCATGACCACCGCCCAGATGACCACCGAATAGCCCATGGTCACCGCTGTGGTGAAACGGATGCCCTGGCGGACCCGGTCATTGGCCCTGGCGCCGTAGTTGTACCCCAGCACCGGCTGGCAGCCCTGGGTGATGCCGCTGACCGGCATGGTGATGACCTCCCGCACCGAGTTGATGACGGTCATCACGCCCACGTACAGGTCGCCGTACGCAACGCCACCCCAGTGCTGGAGGGTGGCGTTGCAGAGAATCTGCACCAGGGAGTTGGTGAGTGCCATGACAAAGCCGGAGGTGCCCAGGCCCACGATCCGGGCCACCCGGGCGGCCTGGAGCTTCATCCGGCTCAGCCGCAGCCGCAGGATGGTCCGCTTGCCGGTGAGGAAGCACAGCACCCACACCGCCGAGCATGCCTGGGAGATGACGGTGGCGATGGCGGCCCCACGCACCCCCAGTCCGAAGCCGAAGTCGAATATGAAGATGGGGTCCAGCACGATGTTCACCGCCGCGCCGATGGACACGGTGAGCATGCCCATCCGGCCGAAGCCCTGGGCATTGATAAAGGGATTCATGCCCAGGCTGACCATGACGAAGACGGTGCCCAGGGCATAGGTGGACAGGTAGCTGTCCGCGTAGGGGAAGGTGGCGTCGCTGGCGCCGAAGAGGTAGAGGATGGGCTGCCGGAACAGGAGGATGAGGGCGGTGAGCACCACGCCCAGCCCCAGCAGCAGGGCGAAGGAGTTGCCCTGGACCCACTCGGCCTCCTCGTTGTCCCCCTTGCCCCGGCAGATGGAGCACAGGGGCGCGCCGCCGGTGCCGCACAGGTTGGCAAAGCCGATGATGATGGAGATGACCGGCAGCACCAGGCCCACGCCGGTGAGGGCCAGCCGCCCCACGCCGGGCAGGCGGCCGATATACATCCGGTCTACTATATTATAAAGGATATTCACCAGCTGGGCCGCCGTCATGGGCAGGGCCAGCTTGGTGATGGCCCCGGACACGCTGCCCTTTGTAAAATCATTTTTTGCTTCCGCCACGGGTCCGCTTCCTTTCCGGTTTGACTTCTGATTTTATTATTGTATACTATTTTTGGACGCGGGGCAAGAAAGCCCTGGGAACGGAGGGATGGGAATGGAACAGCATCACCGTCAGACCGACGAGCTGGAGCTCTATGTCCCCCGGCTGGAAGAGCTGTGGTTCAAGCAGAAAATGGAGTCGGACCCCGCCACCATGTCCTACAACCGGGGCTGGCACTTGTCCTACCCGGGCTACCACCGGGACACGGGCTGCATGGATTTCCCTCCGTCCCAGTGGGAGAGCTGGTATGACCAGTGGGTCGGCAGGGAGCCGGAGCGGTTTGCCGCCTATATCCGCAGGAAGTCGGACGGCCAGTGGCTGGGCGATGTGTGCTTCCACTACACCCCCGACAAGGACTGGTGGGACATGGGCATCGTCCTCTACGCGCTCTACCGGGGACAGAGGTACGCCGTGCCCGCCCTGAAGCTGATGCTGGACCACGCCTTCCGCGTCTGCAAGATCAGCCGCATTCACAATGACTTTGAGATCGCCAGACAGGAGGTCTCCGCGTGGCAGACCCATTTCGCCGCCGGCTTTTCCGAGTGCAGCCGGGAAGACGGCTGGCTAACGGTGATGATCACCCGGGAGCAGTGGCTGGCCGGACAGGACGTCTCTACTCCTTTATAAAAATAAAAAGCAAAATCGGGAAAATTCCCGGGAAAGGACGGCGTTTACCATGACGCTGCTGGAGGAGGCGCGGACCCTGGCGCCCGCGCTGGAGAAATTGAAGGGGGAGCTCCACCGCAGGCCGGAGCTGAGCTTCCATGAGGTCAACACCACGGCAAAAATCCGCGCCCTGCTGGAGCCCCTGGGGGTGGAATTTCTGGACCTGGGCATGGAGACCGGCGTGGCCGCCCTGCTGCGGGGTGGGAAGCCCGGCCCCACCGTGGCCCTGCGGGCGGACATCGACGCCATCACCCTTCAGGAGCCTGACGGGCCGGGGGCCTCGGAAGTGCCGGGGGCCATGCACGCCTGCGGCCACGACTTCCACACCGTCTGCCTCTACGGCGCGGCGCGCCTCCTCGCCGCCCGGCGGGAACAGCTCTCTGGCACCGTGCTGCTCATCTTCCAGCCCGCCGAGGAGGTGACCCAGGGGGCGGCGGCCATGCTGCGCCACGGCCTGTGGGACAAGGCGGGGGGCAAACCCGCCGCTATTTTCGGCCTCCACAACCGGCCGGAGGTGCCCTGCGGCCAGATCGCCGTGCTCCCCGGACCCATCATGGCGGGCAAGAACAACTTCACCCTCACCCTCCACGGCAAGAGCGGCCACGGCGGCTCCCCCCACAAGTGCGTGGACGTGATCGTCCCCGGCGCGGCCATTGTCAGCGCCGCCCAGACCGTGGTGAGCCGCTGCACCGACCCGCTGGACAGTCTGGTGTGCTCGGTGTGCTCTATCCACGCGGGCACGCCGGACAACTTCGCCCCCGACCTGCTCACTATGACGGGCAGCCTGCGTGCCCACTCGGACGCGGTTCTGGCCGACGCCTCCGCCAAGCTGGAGTCCCTGTCCAGAGACATCGCCGCCGCCTACGGCTGTACGGCGGATTTTGTGCTGGAGCCCCAGGTACCCGTGACCTGGAACGGCCCGGAGACCACCGCCCTGGCCCGCCGGGCCGCGGAGGAGCTGGTGGGCGCGGACAATGTGGTCCAGCCCCGGCCCGACATGGGCAGCGAGGACTTCGCCGTGCTCTCCCAGGGCATCCCCAGCTTCTTCTACTGGCTGGGCTCCGGCTTCCCCGGCCGGGAAAACGCCTGCTGGCACAGCGTCCATTTCCGCACCGACGACCACGCCCTCCCCCTGGGCGCCGCCCTGCTGGCCCGCTCGGCGGAGCTGGCTCTGGGGTTCTTCGCCCCGCTTTGGGCCTGATGCCCTTCCCTTCTCTTTTCCATCTGCCGGCGCCTCGGGAAACAATATCCGGGGCGTCGATTTTTTACGAAAAAATTGTAAAATACATATTGACATTTCTTTGTCAAAGTGCCATAATAGTTCACGGTAAGAATCGTTATTTTTTTGTCAATTCATTCTGACATTTTGTTTGGAGGTTTGCGCTATGTCCAGATTTACTCTTCCCCGTGACATTTACTACGGTGCCAACGCTCTGGAGACCCTCAAGACCCTGAAGGGCAAGAAGGCCGTTCTGGTGCTGGGCGGCGGCTCCATGAAGCGCTTCGGCTTTGTGGACAAAGCTCTGGGCTACCTGAAGGAAGCCGGCATCGAGACCAAGCTCATCGAGAACGTGGAGCCCGATCCCTCCGTCGAGACCGTCATGAAGGGCGCCGCTGTGATGCGTGAGTTCGAGCCCGACTGGATCATCGCCATGGGCGGCGGTTCCCCCATCGACGCCGCCAAGGCCATGTGGGCTTTCTATGAGTACCCCGAGACCACCTTCGAGGATCTCATCACCCCCTTCAACTTCCCCGAGCTGCGCCAGAAGGCCAAGTTCTGCGCCATCCCCTCCACCTCCGGCACCGCCACCGAGGTCACTGCCTTCTCCGTCATCACCGACTACCACAAGGGCATCAAGTACCCCCTGGCCGACTTCAACATCACCCCCGACGTGGCCATCGTTGACCCCGCTCTGGCCGAGACCATGCCGCCCCACCTGGTGGCCTACACCGGTATGGACGCTCTGACCCACGCCATCGAGGCCTATGTGTCCACCCTGCACACCGTGTTCACCGATCCTCTGGCTATCGAGGCCATCCACATTGTGGAGAAGGACCTCATCAAGTCCTTCAAGGGCGACATGAGCTCCCGCGAGGAGATGCACTACGGTCAGTGCCTGGCCGGCATGGCCTTCTCCAACGCCCTGCTGGGCATTGTCCACTCCATGGCCCACAAGACCGGCGCCGCCTTCTCCACCGGCCACATCACCCACGGCCTGGCCAACGCCATGTACCTGCCCTACGTCATCGCCTACAACGCCAAGGCTGACGGCGTCGCCGAGCGCTATGCTCAGATCGCCCGCACCATGGGCGTGGTGGGTGACACCACCGCCGAGCTGGTGGAGGGCCTGCGCGCCAAGATCCGCTCCATGAACGACGCCATGGGTATCCCCAACACCCTGAAGGACTTCGGCATCATCGAGGACGAGTTCAAGGAGAAGCTGGAGGCCATCGCCACCAACGCTGTGGGCGACGCCTGCACCGGCTCCAACCCCCGTCCCATCGACCCCGCCACCATGGCCAAGCTGTTCACCTGCATCTACTACGGCACTGAGGTGGACTTCTAATCTCTCTGACCACTCCTTTTCCCTCCTACATAAAATCAGAAGAGCGCTGCCCTTTCGGGCAGCGCTCTTCTGATTTTTCTTTTTTAATGGACAAACGTGACGCCGGTAAAGCAGGTCTCCGGGTCTGCCAGCGCCCCGTCCAGCCGCACCTCCACGTGGAGATGAGGGCCGGTGGCCATGCCGGTCTGGCCCACATAGCCCACGTTCTGGCCCTGGGTCACCTGGTCTCCCTCCGCCACCGTATTGGCGGACAGGTGGGCGAAGAGTACCTCCCCGCCGTCCCAACCGATGACCAAATAGTTGCCGTACTCCGCATTAAAGGCGGACTCCAGCACCTGGCCGCTCCGGGGGGCGTACACCGCCGCGCCGCTGTCCGCCTGGATGTCCAGCCCGTCGTGGCTGGTGGTCTCTCCGGTGATGGGGTGCACCCGGGTGCCAAAGGGCATGGTCACCGTCAGGGTGTCGCCGTCCAGGGGAGACAGCAATTCTTCCGCGTCCGCTCCAACGGGCTTCGTCTGATCCTCTGTGGCCAGCGGCTCCGAGATGACCAGCATTTCGGGCTGCTCTGTCTCCTCCGCCTGACCGGTCAGGTCGGCGGCGTAGGCCCCGGCCAGCACGCCGCACAGGCACAGCGCCGCCGCCACGCCCACCGCTGCCGCACCGGTCAGCTTTCCTTTGGACTGAAATTTCATAATGGCATACAACCTCTCTTTCAGCTGTTCTCCATCCCTGCTCATGGCAAGGGTCATGTTGTTCTTGGTTGGTCCTGATACAGGCCGGGCCAGGGCAATGAGGGACGCGCCGTAGACTTTGCGGCCGGACTCATCCAGCCGCCGGAGCACCCCCTCGTCGCAGGAGAGTTCACAGGCCCGGCTCAGCTCCCGCCGGAGCACATAGACCAGCGGGTTGAACCAGTGGACGCACACCGCCGCCTCCGCCAGCCACTTGGAGCACAGGTCCAGGCGGCGGTAGTGGGTCAGCTCGTGGAGCAGGGCCGCCCGCAGCACCGCCTCCCCGCTGTTCTCGTCGGGCAGGAGCACCATGGGCCGGAGCAGCCCCGCCTGCATGGGGGAGCGCAGGCCGGGACAGACCAGCAGCCTGGGCGGCCTGGTCACCTCCAGCATACGGCAGGCGTCCCCATAGACCGCCTGGACCCGCTTCCCCGCCGGGCGGCTCTCCCACTCCAGGGCGCGGAGGCAGCGGACATACCGCCACACCGCCCGCAGGGCCAGGGCAGCGGCCACCGTCCCCCACAGGAGTACCAGCAATTCAGGCAGCATGGCCAGCAAATCCGCTCCCGCCCCCTGCCGGTCCGGCCCGGCCAGGGCCATATCCGGGGCCCGCAGCCACAGTTCGCCGGCCGTCACCTCCTCCGGCAGAGCCTGGGTCAGTCCCTCAGGCAGCCGAATGGCGGGAAAAACGGGCAGGAGCAGCCGTACCAGGGGCACCAGCCAGAGGTAGTAGTAACCGCTGTGCCCCAGCCGGTCCCGCACTAGGGGCCGGAGGGCCAGCAGCAGCACAATGAGCACCGACCCGGACAGGGTCAGGCTGAGCAGGGTGGACAGCGCCCCGCCCATTACGCCTTCCCGCCCTTCTCCCAAAAAGCCTTCAGCTCGTCCAGGTCTTCGGCGGTGAGGCAGTCCTGCTTGAGGAGGGAGGACACCAGCCGCCCGGCGTTGCCGCCGTACACCTTGTCCAGAAAGGACCGGGTCTGCTGGTCGGCGTAGTCCTCCTCCCGCAGAAGGGCCACATACACATTCAGCCGGCCGTTCTTCTCCACCGCCAGCATCTCCTTCTCCACCAGGCGGGAGAGAAAGGTGAGCACTGTGTTGGCCTTCCAGTCCTTCCCCTGTCCCGCCAGGGCCTCCATCACCTGGGCAAAGCGGGCCCGCCCGCCCCGGCTCCAGACCACCCGCATCAGCTCCAGCTCGGAGTCTGACAGCTGCCGTTTTTCCATGGAAATCCCTCCAATATTTCAACTACAACTTGTAGGTGTATTTACATTAACATCTTGTAGGTGAAAAGTCAAGCAAAAAATCCTCTCCCGGCGGGAGAGGATTTTTTGTTTATGCCAGCCCCAGCAGCCGGGCGGCGGTGGCCACCAGGAAGCACAGCGCCATGCCAATGGCCGTGGGCAGCGCGAAGCCCAGCAGAGTCCATTTCCAGCTGCCGCTCTCCTTGCGGATGGTCATGCAGGTGGTGGAGCAGGGCCAGTGGACCAGGGAGAAGAGCATGGTGCACACCGCCGTCAGCCAGGTCCAGCCATGGTCGGTGAGCAGGGTGCGCAGGGCGTCCAGGCTCTCGTAGCCGGTCAGGCTGCCGGTGGCCAGGTAGGCCATGAGCATAATGGGGATGACGATCTCGTTGGCGGGAAAGCCCAGGATAAAGGCGGTCAGAATCACGCCGTCCATGCCCAGCGCCTTGCCCAACGGGTCCAGGAAGCCGGTGCAGTGGGCCAGCAGGCTGGCGCCGCCCACCTGCACGTTGGCCAGCACCCAGATGAGCAGCCCCGCCGGGGCGGCGATCATCACCGCCCGGCCCAGCACGAACACCGTCCGGTCCAGCACCGAGCGGACGATCACCTGCCCCACCCTGGGGCGGCGGTAGGGGGGCAGCTCCAGGGTGAAGGAGGAGGGCACGCCCTTGAGCACCGTGGCCGACAGCAGCCGGGAGACCTGGAAGGTGAGAAACACCCCCAGCACGATCACACCGGTAAGCAGCAGGGCGGACAGCAGCGCCCTCCCCGGTCCGCCGCCGGTGCCCACAAAAAACATGGTGATGATGGCGATGAGGGTGGGAAAGCGGCCGTTGCAGGGCACAAAGTTGTTGGTCAGCATGGCGATGAGCCGCTCCCGAGGGGAGTCGATGATACGGCAGCCCACCACCCCGGCGGCGTTGCAGCCAAAGCCCATGGCCATGGTGAGGGCCTGTTTGCCGCAGGCTCTGGCCTTCTGGAAGGCGTGGTCCAGCACAAAGGCCACCCGCGGCAGGTAGCCGAAGTCCTCCAGCAGGGTGAAGATGGGGAAAAAGATGGCCATGGGGGGCAGCATCACCGACACCACCCAGGCCAGCACCCGGTAGACCCCCAATACCAGCGCCCCGTGGAGCCACTCCGGGGCATTCCAGTATGTAAACAGGTCGGTCAGCCGGTCCTGGAGCCAGAAGAGGCCGTCGGACAGCAGCTGTGAGGGGTAGTTGGCCCCCTGGATGGTCAGCCAGAACACCCCCGCCAGCAGGGCCAGCATCACCGGGATGCCGGTGGCCCGGCTGGTAAAGAGCCGGTCCAGCCTGCGGTCCCGGCGGTTATAGTCCTCCCGGGTGCACTTCACCGCCCCGGCGCACACCGCCTCGGCGGTCATCACCAGACCGGCGGCCAGCCGGTCCCCCAGGTTCTCCCGGCTGATTCCCCGCTCCTCCAGCCATGTCCGGGCCTCTGCCAGCGCAGCGGCCAGTTCCCCGTCCTCCGCCAGGCGGACGCCCAGCGCCTCCTCCAGCCTGGCCAGCAGGCCCGGCTCCCCCTCCAACAGCCGCAGGGCGGTCCAGCGGCCGGGGAGCTTCCCCGCCGTCCGCGCCTCCACCAGGGGGAGCAGCTTTTCCACCGCCGTCTCGATGGGACCGGGATACTGCACCTGGATGGGCTGTGGCGGCTGCTCCGCCGCCACGATTTTCTCCGCCTCATCCAGCAGCTCTTCCAGCCCCTGGCCCCGCCCGGCGCAGGCCCCCACCACGGGCACTCCCAGCCGCTTCGACAGCTCCTCCAGGTCCACCCGGATGCCCTTCTTGGCCGCCTCGTCCATCAGATTGACGCACACCACCGTGCGGGGCTCCAGTTCCAGGGTCTGGAGCACCAGGTTCAGGTTGCGCTCCAGACAGGTGGCGTCGCACACCACAACGGCCCCGTCCGCCCCGCCGAAGCACAGAAAATCCCGGGCCACCTCCTCCTCAGCGGAGTGGGCCATGAGGGAGTAAGTACCCGGCAGGTCCACCAGCACATAGCCCCGCCCCCGGTGCTCGCACCGGCCCTGGGCGCTGCCCACCGTCTTGCCCGGCCAGTTGCCCGTGTGCTGGTGCATGCCGGTCAGGCTGTTGAACACGGTGGATTTGCCCACGTTGGGGTTGCCCGCCAGGGCGATGACCCTGTCGTCCGGCCGGAGCTTTTGGATGTCCAGTCCACGGTCCACCGCCGCCGCGCCGGTGGACGCCCCCGTCAGGCCCACTGGGACCCCTCCCCGGCCAGTACCGGGCAGGGCTCAGCGGCAGGTTCCACCCGGATGCCTTCGGCGTCCCGCCCCCGCAGGGCCACCACCGCCCCCCGGATGAGGTAGGCCGACGGGTCCCCCGCCGGGCTGGCGGCCACGCAGGTCACCCGGGTGCCGGGGATGAGGCCCATATCCATCAGGCGGCGGCGCATGGCCCGCTCGCCCGCCACCTCCGCCACCCAGGCGCTCGTGCCCACCCCCAGGCCGCAGAGGGAAATCAATTCGCTCATATTGGAACGCTCCTCACATAACATGTAGGCGGGGGATGGTTCTCCCCCATCTATCCTATTGAGCCGGCCCCCCGGTGGTGACGGCGTGAGGAGGGACCGGCAGTGAGACGTCCATATCCGCCCCGGCGGAGAATCCGGCGCAGGCGGCACCATTCCGGCGGATGGGGCCGCATTCTTCGCTTTCTGGGTGTGGCCCTGCTGCTGTGCGGCCTGCTGCTCCCATTTTTGCCCTGGGGAAGCAGCCCGCCGGAGGAGGTAGCCCCCGCCCCCTCCCTCTTTCTGCCGGAGGATTTATCCCCCTTGCGGCGGGCCATGGTGGAAAACGCCGCCGCCCTGACGGGCAAAGTGGGCTACTTCTGGGGTGGGAAATCGGTCTGTCTGGGCTGGGACAGCCGCTGGGGCGTGCCAGCCCTGGTCACCGCCGACGGGAGCGATGCCACCGGCACCCTGGTCCCCTTCGGCCTGGACTGCTCCGGGCTGGTGACCTGGGCGGCGGTCAACGCCGCGGGGGACGCCGGGGCTCTCTCCGCCATCGGCAACGGCGTCCGGGACCAGTACTCCCGCTGCACGCCGGTGGTCTGGGCAGAGGCCCAGCCCGGGGACCTGGCCTTTTTCCCCGACCTGAGCCACGTGGGCATCGTGGTGGGCACCACGGAAGCGGGCACTCTGGAGATCATCCACTGCTCCAGGACTCTGGGCGGCGTGGTCCGGTCCCCCGACGGGGCGGACACCGGCTTTGCCCTCATCGGCCGACCGGCATTCTATGGGCTCTACGGAGAGACATAAAAAACCGCAGGAACGGAGTTTTTTCTCCGATCCTGCGGTTTTTATGCCTTTATCCCGGTCAGCCCAGCGCCGAAATGGCCTCCACCGCCCGGTTGTAGTCCTCGGTGAGCTGGGGCATCATGGCGGCGGCGGCAGCCCAGTCCCCGGCCCGCATCAGGGCCACCTGCCGGTCAAAGCCGGTGAACAGAGGCCTGATGGACAGGTTGCCGCACAGGCCCTTCAGGGTGTGGGCGGCGTTGACCGCCCCCTCCTGGTCGCCTGCCGCCAGAGCCGCGGCAAGGGCGGAGAACCCCGGGTCCGCGGGGAATTTCTCCAAAAAGCGGGTCAGCATGGCCTCGCTGCCCATAAAGCGCTCCAGGGCCTCGTCCACATCGATCCCGGCAGCGGCCAGCCCCGCTCGGATGCGGTCATCCATCCTTCTTCTCCTCCTTTGTCTGATACAGACATCTCAGATCCCGCTCCACCCGGAAGAAGCACGCCAGCAGGTCGGGATTGAAGGTGCCGCACTCCCCGTCCCGGATCATGCGCAGGGCCTCCTCCCGGGCAAAGGCGTCCTTGTACACCCGCTTGCTGACCAGGGCGTCGTACACGTCGGCCAGGGACACGATCTGGGCCCAGACGGAGATCTCGTCCCCCTTCAGGCCGTCGGGGTAGCCCCGGCCGTCCCAGCGCTCGTGGTGGTGGCGGGCGATGTCGCAGGCGTAGCGGTAGGCACCCAGCTCCCGCATCTGGGGGATGCGCTCCAGCAGCCGGGCGCCCTGAACGGTGTGGGTCTTCATGATCTCAAACTCCTCGGCCGTCAGGCGGCCGGGCTTGTTGAGGATGGCGTCGGGGATGGCGATCTTGCCCACGTCGTGCATGATGGCGGCCAGGGCAATGGCGTCGATGTCCTCCGGCGACAGGCCGTTCCCCAGCTCGGTGTGCTCCAGCATATACTTGGTGATGTCGTGGATGCGGCGGACGTGCTCCCCCGACTCGCCGTTGCGAAACTCGATGGCGGTAGACAGGGACTCGATCATGCCCCGGCTGAGGCCGATGATCTGCTCGGCCTGCCTGAGCAGGGCGGACTGCTGCCGCTCCACCACGTTGCCCAGCCGCTTTCTGGCCCGGAACAGCTCCACCACCGAGTTGACCCGCCGTTCCACCATATAGGGGATGACCGGCTTGCTGATCACGTCCATGACGCCCAGCTGGTAGGCCTCCCGCATGGTGTCGCCGCTGGCCTCGGCGGTGATGAGGAACACGGGGATCTGGCCCAGGAACCCGTCCTCCGCCAGCACCCGCAGCACCTGGATGCCGTTCATCTCCGGCATGACCACGTCCAGCAGCACCGCGCACAGCCGGTCCCGCAGACTCAGCGCCGCCTCCAGGCCCACTCTGCCGTTCTCCCGCTGCTCAATGTCGTAAAATGGTGAAAAAATGTTCTCCAGAATGGCCCGGTTCATCTCGTCGTCGTCCACGATCAGCAGCGTGTCCGGCTCCTGGTGGGCATTCCGGCCCCGGCAGTCAAGCTCCATACTCTTTCTCCTCGCGTACAGGAATGGATACGGCCGGAACCTCCGGCCTGGCCCCACAAGCCCTGTTCCGTATCCCTTTTCTATTCTCTTATGGTATTTATTATAAAATAGCTTTCCCTCAATTGCAACTCTTCACGTTTCGAAAGAAACGTGTGCGGAACGGCCTGGCCGTCCCGCATACGTCGGTGTTCTTCTATAGTTCCCTCTCAGCCGCCAAACAGCCGCTTGAACAGGGATTTTTTGGTCTGTCTGCTCTCCACCTTGGCGGCATGGAGCTTCTTCAGGCTCTCCGCCGCCTCCTGGCTGCCGTTGCGGGCCGCCCGCTGGTAGAGCTCTTCCGCCTTGGCCCGGTCGGGTGCGGTGCCCACGCCGTCCCGGTAGCAGTCGGCCAGCAGGTTCATGGCCCGGACCGAGCCCTGCTCCGCCGCACGCTGGAACCAGGCCACCGCCCGCACCGGGTCCTTGGCCGTACCGATGCCCTCCAGGCAGCAGTAGCCCAGGTTGCACTGGGCGGCGCTGTCGCCGGCCTGGGCGGCCTTGGTGTACCACTCCACCGCCCTGGCCGTATCCATGGCCACGCCGGTGCCCTGCTCATAGCACAGGCCCAGGTTGCACTGGGCGGGGGCATAGCCCTGCTCCGCCGACCGGGTCAGGTACTCCACGCACTTTTTCTCGTCCTTCATGACGCCTGTGCCGTCCCGGTAGCAGCCGCCCAGCAGGCACAGAGCCCGCAGGGACCCCTGCTTGGCCGCCTTGTGCAGCCAGGACACGCCCCGGCTGGGGTCCCGCTTGGCGCCGATACCCTCCAGATAGCAGTAGCCCAGGTTGCACTGGGCGGTCTCGTCCCCGGCCTGGGCGCCCCGGGTGTAGTACTCCACGGCCCGCACCTTGTTCTCCGGCACGCCCTCGCCCACCTCATAGCAGTAGCCCAGGCTGCAGAAGGCGGAGACATAGCCCGCGGCGGCGGCCCGCTGGTAGTAGGCCACCGCCCGCTGGGGGTCCCGGTCCACGCCCACGCCCCGGCGGTAGCAGTCCCCCAGAATGTTCAGCGCCCGGCCGAACTCCTGGGCCGCCGCCCGCTTGAGCCACTCCACCGCCTGCTTCCCGTCCTCCGGCACGCCGAAGCCGTTGAGATAGCACACCGCCAGGTTGCACTGGCCGGGGGCGTACCCCTGCTCCCCTGCCTGTCGGTACAGCTCCGTGGCACGAGGCGGGTCCTGCTCCACCCCGTCGCCGTTCTCATAGGCCAGGCCCAGGCTGCACTGGGCGGGGGGATACCCCTGCTCCGCCGCACGCTGGAACCACTTGACCGCCTCTTCGCTGTTCACCGCTGTCCCCAGGCCGTCCCGGAGGCAGCTGCCCAGCAGGCTCTGGGCCCGGGGATAGCCCTGCTCCGCCGACCGCCGGAACCACTCCACCGCCTCCTCGGGCCGCTTGACCGTGCCGACGCCCTCCAGGCAGCAGTAGCCCAGGTTGCACTGGGCGCCGGGATAGCCCATCTGGGCCGCCTGGCGGTAGAGCTCCACCGCCTTTTTCTCGTCCTTCTCCACGCCGCTGCCCATCTCGTAGCACAGACCCAGGTCGCAGATGGCCATGGCATACCCCTTATCCGCCGCCTGGCGGTAGAGCGCCACGGCCCGCGCCTCGTCCCGCTCCATTCCGGTGCCGTTGCGGCAGCAGTCGCCCAGGATGTCCATGGCCCGGGCAAAGTTCCGTTCTACCGCCTTTTCCAGCCACTCCACGGCCTTCGCCGGGTCCTTTTCCACGCCGATGCCGTTGAGATGGCACACCGCCAGATTGCACTGGGCAGGGGCGTAGCCCTGCTCCGCGGCCCGGGTGTACCAGGCCACAGCCTGCTTCTCGTCCTTCTCCACGCCGTCGCCCATCTCATAGCACAGGCCCAGGGCGCACTGGGCGGGGACATAGTCCATGTCGGCGGCCCGCTGGTAGCAGGCGGCAGACATGACCGCGTTCTTCTCCAGGCCGGTCCCCTCCCCCAGGCAGTCGCCCAGGATGCTGATGGCCCGGGGGTACTCCTGCTGGGCAGCCTTTTTCAGCCACTCCACAGCCTCCTCCGGGTCCTTCTCCACGCCGATGCCGTTGAGCAGGCAGAAACCCAGGTTGCACTGGGCCGGGGCGTAGCCCTGCTCCCCCGCCCGGCGGTACAGCGCCGCGCCCTGCTTCTGGTCCTGCTCCACGCCCTCGCCGTTCTCGTAGCACAGCCCCAGGTCGCACAGGGCGGGGAGATAGTTCTGCTCCGCGGCCTGGCGGTAGTAGTCCGACGCCTTGGCCAGGTCCTTCTCCACGCCCCGGCCGTCCTGGTACAGGCAGCCCATGAGCCGCAGGGCCCGGGGATACTCCTGCTCCGCCGACCGGGCAATCCACTCCGCCGCCTTGGCGTCGTCCTGCTCCACGCCGATGGAGGCCAGATAGCAGTAGCCCAGATTGCACTGGGCAGGGGCGTAGCCCTCCTCTGCGGACTGGGTGTAGCACTCCACCGCCTTGGCCGGGTCCTCGTCCACGCCGCTGCCGCTCTCATAGCACAGCCCCAGGTCGCACAGGGCGGGTATGTACCGCTTCTCCGCGGCCCGGCGGAAGAGCTCCGCCGCCTTGGCCGGATCGGGCTCCACGCCCCGGCCGTCCCGGTAGCAGCAGCCCAGCAGGCTGATTCCCCGGGGAAACTCCTGCTCCGCCGACTGCCGCAGCAGCTCGGCGGCACGGCTGTCATCCCGCGCCACGCCAATGGCGTTGAGGTAGCACACCGCCAGGTTGCACTGGGCGGGGGCGTACCCCTGGTCGGCCGAGAGCTGGTAGAGCTCCGCCGCCCGGACCGGGTCCTGGTCCACGCCGCTGCCGTTCTCATAGCACAGGCCCAGGCTGCACTGGCCCGGGGCATAGTCCTCGTCCACGCAGCGCTGGAACAGCTCCACCGCCCGCTTCTCGTCCCGTTCCACGCCCTCGCCCAGCTGGTAGCAGCGGCCCAGAGCCTCCACGGCCCGCATGTCGTCCTGCTCTGCCGCCTGGGCAAACCAGTGGGCCGCCTGGGCCATGTCCCGGTCTACCCCGTCGCCATCGGCGTATTTCATGGCCAGGTCGTACTGGGCGGACAGGTCTCCCAGCTCCGCCTGCTCCAGCAGGGCCTGGAACTCCTCCCGGGACTTCTGCAGCCCGGCCACCGCCCGCTGGATCAGCTCTGTATTGACAAAGATCACCTGATCTCCATTGAAAAATTCCGCTTTATCTTCATTTTCAGGGCACATGAAAAACACCTCTCAGTCCTCTTTACTGTACCAGTGAAACCGGGTTCTGTCAATGCGGGCGGGCCGCTTCCGTTTGCCGCCGCCAGGGCCGCTCCTTCCGCCTGGCCAGCCTGTCAGGCCAGGTTTTGCCCCGCTTTTTCTGTAAATTCACACAAAATATACTTTTCATTTTCCACTTCCATGCTACAATATATCTTATGAATTCCCCGCGTGCAGTCAGGCCCGGCGTCCCGCCCGGGCGGAGCGCCGGATTGCTACCTGTTTTTGGAAGGAGGACCCCAATGAAAAAGGAAGCAGCCGCTTCTGTCCCCAGCCTGCGCTATCTCCAGATGCTCTCCCGCCAGTACCCCACGGTCCAGGCCGCCAGCAGCGAGATCATCAACCTCCAGGCCATCCTGAACCTACCCAAGGGCACCGAACACTTTATCTCCGACGTCCACGGCGAGTACGAGGCCTTTCTCCACCTGATGAACTCCGCCTCCGGCGTGGTGCGGGAGAAGGTGGACGAGCTCTTCTCCTCCAGCGTGTCCAAGGCGGAGCGGGACCAGCTGGCCACCCTCATCTACTACCCCGAGGAGAAGCTGGCCCGGGTGGCCAAGGAGACCGAGGATATGGAGGAGTGGTACCGCATCACCCTCCACCGTCTCATCGACATCTGCCGCATGGTCACGTCCAAGTACACCCGAAGCAAGGTCCGTAAAGCCATGCCCAAGGAGTACGCCTACATCATCGACGAGCTCATCAACACCAACTACGAGTACCATAATAAACGCTCCAACTACGAGAATATCATATCCACCATCATCGATATCGACCGGGCCGAGGATTTTATCGTGGCCGTGTGCGAGCTCATCAAGCGCATGGTGGTGGACCACCTGCACATTGTGGGCGACATGTTCGACCGGGGCCCCCGTGCGGACATCATCATGGACTACCTGACCGAGTACCACTCGGTGGACATCCAGTGGGGCAACCACGACGTGCTGTGGATGGGAGCCGCCACCGGCAGCCGCACCCTGGTGGCCACGGTGCTGTCCAACTCCATCCACTACAACAACCTGGAGGTCATCGAGACGGGCTACGGCATCTCCCTGCGGCCCCTGGCCCTGTTCGCCAACGAGTTCTACAGGGACGTGGACTGCTCCTGCTTCAAGGCCAAGTTCGCCGGGGACGACGCCAACAACTACACCGAAAAGGACAAGGCCCTGGCCGCCCGGATGCACAAGGCCATCACCATCATCCTCTTCAAGCTGGAGGGGCAGAAGATCCTCCGCCACCCCGAGTTCGGCATGGAGGACCGGCTGCTGCTGGACAAGATCGACTACGAGAAGAAGTCCATCGTCATCAACGGCGTGGAGTACCAGCTCTCGGACACCGAGTTCCCCACTGTGGACCGCTCCAATCCCTATGAGCTCTCCCCCGAGGAGGACGAGGTCATCAACCAGCTGACCAACTCCTTCCAGCGCAGCGAGAAGCTCCAGCGGCACATCCGCTTTCTCTACTCCAAGGGTGGGCTGTACAAGGTCTACAACGGCAATCTGCTGCTCCACGGCTGCATCCCCCTGACGCCGGAGGGAGAACTGCTCACCTTCCGGGCCGGGGGCAAGATTCTCTCCGGCCGGGCCTTCCTGGACTACGCCGAGGCGGTGGCCCGCCAGGGGTACTACGCCAAGCCGGGCAGCGAGGAGCGGCAGTACGGAATGGATTACCTGTGGTTCCTGTGGTGCGGCCGTGGCTCCCCCGTGTTCGGCCGGGACCGGATGACCACCTTTGAGCGGCGGCTCATCAAGGACGAGTCCTCCTGGGCCGAGCCCAAGAACGCCTACTACACCTTCTACAACGACCCGGCGGTGTGCGAGCGGCTGCTCAAGGAGTTCGGCCTGGAGGGCCCCCACTGCCACATCATCAACGGCCACGTGCCCGTCAAGTCCCGGAAGGGGGAGAGCCCCATCAAGGGCGGCGGCAAGCTCATCGTCATTGACGGCGGCTTCTGCCGGGCCTACCAGCCCACCACCGGCATCGCCGGCTACACCCTGATCTACAACTCCGAGTCCATGCGCATCGTCTCCCACGAGCCCTTTGAGGGCCGGGAGAACGCCATCCGGGAGAACCGGGACATTCTCTCCTCCCCCATGGTGTTTGAGCGGATGGACGACAAGGTCAAGATCCGCTCCACCGACATCGGCAGCGAGCTCCAGCACCAGGTGGACGACCTGAAGGCCCTTCTGGCCGCCTACCGCTCCGGTCTGGTCAAGGAGGACCACCGGCGCTGATCCCGCCCCGACAGCATCAGGCCCCCGGCTGAGCCGGGGGCCTGCGTTTTTATTTACTTGTGGGTCTCCTCTGCCGGGCTGTCCTGCTCACCGGCCGGTGTCAGTCGTCCCAGTCAAACCAGTCGTCCTTGTACCAGCCCCGGTGCCAGCCGTTGTCGTGGCCGTAGTTCCAGCGGTTGTGGTAGTTCCACCAGTCGTCGCCATCGTCGTCGTCCCAGTCGAAGAGCTCCTCCAGGTAGTCCATGGCGTCTTCCACCCGGTCCTCCGCCCGGTCCAGCAGGCTCTCCAGGGACCGGTACTCGCTCTTGCTCAGCTTGCTCTGCTTGTAGGCGCTCTCCAGCAGGTCCTCCAGCTTGCCGCACTCCTCGTCCAGGGCCTTCAGGTCCTGGAGCAGCTGGCGGCCGTTCTCCCAGCCGTCGGTCCACAGCTTTTTCACCAGATCGGCGATCCGGCCGGCCAGCGCGGTGATCTGATCCGAGTAGTCGTCATAGGAGCCGCCGGGGGTGGTGGTGCCGTCGTCCGGGTCCTCCCATACGCCCTGGAACACCTTCTCCTTCAGATCGGTCCGGGCCTCCTTCACCCGCACATCCAGCCCGCCCAGACGGCTGTTCAGGCTGTTGTACTCGCTGTAGGAGGTGCGGCCCTGCCGCAGGTCGTCGTTGATGATGGAATATTCGCTGGAGATGTCCTGGCTCAGGGCGCTGAACTTCTCCTCGATGGCCAGGTACTCCTTCACCCGCTCAATATAGTCCTGAGAGGGCTTCAGGTCCCTGACCTCCTGCTCCAGGGAGGCGGTGCGGCTGTCCAGCTCCTTGATGACCGCGTCCGCCACCTGATAGGCCGTGCCGCTGGCGGCGTTCTTCTCCTCCAGGTCGGCGCGGGCGTCCTTGGCCCGCACGTCCAGGGAATTGGCCCGGCTGTACAGGCTGTTGTACTCAGAGTTGGTAATGCGGTTCTGGATGTAGTCGTCGTTGATGGTCTTGTACCGGGCGCTGATCTGCTCGTACAGGTTCTCCAGCCGCAGGGAGAGGGCCGCGTAGGACTGGGCCTGCTCCACGGTGGTGGGGGCGGGCTTGAAGGCCTCGATGGCCTGCTCCAGCTCGGTCATGGCGGCCTCCAGCTCGGTGAGGTTGTTGGCGGAGATCTGATAGGCGGTGAGCTTGCCCGTCTCGTCGGCGATGGTCTTGGTCTCCAGGTCGGTGTAGGCGTCCTTCAGGCGCACGTCCACCGCCCCCAGGCGGTTGTTCAGGTCGGTGAATTCAGCCAGGGTGAGCTTGCCCGCGCTGAAGTCGCTGTTGGTCTCCTCCACCAGGGCGTCCAGCCCGGCCCGCAGGTCGTCCAGATCGCCCACCAGGGCGGCGTACTGCTTGGCCCGCTCCACGTAGGTGTCCGCGGGGGTCAGGCCGTCAATGGCCTTCTCCGAGCGGGTCATGCCCTTCTCCAGATCGTCCACAGTGGGATACAGAGCGGCGGGCTCCAGCACCTTTTCGGTCATGATCACGGTCTGGGTGGCGCTGTCCCACTCCACGGTCTGGCCCAGGATCTCGCCCAGGGCCCGGACGGGGAGGTAGGTGGTGCCGTCGTAGCTGATGGGGTAGACGGTCTTGCCGTTCTTGTCGGTCATGGTGCGGGCCATGCCGTCCACCTCCACGGTGATGTCAGGGCGCAGGTCCACGAGGATTTGCTGAATCCCGCTGGCGGCTGCGGCCCCGACGGCCAGCACGCCCAGCAGCACGGCGGCGATCACGGCTGTTCTCATGCGTTTCATATCCATTTCTCCTTTTCCGCGGCATATGCCAAATTTTTTTGGGGGATATGCTGTTGAGCCCTTCACCATAAATATCGCACGAAGAAGGTATTTTGTTACAGAAAATAAAAATTTTCCATCTCTGTATCTAAAAAATTTTTTGGTTCTAAAATATTTTTTCTTTTTTGCCTTCCCCACACATTGACAACGGCGTTTTTTTCCTCTATTCTTTTTCATATAAGGCTTGGTCCCCGCTGCTGCGAGGCTGCTTTTATCTTACTTGAAGGAGGCTCTTCCCCATGAAAGAAATCATCAGCACCACCGGCGCGCCGGGCGCCATCGGGCCCTACTCCCAGGCGGTCAAGGCCGGCGATTTCCTCTTTGTCTCCGGCCAGCTCCCCATCGATCCTGCCACCGGCGCCTTTGCCGGCGATGATATCTCCGCTCAGACCCGCCAGTCCCTCACCAATGTGAAGAACATTGTGGAGGCCGCCGGCATGACCATGGCCGACGTGGTCCGGGTGGGCGTGTTCCTGCAGGACATGGAGCACTTCGGCGCCATGAACGCCGTGTACGGCGAGTTCTTCACCGCCGACTGCCCCGCCCGTGCCGCCGTCCAGGTGGCACGTCTGCCCAAGGATGCCCTGGTGGAGATCGAGGCTGTGGCCTACAAGGGCTAAGCGCTCACGTGATAAAAAGAGAGGACAGTTATGGATCAGCAGACGATACAGGTGCTGCGTGACGCTATGGCTGCCGGGCTGAAGGTGGCCACCGGCTGTACTGAGCCGGTGGCCATCGCCTTTGCCGGCGCCACCGCCCGGGCGCAGGCCTCCGGCGCCATTGAGCGCATTATCCTCCGTGCCTCCGCCAACATCATCAAGAACGCCTTTGTGGTGGGCATCCCGGGCACAGAGTTCACCGGCCCCAAGTACGCCGTGGCCATCGGCGCGGTGTGCGGGGACCCCGCAAAAGAGCTGGAGCTGCTGGAGCATCTGGACCCGGTCGGGGTGGCCCAGGCCGCCCGCCTGGTGCAGGAGGGCAGAGTGGAGCTGGACCGGGCGGACGTGCCCGCCAAGCTGTACATCGAGGTGGAGCTCCACACCACCGCCGACACGGTGGTGGTCCGGGTGGCGGGCTCCCACACCCACGTGGACTCCATTGTGAAGAATGGGACCGTGATCTATCAGAACAGCTGTGCCGTCGAGGGCGCCGACCACTGCCAGGGGCTCAGCTGCCGCCTGGCGGATGTGTATGAGTTCTGCACCACCGCCCCCCTGGAGGAGTTCTCCCTGGTGGAACAGGCCGTCACCCTCAACTCCAAGATCGCCCAGGAGGGCCTGACCAACGACTACGGCCTCCGGGTGGGCAAGACCATCCGGGAGGACGTGCGGGCGGGCGCTCTGGCCAACGACACCACCAACTACGCCATGACCCTGGCGGGCGCCGCCGCCGACGCCCGTATGGCCGGCGTGGACCTGCCCGTCATGTCCAACTCCGGCTCGGGCAACCAGGGCATCGCCGCCACCATGCCGGTGGTGGCCGTGTGGGAGCGGCTGGACGGAAAGGACCGGGAGCGGCTGATCCGGGCCTGCGCCCTGTCCAACCTGATCACCATCTACATCAAGTCCCGGTTCGGTGTGCTCTCCGCCCTGTGCGGCGCCGTGGTGGCCTCCACAGGGGTGGCCAGCGCGGTGGTGTGGCTCCGGGGCGGCGGGCTGGGCGAGATCGCCTGCGCCATCTCCAATGTGCTGGGCAACGTGGCCGGCATGCTGTGCGACGGCGCCAAGGCCTCCTGCGCCCTGAAGATCTCCACCTGCACCAACGCCGCCATGCTGGCCGCCACCCTGGCCATGCGCCACCTCCGGGTGGCCTCCAACGAGGGCATCGTGGAGCAGCGGCCCGAGTACACCATCGACAACTTCGCCCTTCTGGGCAACGAGGGCTCCGACGAGCTGGACCGGCTTATCCTGGATATGATCATCCACAAGAAGGACGCCACCTAAACGGCAAGGGCGGTGCGCAAGTGCGCACCGCCCTTTTCTTACAGGAATTTTTTCAGCTGCTGCACGTTGTCCTCTTCCTCTTTCAGCAGCCGCTCCATGAGCCCGCGGGTGTCCCCGTCCGCATCCGGATACTTCTTCAGGTTCTTTATCGCGTTGATCACGCCCATATTGCTGCCCACCATCATCATCTCCGCCACGTGGGAGGCCGACCGGTCCGTCAGGGTCTGCATGTCGATCATCAGGTAGGTGCCCATCTTCTCCAGGGCGTTGAGCCCCTTGGCATCGCAGCCGTTCCGCTCCAGCAAATTTCCCGCCTCCCGCTCGAAGGCGCTGTACTCCTTCTTCTGGGCCTCCAGATGGCGCAGGAACTCCTTGTCCTCCACGATGTCCAGCAGCTTGTCGATGGTCCTGGTGCCCATCTCCGCGTTTTGATAGACATAGTTGAGCAGCGCTCTGTCGCTGTCCATAACCTCACTCCTTCCCGTTCTACAGTGTGCCCGGAGCGCTCAAAAAATATTTTCAAATTTTTTGAGAAAACGGTTGACAGATCGAATTCGACGTGATAATATAACATCTGTCGCTGAGCTCCACAAGTGAGCCGGGTGAAAAAATGCGCGAGTGGTGGAATTGGCAGACTCGCTAGATTCAGGTTCTAGTGTGCATTACGCACGTGCGGGTTCAAGTCCCGCCTCGCGCACCATCAAAAAGTCTTGAAGCCGTTTGGTTTCAAGACTTTTTCTTTTCCCCCGGCCACGCCTGATTTCCCCGCCGTTTTTTCCTCCCTGCGGCGGCCGACAAAATTCCGGCACCTCATCCATATCCCCGCATGCCCGTTTCCCTATTGACAGATCGCGTTCCATGTGATAATATACCATTCGTTGCCGTGCTCCACAAGTGAGCCGGACGAAAATAAGATGCGCGAGTGGTGGAATTGGCAGACTCGCTAGATTCAGGTTCTAGTGTGCATTACGCACGTGCGGGTTCAAGTCCCGCCTCGCGCACCAAACCAATATAATCCGAACTTGTTTCCGATAGGAGATGGGTTCGGATTATTTGTTTTCTTTGACCGTTACG
>NZ_CALXEG010000041.1 GCF_944387275.1 uncultured Pseudoflavonifractor sp.
AACGCCGCCACCGAGGCGGTGAAGCAGGGCGGCACCCGCCGGGGCGCCAACATGGGCATCCTCCGGGTGGACCACCCCGACATCCTGGACTTCATCACCTGCAAGAACGACACCAAGGAGATCACCAACTTCAATATCTCCGTGGGCATCACCGAGAAGTTCATGCAGGCCGTGGAGAACGGGGGCAGCTACGAGCTGGTGGACCCCGCCTCCCACAAGGTGACCGGCACCCTCAGCGCCCGGGAGGTCTTTGACAAGATCGTCTCCTCCGCCTGGCAGACCGGCGAGCCCGGCATCATCTTCCTGGACCGGCTCAACCGGGACAACCCCTGCCCCCAGCAGGGCGAGATCGAGTCCACCAACCCCTGCGGCGAGCAGCCCCTGCTGCCCTACGAGGCCTGCAACCTGGGCTCCATCAACCTGGTGACCCACCTGAAGGAGGAGGACGGCCGCTGGGTGCTGGACAAGGACAAGCTGACCACCACCATCCGCAATGCCGTCCACTTCCTGGACAACGTCATTGAGGTCAACAAGTACCCCCTGCCCGAGATCGACGCCATGACCCGCTCCACCCGGAAGATCGGCCTGGGCGTCATGGGCTTTGCCGACATGCTGCTCTACATGGGCATCCCCTACAACAGCGACCAGGGCGTGGCCATGGCCCGGGAGGTCATGGAGCTGGTGAACACCATCGGCCACGAGGAGAGCCAGGCCCTGGCCCAGGTCCGGGGCGCCTTCCCCCTGTTCAGCGAGAGCACCTACCGCAACGGCAAGCCTCTCCGCAACGCCACCGTCACCACCATCGCCCCCACCGGCACCCTGTCCATCATCGCCGGCGTGTCCTCCGGCGTGGAGCCCGTGTTTGCCTACGCCTATATCCGCAACGTGATGGACAACACCCACCTGATCGAGACCAACCAGATCCTCAAGAACGTGCTGGTCTCCCGGGGCCTCTACTCCGACGCGCTGATGCGCCAGATCGTGGAGCAGGGCAGCCTGGCCCACGTGGACGGCATCCCCGAGGACATCAAGCGGGTCTTTGTCTGCGCCCACGACGTGTCCCCCATCTGGCACGTGAAGATGCAGGCCGCCTTCCAGGCCTACACTGACAACGCGGTCAGCAAGACGGTGAACTTCCCCAACTCCGCCACCAAGGAGGAGGTGGCCGAGGTGTATACCCTGGCCTACAAGCTGGGCTGCAAGGGCACCACCATCTACCGGGACGGCAGCCGTGACGAGCAGGTGCTCAACATCGGCAAGGTCAACGACGGCAAGGACAAGGCGGAGAAGAAGGACACCACCGGCGACCCCATGGTGGACGCCGTGCTGGAGGCCAGCTGTGACGGTGCCGCCTGCGTCATGAAGACCAGCGCCTACGGCACCATCCTGCCCCGTCCCCGTCCCGCCGTCACCAGCGGCTTTACCGAGAAGGTGAAGATCGGCTGCGGCAACCTGTATATCACCGTCAACTACGATGAGACCGGCATCTGCGAGGTGTTCACCAACACCGGCCGGGCCGGCGGCTGTCCCAGCCAGAGCGAGGCCACCGCCCGTCTGGTGAGCGTGGGTATCCGCTCCGGCATGGACCCCAAGGAGATCATCCAGCAGCTCAAGGGCATTCGCTGCCCCTCCTGCCTGCGCCAGCCCGGCGTGCCCGTCACCTCCTGCCCCGACGCCATCGCCAAGTCCATCGAGAAGGTCATCAAGGCCACCCACGACGGCAACAAGCCCCAGCCCACCGTCTCCGCGTCCGCCAAGGCATCTGCGCCCCGCGCCAAGGGCCCGGTGAACCCCAATATGACCCCCGCTGAGGCCAAGCTGGCCAAGTTCTGCCCCGAGTGCGGCAGCAAGCTGGAGCATGAGGGCGGCTGCGTCACCTGCCGCAACTGCGGATACTCCAAGTGCGGCTGATAAGAGTATAAAAAATCAGGCATTGCCGGAAGGCAATGCCTGATTTTTTATGGCGTGGAAGGGGCTCAGTTTTCCAGGGCCATGATCTTGTTCACCCGGCGCTCATGGCGGCCGCCCTCGAACTGGGTGTCCAGGAAGGCGGCCACGATGTGGTCGGCCTCAAAGGGGCCGGTGAAGCCGCCGGCCAGGGCCAGCATGTTGGCGTTGTTGTGCTGGCGGGTGAGCTGGGCGGAGAGCACGTCCCGGCACAGGGCGCAGCGGATGCCCTTGATCTTGTTGGCGGTGATGGAGATGCCGATGCCGGTGGTGCACACGACGATGCCCTTCTCGCACTCGCCGGATGCCACCGCCCTGGCGGCGGCGGCGCCGAAGTCAGGGTAGTCGCAGCTCTCCGTGCTGTTGCAGCCGAAGTCCTTCCAGGCAATGCCGCGGCTGTCCAGGTAGGTCTTGATGTGTTCCTTGAGCGCAAAGCCGCCGTGATCGGAACCAAGTGCAATAGTCATAACAGGTACCTCCGTTTTTTAAATAATGGGGATAAATTCCGGCTTTCTCCGCCGGAATACGGTCACATAGCGGAACCCGGCCTCCCGCAGCAGCTCAAAGGCCTGGGGGACCCCCTTGCCCACGTTGTCGGGGGCGTGGGCGTCGGAGCCCACGGTGACGATCTCGCCCCTCAGGGCGCGGTACCGCTTCAGCAGGGGCATCCAGTCCTCCAGCGTCCGGCCGCACCAGGTGTTGACCTCCATGCCCCTGCCCCGGCCGATGGCGGTGCGGAGCAGGGCGTCCAGACGGTCCTCGTAGCCCTCCAGGGTGACGGGGCCGTCGGCGGGCTTCATGTACCGCAGGGGGTAGATGATATGGGCCAGCACATCGTAGAAATCGGTCTCCGCCAGCAGGGCCAGAGAGGCAAAGTAGTCGTCCAGAGCCTCCCGGCAGGCGGCGGCGGTGGAGTAGTCGGCGTAGTAGAAGTCCACGCCGCCCCGCTCCGGGGACTGGTTGTGGACCGAACCCAGCACAAAGTCCAGCCGGGGCTGGGCACAGATGCGCTCCGCCACGGCGGGGTCCAGGTAGGGCATGCCCAGCTCCAGGCCCAGCCGGAGGGAGAAGCCCGTCCGGCTGTGGAAGCCGTCGGCGGCGTCGTATTCCGCCAGGGCCTTGTCCCAGTCGTAGGTGCGCACCGGGACGCCGTTCTCATCCAAAAAGTCGCAGTGGTCGGTGATGCACAGCTCATTGAGCCCACCGGCCACGGCGGCCTGGGCCATGTCGATCATGGGGAATTTTCCGTCAAAGGACACCAGACTGTGGGAGTGGTAGTCGGAGAGGAACACAGCGCACCTCCTCAGAAGGGCCACGCGCCGGGGATCCAGCGCAGGAAGTTGGTGGTGTACCAGATGGGGACCATGATGCCCACCAGCACGGGGTAGAAGGCGGCGTACAGGGCCACGGCGCCGCCGGTGGTGCCGTAGACCGCCGCCCGCCAGCCGGGCGCCCTGCGGCCCGCCAGGTCGTTGAACACATAGGCCAGGGCCAGCACCAGGAAGAGGATGGAGGGGAAGTAGTGGTAGGCGAAGGTGATGCGGCCGATGAACATCCAGGGCACCAGCTGGGACAGGTAGCCGATGAGGATGAACATGGCCTTGGCCGAGTACCGGGGGAAGGCCCTGCTGGCCAGATAGCCCAGCACCCAGTAGATGAGCACCCCGCCCACCAGCAGGCACAGATTGCGCAGCCGGACCAGATTGTCCAGCTCGGCGCTGAGCACCCCGTCCACGCCGATGACCGCACCGGCAGCCACCAGGCCGGACAGGAGGAAGAAGAGCATCTTGGAGCGGAACCGGCGGAAGGACTGGGCGGCGCAGGCGATCATGGCCAGCAGGCCGCCCCAGCACACGATGGGGTTGGAGAAGGCGCCGAAGGCGCACTTGAGGCCCTGGGACGCGCCGCTGGTGTTGTCCAGGTAGTAGAGGATGGGACGGCCGTCCACGATCCACTGATACCAGCGGGAGGAGTAGGGGTGGGGGGTGTGGACGCCCTCGTGGTAGGTGAGCATGTAGACCTGGTTGTCCCACATGACCTTGATCAGGTTCTCCAGGCTGGTGTCCCCCTTGGCGGCGGCGTAGGGCAGGTAGGAGGCGGTGTAGATCACCGCCGGGATGAGCACAAAGCACAGCACGGAGAACAGCAGGGTCTTGACCAGCCAGGGGGCGAACCGGGGGGCGTCCTCGGCCTGGGGCCAGTCCCGCCACTTGAAGTAGAGCCCGATGAAGTAGAGCAGGGCCAGGCCCACTGCGCCGTAGATCACGGTCCACTTGCTGGCCGCGCCGATACCCCACATAAGGCCGGACAGGAACAGGGGCAGGGCCCCCTTGCGGAAGGAGGTGCCGGCGGGCAGGGTCAGGTACCGGTACATGAAGTAGTACATGGCCAGGATAAAGAACACGCCGTAGGTGTCGATGGTGGCGATGCGGGTCTGGGTCAGGTGCATGAAGTCAAAGGCGAAGAGAGCCGTGCCGCAGAAGGCCACCACCGTCTTGCCAAACAGGTTTTTCAGGAACACATAGAGCAGAGGCACCATGAGCACGCCGAAGAGGGCGCCCATGAACCGCCAGCCGAAGGGGGTCAGGCCGAACATGCGGATGCCCAGGCCGATGATCAGCTTGCCCAGAGGCGGGTGGGAGATCTCGTAGGGGTAGATGCCCCGGATGTGCTCGTAGGCGGTGCGGGGGTGGTAGATCTCGTCGAAGTAGGAGGAGTTGTACCAGGTGGGCATGGCGGGCACGGTCTCGCCCTCGTCAAACAGGGGGGAGGCGCCCTCGCCGGTGTAGGAGATGTTCCGCAGGGTGATGAGCGCTCCGTCGGCGTCGTACAGGGCCAGCTCGCCCAGCTCCAGCCACTGGTCCCCGCTGTCGGGGTTGCCGGTGAGGCGGAACATCCGCACCTCCAGGGACAGGGGATCGGGGCCCTCTCCGGTGCGCAGCACGGAGTTGTCGATCCACTTGAACAGGTCGGAGTACTTCTGGTGGAGGGCGGCGGAGGTGTTGCCGCTGTCCAGCCCGGCGGGCAGGGTGGAGCCGCTCTTGTTCTCCTTCCAGATCAGGCCGGAGACGTGGTTCTCCTCATCCTCGTAGGAGAGCAGGGTATACCAGGTCTCGCCGTCCGGGCTGGCCTCCAGGGTGTAGCTGCCGGTATTCAGGCCGGTGTAGTACATGACCCGGGAGATAGCGGTGGGCTCGGCCAGGGTGAAGGTGACGGTCTGACCGGAGGAGAGCTGGCAGAAGGACTGGGGGTTGGTAAAGGACCCCAGGTTCCAGAAGGCGGTGAAGGCGTACACCGCTGTCAGCAGCAGCAGGGGCAGAGCGTCCTTCCGCCGCATGGGGAACCGGCGGCGGGGGAAGGACAGGGGGCGGGGGGTGCGGCTGGCCGCGGTGACCCACTCCAGGGTGCCTGTCCGGGGGGACATGGCGTGGCGGTAGTAGCTCAGCAGGCAGAACATGGCGGCCAGGACCACGATGGGGAGCACCAGCGTGGGGGTGATATACTGCATGAGGTTCATCATGGCAGACCTCCGGAGACAGAATGGGCGGGGGTGGAGGACATCTCCGCCGTAGGGCATAACACAGAGTCATTCTACCATAGATCGGCGCAAAAAAATAGGGGACGGACCAAAGTCCGCCCTCTATTTTTTATGGCATATGCTCCGCACCGCAGGGGTGGGGGGTTATTTCTTCTTCCGCTTCTTGTCGAAGAAGCCCTTCAGGCCGTCTTCATGGTCCGCTGGAATCTCGCCCATGGCTTGGCCATAGGCGTGCAACGCCTCCTTCTGCTCCCGGCTCAGGTTCCTGGGGACCTGGACCTGGACCGTGACGAACTGGTCGCCGCGGCCTCTGCCGTTGATGGAGGGGATGCCCTTACCCCGCAGGCGGAAGGTGGTGCCCGGCTGGGTGCCCTCGGGCAGGGTCCACTTCACCTTGCCGTCAATTGTGGGGATCTCCAGCTCTGCGCCCAGGGTGGCCTGGAGGAAGGACACCGGCTGCTCCATGTAGACGGATGTGCCGTCCCGCTTGAAGAAGGCGTGGGGCCGGACGGTGACGCTGATGATCAGGTCTCCGGCAGGACCGCCGTTGCGGCCCGCGCCGCCCTGACCCCGCAGGGACACGGCCTGGCCGTTGTCGATGCCGGCGGGGATTTTTACGGTGATCTTGCGCTGCTTGCGCACCGAGCCGGAGCCGTTGCAGGTCTTGCAGGGCTGGTGGATGATCTTGCCCGTGCCGCCGCACTTGGGGCAGGTGGTGGTGGTGGCGAAGGTAAAGGCACCGCCGCCCCGCTGGATGCGGACGGTGCCGGTGCCCCGGCAGTTGGGGCAGATCTCGGCGGTGGTGCCCGGCTCACAGCCGGTGCCGTGGCAGGTGTCGCAGGACTCCTCCCGGTTGAGGATGATCTCCTTCTCACAGCCGAAGGCAGCTTCCTCAAAGGTGATGGTCACACCGGCCCGCAGGGTGTCGCCCTTCATGGGGCCGTTGCGCCGGCTGCTGGAGGAGCCGCCGCCGAATCCGCCGCCGAAGAAGGAGCCGAAGATGTCGCCCAGGTCGATGTCCCCGAAGTCGGCGCCCGAGAAGCCGCCGAAGGGTCCTCCGGCTCCCGCGCCGAAGTTGGGGTCAACGCCGGCATGGCCGAACTGGTCGTACTTGGCCCGCTTGTCCTTGTCGGACAGGACCTCGTAGGCCTCGTTGACCTCCTTGAATTTGGCCTCGGCGGTCTTATCGCCGGGGTTCAGGTCCGGGTGGTATTGCTTGGCCAGCTTGCGGTAGGCCTTCTTGATCTCGTCGTCCGACGCACTCTTGGACACGCCCAGGACCTCATAATAATCCCGTTTCTGATCTGGCATGGGAGTTCACCTCTTTACGCGGGAAACGGCGGGGGACAAGCCCCCGCCTGATATCCCAGTTGAAATTACTTATTGTTGTCGTCGTCCACGACCTTGTAGTCGGCGTCCACCACGTTGGGGTCGCCGTTGTCGCTCTGGCCGGCCTGAGCGCCGCCGAAGCCCGCGCCGCCCATGTCGGGGCCGGGGCCGGCCTGCTGGCCGCCAGCCTGGCTGTACAGCTTCTCGCTGATGGGGTAGAAGGCCTTGCCCAGCTCCTCGGTGGCGGTCTTGATGGCGTTGGTGTCGGTGCCCTTCAGAGCGTCCTTCAGCTTGTTCAGGGCGGCGTCCAGGGTGTTCTTGTCCTCGGCGGACAGCTTATCCTTCAGGTCCTCCATGACCTTCTCGGTCTGGTACACCATCTGGTCGCCCTGGTTGCGCACGTCCACCTCTTCCTTCCGCTTGGCGTCCTCAGCGGCGAACTGCTCGGCCTCGCGGACGGCCTTGTCGATGTCCTCCTTGGACATGTTGGTGGAGGAGGTGATGGTGATGTGCTGCTCCTTGCCGGTGCCCAGGTCCTTGGCGGACACGTTCACGATGCCGTTGGCGTCGATGTCGAAGGTGACCTCGATCTGAGGCACGCCGCGGCGGGCGGGGGCGATGCCGTCCAGGTTGAACCGGCCCAGGGTCTTGTTGTACTGGGCCATCTCACGCTCGCCCTGGAGCACGTGGACCTCCACGGAGGTCTGGTTGTCGGCGGCGGTGGTGAAGATCTGGCTCTTCTTGGCGGGGATGGTGGTGTTGCGCTCGATGAGCTTGGTCATCACGCCGCCCATGGTCTCGATGCCCAGGGACAGGGGAGTGACATCCAGCAGCAGCAGGCCCTTCACGTCGCCCACCAGCACGCCGCCCTGGATGGCGGCGCCCATGGCCACGCATTCATCAGGATTGATGCCCTTGAAGCCCTCCTTGCCGGTGAGCTTCTTGACCATGTCCTGCACGGCGGGGATACGGGTGGAGCCGCCCACCAGCAGGACCTTGGACAGGTCGGAGGAGGACAGGCCGGCGTCGCTCATAGCCTGACGGACAGGACCGGCGGTCCGCTCCACCAGGTCGGCGGTCAGCTGGTCGAACTTGGCCCGGGTCAGGGTCAGGTCCAGGTGCTTGGGGCCGGTGGCGTCGGCGGTGATATAGGGCAGGTTGATGGCGGTGGAGGTGACGCCGGACAGCTCGATCTTGGCCTTCTCGGCGGCCTCCTTCAGGCGCTGCATGGCCACCTTATCGCCGGACAGGTCGATGCCGGACTCCTTCTTGAACTCGTCCACCATCCAGTTCATGATGTGCTGATCGAAGTCATCGCCGCCAAGGTGGGTGTCGCCGGAGGTAGCCAGAACCTCGATGACGCCGTCGCCGATCTCCAGGATGGACACATCGAAGGTGCCGCCGCCCAGATCGTAGACCATGATCTTCTGGTCCTGCTTCTCCTTATCGATGCCGTAGGCCACGGAAGCGGCGGTAGGCTCGTTGATGATACGCTTCACGTCCAGACCGGCGATGCGGCCGGCGTCCTTGGTGGCCTGACGCTGGGAGTCGGAGAAGTAAGCGGGGACGGTGATGACCGCCTCGGTGATGGTCTCGCCCAGATAGGCCTCGGCGTCCGCCTTCAGCTTCTGAAGGATCATGGCGCTGATCTCCTGGGGGGTGTACTTCTTGCCGTCAATGTCCACCTTGTAGTCGGTGCCCATGTGGCGCTTGATGGACATCACGGTGCGGTCGGGGTTGGTGATGGCCTGGCGCTTAGCCACCTGGCCCACCATACGCTCGCCGTCCTTGGAGAAGGCGACGACAGAGGGGGTGGTGCGGTTTCCTTCCGCGTTGGGGATAACGACGGCCTCGCCGCCCTCCATGACGGAGACGCAGCTGTTGGTTGTACCAAGGTCGATACCAATAATCTTAGACATAGTGTTTTTCCTCCAATATATCGAAATTGTTTTTTAACGAGTGGAATGGGTGGTGTCACGCTTCGCCTGTTCGCGACACCCGGCTTCCCTGCGGCTCAGGCTTGAAACAGGCCCGCTGTGCGGCCCTTCGGTTTCGCGCCCTCGCTCCGGTCCATCCGGGCTGCTCACGACGGCTCAGCGCTTCTCTTTAATTCGCCACTTTTACCATAGCGAACCGGACCACCTTGTCGCCGGACTTGAAGCCGGCCTGGAACACATCCACAATGGTGTTTTCGCCCACGGAGTCATCCTCCACGTGCATCACCGCGTTGTGGAGATTGGGGTCAAAGGGCTGACCCAGGGCGGGGATCTCCTCCACGCCCAGCTTCTTGAGAATGTCGCGCAGCTGGGTCATGGTCATCTCCACGCCCTTTTTGAAGGCCTCGTCGGCGGTGTCCTGCTTGAGGGCCCGCTCCAGATTGTCGTACACCGGGAGGAAGGCCAGCACGGTCTCCGACTTGGCGTCGTTCCATGCCGATTCCTTTTCCTTCTGGCTGCGGCGGCGGTAGTTGTCGTACTCGGCAGCCAGGCGGAGGAACTGGTCCTCCTTCTCCTTCAGGGCGGCCATAGCCTTTTCGGCGGACTCCAGAGCGGCGGTCAGCTGGGCGCTGTCGGGGGCGTCAGCCGTTCCGGCCTGGGACACGGCCTCCTCCTGGGGGGCCTGGGGGGTCTCCTGCTGGGAGACGGGCTCCTTTTCCTTATCCTTTTTACTCATAGCTTATGTGCTCACTCCTATTTCTTGCCGTCATGGTTCTCTTCCACGGGGGGAAGCTCGCTCTGTCCGAACAGCTTGGAAAGGCCCTGGGCCAGATAGGACAGGCGGGCGGTGATTTTGGCGTAATCCATACGGGTGGGACCCACCACGCCGATGACGCCCCGCATCCCTTCGCCGATGTCATAGCTGGCCACCACCACGCTGGTGTCCTTCAGGGCGTCGGCTACGTTTTCCGGGCCGATGAGGATGCTCATGGGGTTGTCCTTGGGGACGGGGAAGCGGCTGGGGTCGTTGTCCTCGGAGAGGTAGCTCATCAGAGTCTGGGCCTTCTCCAGGCTGCGGTATTCGGGGTGCTCGAGGAGATGGGCGATGCCCGCCGTGTGCACCTTCCGGTGCTCCAGCTCCTCCAGGACCTCGATGGCAAAGGAGACCACCAGGCTGATCAGCCCGTAGGAGTCGCCGGCGGCGTGCTGCGCCACCCGCATCAGCTCGGGGGTGATCTCCTCCAGGGTGAGTCCGGTAAAGGTGGTGTTGAGCAGGGTGTTGAGCAGCTGGAGCTGGGGCTCGCTCAGATCAGTAGGCAGCCGCACCAGCCGGTTGCGGACCACGTTGGTGTCCGTCATCACCACGATGATAAAGGCGCTGCGCTCCACCATCAGCAGGTCGAACCGCTTGATGGTCACCCGCTCCATGCCGGAGGAGAGGGCGAAGGCGGGGTACTGGGTCAGCTGGGAGACGATCCGTCCCGCCTGGTCGATGACCCGGTCCAGCTCCTGCATCTTCATCCGCAGGGCCTGGTTGATCCGCTGGGTCTCCTGGACGGAGAGGCGGTAGTCGTCCATCAGCTCGTTGACGTAGAGCCGGTAGCCCTTGGGGGAGGGGATGCGCCCGGAGGAGGTGTGGGGCTGCTCCAGGTAGCCCATGGCCTCCAGGTCGGCCATCTCGTTGCGGACGGTGGCGGAGGAGACATCCAGTCCGGAGGACTCGGCGATGGTCTTGGAGCCCACCGGCTCCGCCGATTCGATATAGTTCTCAATGATAGCCCGCAGAATGCGTTTCTTTCGGTCTGTCAGATCCATCGTGCTGCCTCCCTTCTTGTTTTAGCACTCATACTTCCTGAGTGCTAACGTAAATGTACCACCATCCCCCGATATTGTCAATAGGTTGGTTGTAAATGATTTGTGAACAGAAAAAATTTGGGAACAGGGAAAGCAGATGGAAGGAAAGATTGCTAAGAACCGGCGGAGAAAGGAAAAAGACCGCCGCAGCAGAGGCGGAAGTTCCGTCCCTGCCGCGGCGGCAGATGGGGTGATTCAGAATTCCAGGGTCAGGCCGGTCCGGAGATAGGTCAGTTTTTCCCCCAGCTCCTCCTGGAGCAGGGCAAAGGCGGGGCCGCCGGTGCAGTGGCCGGTGTACACCTGTGCCACACCCAGCTCGTCGGTGAGCCAGTGGGCCAGGTTGCGGACAATGCCGGGGGCCACCCCCAGGGTGGCGGTGCCGCCGCTGCCCATCAGGTGGAACCCGCCCAGAATGGCGTACACCCGCTCTCCGGGGAAGCGGGACAGGATATCATTTACAATATACCCGGCCCCGGCGTGGCAGCAGGAGTTCATGACCACCAGGCCCTTGGCCGTCTCGGCCACCAGGGACTGCTCGTGCTCCACCGCGTCGGGGATGAGGTGCAGGCCGGGCAGCAGGTCCCGGGGTCCGTCGGCCAGGTCGAAGCGATGCCGGAACTGCTCGATGAGGGCGGGGCTCACCCCGTCGTAGCTGCCGTCCTTCTCCCGGTACCGGGGCAGCAGGGCGGCGGGCCGGGCGTACACCGGTGCGGCGGCGTTGCAGGCAAAAAAGGCGGCCAGGCCGTCGGCGTGGTCCCAGTGGCCGTGGGAGAGAGCGGCCTTTTCCACGGCGGCCAGGTCCACGCCAAGGGCGGCGGCGTTCTCTGTGAACCGGCCGGAGGAGCCCGCGTCCAGCAGGACGCTGTGGCCCTCATAGGACAGGTGGAGGGACAGGCCGTGCTCGTGGAGCAGGCATTCGGGGGAGGTGTTTTCCATCAGGACGGTGACCTTCATGGGGAGCTCCTTTCCGCCGGGTGGCCCGGCACGAGAATCATTCGGGCGATTTCCGGTAGCTGACCTGGGTCACGTCGTGGATCCAGGCCCCCGAGCGGAACCGCCAAAGGCCGATGAAGAATTTCAGCACGTTTTCCAGGGAGATGCCCAGATAGACCCAGAAGATGTCCAGCTTGAGCACCAGCCCGAAGAGTGCGGACAGGGGCAGGGCGAAGCACCAGAGAGGGAGCAGGTCGTTGAGGGTGGCGGCCCGCACGTCGCCGCCGCCCCGGAGCACGCCCACGATGTTGGTGGTGTTGAAGGAGCGGACGGACAGGAAGGCGAAGGTGACCAGCAGCATCATGGTGGCGATACTCTGGGCCTCTCTGGACAGGCTGAAGTTGGGGTACACCACCGGGCTGATGAAGAACAGGGTGCCCAGGATGCCCAGCACGCTCACCACCAGCCCGGAGAGAAAGGCCAGGGTGTTCAGGGTGCGGCCGGTGTCGTAGACCGTGTCCATCCGGCCGGCGCCGATCTCGCGGCCGATGATGATGGCCGCCGTGCCTGCGGTGGCAAAGACGATGACCGTGCACACCTTTTCAATGTTGCCCGAGATGGCGTAGGCCGCCAGGATCTCGGTGGAGCCCTCCATATAGCCCATGATGGTGGGGTAGAGGGCGGTACCCAGGCCCCAGAGGGTCTCGTTGAGCACGACCGGGGTGGAGTACCGGATGTACCGGGCCAGCAGCTCCCGGCCGGGGCGGAACACCAGGGCGGGTTTGAAGGGGAAGCGGCGGCTGCGGGCGGCGTAGGTCACCATGACGATGAATTCCAGCATCCGGGCCAGCAGGGTGCCCACGGCGGCGCCCACCACGCCCAGCCGGGGCGCGCCCAGGTTGCCGAAGATGAACACCCAGTTGAGGAAGGTGTTGGACACCATGGATACCCCCAGCACGCACAGGCCCAGCTTGGGGTTTTCCATGGACCGGTGGGCCCCCAGGTAGACCTGGGTGATGGAGTTGAACACGTAGGAGAAGCCCACCACCCGGCCGTACCCCGCCGCCAGCTCCACCACCTCCCGGTTGTTGGAGAACAGGCCCAGGAATTCCACCGGGAAGCAGTACATCACCAGGGCGAAGAGCAGGGTGATGCTGCCGGCTGCGTAGAAGCCGATGCCGATGACCCGGTTGATGGAGTCGGTGTCCCCCTTGCCCCAGAACTGGCTGATGAGCACGGAGGCCCCGCTCTGGAGGCCGAAAATGAGCAGCAGGATGACGAAGATGGGGATGTTGGCCAGGGTCACCGCCGCCATGGGGGCGTCTCCGGGCAGGGAGCCCACCATAAAGGTGTCCACCAGTGCCAGGGACTCGGTGATGAGATTTTGAAAGACAATGGGCAGGGCCAGCCGGACCACGTCACGGTAGAAGGCCCCGCCCCGGTTCATGTAGGAGAGCATAGCCACCTCTCTTTATCCCGTCTCAGGACAGGGTGGTAAACAGGGTGTCCCGGGCCTTGACCAGGGCCTCCCGCAGGCCGTCCACATCCTCCTTGGTGCTGTCCGGGGAGAAGGACACCCGGAAGGCCCCGTCCATCTCGTTCTTGGGCAGGCCCATGGCGGCGAACACATGGCTGGGCTTGCCCCGGTGGCAGGCCGACCCGGCGGACACGCACACACCCATGTCCCCCAGCACCCGCACCAGCACCTCACTCTTGTAGCCGGGCAGGGTGAAGCAGAGAATGTGGGGGGCCTCCCCCTCGCCCACCCGCTTCAGCTCCGGAATGGCCGCCGGAAGCGACTCCAGCGCGTATTCTTTCAGCTCTTTCATACGGGCGGTATAGGAGTTCATCTCCCGCTTGCCCAACGCGCAGGCGGCGGCAAAGGCGGCGGTCTGGGCGGTGGCCTCGGTGCCGGGGCGCATGCCCTCCTCCTGGCCGCCGCCCAGCATCAGGGGCGGGAACCGGAGGCCCTTGCGGATGTACAGGGCGCCCACGCCCTTGGGGGCCCGGATCTTGTGGCCCGAGATGGTGAGCAGGTCCACCCCCAGGGCCTTGGGGGTGAAGGGGATTTTCAGAAAGGCCTGCACCGCGTCGGTGTGGAGCAGGGCAGGGGAGCCGGCGGCCTTGATGGCCCGGGCGGCCTGGGCTACGGGCTGGATGGTGCCCACCTCATTGTTCACCAGCATCATGGACACCAGTACCGTGTCCGGCCGGAGGGCGGCGGTCAGCTCGTCCATGGAGATGTGGCCGGTCTTGTCCGGCTTGAGCCAGGTGACCTCATACCCCTCCCGCTCCAGGGCCTTGCAGGGCTCCAGCACGGCGGAGTGCTCAAAGGCGGTGGTGATGATGTGCTTTCCCTTCCGCTTGCCCAGCTCCACGGCGCCGCGGATGGCCCAGTTGTCCCCCTCGGTGCCGCAGGAGGTGAAAAAGATCTCCTCCGCCGCGCAGCCCAGGGCGGCGGCCACCTGACTGCGCTGATCCTTGAGTCGCTTGGCGGCCTCACGGCCCAGGGGATAGCGGGAAGAGGGGTTGCCGTACTGCTCCGTCATGGCCTCCAGCGCGGCCTGGGCGACCTCAGGGCACACCCGGGTGGTGGCGGCATTGTCCAGATAAATCAAAAAAATTCGCTCCTTAGTCTCACAATTTCCCCTCAATTCTAATTCGGAACCGATATAAAGTCAAGCGTGGCGGCCTAACAGAAAGGCCGCCCCGCTTGAGGGAGTGGAATCAGGTGTTGGGCATGTACTGCAGGTCCAGTTCCTCCAGGTATTCGTCCACCACAGCGGGGACGTAGGCCACGCTGACGCTGGAGAAGGACTCAGGGTCGGGAGCCTTGGACATGACGTCAGTCTCATCCCAGTAGTCCTGGGTGTAGGTGATGCGGTAGGCGGGCTGGATATAGGATTGATAGCTCTGGTTCATGTACACCAGCTCCACATGGAGGATTTGGGCGTTGGCGCCGTCGGTGGGGGCGTCCATGCCCAGGGAATCCCCGGCGCGGAAGTCCGCCACCGCCTCCTCTGCCGTACGGATGGGGTAGAGCACACCCTCTTCCGTGGGCCAGCAGGGGAGATCAAGGGAGCCCATACCGCTCAGGCTTTCGTGCCAGAATACATATCCGATGCGGTTGAAGCAGTAGTCCAGCAGCTGGTCGGTGAGGGAGTCCTCCGGATCATGGCGGAACCAGAAGAAATTCTGGTTCCATTCGCCGGTGAAGCTATAATCGGTGGTTATCTGCAGAGCGGGGCTGTCAAACCCGGCCAGGGGGGCCAGCTGCTCCCACAGCAGGGGGGCAGCTTTTTCCAGGGTGTCCGCCCAGGCGGGGAGGGGCAGGCGCTCCGGCAGCCAGACATGGCAGCTGATGAGATTTTCCATACTCATCCGTCCGCCATCGGCCATATGCGCGGAGAAGAAGCGGTAGGGTGAGCCGGTTTCCGGGCCGTAGCTCTCATAATCGGTGATCTCAGTCCCCAGGGCGGCGGCGACATTTTGGGCGAAGCGAAGCTGTTCCTCCTGGCTGGGGATGGGATTTTTGTATACAGGCAACTCTTTTATACTGTCCGTATTGTCCAGGGTGGGATTGACGCCCGTCATCTCCTCCAGGTCATGTACCATAAAGGAGCCCTGGGTGTCATCCGAGCCGCCCATACCCATGCCCACCGGGGCGGACCAGGAGATTTTCTCCAGAGTCTGGGCGGAGGTGTAACCCGGGTTCTGACTGACCGTGCCGCCGGGGAAGGTGCGGGGTGTGGGGCCGGAGAACCAGCGCCAGCCCAGTCCGGCGGCAATCACCAGAGCGGCGCAGGCGGCCAGGATGGGGAGCGTCCGGCGTCTGGCCGGGCGGGGGGAGGCGGATTCCATGGCGGCCAGGGTGCGCTCCCGCCAGTCCTCCCCAGGCGTGAGGGAGGACAGGGACTGCCGGTAAAGTTCAGCGTTGGTCATGGTCAAATTCCTCCTTCAGCAGATCGCGCAGCAGCTTTCTGGCCCGCATGAGCCGGGAGAGCACCGTGCCCCTGGGGCAGCCCAGCAGGGCGGCGATCTCCTCCGCCGTGTACCCCTCTACATAGTGGAGGTATACGGCGGTACGGTACTTCTCCGGCAGCCGGCCCACGGCGGAGAGCACCGCTCCGGCCTGGGGCGGCTCCCCGGCGGGTGGGGTCCAGTCCGGGTCCAGGGGGACGGTGCGCCGCTTCCAGGCGGAGGCGGCCAGGTTTTTACAGCGGTGGGAGGTGGTGCGGATGAGCCAGGCACGGAGATGGGTCTCATCCCGGAAGGAAGGGCTGGACCGGACCAGGGCCACAAAGACCTCCTGGGCCGCGTCCTCGGCGTCCTGCCGGTTGCCCAGGGACTGCCAGGCCAGACGGAAGACCAGGGGGCTGTACCGGTCCAGAACCTCCTCCCAGGAGAGAGGGGAACCTTGCAGGGTGAGCATAGCGTTTCAACTCCCTTCTACCTATAAAACAGCGTGGGAGGAGATTTGATTGCGTGGAAGGGAAAAAAACGAAAAACCGCCCGCCCCTCGGAGAGGGACGGGCGGCTGAGGGGACTGGTTATATTACAGCTCCCGGGTGGGGACATGCCAGATGTTCTCGGCATAGTCCCGGATGGAGCGGTCGGCGGCGAAGATACCGGACCGGGCGATATTGATGAGGGACATCCGGTTCCAGGCCTTCTGGTCCAGATAGGCCTTGCCGGCCCGCTCGTGGGCGGCACGGTAGCTCTCAAAGTCGGCCAGCAGCAGGTACTCGTCGGGGGCGCTGCCGTTCTGACCGAAGAGGAGCCGGTTGGTCAGGTCGGTGTAGCTGACGCCGTCGTTGAAGCCGCGGGCGATCTGGTCCAGCACGGCCTTCATGCTGGGGGAGCCCACATAGTACTCGTAGGGCTTGTAGCCCCGACGCTTGAGCTCCACCACCTCGTCGGCCTTCAGGCCGAAGAGGAAGATGTTCTCGTCGCCCAGACGGTCGTGCATCTCCACGTTGGCGCCGTCCAGGGTGCCGATGGTCAGGGCGCCGTTCATCATGAACTTCATGTTGCCGGTGCCGCTGGCCTCCTTGCCGGCGGTGGAGATCTGCTCGCTGATCTCAGAGGCGGGCATGAGCTTCTCCGCCAGGGAGACCCGGTAGTTCTCCAAAAAGACCACCTGGAGCTTATCCTTGCAGATGGGGTCGGCGTTGATCTGGGCGGACAGGGAGTTGATGAGCTGGATGATCTTCTTGGCCACGTGGTAGCCGGGGGCCGCCTTGGCGCCGAAGAGGAAGGTCTGGGGGGTGAACTCCATGTTGGGGTTATCCCGCAGCTGGTTGTACAGGTGGATGATGTGCAGCACGTTCAGCAGCTGCCGCTTGTACTCGTGGAGGCGCTTCACCTGCACGTCAAAGACCGCGTCGGTGTTCAGCACCACACCGGACTCCCGGGCCACATAGGCGGCAAAGCGGCGCTTGTTCTCCTTCTTGATGGCCTCCAGCTGGGAGAGGACGCTCTGGTCGTCCTTGTACTTCTCCAGGCCGCGGATGGCCTCCGGGTGGAGCAGGTAGTCGTCCCCGCCGGTGCACTCCTTTACCAGGGCGTCCAGCTTGGGGTTGATCTGGGACAGCCAGCGGCGGTGGTCCACGCCGTTGGTCACGTTCTTGAACTGCTCCGGACGCATGGTGTAGGCGTCGTGGAACACGTCCTGCTTCAAAATCTCCGAGTGGAGGGCAGACACGCCGTTCACCGCGTAGCAGGCGCACACGCACAGATTGGCCATGCGCACCTCGCCGTTCCAGATAATGGCCATCTTGGAGACCTTGCTCTGGTCGCCGTGGAAGTGCTGCTCCAGCGTGCGCTGATAGCGGGCGGCGATCTCCTTCAAAATCTGCCAGATACGGGGCAGGAGGTTCTCAATGAGCCCCTGGGGCCAGCGCTCCAGGGCCTCGGCCAGGACGGTGTGGTTGGTGTAGGCCACCGTGTGGGTGACGATATTCCAGGCGTCGTTCCAGCTGTAGCCCTCCACGTCCAGGAGAATCCGCATGAGTTCGGGGATCACCAGGGTGGGGTGGGTGTCGTTGATCTGGATGACATGCTTCTCATGGAAGTTCCGCAGGGTGCCGTACTGGGCCCGGTGCTGGCGCACGATGGACTGGACGGTGGCGGAGACGAAGAAGTACTGCTGCTTCAGGCGCAGGGACTTGCCCTCGTAGTGGTTGTCGTCGGGGTAGAGGACCTTGGCGATGACCTCGGCCATGGCCTGCTGCTCCACCGCCTTCAGATACTCGCCGCGGGAGTAGAGGGACATATCCACGGGCACGGGGCTCTTGGCGTCCCACAGGCGCAGCACGTTCACGTGGTCGGTGCCGTAGCCGGCGATCTCCATGTCCTTGGGGATGGCCAGCACGTCGGTGCCGCCCTCGTAGGCCACGCGGTGGCGGCCGTTCTCATCCCAGTAGCCGGTGACCTTGCCGCCGAAGTGGACGGTCTCGGTCTCGTCGACCTTGGGGATGAGCCAGGCGTCGCCCAGGCCCAGCCAGTTGTCCGCCAGCTCCACCTGCTGGCCGTCCACGATCTTCTGCTTGAAAATACCCAGCTCATAGCAGATGGAGTAGCCGGTGGCGGGGATCTCCAGGGTGGTCATGGAGTCCAGGTAGCAGGCGGCCAGACGGCCCAGGCCGCCGTTGCCCAGGCCGGCGTCGGGCTCGGCCTCGAACAGGTCGGCGGCGGAGAAGCCCAGGGACTCGATGGCCTGGGTCAGGGGCTCCAGCACGCCCAGGTTATAGGCGTTCTTCATCAGGGACCGGCCCATGAGGAACTCCAGGGACAGATAGTGGACCTGACGGGCGTGGCTGTCCTTCACCCGGTCCTCGGTCTCCAGCTCGTGGGCGGACATGATATCCCGCAGCACCATGGCGCAGGCCTTGAACATCTGAGGAACAGTGGCCTCATCCACATCCCGGCCGAAGTTGCGGCGCAGCTTGCCGGTGATCAGGTTGGTCAATTCAGTTTTCGTATAGTTATGCAAGGGAACGCATCTCCTATAACATAAAATAGGCTGGGAAAACAGAATAGCTGCCTTGGTAGCAGCGCCCTATTTTACCACAAGGAGTTATTTAATGTCAACGCAACAGATGTAAAATCGGAGATTAAGACAAAAATAACAGCTTATTTTCCGGTAATCCAACCGTAAATCTCCAGGTACTCATCGGCGGACTTGTTCCAGGAGAAGTCTGCGGTCATGCCGGCGTGCATCAGACCGCGCCAGGCCTTGGGGTTGTTGTGGTACAGATCCACGGCCTCGTGGAGGACCCACATCATGTCGTGGGCGCTGATATTGGCGAAGGTGAAGCCCCGGCCCTGGCCGGTGAACTTGTTGTAGGGCCACACGGTGTCCTTCAGGCCGCCGGTCTCCCGGACCACGGGCACGGTGCCGTACCGCATGGCGATCATCTGGGACAGGCCGCAGGGCTCGGCCTCGCTGGGCATGAGGAACAGGTCGGCGCCGCCGTAGATGGCGGTGGACAGGGAGGCGGAGTACATCATGTGGGCGGCGAAGCGGCCGGGATACTGGGCCGCCGCGTGGCGGAAGGCCTCCTCATAGTTCCAGTCGCCGGTGCCCAGCACCACCATCTGCACGTTGTGCATGCCCATGATGTCGTGGATGGAGGAGGTGACCAGGTCAAAGCCCTTGTGCTTGACCAGACGGGAGATGCAGGCGATGATGGGCGCATCCGGGTCCTGGTTCAGGCCGCAGGCCTGCTGCAGGGCGGCCTTGCAGGCCTGCTTGCCCGACAGGTCGTCGGGATTGAAGGCGGCGGCCAGGCCGTTGCCGTTGGCGGGGTTGTAGAGCTCGGTGTCGATGCCGTTGAGGATGCCCCGGATCTTGTTCCGGTTGTCCGCGACGACGCCCTCCAGGCCGTGGGCGTAGAAGGCGTACTGGAGCTCCTGGGCGTAGGTGGGGGAGACGGTGGTGACATAGTCGGCGGCGTAGATGGCGCCCTTCATCAGGTTCACGTCTCCGTGGTACTCCAGCATATGCTCGTTGAAATAGCCCGGCGCCAGGCCCAGCAGATCCTTGAGCACCTGGCTGCCGTACCGGCCCTGGTACTCGATGTTGTGGATGGTGTACACGCTCTTGGCGCCCCGCAGCTCGGGCACCACGTGGCGCTCCTCCAGCAGGTAGATGGGCACCAGGGCGGTCTGCCAGTCGTTGCAGTGGATCACGTCGGGCCAGAAGCCTATGTGGCCGGGGGTCTCGATGATGGCGCGGGAGAAGAAGGCGAACCGCTCGCCGTCGTCGTAGTGGCCGTAGATCTGGGAGCGCTTGAAGTAGTACTCGTTGTCCACGAAGTAGTAGGTGACGCCGTCCCGCTGCAGCTCAAAGATGCCGCAGTAGGGGGTGCGCCAGGCCAGATGGACGTGGAAATTGCACAGGTATGTCATCTGGCTGCGCCAGTCCTGGCTGATGCCCTCGTAGAGGGGCAGGATGACCCGTACGTCGTTGCCCATGGCGGCCAGGGCCTTGGGCAGGGAGCCGGCCACATCCGCCAGTCCGCCAGTTTTGATAAAGGGGGCTACCTCGGAGGAAGCAAAGAGGATATTCATATGGGAGCTCCTTTCAGAACCGGCCGCCGGGGAGGCCGGTGAATTTTATTTTGGGGAGGACGCGAGCGAGAGACGAAGCCTGTCCGGCCCCGTCTCTCGCGGTCTCGGCGGTCGCCGTCCGCCGGTCAGATTATACAGTTTCGTCCTTGGCGATGGCCAGAGGATAGGTCTCGTGGCCCATGAGCATCCGGCCCGGGTTGACGTGGACGTTCTTGTCGGTGATGGTGTACTTGAGGACAGCGCCCTGCTGGATGGTGGTGCCCTGCATCAGGATGCAGTTCTCCACCAGAGCGCCCTCCTCCACCCGCACGCCGCGGAAGAGGATGGAGTTGCGCACCGTGCCCTCGATGATGCAGCCGTCGGCCACCAGGGAGTTGACCGAGCTGCCCTGCTCCCCGTAGTAGGTGGAGGGGTTGGACTGGTCCTTGGTCTTGACGGGGCGGTCGGGCACAAACAGGTCGGCCCGGACCTCGGGCTTGAGCAGCTCCATGCTGCGGGCGAAGTAGCCGGGGACAGACTGGAGCCGGGCGGCGTAGCCGTCGAAGATGTAGGGGACGATCTTCAGAGAGTGGACCATGGACTGGAGCACGCCCTGGCTGAAGGAGGGGATATTGTGGGCGGCGCAGTGATCCACCAGGGAGAGCAGCAGGCTCTTGGAGAGGATATACACCTCCAGGGACTCGCAGCCCACCGGGGCATAGGGATGGACGGACACGTCGGTCACCCGGCCGTCGGCGCCGATGGTGAAGTAGTCGGAGGACTTGGGATCGCCCTTGGGGTTGCGGGTGCACACGGCGGTGATGTCGGCGCCGCTCTTGATGTGCTGCTGATAGATCTCACGCATGGGCAGGTTGACGGCGATATCGCCGCCGGCCAGCACCACGTGCTCCTGCTTGATGTTCTTCAGGTAGGAGTAGACGCCCTCCAGGGCATCCATACGGCCACGGCACACGCCGCCCCGCTGCTTGTTGGCATAGCCGAAGGGGGGCAGGATGCGCAGGCCGCCGTGCTTGCGGGACAGGTCCCAGTCCTTGCCGGAGCCCAGGTGGTCCAGCAGGGACTGATAGTTGGCGTGGACGATGATGCCCACGTCGGCAATGCCGGCGTTGACGAAGTTGGAGAGCATGAAGTCGATGATACGGTAGCGGCCGCCGTAGGGGACGGAGCAGGTGTTACGCACCTGGGTCAGCTCCCGCAGGTCGGCGTTGGAGCGGTACGCGAAAATGATGCCATGCAGCTTGTTCATCATTTCGCAGCACCCCCTTTCACATTACGGGTAATCATGGCGTTGGCGGGCACGACGGCGCCGTCGCCCACCTCGATGTCCTGGGCCACCACAGTGATGCCCCAGTCCCCGGGCTCGCCGCTGGGAGGCGGCGTGCCCACGGTGGCGTCGCGGCCGATGACCGCATTCTCCGCCACAATGGCGTAGTCCACAGTGGCGCCGGCCTTGACCACGGTGCCGGGCATCAGGATGGAGTAGCGCACGGTGGCGCCGGGCTCCACGGTGACGGAGTGGAAGAGCACCGAGTTCTCAACCTTGCCGTACACCTCGCAGCCGCCGGTGACCATGGAGTGGGTGATCTTGGCGTCGGGGCCGGTGAAGTGAGGGGGCTTCGTTGGCGACCGGGCATAGATGGGCCAGCTGGGATCGTAGGGGTCGATGCCCGTGCCGATGGACAGCATGTCCATGTTGGCGTCCCACAGGGAGTTGATGGTGCCCACGTCCTTCCAGTAGCCCTTGAAGCGGTAGGCGGCCATCTTCTCGCCGGCGCCCAGCATGGCGGGAATGATGTCGTGGCCGAAGTCGTTGGAGGAGTCGGGGTTGGCCTCGTCGGCGATGAGGTAGTCACGCAGCTTGGACCAGGTGAAGATGTAGATGCCCATGGAGGCCAGGTTGCTCTTGGGCTCCTTGGGCTTCTCCTGGAACTCGTAGATGTTGTCCTCCTCGTCCACGTTCATGATGCCGAAGCGGCTGGCCTCCTCAATGGGAACCTCCAGCACGGAGATGGTGCAGGCCGAGCCCTTGGCCTTGTGGTAGGCCAGCATGGCGCCGTAGTCCATCTTGTAGATGTGGTCGCCGGAGAGGATCAGCACATAGTCGGGATCATACAGCTGCAGGAAGCCGATGTTCTGATAGATGGCGTTGGCGGTACCCTTGTACCAGGTGCCGTAAGCGCCCTCCCGGACGTAGGGCGGCAGCACGTGCACGCCGCCGTCGGACCGGTCCAGGTCCCAGGGCTGGCCGTTGCCCAGGTAGGCGTTGAGCTCCAGGGGCTGATACTGAGTCAGCACGCCCACGGTGTCAATGCCGGAGTTGATGCAGTTGGAGAGAGGGAAATCGATGATGCGGTACTTTCCTCCGAAGGGGACGGCGGGTTTTGCTACGTGGCTGGTCAGGGCGTAGAGACGGCTGCCCTGTCCACCGGCCAGCAACATAGCGACACATTCCTTTTTCATTCCTAACACCTCTGCTTATTTGGTGGTAATGCGCTGGATGTATAACTTTCCGCCGGGGCGGCACGGCTGGGGCAGGCCGTCCCGGAGAAAAATCAGGATTTTTTGGCCGTGGAGCGCTTCTTGCCCACGGGGGTCAGCTTGACGGTGCCGGCCGTCTTGGCTGTCTTCTTCTTGAGGGCGGGCTTCTTCCGGGTGCACCGGTAGATCACGCCGCTCATGGGGGGGATGTCGATGACCAGGGACTGGTCCTGGCTGTGCATGGGGATATCCTCGGAGCTCAGGGGCTCCTTGTCGCCCAGACCGGAGCCGCCGAAGCGCTCGTCGTCGGAGTTGAACACACACTGATAGGTGCCCCGGTAGGGGACGCCCAGCCGGTAGCCGGGCCGGTGGACCGGGGAGAAGTTGCACACAGCCAGGATAAAGTCGCCCTTGCTGTCCTTCCGCAGGAAGGAGGCGCAGTTGTTCTGGTTGTCGTCGGCACAGATCCACTGGAAGCCCTCCCAGGAGAAGTCCAGGTCCCACATGGGCTTGTTCTCCAGGTAGAAGGCGTTGGCCGCCTGGAAGAAGGCCTTGATGTCCTGGTTCTCCTTGTTCTCCAGCAGGTGCCAGTCCAGGGAGTACTCGTAGTGCCACTCGTTCCACTGGCCGAATTCGCTGCCCATCATCAGCAGCTTCTTGCCGGGGTGGGTGAGCATGTAGATGTAGAAAGCCCGGACGCCGGCGAATTTCTCCTCGTAGGGGCCGGGGATCTTGTTGAGGAAGGAGCCCTTCATGTGCACCACCTCGTCGTGGGACAGGGGCAGGATGAAGTTCTCCGAGAAAGCGTACATCAGCGAGAAGGTGATGTCCTTGTGGTTGAACTGCCGGAAGTAGGGGTCCAGCTTCATGTAATGGGTGATGTCGTTCATCCAGCCCATGTTCCACTTCAGGTTGAAGCCCAGGCCGCCCTCGTCCACCGGGTGGGACACCAGGGGCCAGGCGGTGGACTCCTCGGCGATCATCAGCACGTCGGGGTGGGGGACAAAGATGTGGGTGTTGAGGGTGCGCAGGAAGTCGATGGCCTCCAGATTCTCGTGGCCGCCGTACTTGTTGGGCACCCACTCGCCGCTCTGGCGGCTGTAGTCCAGGTAGAGCATGGAGGCCACGGCGTCCACCCGCAGGCCGTCGATGTGGTACTGCTCCAGCCAGAAGAGGGCGGAGGAGAACAGGAAGGAGCGGACTTCCTTCTTGTCGTAGTCAAACACCCTGGTGCCCCAGTCGGCGTGTTCGCCCTTTCGGGGGTCGGCATACTCGTAGCAGGGCTCGCCGTCAAACTCGTACAGGCCGAAGGCGTCCTTGGGGAAGTGGGCGGGCACCCAGTCCAGGATCACGCCGATGCCGGCCTGGTGGAGCTGGTCGATGAGGTACATCAGGTCATGGGGGATGCCGAACCGGCTGGTGGCGGCAAAGTAGCCGGTGCACTGGTAGCCCCAGGAGGCGTCCAGAGGGTGCTCGGTGATGGGCATCATCTCCACGTGGGTGAAGCCCATCTCTTTCACATAGGGCACCAGCCAGCCCGCGATGTCCCGGTAGCTGAGGAACTCGCCCTCGCCGGTGCGGCGCCAGGAGCCCAGGTGCATCTCGTAGATATTCAGCGGACTGTGGTAGACCGGATGGCTCTTCCGGTACTCCAGCCACTTCTGGTCGCCCCACTGATAGCCGGACAGGTCGTAGAGCTTGGAGGCGTTGCCGGGACGGGTCTCGGCGTGGAAGGCGTAGGGGTCGGACTTGGCCAGCACCCGGCCGTCCCGGGCGTGGACCGCGTACTTATATGTATCGTACTGCTTCATGCCCGGGATAAACAGCTCCCACACGCCGCCGTCCAGGCGGTTCATGGGGTGGGACTCCTCACTCCAGCCGTTGAAGTCGCCCATCACGGACACGCCCCTGGCGTGGGGCGCCCACACGCGGAAGACATAGCCGTCCTGCCCGTCCACACTGGCGGGGTGGGCGCCCAAATAGTCCTGCGTGTGGCAGTTATCCCCCTGCAAAAAATGAAAAAGCGGTGTATCAGGTTGCTGGGGGGCCGGGGTAGATTGATCCGTGCGGGTCATAGGGAACACCTCCAGAGAATTGGAAAAAAGTTACAAAAAAGAAGACAAATGAGCGGTTTTGATTGTCGAATTGACACAATTGACTGTTTTTAACGGAACTTATTTGTATAAATTATACAACAATACGGGGTATCAGTCAAGGGTGGAACTGGTAAAAACTAAATAAGGTGTGAAACCCGCCTGCAAACAGGGGAAATGGGCACAAAAAAGGCAGACGGATTTCAGATCAATCCGTCTGCTCGCCGGAGGCGGCCTGGTGGTTCTGCTCCATGGCCTCAAAAGCGCGGAGAAAAGCCGCCCGCTGCTGGGCATAGCCCTCCTCCCCCAGACGGGTGAGGCAGGTCCCCAGGATCAGGGACAGCTCGGCGGAAAGCCAGGCGCTGCCGTACATGCCCTCCTGATTGTAATACTGGGCGTTCTCCGCCAGCTCTCTGGCCTCCACCAGGCGGCCTGCGTCCAGGGCCTCCCGGGCGGCGGCGGCACCGGCCAGAGCGTGGAGCAGATAGCCCTCGTCCGTGGTGCCCGCCTTGTTGTCCGCCTCCAGAGCGGTGAGGCAGTCGTTCCAGCGGTGCTCCCGGTAGGCGGCGCGGGCCTCGTCAAGACCGTCGGGGGCGGTGCCATCGGACACCGGCGCGCCGGAGAGAAAATATCCGGTGGGAAAGCCCAGGGCCCCGGCCAGATACTCCAGGGTGCGCACGGAGGGAATGGCGCTGTCATTTTCGATTTTGGAGAGCATATTGCGGGTGATATAGTCCCCGACCAGCTCTTTTTGGGTCATTCCCTTGCTCTGGCGGGCCTCGCGGATCTTCTGGCCAAGGGTCATGGCTGGTCCCTCCCTGCGTAACTGAGATTTACTCCTCTGTCATTGTAGCAGGTATGGAGACAATTTACAATTGAAAAATGGCGGACAGGACTGGAAAATTCAGGGCAGAGGGAAGGGGCCCGCCAGCGTCAGGGTGAGGAAGGCGTTGGAGTAGGCGGGGGTGGCGGGGAGGGAGACCGGGGTGTTGTTGTCGGCGGAGTCCACGTGGATGCCCACAAGAAAGGTGGGCAGCAGGGGCACGGCGATGGTGCGGCTCACCAGTACGCCGTTGGCCAGGGAGGTACGGGCCCAGGAGAGATAGCCGCCGGGGGTGATGCCGATGGTGATATAGTGGGGCAGGTCGGTGTTGGACAGGGCGCCGAAGCTGATGAGGTAGAGCCCGGCGGTCTGGATGACAGCGTACTGGCCGTTGGCGCTCTGAGTGATGCCCTTGCCGTTGAACTGGTCGAAGGTGATGGAGCCGTAGAGGGGCGTATAGAAGGTCTGGGCTGCGCTGCTGGAGAAATTGCCGTACACGGCGGGCTGTGTGGGGCCTGTGGCGCCGGTAGCACCGGTCGGGGCGATGTTAAAAGGAAAGTGGCTATAAATCCCCAAACAATGGGAAACTACAAAAAAATAAAGTCTATC
>NZ_CALXEG010000042.1 GCF_944387275.1 uncultured Pseudoflavonifractor sp.
AGGTAGATCACCGCCAGCTGGGTGGAGTAGGCCTTGGTGGTGGCCACGGCGATCTCCGGCCCGGCCCAGGTGTAGAGCACATCGTCGCTCTCACGGGCGATGGTGGAGCCCACCACATTGACGATGGACAGCAGCCGGGCCCCCAGCCTGCGGGCCTCCCGCATGGCGGCCAGGGTGTCGATGGTCTCGCCTGACTGGGAGATGACCAGGGCCAGGGTCCTGGGGGTGACGATGGGGTCGCAGTACCGGAACTCAGAGGCCAGGGTCACCTCCACCGGCTTGCGGAGCAGCCGCTCCAGGGTGTACTTGGCGGCCATGCCCACGTGGTAGGAGGAGCCGCAGGCGATGACGTAGATCTTGTCCAGGGCCTTCAGGTCCTCCGCCGTCAGGTTCAGACCCTCCAGCACCACACGGCCGTCCTGGATCCGGGGGGAGATGGTGTCCCGGAAGGCCTTGGGCTGTTCCATGATCTCCTTGAACATGAAGTGCTCGTAGCCGCCCTTCTCCGCGGCGGAGATCTCCCAGTCCACGTGGTGCTTCTCCTTGTGCACCGGCTGGAGGTAGGGATGGTTGTAGACCTGGATGCCGTCGGCGGTGAGCACGGCGATCTCCCCGTCGTCCAGGTAGTACACGTCCCGGGTGTACTTGATGACGGCGGTCACGTCGCTGGCCAGGAAGTTGAAGCCCTCCCCCAGACCCAGGATCAGGGGGCTGTCCTTCCGGGCGGCGATGAGCCGGTCGGGGCAGTCGGAGCAGATGACGCCCAGGGCGTAGGCACCGTTGATGCGGTGGAGCACCTTGGTGAGGGCCTCCAGAATGTCGCCCCGGTAGTAGTACTCCAGCAGCTGGGCCACCACCTCGGTGTCGGTCTGGGAGACGAACTCCACCCCCTTGGACTGGAGAAATTCCTTGATCTCCACATAGTTCTCGATGATGCCGTTGTGGACCACGGCGATGTGGCCGCTCTGGCTGACCTGGGGGTGGGAGTTCACGTCAGAGGGCGCGCCGTGGGTGGCCCAGCGGGTGTGGCCCAGGCCCACGGTGCCGTGGATGGCCGCGCCGCCGTCCACCATCTCGGAGAGCACCTTGAGCCGGCCCTTGGCCTTGGCTACCTGGAGCCCCTCGGTCTGGGACCACACCGCGATGCCCGCCGAGTCGTAGCCCCGGTACTCCAGCCGGCTCAGGCCGTCCAGCAGAATGGGGGCGGCCTCTTCCCTTCCTATATATCCTACAATACCACACATGGCAGATTTCCTCCTGTCACCTGGATGTTTCGTCCCAATCGTTCCATATGTTTCATCTTATGAATTGTTTCCAATCTTTTTTCACATTTTTATGAAACAACATTTTTATTATAGCGGCATGCCGTGCCCGTGACAAGAAAAAATTTTTTGTGCCCGTGCCCAATTTCTCTGTGACCCGATCCGGAAAAAACGGCCCCTGTCCCGCCTGGTCGGGGGACAAGGGCCGTCCTGTTTCAAGTATTCTCACGCGCCGGCGGATTTATACCTCTTCCGCCAGGCGGAAAGCCGCGCGGTTTGCCTCCAGCACACGGCCGCCGGCGAAGCTGTCGCCGATGTTGTAGATCTCCGGGGCGGCATTGGCCGCCAGGGCCTCGTAGTAGGCGGCGTCGTCCGGGCGGCCGCCCATGGCCAGCACCACCAGGTCCACGTCCAGCACCATCTCCCTGGTCTCGGGGCCCAGCTTGGGCGCCAGCGGGTTGGGGATGTTCTCGGGCAGCAGGGGCTGCCAGGTGTTGTAGGGGTCGGGGGCGCCCTTGGACACGTTGCGGCTGATGTGGATCTTGCCCGGCTCAAAGGCGGTGACCTTGGCGCAGTTGTACAGCTCCACCCCCGCCTTCTCCATGTAGTGCAGCAGGTGGCCCCGGTTGGCGGTGCACACGCCCTGCATGAAGTTGGGCAGCATCTCCACCACCTTGACCTCCCGGCCCTGCTCATACCGCAGCCAGTAGGCCGTCTCGCAGCCCACCACGCCGCCGCCGGCCACCACCACCTTCTTGGCATCTCCCAGCAGACTGGGGTCCACCAGCAGATCCACCGCCTGGACGGCCTTCACCTTGTCCAGGCCGGGGATGGGCGGGCAGGCGTTCTTGGTGCCCACGGCAAAGACGATGGTGTCGAACTTCTGCTCCGTCAGCCACTCCGTCGTGACCGGCGTGCCCAGGCGCAGGGTGAAATTGGGCAGCTGCTGGGCCTGGCGCACCTGCTCGTTGAGCCAGTCCAGGTAGTTCTTGAAGTCGAACTTCACCGCCGGCACGCTGCCGGGCACCACCCGGCCGCCCAGCTTGCCGCTCTTCTCCAGCAGCTCCACGGTGTGGCCCCGCCTGGCGGCCTCCACGGCGAACATGATGCCCGCCGGGCCGCCGCCCACCACGGCGATCTTCTTTTTCTTCTTCGGCTCAGGCCCGTGCTGAGGCAGACTGTCCTCAAAGCCGGTGCGGGCGTTGACGGCGCACTGGATGTGGCCGCCCTCCACAAACTCGTTGACGCAGCCCTCCTGACAGCCGATGCAGGGACAGATATCCTCCACCCGGCCCTCGTAGGCCTTGTTGCACCACTCCGGGTCGGCCAGCAGAGGCCGGCCCAGCATGACCATGTCGCAGTCGCCGCTGCGCAGGGCCCGCTCGGACACGTCGGGGTAGCCCAGCTTGCCCACGGCCACCACCGGCACCTCCACCCCCGCGTTGGAGCGGATGCCCTTTTTGGCGAAGTGCTCCTTCACGATGCGGGACACGGGCAGGAAGCAGCCCGCCGGCATCCCGGCAGGGGGATGGGGCAGCCACCAGTTGTCGTAGCAGCCGATGTCCACGTCGAAGAGGTCCACGCCCGCCTTCACCAGGTTTTCCATGTAGTCCAGGGTCTCGGCCACGCTGCGGCCGTTCTTGAACTTCTTCAGGGAGGCCACCTGGTCCATCCGGCCGCCGTAGGTCTCGTTGAGGGCCAGGGACAGGTCGATGCGGTACATGATGGGGTAGTTGGGCCCCACCCGGCGGCGGATCTCCTTCACCATATCCAGACCGAAGCGCTGCCAGTCGGCGTACTTGCCCAGCTTGCGGCGGTTGAAGGCCCGGTTGGTCATCTGCTCCAGCAGGTAGCCCTCGTGGCCGTGGAGGTACACGCCGTCAATGAGGCAGGCCTTGGCGTCCGCCGCCGCCTGGCCCGCGTTCTTGATGATACGGGTCAGCTTCCGGTCGGAGAGGCGGAGGCAGGGCAGCTCGGGGATGTAGAAATTCCGGTTGAAGGAGGCAGACACGGGGAACTTGGTCTGCTGCACCAGGCAGGTGGGCGGGCCCACACGGCCCAGGCCGGGGGTCAGCTGGATGAAGAAGCGGCTGCCGTACCCATGGCACTGCTGGGCCAGGTCCCGCCAGCCCGACATGAGGGTGCGGGCGGGGCTGATGCGGGGCATCATCACCTTGCCCCCCACCTCGGTGACGGTGGGGTCGATCTTGTCGCTGATGGGGATGAGGCCGGAGGTGATGAGGCCCACGCCGCCTTTGGCACGGGCCACAAAGTAGCGGATCATCTTCTCGCTGGGCCGCCCGTACTCCTCGCACATCATCAGGTTGCCCATGGGTGCCATGACCACCCGGTTCTTGATGGTCATGCGGTTGACCCAGATGGGGGAAAAGATGGACGTATAGGGGTAGAGCTCCTTGGTCATGCGGGCCGCGTTGCCCGCGCAGTTCTTCACGCCTCCCTCAAACCAGTCGCCGAAGTGGTCGCACAGCTCCTGGATGGGCGCGTCGGTTCTCAGTTCGCTCAAAGCCAAAGTACCTCCTTGTATGGCGCTGCGGGCTCAGCTGCCCCGGCGGCGCCGGATTCCGTGCATCTCCTTCAGGCCTTCCACCTCGTCGCACACCGGCTTCCACTCGCAGGCCTTGCAGTCCATGTCCACATCGTCCAGGATGTGGTTGAGGGCGCCGGTGATCTTGCCGGTCTTTGTGGCCAGGTCGTCCAGGTCCCGATAGGGGGCCTGGGGCAGTGTGATGAAGATCACCTTCACCGCCTTGACAAACCGGCTGCGGCGGTACTGCCGGATGAACAGGTTGCCCACCTGCTCGAAGGTCAGCCCTTTGTCCAGGGCCTTCCGGGACACCCGGGCCTGCTCCCGATTGGAGAAGGCGGCCGCCCGGATCATGTACCCCTCGGGGTACACGCCGTATTTCTTGGTCTCGATTCCCTTGATGATGGCAAAGGCGGCCTGCTCCCCGTCCTTGGTGATGTCCTCAGTACGGAGAATGGTGATACGGGCAAAGCTGCAGTCCCCTTTGATCTCGGGCAGGTCGGGGCCGTAGAGCACCACCTCGTCCCGGGGCACCTGCCCCTCGTCCTCGGTGAGAAGCAGGCAGCTGACGCTGTCGCAGGACAGGGCCCCCAGCTCGTAGGCCGCCTCGCTGCCCAGGATCAGCTGGTTCTTTCCCCCTTCTTTGGCCGCCCGGGCCGGATCTGCGGCCCAGGTCTTGGGCGTATAGGGGGCGAGGCAGCGGTTCACGTCGGCAATGACGGCGTCATAGACATTCATCACAGCTTTTCTTCCACATCCTTCGAATCGTGGTAGGCCATAAGCTTGTTATAGAGCTTCTCCGCCATCTTCATGTCCGCGTTGGTGATGTACATCAGGAAGGACAGGACGAAGAGGGCGGCGATGACGATCAGTACGATCCAATACCAGGCCATATTGCGGTCCTCCTTACTCCAAGCCCTTCTGCCGGGCGTACTCCGCGGCGCCCAGGGCGCCCATCAGCTGGGGGTCCACCGGCAGGTCGATGACCTTGACACGCAGCACGTTCTCAATGGCGGCCTTCAGGCCCTTGTTCTTGGCGCAGCCGCCGGTGAGGGTGATGTGGTCCTTGGCGCCCGCCTTCTTGGCCATGACGAAGCAGCGCTTTGCCACCGACTGCTGGATGCCGGCGGCGATCTCGTCCCGGGGCTTGCCCTCGCCCACCAGGGTGATGACCTCGCTCTCGGCAAAGACGGTGCACTGGGCGGTGATGGGGATCACGTTCTTGGCCGACAGGGACAGCTGGGAGAACTCGTCCAGGGTACACTCAAAGGCCCGGGCCATGGCCTCAAAGAAGCGACCGGTACCGGCGGCGCACTTGTCGTTCATGGCGAAGTTGAGGACGGTGCCGTCCTGGTCGATGGCGATGCCCTTCACGTCCTGGCCACCGATGTCGATGATGGCCTTCACCGTGGGGTCCACCACGTGGACGCCCATGGCGTGGCAGGAGATCTCCGAGATGTTCTCCTGGGCCTGGGGCACCTTGTTGCGGCCGTAGCCGGTGCCGATGAGGTAGGTCAGGTCGCCGATGGAGGACAGGCCGTCCACCTTGGCCACCGCCTGGTCCAGAGCCTCCTTGGCGCTGAGCTCCGAGTTGATGCGGCTGCGGATGGTCACGTCGCTGACCATCTTGCCCTTCTCATCCAGAATGACGCATTTGGTGTAGGTGGAGCCTACGTCGCACCCGCCGAAATATTTCATCTCTGTATCCCCCTTTACCATGTCAGGTCGTCGTCATAGTCCACCAGCGTGGGGTCCAGGGGCTCAGCCCGGAACACGGTGGTCATATAGCGGTTTACCCGGTCCCGCATGGCCTTGCGGGACACGGTGCGCGGGTCCATCAGGTCGTGCTCGATCCAGATCAGGTGGATGCCCCGCTCTCTGGCCTGCTCCTCAAAGAGGCCCTGGAGGCCGGCGAAGTTCTTGCAGGACACGTGGTTATACATGAACACGATGTTGGCGTTGAACTTCTCGCACATCTTCCAGCACTCGTCCAGAGCGTTGATGTAGCCGCCGTTGGAGTGGGAGCGCATGGTCATCCGCTCGTAGCCCCGGGCCATGTCCACCAGCACCTTCTCCTTGTCGTGCTCGTCGTAGTGGTGGTAGGCCAGCATACACTCCATGTCCACCAGGGTCTTGATGCCCCAGCAGTTCTGGGCCCAGTAGGTGAAGTTGGAGTAGTAGTGGGCCGGACAGCTCCAGACGATGGCACGGTAGCGGGGCTTGTCGTCAATGGCCACCGAGTGGGCATAGCCCTTCTTCATCAGCTTGTTGACCTTGGCGTCGTACATGCACATCTTGGGGTCCAGGGAGCTGGCGATCTGCATCTCATACTCCCGGTGGAGGGCCAGGGCGGCGCCGCAGATCTGGGGGTAGTCGGTACAGTTCACGTCCCACTTCTCGATCATGTAGTTGGACTCCTTGTTGTACCGCTTCACGCCCTCAAAGAAGGCGTTCCAGTCGAACTTGACGCCGAACTGCTTCTCGATGAACTCGATGCAGCCCCACAGGTTCTTCACCGCATACTTCTGCACCTCAGGCTCGTTGAAGCGCTGGGGCGGGGTGACCTGGTAGTTGGGCAGCTTGAAGTACCGGTTGCTGTACATGGTGCTGGCCACCGAGCCGTCGCAGGGCATGGAGCTGGAGATGTAGGCCGCGCCCACCTTGGGGTAGTCGTCCACCACGCAGCAGCCCGCCTCGGCGGCAGGCAGCGGGCACACGTCGGAGGCCAGGCCGTAGTGCTCTACCGCGTCGATGTAGTAGATGTTGGCCTGCTGGTCCACCTCGCCCACCACGAAGATGGGGGCCATCTGGATGGGGATGCCCTTCAGGGTGGGGAAGCCGTTCATCAGCTGGATGGGCATCATCTCGTCAAAGATGACGGTCTTGGACCGCAGCTCCGCCGCCTTCTTGGAGTTGGGGTTCAGGTTCTCGTCCCGCTCCAGCAGGTCCCGGATCATGCCGGCGGAGTTCTGGAGCACGGCGTAAAACTGCTGGTGGGTGTAGCGCAGCTCATAGCCCCGCAGGCCGATGGTGTGCCGGTCCAGGAAGGCGGGGGTGGTGATGTAGGACACCAGCCAGCGGTACCGCTTCAGGCCCTTGAGGAACTGGGGCAGCACCGGCCCCAGCTTGACGCCCAGCATGCCCAGCAGCTTGAGCCAGCGGCCGTAGTCATACAGAGTGTCCTTCAGGCCCTTCCACTCCCGGCGCTTGGTGCACCGGTGGTCGGCGGAGTACAGATTGCCCAGGCCCTTTCCGGTTTTGGGATTGTACGCCATCTCACTTCACCTCCTGGCCGCGCTTGGCCTTGATCTTCTTGATCTCGATGCTCTCCACAAAGGCCTGCACCCGGGTGCGCAGCTGACCGCTGGTGCGGGACATGTAGGGCCGGTCGATGGACAGGGTGGGGATATTGTACTCGTTGTGCATGATGTGGCTGGCCAGGGCCCGCTCGTAGGACCAGTAGGTGCAGAACTTGATCTGCTCGTAGATGATGCCGTCGGCGTGGAAGTCCTTGGCCAGCTGGGCGGCGAAGTCCAGCCGCTTCTGCACCTTGTGCTGGGCCGAGTGGCGCACGCACAGGGTGGTCTGGAGGTAGTTGCGGCACACCTGGGTGAGGGCGTCCTCGTCGTCGGTGAGGACGATCTCCTGGCGGCCGGGGAAGCTGCCGTAGCAGAACCGGTCGGCCACCACCAGCGCGCCGCTGTCCTCGATCAGGCTGATGAGCTCCGGGTCGTCGATCTCGGAGCCCACCACCACCACCTTGGCCCGGAAGTGCTTCTTCGGGTCAGGCTCTCTGGTCTTCAGCTCCTCCAGGGTCTCACGCAGTTTGTCCACCACCAGGTCCTTGGGGCAGACGTAGGTGGCCAGAGTCAGGATGTGGAACTCGTATCCGGTGATGGTGGGGTTGTCCAGCTTGCGGTAGTTGCCGATCTCGGTGATGAGGCGGCAGATCTCGTTGTGCCGCTCCACCGCGTCCCGGATGGCCTGGTCCGAGGTGTCGATGCCGTAGTTCTCCCGGAGGGGCTTGAGGATCTTTCGGGACAGCTGCTCCCGCAGGTGCTCCACGCAGTCCTCGTTGTCCGAGCAGGGGGAGTCCAGGTTGCACCAGAAGAAGCCCTTCTTGTCCGGGTCGCTGACCCCAAGCAGCTCCATGTTCTCCATGCTCCGGTTCATGCACTCGCACACGTCCACGCCCGCCATGGCGTCCAGGAACTTGTAGCCGCCCTCCAGTCCACGCTCCAGCAGGGCCCGGGCGTACTCGCAGGTGGCGTTGGACATGTAGTAGGTGGCCACCTCCATGGAACCGGTGCGGGGCGCCCGCAGCCGCACCGAGAAGCAGCCCTCCAGATTGAGCAGCACCTCGGGCATGTGGTAGCAGGTGTACCCCAGGGCCAGGCGGCCGTCCGCCTTGGCCTGGCGCACCAGCTCATTGTTGGCGTCGTCCAGCAGCTTTTCAAAGTAGTAGAGATGTTTTAAGTCCCGCATATCGCACCTTCCTTCCGTCCGGCGGCGTCAGGCGATGCCCAGGGCCTTCAGCGCCCGCTGCACGCCCAGCACCAGGTTGGAGTCGTCCGGCAGCTCCATCACGCTTCTCCCCTGCACGTCGCACAGGGCCAGGTTCTTGTCGTCGGGAATCTCGGAGAGCACCGGGATACCGCCCGTATCGATGTAGCGGGCCACCTGGGGGTCGTTGAGCCGGTTGATGATGACGCCGATGGCCTTGTACATCACCAGCTCGTCGGCCACCTTCTTGATGGTCTGGATTACCTGGGTGCCCTTCTTGCTGGGGTCGGTCACCAGGATCAGGTGGGTCACCCGCTCCATCACCCGGCGGTTGACCTGCTCGATGCCCGCCTCGCCGTCGATGACCACGTAGTCGAACTCGTCGGACACCATGCTGATGACCGCCTTCAGGTAGGAGTTGATGCTGCAGTAGCATCCGGCCGCCTCGGGCCGTCCCACCGCCAGGAAGGCGAAGCCGTCCTGCTCCACCATGGCGTCGAAAATGCGGAACTTGGACTCCCCCAGCAGCTCGATGGCGGTCTTTTTGCTCTTGTCCTCCTCGCCGGAGGCGGTGATGGCCTTGCGGATGTCGTCGATGGTCTCCTTGACCTGCACGGCCAGCGCCGTGGCCAGGCCCACCGCCGGGTCGGCGTCAATGGCCAGGATCCGGGCCTCCGGATGGTCCCGCACCAGCTGCCGCACGATGGCGGCCGAAATGGAGGTCTTTCCCACCCCTCCCTTTCCGGCCACGGTGATGACTGCGTTGCCCATGTTTTGCTCCTCCTTTGTCTCTGTGTTGCACACGTCTAATCTGTCAGTCTCTCTGACATTTATAGGTATGAAAAAAGGGCGTCAAGCTTTCCTCCCAAAAGCCCGCCTGATTTTTTTCGTTACGTCAGAAAATCACCCCGGAACGCGGCGGTGAACACGTCGCACAGCTGGTCCATCCGCACCCGGGCCTCCTCCCGGCTCAGCTGGTTCCTGCTCCAGCTCATCTTCTGCATCACGCCCAGAATGGAGTCGTAGGCGTTGTAGTACAGGTTCTTCACATCCACCCTGGGGGACACGCTGCCGTCGGCCAGCCCCTGGCGGATGGCCCGCACCAGCGGGCTGTCCGACCGCTCGAACTGCTCCGGCGGCCAGTGCACATCGTCCCGCTCCCGGCCCGCCCGGCTGAGGATGACCTCCGCGTCGGCGCAGAAGCGGATCTGGTCGGGGTACTCCAGGTACATGTGGGAGTAGAACCGCAGCATCCGGTGGATCTGCTCCAGCCCGGTCATGCCCGGACGGCACATCTCCCGGCCCCGCCGGTCGGCCTCACGGGTCATGTTGTCGTAGTAGAGATAGACCGCCGCCTGGATCAGGTCCACCTTGGTCTTGTAGTAGCGGTAAATGGACCGCTCCGTCAGGCCGCAGGCCCGGGAGATGTCCGCCACCGTGGTGTTCCCTGCTCCCTGGCGGGTAAAGACCTCCAGAGCCGTCTCCACCACCAGCCGCTTGTTCTGTTCCCGGATCTCTTCCAGCGACATACCGCACTCCTTCCCATTTCGTAGTATTGCTCTGGATTCATTGAAACACAGTTTTGGGGGAAACGCAATGCTTTGGAAGGAGGTTGTTAAATTTTTGGCATTTTACCCTGTTTCGGTCGCCGTATTTTGTGTACTTTTTCTCTTTCTCCCCTGGATTTCTCCGCTTATTTTATACAATTTGACATTTGTCCCATTGATTTTTTCCTGAATCATCCAGCCATGGCAGAAAAACAGCGGGCTGCGGAATCTCTGTTCCGCAGCCCGCTGCCAATGGCGCTCTATCCAGTTTTCAGCCCTTGAGCTGCTGGCTCATGGCCTGGTCAAAGTGCTCGTTGATCTGCTTGGTGAACTCCAGGGCGGCGTTATAGCCCATCTTCTTGTGGCGGTTGTTCATGGCCGCCACCTCGATGATAATGGCCAGATTCCGGCCCGGTTTCACCGGCACGGTGAGGGCGGGGATCTGCACGTCCAGGATGGTGGTGTACAGGTTCTCCAGGCCCAGGCGGTCGTACATGGCGCCGTCCTTCCACTGCTCCAGGTTGACCACCAGGTCGATGTCCGACTCCTCCTTGATGGCGGACATGCCGAACAGGCGGCGCACGTCGATGACGCCGATACCCCGCAGCTCGATGTAGTGGCGGATGAGCTCGGGGGCGGTGCCCACCAGGCGCTTGGTACCCGCCCGCTTGATCTCCACCGCGTCGTCGGCGATCAGGCGGTGGCCCCGCTTGACCAGCTCAATGGCGGTCTCGCTCTTGCCCACGCCGGACTCGCCCAGCAGCAGAACGCCCTCGCCGTAGATCTCCACCAGCACGCCGTGGCGGGTGATGCGGGGGGAGAGCTCGGTGCGCAGGTAGGCGATCAGCGCGCTCATGAAGGTGGACGTGGTCTCCTGGGTGCGGAGGATGGTGCGGTCGTACTTCTCCGCCATCTCCATGCACTCGGGGAAGGGCTCCATGCCCCGGGAGATGATGAGGCAGGGGATGTCCCGGGCCAGAAGATTGTCAAAGCACTCCCGGCGGGCCTCGGGGGTCACGCCGGTGAGGTAGGTGGTCTCCACGCGGCCGATCATCTGGATGCGCTTGGGGTCAAAATAGTCAAAAAATCCGATGAGCTGGAGGCCGGGACGGTTCACGTCCTCGGTGCGGATGGCCCGGGTCTCGTAGTCCTTGCCGCCCCGGATGACCTCCAGATTGAATTCACTGATAAGCTTCCCCAGCGGGACGCTGTATAAACTCTCCACTGAGCGTACCTCCCCGTTTTTGTTTTAGGCGCAAGATTGGAGGAAAATCTCAACAATCATTACGCCCTCTCTCAGGGCGCGTATGCGCTCCGAGAGAAATACGTACTGCAACAATGGCTGAATCCTCAAACGGTTCACACGAGCCGTTTGAAAAGAATTGTGCGGCTGCGCCGCACGAATAAACCGCAGAGCAGTTTATTCATCAGACATTAGTATACACACTTACCCTCTGTTTGACAATGCCCTTCTTCCAGAAACTTGTGCATTTTACCCTTTCTCTCTCCCCCAATACCTTCCAGAATTGTGCGTGTCCAACACTGTCCCACCGATTTGCCCTCCCCCACGGCAGGAAAAGAGCCGCGGAACATTTCCGCGGCTCTCAGGTGTCTCTCGGTTTTTTACTGGTCCAGGGGCTTGATCAGCTTCTGGTAGGTGCGCGCCAGGAAGACGGTGCTCAGGGCCAGGGAGGACAGTTCGGCGATGGGGAAGGAATACCACACCAGGTTCACATCCCCCAGCTTGGCCAGCAGCCAGGCGGCGGGCAGCAGCACCACCAGCTGGCGGACGATGGACACGATCATGCTCTGGATGCCCTCGCCCAGGGCCTGCAGCATGGCGGAGATCACCACGCAGTAGCCGGCAAAGACAAAGCTCAGGCTGATGATCCGCAGGGCGGGCACACCGATGGACAGCATGTTCTCGTCGGCCTGGAACAGGAGGAAGATCTTGTCCGGGATGGTCTGCATGACCAGCAGGCCGATGAGCATGATGATCACCGCGTACAGCACACCCAGCTTCACCGTCTTGAGCAGCCGGTCCTTCTTGCGGGCGCCGTAGTTATAGGCGATGATGGGCACCATGCCGTTGTTCAGGCCGAACACGGGCATGAACACAAAGCTCTGCACCTTGAAGTACACGCCCAGCACGGCGGTGGCCGTCTTGGTGAAGGTGAGGAGGATCTGGTTCATGCCGAACACCATCAGGGAGCCGATGGCGTTCATGATGATGGAGGGGGCGCCCACGATGTAGATGCGGCGGATGATCCAGCCGTCAACGCGGAAGCCCTTCAGGGACAGCTTGATGTCGTGGTTGCGGAAGTGGTTGAACAGGATGGCCATCACAGCGGCCACCACCTGGCCCATGACCGTGGCCACCGCCGCGCCGGCCACCTCCAGCCGGGGGAAGGGGCCGATGCCGAAGATGAGCAGGGGATCGAAGATGATGTTGAACACCGCGCCCACGCCCTGGGTGAACATGGTATACATGGTCCGGCCGGTGGACTGGAGCAGCCGCTCGAACATGACCTCCATAAAGATGCCGCAGGAGAAAAAGCTGCAGATCTGCATATACTGGGTGCCGTACTCCACGATGACGGGCTCGTTGGCGACCTGGACCATGTAGAAGGGCCGGGCCAGCAGGGTGCCCGCCACCATGAACACCACGCAGGTGATGGCGGCCAGCAGCACACCGTGCTCGGCGGTGCGGTTGGCCCGCTCATAGTCCTGCTCGCCCAGGCTCTTGGACAGCAGCGCGTTGACGCCCACGCCGGTGCCCACTGCCAGGGCGATCATGATGTTCTGGATGGGAAAGGCCAGGGACACCGCGTTGAGGGCGTCCTCGCTGAGTTGTGACACGAATACGCTGTCCACCACGTTGTAGAGCGCCTGCACCAGCATGGCCAGCATCATAGGCACCGACATGGTGATCAGCAGCCGGTTGACGGGCATGACGCCCATCTTGTTCTCCTGGGGTACACTGTTTGACATTACTTGCCCTGTCCCTCCTTGGCCAGCGCCGCCGTGCGGATCAGCTCCACGGCGGTGTCCAGGCCCAGGGCGGAGTTGATGCACAGATCATAGCTCTTCCGGTCGCCCCAGCGGACGCTGGTGAAATAGTTGTAGTAGGAGGCGCGCTGCTTGTCCTTGCGGGCCACAAACGCCTCCATGTTGGCCTCCTTGTCGCCGTACTCCTCCACGGCCCGCTGAATGCGCTCCTCCATGGGCGCATAGATGAACACCCGCAGCAGGTTCTTATACTCCCGCAGGATGTAGTCGGCGCAGCGGCCCACGATGACGCAGCCGCCCTTGGACGCCAGGTCCTTGATGACGCCGGACTGGGCGATGAACACCTGGTCCTGGGTGGACAGGGACTGGGCGGAGAAGTACAAATCGTAAATAAAGCTGTTGGTGGGACGGCGCTCGGCGTCGCGAACAAAGTTCTCGGCAAAGCCGGTCTTCTTCACCACGCCCTGGATGACCTCCTTGTCGTAGAAGGGGATGTCCAGCGCCTCGGACAGCCGCTTGGCCACGAGGCGTCCGCCGGAACCGTATTCACGGCCGATGGTAATCACAGTTTTCATTCCACACACCTCCAAAATTTCGCGAAAACCCCGTTTGCAGATGAAAAAAACCGCCCGGGACGGCGGCGCTTCTGGTTACATTGCTATTATATCGAAGCATCTCCCTATCGTCAATCGTTGCGCCGCGCTTTTGTGGAAAAAGCTGTGTTTTCCGGCGCAGCCCCCAGCCGCTTCTGTTTCTCCTTGACAGCGCCCCTCCCCTGTTTTACCATAAAGGCATCAGAGCTGTGAAAGGAGCGGATCGAGATGAAGAAAATCGCGTTTATCGGCGTGGGAATTATGGGCAAGTCCATGGTGCGCAACCTGATGAAGGCCGGCTATTCCCTCACCATATACAGCCGCACCAAGTCCAAGTGCGAGGACGTCATCGCCGAGGGCGCCGTCTGGGCGGATACGGTGGCCCAGTGCGTCAAGGACGCGGAGGCTGTGTTCTCCATCGTAGGCTTCCCCAAGGACGTGGAGGAGGTCTACTTCGGCGACGGCGGCGTCATCGCCAACGTCCGGCCCGGCGCCCTTATCGTGGATATGACCACCAGCTCCCCCGCCCTGGCCGTGCGCATCTGGGAGGCGGGCAAGGCCAAGGGCCTGCGGCCCCTGGACGCCCCGGTCACCGGCGGCGACACCGGCGCAAAGGCGGGCACCCTGTCCATCCTGGTGGGCGGCGACAAGGACGACTTTGACGCCTGCCTCCCCCTCTTCCAGGCCATGGGCAAGATCATCGTCCACATGGGCGCCGCCGGCGCGGGCCAGCACGCCAAGCTGGCCAACCAGATCGCCATCGCCGGCGCCCTGTCCGGCGTGTGCGAGGCCCTGACCTACGCCAGGGCCAACGGCCTGGACCTGGACGAGCTGCTCTCCGCTATCTCCGCCGGAGCGGCCGGCTCCTTCCAAATGCAGAGCCTGGGGCCCAAGATGGCGGTGGGCGACTTTGCCCCCGGCTTCATCATGAAGCACTTCATCAAGGACATGGTGCTCTCCGAAGAGGGGGCTCAGGCGGTGGGGCTCAAGCTGCCCGTGCTGGAGCAGGTGCTCTCCGAGTGCCGCAGCCTGGACGAGGCCGGGCTGGGCAGCCTGGGCACCCAGGGGCTTATCCGCTACTACGAGAAATAAGCTCTTTCGCAGAAGAGGGCGGGTGCGCTGCGCGCACCCGCCCTCTTTTTATCCTTACCACTCCCCCGCCGGAGCGTCCAGCAGCGGCAGGGTGCGGAACACCTCGTCCACCGCCGACTCTAACTCCCCGGTGTCCGCCGCCTTGCGGATGCGCCGCTCCAGCTTCTGGCTGTCCCCGAAGAGGTGGATCAGGTAGGACCACACCTCCTTCATCCGCAGCATGGCGTTCCGCCGGCTGCCGAAGGCCGCGGCGTAGCTCTCGTACAGCTCGCTGTGGAAGGCCCGCAAAGTCTCCAGCCCGGCGGGCCTCTCCCCCTTCAGCCGCCCCGCCAGGGACGGGTCGGCCACCAGACCCCGGCCCATCATCACCGACTCCACCCCCGGCCAGCGCGCCGATATCTTCGCCCAGTCCGCCGGGGTGACTACGTCCCCGTTGTAGCACAGGGGCGCCCGGCTCATGCGGACCGCCAGGTCAAAGTATTCCGGCCGCACCGGTTTCTTGTAGAAGTCGCTGCGGATGCGGGGGTGAACCGTCAGCTCGGCCACCGGGTAGCGGTTGTACAGCTCCAGCAGGGGGCCGAGCTCCTCCGGGTCGCTCATACCCAGCCGGGTCTTGATGGAGATGGCCACCGGTGGGGCGGCAAAGATGCCGTCCAGCAGCCGCTCCAGCTCCTCCCGCCGGGCCAGCAGACCGGAGCCCTTGCCCTTGGCCGTCACCGTCCCCGAGGGACAGCCCAGGTTCAGGTTCACCTCCCGGTAGCCCATGGCCGCCAGCTTCCCCGCCGCCCAGAGGAAGTCCTCCGGCTGCCTTGTCAGCAGCTGGGGCACGGCGTGGACGCCCTCGTTGTGCTCGGGAAGGATGTCGTCCAGCTCCCGGCGGGTGAAGTTGTGGTCCTGCCGGGGGGAGAGAAAGGGCATGTAGTACCGGTCCACGCCGGGGAAAAACCGGCTGTGGCAGTTGCGGAAGATATATCCTGTAATGCCCTCCATGGGGGCGAAATAACATCTCATACGGTTCACCTGTCTGCTGAAAATCTTCTGTCACGCAGGCAACATTATAGCGGGATTTCCCCCGCCCGTCCACCCCACCGGGCAAAAACGGAGGCCGGAGCGTCATATTGCGCTCCGGCCTCCGCCGCTTTCAGCTGTTCTCCGCCCGGTACACGGTCCGGTACCCCTGGGCGGTCACCTCCACCGCCTGTTCCACCTCGTCGCTCCAGGTATCCGACGGGCAGGGCTGCTCCCCCTCGTAACGCACGCAGGTGCCGCAGCTGCTGCTCAGATCCCGGGGCACGGGCATGATCCTGGCGGTCATCTTCCGGGCCTCGCACTGCTTTTTGAAATGCATGGCCCCAAAATGGGAGTAAAACGTGGCGATGTAGGTCATGTCACTTGGTGATGGACAGGGTGAACTCCCCGTCCTTCTCCTCCACCGACACCTGGTAGCCCTGGTGCACGGCGTAGCGGGTCACGTTCTCCCGGGCGGTGGGGTTGTCCACCACCATCTGATAGGCCTTTTCCCCGGAGGCAATGGCCTTGCGGATCATCATGACGGGTTCAGGGCAGGAGAGCCCTCTCGCGTCCAGCAGTTTCATGGTGCATTCTCCTCTCTTACGCTTTTGCAGTGTCCTTGCGGAAGGTGTTGAAGCAGGCGATGAGGGCCACCACCACGATGCCGATGATGACGGCGATCTTGCCGTTGGCCGTGGGGCCCTCGCCGCTGGAGGCCAGGCCGAAGTTGTGGGCAAAGGCGGCGCCCGCCACCAGGCCGATGACGGCGATGGCGCTGTCGGTGTTGCCCTCGCCGGAGAGCACCAGCTGGCGCAGGGGGCAGCCGCCCAGCAGCACGCAGCCGAAACCGGTGAGCAGCATGCCCAGGGCGTTCCACAGGCCGTCGGTGTGGGCCACCGGCTGGCCGGCAAAGCCCAGGTTGAAGTAGGTGCCGTCGGTGGCGGCGGTGAGGATCAGGTTGCACACCAGGGCGCTGACAAAGATGGCCATAAAGCCGATGAGCAGCTTCCACTCCCGGAAGAGCACCACGTCACGGATGCCGCCCACCATGCACAGGCGGGTCTTCTGGGCCAGGGCGCCCACGATGAGGCCGGCGGCCAGGCTGAGGATGATGGGGGCGTGCTGGGCGCCGGGGCCGCCGCCCGCCTCGGTGAAGTGGATGAACACGGGGGCCGCCACCAGCAGCACCAGCAGCACCACCTGGATGATGGGCAGCAGACGGCCCTCCAGGGCGGGCAGCTGATAGGTCCGCTTGAGGGAGTAGCCCTTGGTGAGGAAGAACACGCCCAGCAGGATGCCGCACACAAAGCCCACCAGGCCGAAAATGGCGTTCAGGTCGCCGCCGGCCAGACGGAGGATCATGCGGAAGGGGCAGCCCAGGAACATCAGGCAGCCGATCATGACGAAGAAGCCCAGCACAAAGCGGGTCAGCGGGGCGCTGCCGCCCTTGGGGGAGAACTCCTTGCGGAAGGTGGCCAGCAGGAAGCTGCCCAGCACCAGACCGATAATCTCAGGCCGGATGTACTGCACGTTGGCCGCTGAGTGGAGCCCCAGGGCGCCGGCGGTGTCCCGCAGGAAGCAGGCGATGCAGAAGCCCATGTTCAGCGGGTTGCCGAAGAGCACCAGCAGCGCGGCGATGATGCCGATTGCCAGGCCTGCCACCAAAATTTCTGTCTTTCCATTCTTCAAACCCATACACACACACTCCTTTTTGTCGGGTAAGTCCAGTATAGTGGAAGCAGGTTGGGATTTCCAATATCAATTATTAATGAATTAAAAGTTGTTATTTGATATTTTGATAAGTATGTGGTAGAATGATGGAAAATCTCACAGTCCGTTTCTGTCGAATGCCCTTCCTTTTGGTCAAAACAGGGGCATCCGGCAGGCCGGACCGCGGTATGGATGGGAGCGGATGGAATGGATACCATCTATTTTGACAACGCATGCACCACCTTTCCCAAGCCCAGGGCGGTGCCTGACGCCATGTACGACTATATGACCCGGGTGGGCAGCAACATCAACCGGGGCTGCTATGAGCGGGCCTACGACGTGGAGGAGCTGGTCTACGACACCCGGGAGCGGCTCTCCAGGCTCTTTGACGGCCCGGAGTGCAAGAACGTGGTGTTCACCCGCAACATCACCGAGAGCCTGAACGTGCTGCTCAAGGGCTTTCTCAGGCCCGGCGACCACGTCATCACCTCCTCCATGGAGCACAACGCGGTGATGCGCCCCCTGGTGCAGCTGGAACAGCAGGGGGTGTCCTTCACCCGGGCGGCCTGCGGTCCGGACGGCACCCTGGACCCGGCTGTGCTGGAGAGGGCCCTGCGGCCCAACACAAAGGCGGTGGTGATGACCCACGCCAGCAACGTCTGCGGCACCCTGCTTCCGCTCAGGGAAGTGGGGGCCTTCTGCAGGGCCCACGGCCTGCGGTTCTTCGTGGACTGCGCCCAGACCGGCGGCGTGTACCCCGTGTCCATGGCGGACATGGGCATCGACGCCCTGGCCTTCACCGGCCACAAGGGCCTGCTGGGGCCTCAGGGGGTGGGCGGCTTCCTGCTCAACCCCGAGTTGGTGGGGCAGATCACCCCCCTGCTCTCCGGCGGCACCGGCAGCATCAGCCACACGGAGGAGGTCCCCGACTTCATGCCCGACCGCTTTGAGCCGGGCACCCCCAACCTGCCCGGCATCGTGGGCCTCCACGCCGCCCTGCTCTGGCTGGAGGAGACGGGCATGGAGGCCATCCGCGCCCACGAGCTGGGCCTCACCGCCCGGTTCCTGGAGGGCGTCGACGCCCTGGGGGACAAGGGCCGGGCCATCCGGGCCGTGGGCCTGCCGGGGACCGAGGGCCGCACCGGCGTGGTGTCCGTGGAGACGCCGGGCCGTGACATGGCCGGGGTGGCCTACCAGCTGGACAGCACCTACGGCATCATGACCCGGGTGGGCCTCCACTGCGCACCCTCCGCCCACAAGACCCTGGGCACCTTCCCCGCCGGCACCATCCGCTTCTCCTTCGGCTGGTGGAACACCGAAGCGGAAGTGGACCGGGCCCTGGACGCCCTGGACGCCATCCTGGGGGAGGCAAACCGCTGATGGACATGAAGCAGCTCCAGTCCTTTACGGCAGTTGTGAAGTATCGCAGCTTTACAAAGGCCGCCGCACGGCTCTACCTCTCCCAGCCCACCATCAGCACCCACATCCGCAACCTGGAGGAGGAGCTGGGCACCTGTCTCATCATCCGCACCAAGCGGAGCGTGGACGTGACCCCCAGGGGCCAGGAGCTCTACGAGTGTGCCTGCAACATCCTCAGCCTGCGGGACAACCTGATCCGCCGCTGGTCCTCCAACGAGAGCAGCATCATCCAGCTGGGCGCCTCCACCATCCCCTCGGCCTACATCCTGCCGGAGATCCTCCCCGCCTACGGCAAGGAGCACCCGGAGGCCTACTTCATCATCCACCAGAACGACAGCCGCGGCGTGGTGGAGGGCATCCTCAACGGCAGCTTTGACCTGGGCATGATCGGCATGAAGTACGACCATGAGGACCTGACCTGTATCCCCTTCTACCGGGACCGGATGGTGCTCATCACCCCTGTGGACCCCCGTTTCCTGGCCCTGAAGGAGCAGGAGTCCCCCCTGCGGGAGCTGCTCCAGGAGCCCATCATCCTCCGGGAACAGGGCAGCGGCAGCAAAAAGAGCGCGGAGTATTTCCTGGAGAGCATGGGGGTCACAGAGGACCAGCTGAAGGTCACCGCCCGGGTCAACGACCAGGAGTCCATCAAGAACCTGGTGGCAGGCGGACTGGGCATCTCCATCATCTCGGAGCGGGCCGCCCTCAACTTCGTGCAGGAAAAGCGGGTGCTCCTCTTCGACCTGCCCGACCAGGTCTCCCGGCGGTACTTCTACTTCGTGATGAAGCGGAACTCGGTCCTCAGCGAGCACATCAGGGCCTTTATCGCCCATGTGAAAACGTATTATGCCCTGGGCGAGGAGCACTGATCCATGATATGCTGCATACAAAAGCGCCGTCCCGGCTCTGTTGAGAGCCGGGGCGGCGCTTTTTCCAGGCGGAGCGTTTAAAACGAGAGGCCCAGCATGTCCATGACCTGTTTTCCGTCGTTCCTGTCGAGGAGCAGCGGTGTGTTGGCGCTTGTGATAATGGTATAATAGCCCCCCGGGGTCTCCTGGATGGCGCTGATGGCATCGATGTTCAGCAGCGTGCGTATTCTTGTGTTATAGTCCATGACCTTAATAAACCGCATGACCAGTTCCTTCTCTTGTCTCTTCCGCCCCTGCCGCATGTCACTCCGCCAGGGGGATTTCGTACTTGTCCGCCAGCTCTTTGAGGTATTCCACCAGGGGCTCCTGTCCTCTCACTCCGTCCAGATTCTGGTTGACCCCATAGAGACCGTCCTCCCCGGCGAAACCCTCCGGGGAGAGGGCCAGGGTCAGGTGAAGGCTCTCGCTGGAGCCGCCGTCCCCGCCCTGAAGGAGGATGAGGTAGGCCGTCTCCGTACCGCCGGTGCGCAGGACCGTCTGCCCCGGCCGGCGGAAGTAGGTGAGCTCCCCGCACAGGCGGAGCACCTCCGCCCGCTCTTCTTGGGTGAGCTCCAGCGGCTCCCCCAGCGTGAACTGGAGAAGCACGGAGGTGCGCTGGGGGTCGAGAGTGACGGAGAAGGGCAGAAAGTACCACACCGCTGCCGCAGCGCAGAGCAGGGCCCCGGCGGCGGCCCCCCAGCGCAGCTTCTTCCCCCTGGCCAAAAAGGCGCAGAGCAGGGCCGCGGCTCCTGCCGCGGCAATCAGGAAAATGCCGTAATGAGAAACCCAGGCGGTCAGACCTTCCATTGGGGTCTCCTTTCCCATTTACCAGGTTGGCTGGGGAACGCCGTACTTGTCCGCCAGCGCTCTGACATATTCCACCAGCGGCTCCCAGCCGTAGACCCGGCTGTAGGTACCATTATGATAAACAAATCAGTTAAAATTTAACTATACTATTTCTCAACCCACGAAAAACTTGGAGGATACTCTGTAAATGTAACTTTCAGCACATTGCCAGCTCCTAAATGGAGCCAAGAATACGCACTTTCCATCTGGGCATGATAGTTGGCTGTATATACTGTCTGTGCGTTAAAATCTACCTGCCATGTTTGAGGTGGAGTTTCACCATCATGAAACACAGTATATGGATAGACAGTTCCCACTTCCTCAGAGGTAAGCATTCTAAACGTACTATCACCCACATAAGATGGAAGTTTTTCAACGTACATTCCTCGACAACGTGCCTCAAGCTTATAGCAGGATTGTAAAAAAGCAGCCGGTTTAATTTGGTAATTTCCAGGTGCGCTCATTAACTGCCGCAAAATGCTAAATGGAAGCGTTATATTTGAAAAAGCATATCCGACTACAAGATCAAAGGCTCCGTTTGCCCAATGCTGCAATGTCTCGTCGTCAGAAGGAACTTCACGTATAAAAGTTTTTTCATACTCCATATAAAAATCTGCATAGAAATCTGTACCTTTATAGGTTCCGAAATAAGATGGCGTTGATGTTTCTGCCGTTGGAACCAGTACTGAAATTGATGTTAAAAGTCCATCTTCGTCATTGGAAATAATATCCAGTTCTTCAAGGCAAGCCGTTTCAATATACTCATAGCCTTGTTCAGTTAACCTAAGTGATGCTATATAATCTTGCGCAATGGATTTGTTTAGTATGTTTTGTTCTTTGACTGCTGTTGAGACAGAATTTAAAGCAATAGCTTGAGCTTCGGGCACCTGCTGAAAAGAGATTTGATACCGAATATAATCTTCGCAGATCTCGACAGAGGTTTCAGCATTCTGAGAGGAAAGATTTAGTGTGGAACTATTTAACTATTTAACTATTTAATGTGCTCTGAACTGCCAGCGCCGCTGAACTCTGCGCCGTCAGGGCGAGAACAGTAACAAGGGCAAGCAACGCTTGGAAGCATTTCCTCTTTTGCCTCATTTTGAATTCTCCTTTCCCATAAATGGAACACACAGCGTTTTCTCCTGTCCGTCTCACTCCCGGAAGTTCAGCCTTAAATCATGGGATTCACCTCCTTATCTTTTCATTCCCTTTCGCGGATTTACTTGCAAGAATATAATACCATATTACCATAAATATCGGAACTCAAAATAAAATATTTGTGCAAAATTCCCATTCCCAAAATAACAGTCACCCGCAAAAGCGCCCGGACACTGATTACAGTGTCCGGGCGCTGCATCCAGCTCGAGATATGCACGGGAGGAGTTGGCCGCTCAGCCCATCTTCTCCCTGATATGGCTCAGCCGGTCCAGGGCCTCGTTGAGGGTCTCGTCCTTCTTGGCGAAGTGGAGCCGCACGATGTTGCGCACGTCCTCCATGAAGAAGGAGGTGCCGGGCACGGCGGCCACACCCACCTTCCGGGCCATCTCCTCGCAGAACTCCACGTCGGTCTGTCCCTTCTTCAGGTAGGGGCCGATGTCGGCCAGGACGAAGTAGGTGCCCTGGGGGTCGGTGAAGGGAATGCCGATGTTCCGCAGGCCGTCGGTGAACAGCTGCTTCATGTGGGCGTAGTGGGCGGAGAACTCCTCATAGTAGCTGTCCGGCATCTCCAGCCCGGCGATGGCCGCCTCCATCAGGGGAGACGCCGCGCCCACGGTGTTGAAGTCGTGGTACTGCTTGATTTTGTCCATGATGGGCTTGGGGGCGATGGCGTAGCCGATGCGCCAGCCGGTGATGGAGTAGGTCTTGGACAGGGACGAGCAGGAGATGGTCCGCTCCCACATGCCGGGCATGTTGCACATGTACAGGTGCTTGTGGGGGGCGTAGACGATGTGCTCATACACCTCGTCCATGATGGCGTACACGTCGTACTTGACGCACAGCTGGGCGATGAGCTTCAGCTCATCCTCGGTGAACACCTTGCCGCTGGGGTTGGAGGGGTTGCAGATGATGATGGCCTTGGGGTGCTGTTTGAAAGCGTCCTCCAGCACGTTGGGGTCAAAGTTGAACTCAGGCGGCACCAGGGGCACATAGATGGGCTCGCAGTCGGCAAAGAGGACCTGGGCGTGGTAGTTCTCAAAGTAGGGGGAGAACAGCACCACCTTGTCGCCGGGGTTGGTGATGGCGAAGATGGTGTCCACCATGGCCTCGGTGGAACCGATGGTCACCACCATCTCGGTCTCCGGGTCGATGTCCCGGCCCATGAACCGCTTGCACTTCTTGGCCAGGGCCCGGCGGAAGTTGGGGGCCCCCATGGTGATGGGGTACTGGTGGGGTCCGGCGTGGGACACCTCGGCCAGACGGTCCAGCAGGGCCTTGGGCGGGTCAAAGTCGGGGAAGCCCTGGGCCAGGTTGATGGCGTCGCTGGCGATGGCAATACGGGTCATCCGGCGGATGACCGAGTCGGTAAAATACTGGGTCTTTTTACTCATGGGCTGCATAGCGGTTCCCTCATTTCTGTTCGTCTTGGATGCCCAGCTCCCCGTGGAGGGCGGGCGGCATGCCGTTGTCCTTCAGCAGGGCGGCCAGACGGTCCAGGTCGGCCACCCGGAAGATCATACAGGCCCGGCCCTGGACCTGGCCGAACACGGAGTAGACATACTCCACGTCGATGTTCTCCTTGGCCAGCAGGGTGAGGATCTTCCCCAGGGCGCCCGGCTCGTCGGGTACCACCACCGCCAGCACCGGGGTCATGGACAGGATGAACCCGTGCTCCAGCAGCAGCGTGGCCGTCCGCTGGGGCTTGTCCACAATCATGCGCAGCACGCCGTAGTCGGCGGTCTCGGCGATATGGAGGGCCCGCATATTGATCTGATTGGCGGCCAGGATGGTGGTGATCTCCGCCAGCTGTCCCGCCCGGTTCTCCAGGAACACGGAAATCTGTTGGATGGTCATGATGCGCCAGCTCCTCTCTTAAATCTTCCGCTTGTCGATGACGCGGACCGCCTTGCCCTCGCTGCGCTGGATGGACTTGGGGGCCACCAGGCGGACCTTGGCGTAGATGCCCAGCATAGCCTTCAGGGCGGCCACCACCTGCTTCTCCTTCTCGGCCACCTGGCTGAGCTGGTCGGAGAACATCTCCGGGGTCATCTCCACCAGCACCTCCATGGTGTCGGTGTTGTTGACCCGGTCCACGATGATCTGGTAGTTGGGCGCGAAGCTCTGGCCCAGGAGCACCGTCTCGATCTGGGACGGGAACACGTTGACGCCCTTGACGATGAGCATGTCGTCGCTGCGGCCCATGGGCTTGCTCATCTTCACATGGGTGCGGCCGCAGGGGCAGTCCTCGTGGTGGAGCACGCAGATGTCCCGGGTGCGGTAGCGCAGGAGGGGAAATGCCTCCTTGGTGATGGAGGTGAACACCAGCTCGCCCTTGCTCCCCTCGGGGAGCACCTCCCCGGTGTCCGGGTCGATGATCTCGGCGATGAAGTGGTCCTCGTTGATGTGCATGCCGGTCTGGGCGGAGCACTCAAAGGCCACGCCGGGGCCGGACAGCTCGGTGAGGCCGTAGATGTCGTAGGCCTTGATGCCCAGGGTCTTCTGGATGTCCTGGCGCATCTCCTCGCTCCAGGCCTCGGCGCCGAAGATGCCCGCCTTCAGAGGGATCTCCTCGGGGGTGAGCCCCATCTCCTTCATGGTCTCGCCCAGATAGGCGGCGTAAGAGGGGGTGCAGCAGAGGATGGTGGCGCTCAGGTCCCGGATGAACATGATCTGCCGCTCGGTGTTGCCCGAGGAGGTGGGGATGGTCAGGCAGCCCACCTTGTGGCTGCCGCCGTTGAGGCCGGGGCCGCCGGTGAACAGGCCGTAGCCGTAGGACACCTGGCACACGTCCTC
>NZ_CALXEG010000043.1 GCF_944387275.1 uncultured Pseudoflavonifractor sp.
AGTGCTGCCGGGCCAGCACGGTGGTGGGCACCAGGATGGCGGCCTGCTTGCCGTCCAGCACGCACTTCATGATGGCCCGGAAGGCCACCTCGGTCTTGCCGTAGCCCACGTCGCCGCACAGCAGCCGGTCCATGGGCCGGGGGGCCTCCATGTCCCCCTTGATCTCGGCGATGCAGCGGAGCTGGTCGTCGGTCTCGGTGTACTCGAACTGCTCCTCAAACTCCCGCATCCACTCCGAGTCGGGGGAAAAGGCGAAGCCGGGCTGGCGCTGCCGCTGGGCGTAGAGCTGGATGAGGCCCTTAGCCAGGTCCTTGACCGCCTTTTTGGCCCGGGTCTTGGCCTTTTCCCAGTCGGCGCCCCCCAGCTTGGACAGCTTCTTGGTCTCCTGGGCGTCCTCCCCCGCGCCGATATACTTGCTCACCAGGTCCAGCTGGGTGGCGGGCACGTAGAGCACGTCGGCCCCGGCGTAGGCGATCTTCACATAGTCCTTCTGGATGCCGTCCACCGGCATCTTCACCATGCCCTGGTACCGGCCGATGCCGTGGTGCTCGTGGACCACCAGGTCGCCCACGCTCAGGTCGGCGTAAGACCCCAGCTTCTGCCGGTTGGTGACGGCCTTCACCTTTTTCTTCTTCACCCCGGCGGCCTGGCCCTCGGTGAGGACGGCGCATTTTGCCTCCGGGTACTCCATGCCGCTGGACAGGCCGCCCACGGCGATGACCGCCTTGCCAGGGGCGGGCAGCTTGTGGAGGAGGAAGTCCACCGCGGCCTTCACCCCCTGCTCCCGCAGGAGGGCCTGGAGGTTCAGGGCCCGCTGCTCGCTGGACACCAGCACCACGGTGGAGAAATTTTCGCCCAGATAGTGGCTCAGGTCGGAGACGGCGGTCTCCAGGCTGGCGCCGTAGGAGGGCAGCTGCTTGCACAGCAGGTTGATGAGGGTGCGGGGCCGCCGGGGGTACTGGGCGCCCACGAAATTGTCCAGATAGGCCACCGGCCACTCCTCCAGCACGCCGCACAGCTCCTCAAAGGTGCGGGCGAACTCGGTCAGCTCCCCCGCCAGCACCCCGGCCTCCATGAGGGCCTTGGCGTCCTCGGTCAGCTGCCAGAGGTAGTTCTTGGCCCGCTCCGCCACCCGGGGGCTCTCGCTGAAGAGCACCACCGCGTCCTCGGGGAAGTAGTCCGCCGCCGTGGCCATGTGGGGGTACACCAGGGCGATGTACCGGTCCAGGGCCGGGAAGGACATGTTCTCCGCCAGCCGCTCCCGGTCCTCCTCCAGGGTCTTGACCAGGTCGGCGCCGTCCTTGCGGCGCTTGGCCTTGGCGATCAGGCCGTCCATGGCCTCCAGCAGCCCGGCGTACCCGCCGGGGGCGAACTGGGGCAGCACCTCCGCCGCCGGGAGGATCTCGGCGCTCTTCCGGTTCTCCACCCGGCGCTGGGTGTTCACGTCGAACAGGCCCATGGAGTCGGCCTCGTCGCCGAAGAACTCCACCCGGATGGGGCCGTCCTCAGCGGGAGAGTAGAAGTCCAGGATGCCGCCCCGGAGGGCGAACTGGCCCACGCCCTCCACCTGCTCGCAGCGGGTGTACCCGGCGGCGGTGAGGGTGTCTGCCAGCTCGCTGAGGTCGTAGCTCTCCCCCACCCGCAGGCACTGGGAGGCCTGGGTCAGCAGGGTCTTGGGGATGGTCCGCTCCAGGGCGCCCTCGATGGTGCACACCAGCAGGGGGCACTCCCCCGCCGCCAGGGCCCGCAGCACGGACAGCCGCCTGTGCTCCCACTGGCGGGAGACCACCGCCGCGTGGTGGAAGGTGAACTCCCGGGCGGTGAGGGTGCGCACCTGCTCCCCGGTCAGGAAGGCCAGGTCCCGGGCCATCCGGTCGGCCTCGGCCTCGTCGGCGCACAGCACCACCACGCTCCGGCCCAGGGCCTGCCGCAGCCCGGCGGCCATATGGGCCCGGTGGACGGGGGACACTCCGGTGAACGCGGCGGGACAGCCGCCGCCGTCCACCGCCGCGGCCAGGCGCTGGAATTCCGGGATTGCGGTTACCATGGTTGCCAGTTCCTTCACGGGATACACCTCACAGTTCTAAAAAAATCAGGCTTGGAGCGGCAAAGCCTTCCCCCCAGGGGGAAGGCGCCCCAGTGCGCACACTGGGGCGGATGAGGGGAAGACCCCGAACTCAGTTGAAGCGGCTCATGGCCTTGTCGGGGCCGTCCTGGATATAGCACTCCACCGCGTCGGCGGCCCGCTTGACGGCGGCGTCGATGGCCTTCTTGTCCTCGCCGGTGAACTTGCCCAGCACCCAGTCGGCCAGGTCGTAGTCCGGGTGGGGCTTCTCCCCCACCCCCACCTTGAGCCGGGGGAACTGGTCGGTGCCCAGCTGCTGGATGATATTTTTCAGGCCGTTGTGGCCGCCGGCGGAGCCGCTGCGGCGGATGCGCAGCCGTCCCACGGGCAGGGACACGTCGTCGCTCACCACCAGTACATGCTCGGGAGGCACTTTATAGAAGTCGGCGGCCTGGCGCACCGCCTCGCCGGACAGGTTCATATAGGTCACCGGCTTCATCAGCAGCACCTGGGTGCCGCCCAGCTGGGTGGTGTTGGTCAGGGCCTTGAACTTGAGCCGCTGGACGGGGATGTTTTTCCGTTCGGCCAGCTGGTCGGCCACCATAAAGCCCACGTTGTGGCGGGTGTTCTCATACTTGTCCCCCGGGTTGCCCAGGCACACCACCAGCCACTCCACGCCCCCGGTCTTTTTTCCAAACAGCATAATCATGAACTCCCTTGACAGGTTAAAAGGGGGCGGAGCAAAGCTCCGCCCCCGGATTCGGTTTTTGGTTTTGTTCCGTCTGGCGTTTCTTGTCACGCTTCGCCTGTTCGCGACGGGCGGCTTCCCTCCGACTCGGGCTTGAAACAGGCCCGCTATGCGGTCCTTCGGTTTCGCGCCCTCGCTCCGGTCCATCCGCCCTGCTCACGACGGCTCAGCGCTTCTCAGGAGAACAGCTTGGAGACGGAGACTTCCTCGTAGATGCGCTCAATGGCCTCGGCGAACATGTGGGCCACGGAGAGATACTTGATCTTATCACACTTCACGCCGGAACGGGCGGGAACGGTGTCGAGGAAGATGACCTCCTTGATGACGCTCTTCTCGATGCGGTCCACAGCGGGGCCGGAGAGGACGCCGTGGGAGGCGCAGGCGTACACCTCGGTAGCGCCGCCCAGCTCCACCAGGGCCTGGGCCGCGCCGCACAGGGACCCGCCGGTGTCCACCATGTCGTCGAAGAGGATGACCCGCTTGCCGCGGACGTCGCCGATGATGTTCATGACCTCGGAGGAGTTGGCCTTCTGGCGGCGCTTGTCCACGATGGCCAGGCCCATGCCCAGCTTCTGGGCGAAGGCCCGGGCCCGGGCCACGGAGCCCACGTCGGGGGACACCACCATGGTGCCCTCCACGTCGTCGCCGAAGCGCTCGGCGAAGTGGCGGGTGAAGATGGGGTTGCCCAGCAGGTTGTCCACGGGGATGTCGAAGAAGCCCTGGATCTGGGACGCGTGCAGGTCCATGGTCAGCACCCGGTCGGCGCCGGCGCGGGTGATCAGGTTGGCCACCAGCTTGGCGGAGATGGGGTCGCGGGGCTTGGTCTTGCGGTCCTGGCGGGCATAGCCGAAGTAGGGGATCACGGCGGTGATCCGGCCGGCGGAGGCCCGCTTGAGGGCGTCGATCATAATGAGCATTTCCATCAGGTTGTCGTTCACAGGCGCGCAGGTGGACTGAACCACGAATACGTCGGAGCCGCGGACCGTCTCATAGATGGAGACAAAGTTCTCCCCATCGGAGAAGGCGCCTACCTCGGCGTTGCCCAGCTCCATGCCCATTTCCTTGCAGATGGCCTCCGCCAGGGGTTTGTTGGAGCTGCCAGCGAAGATCTTGATGTCCTTGCCGTGTGAGATCATCTTCTACATCCTCTCATTTCTTTTGTTGTTTCTATATTTTTCCCGCGCCAGGCGCGGTCGTTCCCTCTCTCGCGCGGATTGATTCCGCTCTATGGTCCGGCCCTTACCGGCCGGAGCGCTTGCGCCGCTTGGCGGCCCACTGCTTCTTGACCACCTGGACGCTGCGGGCGATGGCCAGGGAGTCGGCGGGCACGTCGTCGGTGATGGTGCTGCCGGCGGCGGTGTAGGCGCCGTCGCCCACCTTCACGGGGGCCACCAGGTTGGTGTTGCAGCCGATGAAGGCCCCGTCGCCGATGACGGTGCGGTACTTGCTGGTGCCGTCATAGTTGACGGTGACCGTGCCGCTGCCCAGGTTGGCCCGCTCGCCCACGTCGCAGTCGCCCACGTAGGTCAGGCGGGAGATCTTGCTGCCCTCGCCCACGGTGGAGTTCTTCAGGGTCACAAAGTCGCCCACCTTCACGTTCCTGCCCACCCGGCAGCCCGGGCGGATGTGGGCGAAGGGGCCGATCATGACCCCCTCCTCCACGGTGCTCTCGTTGAGCTGGGAGGCGTTGACGGTCACGTGGTCCCCCACGATGCAGTCCCGGATCATGGCGTTGGGGCCGATCTCGCAGAAGCGGCCCACGCTGGTGCGGCCCCGGAGAATGGTGCCGGGGAGGATCACGGTGCCGCCGCCCACGGTGGCGCGGGGGCCAATGTAGGCGTTCTCCACGTCCACGAACCGGACCGGCGGAAGGATGAACTCGCTGCGCAGCCGGTCGATGGAGGCGTGGCGGGCAAAATACTGGGCGCTGTCCCAGGTGGGGGCGCTGTCGTCCAGGGGGAGCAGGCCCTCATAGCTGCCGCTCTTCAGGCCGAAATGGCTGCCGGCACGCACGGCGGTGACAAAGTCCTCGCCGCCCTCCACCGCCTCCTTGAGGGCCGCGGCGGAGATGCGGTACACGCCGGTGTCCTCGCCCCGGGGCAGCTCCTCGTCCCCGGCCAGGCGGGCCGCGCCCCGGTCATCCAGGAACACAGGCCGGGTAAACACCGCCACATTCCCCTCCAGCGCGGTGAGGAAGGCGGTGAGCTGTCCGGCGGCATCCTCGGCGCCATCGGTGACGAACTCGGTCCCTCCCGGGAAACAGGCCCCGGCCCGCTCCCGGTCGTCGTCGTGACAGACCACGAGGAACCGCTCCACCCCGGAGCGCTCCAGCGCGGCGGACAGCCACGCGGCGGCCGGGTCAAAGAGGAGATCCTCCAGCATCAGCGAAGAGGTGTCGCCCTCCCGCGGAAGAAAAACAATGGCGCCCATGGGCCCCATATGCTGTCACCTCGTCTGATAGAATGGGCGCACCGCCCGGACGGGTGGGCGCCATATTTACGGATACGGATAGATTATATCAAATATTTACGCAAAATGCACCGTGATTTTGAAATTTTACCACGCCGAAACCCACTCTCGTAAAAATGCACAATTTTCCCCCTTCATATCCCCCGCCCACGGCCATTCTGCCAGCCGTTTTGGGGACGTTTTTCCCTTTTTTCGTCAAAACAGGGGAGAAAAAAGGGAACCGGCAACGGGTTCCCTTTTTCTTCCGTCTCCTCTGCCGTCAGCCCATGGCCTTTTCCCGCACCCGGGAGCGGCGCCAGTAGCCCAGCACCTCGGCGGTGGCGCAGGCCTTGTCGGCCAGGTTGACCACCGCCGCCTCGGCGCTGCGGGGCCGCCGCTTGGCCAGGGGCCACATGTGGGAGATGATGATATTCCGTTCCTTTTCCGTCAGCCGCCCGCACAGGGCCTCGGCGTTGCGCAGGGCAAAGACCGGGTGGTCAAAGCACTGGTTGCCCGGGTGGGCCGACTTGTCCCGGGGGTCGTAGAGGTACAGGTCGTGGAGCAGGCCGCACCGGGCCGCGGCCATGTAGTCCAGATTCCAGCGCCGGGCCATGCGGAAGGCCGCATAGGCCACGAACACCGAGTGCTCGTAGCAGGTGGTACCCGGGTGGTGGGGGATGTTCCGCATGGACTGCACCTCAGGCGTGAAGAGCAGGTCCCCCACGCAGTCCAGAAAGCACCGCCAGTTGACATCGTTGATTACCGTCATCCAACGTTCCCCTTTTCATCGCTTATCTCGTCCCGGCGGGCCGGGACGGCCGGTTCTATACAGTTTCAACTATATTATAGCGCGTCAAGGATGTCCTGTCATGTCGGAACGGCATTTTTGAAAGAAATATCATAATTTCTTAAAGTCTTTTCAGACCGGGCCGTGTATACTGACTGTACCAAGAGAGCTCATACAGTGGGCGCGGCGTCCCGCGCCCATGGAAAGGAGCGTGCCATGATCTCTCTCAACTACCGGGACCAACGTCCCATCTACGAACAGATCAAGGAGGGCCTGCGCCATCTGGTGGTCACCGGGGCCATCCAGGCCGGCGACAAGCTGCCCTCCGTGCGGGCCCTGGCGGCCTCCCTGGCCATCAACCCCAACACCATCCAGCGGGCCTACGAGGCCCTGGAGGCGGAGGGGTATCTCACCTCCCAGCCGGGGAAGGGCTCCTTTGCCGCCCCGGGGAGGGATGTGAAGGAGCAGCGGCGGGAGGAGCTGCTGCGCCAGTTCGACCGCTCGGCGGCGGAGCTGCTATTTCTGGGGCTGTCGGCGGAGGAGCTGGCCATGCGTGTGACGGCGGCGGGACAGAATCCCGCCGGTTTGAAGGAGGAAAGAGCGCAATGATCGAGGTAAAGGAGCTGGTCAAGAGCTTTGACGGCTTTCGGGCGCTGGACGGGCTGAACATGACGGTGCCCACCGCTTCCATCTACGGGCTGGTGGGCCCCAACGGCGCGGGCAAGTCCACCCTGCTGCGGCACATCACCGGCGTGTGGCGGCAGGACAGCGGCCAGGTGCTGGCCGACGGGGTCCCCATCTACGAGAATCCGGCGGTGAAGGCCCGCATCGCCTCCATCCCCGACGACCTGTACTACTTCCTCTCCGCCTCCACGGCGGACATGGCCGCCTTTTACCGGGGCTTCTACCCCCGGTTCGACATGAAGCGGTACGACGCCCTGCGGGAGGTGTTCTCCGGCATCGACGAGAAGCGGGCCATCCGCCGTCTGTCCAAGGGCATGCAGAAGCAGGCCGCCTTCTGGCTGGCCCTGTGCTGCCGGCCGGACATCCTGGTGCTGGATGAGCCGGTGGACGGCCTGGACCCGGTGATGCGCCGGCAGGTGTGGGGCCTGCTGATGGGGGACGTGGCGGAACACGGCACCACGGTGCTGGTGTCCTCCCACAACCTGCGGGAGCTGGAGGACGTGTGCGACCATGTGGGCATCCTCAGCCGGGGCAAGGTGCTCATCGAGCGGTCCCTCAGCGATTTGCAGGAGAACCTGGTAAAGATGCAGGTGGTGTTTCAGGAGAAGGAGCTGCCCAAGCTGCCCGACGACATGGAGGTGCTCCATGTGTCCCACGTGGGCCGCATCCACACCCTGATCGTCCGGGGCAACGCCACCGACGTGACCAACCGGCTGGCGGTGTACGCCCCCATCCTCATGGAGGCCCTGCCTTTGACCCTGGAGGAGATTTTCATCTATGAACTGGGAGGTGAGGACTATGCCGTCCGCGACATCGTGCTCTAAGGGGCCCAACCCCTGGTGGAATTCCACCCTGTACCGCAAAAACCTGAAGCGCTTCTGGCCCATCTGGGGGTCCTACGGGGCCATTCTGCTGCTCATCCCCCTGACCTTCCTGCTGACCTGGCTGGACCGGCACGACGCCCTGGACCTCAACAGCGTGGCCCTGGACCTGGTGGGCTTTGTCAGCCCCACGGGCCTGATGCTGTCGGCGCTGTGGTCCATCGTCAGCGCCATGGCCGTGTTCTCCTACCTCTACAACAGCCGCAGCGTCCAGCTCTACCACGCCCTGCCCATCCGGCGGGAGGGGCTGTATCTGACCAACTACCTGTCCGGCCTCAGCTTCCTGGTGCTGCCCCTGGCGGCGGTGTTCCTGTGCATCCTGGCGGTGGAGGCCCTCACCGGGGCCCTGGCCGTGGGGCCCCTGCTCCAGTGGCTCATCGCCCAGGTGTGCTTCGCCCTGTTCTTCTACTCCTTTGCCGCCTTCTGCGCCCTCTTTGTGGGCCATATCGTGGCTCTGCCCGTGTTCTACGGCATCCTCAACTTCCTGGCCTTCGGCATGTACCAGCTCCTCAGCGAGCTGTTCCGCCAGTTCGTCTACGGCTACTACGGCTGGCCCGCCATGTCCCAGCTGGCCCAGTGGCTCTCCCCCTTCATCGTGCTCTACCGGGAGAGCGGCGTCCGGATGGGCGAGGACGGCGGCTATTTCTTCACCGGCCTGGCCGCCGCCCTGGCCTACGCCCTGGTGGGCCTGGCGCTCTCCGCCGTTGGCCTGCTGGTGTACCGGGTCCGGTCCCTGGAGACCGCCGGTGACGTGGTGGCCGTCAAGTGGGTGCGGCCCGTGTTCAAGTACGGCGTGGCCCTCTGCACCGCCGTCACCATCGGCATCTTCCTCCACCAGCTGTTCCGCTCCCTCCTGCCCGGGGGCATGTGGCCCCTGCTGGGCCTGCTCCTGCTGGGCGGCCTGGTGGGCTACTTTGCCGCCGAGATGCTCCTGCGCAAGACCTTCCGGGTGCTCCGCCGGAGCTGGAAGGGGGCCCTGGCCCTGTGCCTGGTGCTCACCGCCGCCGCCCTGGCCATGCACTACGACCTCATCGGCTTCAACCGGGCCCCCTCCCGGTACGACGTGGTGTCCCTCTACCTGGAGGGCCCCTACACCTACCCCAGCGACAGCGCCTCCCACTTCGGCGCCCACCTGACCGACAGCGAGGATATTGAGGCGGCCCTGGCCCTTCACCAGGCCATCGCCCAGAACCAGAGGGAGCTTCAGGCCCGGCTGGAGCAGGACCGCTACTCCACGGGCTACGACCCGGCCAACCCGGACCAGACCCTGACCCAGTCCCAGACCGTGTACTTCTACTACGACATGGCCGACGGCTCCCAGCTGATGCGGTCTTACGACCTGCAGCTCTACTCTACCGACCTGGAGGACCCCAATTCCGTGGCCTCCCTGCTCAACAGCATCGTCAACGCCCCCGGCTCCGCGGAGGACGCCTACTTCTCCGGCGTGGAGAGTCAGGACGCCTTCGGCAATCTGGTGGAGGCCTCCCTGCAAAGCGTGTACGACGCCGGCCAGCAGACCTACACCGACCTGGATGTGCTCACCGAGGCCGACCGGAACGCCCTGCTGGCGGCGGTGCGGTCCGACCTGGCCGCCGGACGGCTGGGACAGCGGTATCTCTTTGACGACAAGGCGCGCAACGACACCTGCTCCCTGGCCGACATCGAGCTGACCTTCTTCAAGACCGTCACCGACACCGACCAGTACGGCCAGCTGCGGGAGCACGACTGGAGCACCACCGTCACCATCGGCCTCCAGACCACCGCCACCGACACCATCGCCTGTCTGGAGGAGCTGGGGCTGATCGACGGAACTCACCAGCTGACCACCCACACGGAGGATATGCTCCGCTCCCCCGGCGACCCCGGCGCCGCCGACACCGTCCAGGAGGAGAACAGCTCCACCGAAGAGGCGGACGGCGGCCTCCCCCAGGTCGAGGCCGTTCCCCTGGACTGAGAAAAGTCTTCCCCACTGGAGAAAGGCGGGTGGCCGCAGTCCGGGCGGATGGGGGAAAACGTCCCTCAGAACGCTGCACCCTCCAATAACAGACCGCCCCCCGGCGCGTGATACGCGCCGGGGGGCGGTCTTTATGCCGCTATAGGACTGTTGAAATTACTCTTCAGCGGTACCGGCCACCGTCACCGTCTCGCCGGGCTTGCCGGAGTCCAGGATGGCCTGCATCATGGCCCGGGCGTTGTTGGAGGCCATGGTGGCGCCGGTGATGCCGTCGATCTCGGCGGTGCCGCCGGCCTTGAGGATCTGATCGCTCAGCTCGGGCATCCAGTCGGCGGGGGCGGGGTCCATGGGGTAGTTCTCAGGGGTGGTCTCGCTCTTCTTGTTGCCGTCGGCGTCGTAGCTGTCAAAGACGGCGGAGACCATGGCGCCGTCCTTGTACTCCACCACCAGGCGGCCTCGGCGGAGGCGTCGTCCATCTCGGCGGTATAGGTGCCGTCGGCCATGGCGCTGGGCGCGGGAGCGGCGGCGGTCTTGGTGCAGCCGGCCACGGTCAGGAGCATGGCCGCGGACAGAACGGCAGGCACAAGCAGTTTCTTCATCGTATCTTTCCTCTGGAAATCTGTTTAAACTGTCTGAACATACAGACGCCCGGATATTACAGCAAGTTTGTAGGTATTTTGTCAATGTGCGCCGCTTTAAAATTTTTCCGCCCTGTTTCCCCTGTTTTCTGTACTTTTACCAGCTTTTTGTTATTTCCCCCGGCGAGGGCGGGCCTCCTGCTGGAAGCGCTGGAGGGTCTCCACCGGGTTCTCGCACTGGGCCAGGAGGATCATGGCGGCGATGATGTAGGGCTTGTAGCTGGCCTCCTTGTAGAGGTCGTCCCGGTACCGGTCGAACACGGTGGCCGCCACCTCGCCCTGCTGGCAGGACACGCCGGTGATGTCGGCGGGCAGGCAGTGCATGTACAGGGCCTTGCCGCCCTTGGTGGTGGCCATGCGGCTCTCGGTGCACTCCCAGTCGGTGTGCAGCGCGTTCTGTGCCAGCAGCTCCTTCTCCAGAGCCTTGATGCCCTCGGCGTCCCCACGGCCGTACAGGTCGGTGCGCTTCTCCATGGCGGCGAAGGGCGCCCAGCTCTTGGGGTAGACAATGTCCGCGTCCTGGAAGGCCTCGTCCATGGAGTTGGTGCGGGTAAAGCTGCCGCCGCTCTTCTGGGCGTTCTGCCGGGCAATCTCCTCCACCTCGGGCATGACCTCATAGCCCTCGGGGTGGGCCAGGACCACGTTCATGCCGAACCGGGTCATCAGGCCGATGACGCCCTGGGGCACGCTGAGGGGCTTGCCGTAGCTGGGGGAGTAGGCCCAGGTCATGGCGATCTTCTTGCCCCGCAGCTTGTCCACGCCGCCGAAGCGGTGGATCAGGTGGAGGGCGTCGGCCATGCACTGGGTGGGGTGGTCGATGTCGCACTGCAGGTTGACCAGGGTGGGCCGCTGCTCCAGCACGCCGTCCCTGTGTCCCTGCTCCACCGCGTCGGCCACTTCCTTCATATAGGTGTGGCCCTTGCCGATGTACATGTCGTCCCGGATGCCGATGACGTCGGCCATAAAGGAGATCATGTTGGCGGTCTCACGGACGGTCTCGCCGTGGGCGATCTGGCTCTTGCCCTCGTCCAGGTCCTGGACCTCCAGGCCCAGCAGGTTGCAGGCCGAGGCAAAGGAGAACCGGGTGCGGGTGGAGTTGTCCCGGAACAGGGAGATACCCAGGCCCGAGTCAAACAGGCGGGTGGAGATGTTCCGCTCCCGCAGGTCCCGCAGGGCGTCCGCCACCGCGAACACACCCGCCAGCTCCTGGCCGGTCTTGTCCCAGGTGAGGAAGAAGTCCTTCCCGTACATGTTCTTCAGGTCCAGCGTGCCCAGCTCCCGGATGATTTCATCAAACTGTGCGCTCATGCTCATATCCTCCTTGGTACGAAGTTTCACTGGAATAAGCATAGCATGTCCCCCGCCGGAATCAACCGGTATTTTGTGAACATTTTCACCTGATTGCATCTTTTTGAGGGAGACTTACAGTTTTTTTGTTTTCGCCTTGATTTCTCCCCCTGCTGTGATATGATGAAAGAAACAGTTCCGCCGGAGGAGATTTTTCCCCTTTTTCCGGCGCACACCCTCAGAAAGGAGCCTTTTTCCCCATGCTCAGTGAAGAACGCCTCTCCCTCCTGCGGCAGATGGCCCACGGTCTGGCCGTCCAGTTCGGCCCCTGCTGCGAGGTGGTCATCCACGACCTGACCGACGACCCGGAGCACACGGTGGTCCACATCGAGAACGGCCACGTGTCCGGCCGCTCCCTGGGGGACGGCCCGTCCCACGTGGTGCTGGAGTCCCTCAGGGGCGGGCGCCAGGAGGACCACCTGGCCTACCTGACCCGCACCCCCGACGGCAAGGTGCTCAAGTCCTCCACCCTGTTTATCCGGGACCCCTCCGGCAAGCCGGAGGCCATCTTCTCCATCAACTACGATATCTCCGCCCTTCTCACCGTGGAACAGGCCCTGCGGCCCCTGGTCTCCCCCAAGGAGGCCCCCACCAAGGAGCCCGAGCGCATCACCCGCAGCGTGTCCGACCTGCTGGACGACCTGCTGCGGGAGTCGGTGGAGCTGGTGGGCAAGCCGGTGGCCCTCATGGACCGGGAGGACAAGATCCGGGCCATCCGCTTCCTCAACGACGCCGGCGCCCTGCTCATTACCAAGTCGGGTGACAAAATCGCCACCTTCTTCGGCATCTCCAAGTACACCCTGTACAGCTATCTGGACGACAAGAACGGCTGAGGCCGTCCGTTGGCCCATCCAACCATATAAAAAAGGAGGCACCGCCATGATCGACCTGACCATCCACCCCGAGGCCCTGGAGCGCAACCTGCGCAACGCCCGGGAAAACAACATCCTCATCCCCACCTTTCGGCAGATGAAGCACCCGGAGTCCATCCCGGACAAGGTGAAGGAGGGACTCAAGTCCGTGGGGCTGTGGGATGTGAACCCCCTGAACCTGTTCCGCATCACCTGGAAGAACGAGGCCAAGGAGTATGGCGGCCTGTTCCAGCACGTGCCCAACTACGTGGAGCTGCCCTCCTCCCTCACCGGCGTGCCCTGCCGCATCGTGGCCATGGCGGGCAAGTGGTTCCCCACCGGCTGCCACAAGGTGGGCGCCTCCTTCGGCTGCCTGGCCCCCCGGCTGGTCACCGGCCAGTTCGACGTGACGCGCCACAAGGCGGTCTGGCCCTCCACCGGCAACTACTGCCGGGGCGGCGCCTTCAACTCCAAGCTGCTGGGGGCCCGGGGCGTGGCCATCCTGCCCGCCGGCATGAGCCGGGAGCGGTTTGAGTGGCTGGCGTCCATCGGCGCGGAGGTCATCGCCACCCCCGGCTGCGAGAGCAACGTGAAGGAGATCTTCGACAAGACCAACGAGCTGCGGCAGGACCCGGGCTGCATGATCTTCAACCAGTTTGAGGAGATGGGCAACCATCTGTGGCACTACCAGGTCACCGGCGAGGCCCTGTCCGCCCTGTTCGAGGGCATCAAGCGGCCCGGGGACCGGCTCTCCGGCGCCTGCTTCACCAGCGGCAGCGCGGGCACCATCGGCTGCGGCGACTACCTGAAGGAGGTCTACCCCGGCATGAAGCTGGCGGTGGGCGAGGCCCTCCAGTGCCCCACCATCCTGAACAACGGCTTCGGCGACCACCGCATCGAGGGCATCGGCGACAAGCACATCCCCTGGATTCACGACGTGAAGAACACCGACATGGTCATCGACATCGACGACGAGGACTCCCAGCGGCTGCTGCGGCTCTTCGCCGAGGAGGAGGGCCTGCGGTATCTGGCCGAGGAGGCCGGTGTGGACGCCCAGACCCTGGAGAAGCTGTCCTGGATGGGCATCAGTGGCATTGCCAACGTGCTCTGCTGCGTGAAGATGGCCAAGTATTACGAGTTCACCGCCCATGATGTGGTGGTGACCGTGCTCACCGACTCGGCGGCCATGTACGGCTCCCGGGTGGCCGAGCTGGCGGAGCAGTACGGCCCCTACGACCGCCGCGCCGCCGCCATCGACCACCACCTCCACCTGCTGGGCCTGAAGACCGACGCCATGGCCGAGCTCAACTACTACGACCGCAAGCGGATTCACAACCTGAAGTACTACACCTGGGTGGAGCAGCAGGGCCGCACCGCCGAGGAGCTGGACGCCCTGTGGTACGGCGACGAGTGGGACAAGGTCCACGCCCAGGTGGGCGAGCTGGACGCCCTCATCGACCAGTTCAACACCGCCTCCGGCGTGCTGGGTCAGCTGTGAGATAAAACCGGCCCTCTCCCTCATCAGTCACGCTTTTCGCGTGACAGCTTCCCCCCCAGGGGGAAGCCGGAGCGATGCACCCACCCGAGCCTTCCCCCCGGGGGGGAAGGTGCCCCAGTGCGCACACTGGGGCGGATGAGGGGAAATCCCTCCGCGGGCACATAACTTGCAGGGGAACGGTCTCCGACGGCCTACTTTCCAGCGAGGGAAAGTAGGCAAAGCTCGCCATGGGGCAACAGGCGCGGAGGGCCCTTCCAGGGCCAAACGCGCCCGTTTCCCCCTGGTACCCCCTTCGGAGACACGTCCGGCGGCGGCAAAATTCAATGAGCCGCCGTATTTGAAAGCAGTTGCTTGCCGGTTCAATGCCCAGCGCACCGTTCCCCTTCTGCCCGAGCAGCGTTACCCTCCCAGACTTGTGAGCCGCTACAATCCAATTACCGTTCTCAATGCCGCACCAAGTCTCTGCGCCGTGTTTCAGCCTCCGCTCGAGGCAGCCAAGCCTTCCCCCTGGGGGGAAGGTGGCTGCATCTCGGGGGCCCCGCATGAGCCCAGCGAAGCGGGTCGTGTGGGGAGAGGACGAGCAGCGGAGTGAACGAGGCCTGCCGCTTGCGGCGGGCTGAGCGATACGCAGCTTGCGAGGACGATGACGGATGAGGGGGAAGCCTCCGCTGAATGCCGCAGTTCCCCTCATCAGTCACGCTTTTCGCGTGACAGCTTCCCCCCAGGGGGAAGCCTATGGGGTGCGTCCTGCGCCTTCTCCCCTTGGAGAAAGGTGGCCGCTTTTCGGGGTCCCCGCGGAAGATAGTTTCAGGCTCTTTTCCCGTTGAAAGGAGTAGTTTTTATGATGAAAAACGTCCGCTGTGCCAAATGCGTCCGCTGCGGCAGGGAGTACGAGGCCGTGCCCGGCCTGACCACCTGTGAGTGCGGCGGAATTCTGGATATTGAGTACAATTACGACTATATTCGCTCGGTTTTCTCTCCAAATTCCCTGTCTGACTGCACGGACTGGTCCATGTGGCGGTACCGCCCGTTTCTGCCGGTGGAGCCCGACTCTCCCCCGCCGCCCCTGCGGGTGGGCTGGTCTCCCCTGTACCGGGTCGACCGCCTGGCGCAAGCAATTGGCCTTTACAGGCTCTTCCTCAAGGACGACGGCCTCAACCCCACCGCGTCCCTGAAGGACCGGGCCTCTGCCATGGCGGTGGTCAAGGCCCGTGAGGCGGGGGCGGACACTATCGCCTGCTCCTCCACCGGCAACGCGGCCTCCTCCCTGGCGGGCAACGCGGCGGCGGCTGGGCTGGCCAGCTACATCTTTGTGCCCGCCCGGGCCCCCAGGGGCAAGGTGGCCCAGCTGCAGATCTTCGGGGCCACCGTCATCAGCGTAGACGGCAGCTATGAGGACACCTTTGCCCTGTCCAAGGCCGCCATCGACCGCTGGGGCTGGTACAACCGCAACGCCGCCATCAACCCCTACCTGTCCGAGGGCAAGAAGACGGTGACCCTGGAGATCATGGAGCAGCTCCACTGGCAGGCGCCCGACTATGTGGCGCTGTCCGTGGGGGACGGCTGCACCATCGCCGGGGCGTGGAAGGGCCTGAAGGACCTGTACGCCGCCGGGTTCATCGACCGCCTGCCCAAACTCATCTCGGTCCAGGCCGAGGGCTGCTGCCCCCTGAACCGGGCCCTCCAGACCGGGGAGCCCTGGCGGCCCATGGAGGAAAACACCCTGGCCGACTCCATCGCCGTGGGCGTGCCCCGCAACGCGGACAAAGCCCTGGCCGCCGTAAGAGAGAGCGGCGGCGTGGCGGTCAACGTGTCCGATGAGGAGATCCTCGCCGCCATGCGGCTCATCGGCCGCACCTGCGGCGTGTTCGGCGAGCCTGCCGGCGTCACCGGCACGGCGGGCGTGAAGAAGGCGGTGGAGCTGGGGCTCATCGACCCGGCGTCCACAGTGGTCAGCATCGTCACCGGCAACGGTCTGAAGGACGCGGCCAGCGGCATCAAGGCCGCCGGGGAGCCCATGATGGTCAAGCCGGACATGACAGACCTGCTGTCCGCCTTTGAGGCCCGCAACATCCGCCCGTAAACCCAAGAGATACGCCGCCATGCGGCGGAACGGAGGTTTTATTATGTCTGAGCGTACATCCACCCTCATCCGTGGGGGCACCCTCATCCTGCCCCAGGGTCCCGTGTCCGCCGACCTGCGGATAGACGGGGACAAGATCACCGCCATCGGCCCCGACCTGCCCGCCGAGGGCTGCAAGGTGGTGGAGGCGGCGGGCAAGCTGGTGTTCCCCGGCTTTATCGACACCCACACCCACTTTGAGATGAACAAGGGCCTGCCCAACGAGACGGCGGACGACTGGGTGTCAGGCACCCGGGCGGCCCTGGCGGGGGGCACCACCTGCGTGCTGGACTTTGCCGAGCCGGAGCGGGGCTGCTCCCTGGCCTCCGCCCTGGAGACCTGGCACGGCCGGGCCGACGGCCGCGCCTCCTGCCACTACGGGTTCCACATGACCATCAAGGACTGGGACCCCCGCATCAAGGCCGAGCTGGCCGACATGACCGCCGAGGGAATCACCTCCTACAAGATCTACCTGGCCTACGACAACCTGCGGGTCACCGACCGGCAGGCCCTGGAGGTGGTGGAGGCGGTGGCCCGTGAGGGCGGCATCGTGGGCTGCCACTGCGAGAACGGCGACATGGTCACCGAGGGCATCAAGGCCCAGCGGGCGGCGGGGCACCTGTCCCCGGCGGCTCACCCCCTGTCCCGTCCGCCGGTGGTGGAAGCCGAGGCGGTGGACCGGTGGCTGGCCCTGTCCGAGATGGCGGGCTACCCGGTAAACGTGGTGCACCTGTCCACCCTGCGGGGGCTGGAGGTCATTCGGGCCGCCCGGGCAAGGGGCCAGAAGTGCTATGTGGAGAGCTGCCCCCAATACTTTCTGTTGAATGACGATAAATATCTACTGCCCGGATTCGAAAGTGCCAAGTTTGTGCTCTCCCCGCCCCTGCGGAAGAAAGAGGACAGCGACGCCCTGTGGCAGGCGCTCTCCGCCGGGGAGATCGACACCATGGGCACCGACCACTGCTCCTTCAACTTCAACGGCGTAAAGACCCTGGGCCGGGAGGACTTCTCCAAGATCCCCAACGGCATCCCCGGCGTTGAGCACCGTCCTTCCCTCATGTACACCGCCGGTGTGGCCACCGGCCGCATCACCGCCGCCGACATGGCCCGGATGCTCGCCGAGCAGCCCGCCAAGCTCTTCGGTATGTACCCCCAAAAAGGCGTGCTGGCGGTGGGCAGCGACGCCGACCTGGTCATCTGGAATCCCGAGGCCCGCTGGACCATCACCGCCGCCGAGCAGAACCAGCGGGTGGACTACACCCCCTACGAGGGCTTTGAGGCCGTGGGCCGGCCCGAGACCGTGTTCCTCTCCGGCAAGGTGGCGGCGGAGAACGGCAAGGTGGTGCTGGAGAAGGCGGGAGAATTTGTCCACAGAGGGAGCGCCCAGCTGTGGAGATGAAAATCGCCCTTGTGCTCATGGCCTCGGGGGCCGGGCGGCGGTTCGGGGCCAACAAGCTGCTCCAGACCGTGGACGGCCTGCCCCTGGTGCGCCGGGTGATGGCCGCCTGTCCCCCGGAGCTGTTCGCCCCCGCCCTGGTGGTGAGCCGCTACCCGGAGATCCTCTCCCTGGCGGAGGAGCTGGGGTACACGCCCATCTTTAACAGCGGCGCGGACGAGGGCATCTCGGCCACCGTCCGGCTGGGCACCGCCGCGGCTCAGGCCGCGGGGGCGGACGGGGCGTTGTTTGCTGTTGCCGACCAGCCCTGGATCACCCGGGCAAGCGTGGAGCGGGTGATGGCCGCCTTTTCCTCCCACCCGGACACCATTCCCGCCCTGGGCTGGCAGGGGAAAAAGGGCAATCCCTGTCTCTTTCCCCGGGAATTCTTCCCCGAGCTGTCCGCCCTCACCGGGGACACCGGCGGCGGCGCGGTGATCAAGGCCCACCGGGACCGGCTGCGGCTGGTGGAGGCGGGTAACCCCGCCGAACTGCTGGATGTGGACACCCCCGCCGACCTGGGACACAGCGGAGGCGCGGCCCCGTGACGCCCTGGCTCATCGGTATTCTGCTGGCCCTGCTGATCGTGGCCGCCCTGTGGCGCAGCCTGGGCCTGCGGGTGTGGCTGCTCCGGAAGATCTTCGGCGGCCCCGGCCCGGGACAGGGCCCCGCCGACCTGGAATCCAGAAAGGCAGCTCTGTCCATCCGCCGGGACCTGGTCTACCCCTCCCCCGACGGAGACGGGCGCTACGATCTGTACCTTCCCGCCGGTGAGGGCCCCTTCCCCGTTGTGGTCTGGGTCCACGGCGGGGCCTTTGTGGCCGGGGACAAGGCCAATGTGTCCAACTGGGCGGTGATGCTGGCCCACGCGGGGTACGCGGTGGCCGCCCTCAACTATTGCTGGGCCCCGGAGCTGGCCTTTCCCGGCCAGGCCCGGCAGATCCAGGCCGCGCTGGCGGCCCTGAGGGCCCATCCCCATCTGGATGTGACCCGGGTGGCCCTGGCCGGAGACTCGGCGGGGGCCTATCTGGCCCTTCAGGCTGGGCTTATCACCGTCAAACCCGCCTTTTCCGCTGCCCTGGGGGTATCCCCCGCCCTGCCGCCGGAGGCGCTGAAGGCCCTGGTGCTCTGCTGCGGGTGCTACCGGCTCATCCCCCACGGGCGGGATTTTGCCTCCCGCCTGCTGGGCCGCAGCGTGGGCTGGGCCCTCTTCGGCCGCCGGGACTGGGCGGCCCTGCCCACCGCTCCCCTCACCGACCTGATCAGCCAGGTGACAAGCGGCCTTCCCCCCTGTTACATTGCCGACGGCAACACCGGATCCTTTGAGGAGGACGGCCGGGCCCTGGCCGCCGCCCTGGAGCAGGCCGGGGTGGCGGCGGTCACCCGGTTCTACGGGAGGGAGGCGGGCGCCGTGGGCCACGAGTACCAGTTCGACCTGCTCACCCCCCAGGGGGTGGAGACCTGGGAGGAGGCCCTGGACTTTCTCCACAAATTTCTCCCCTGATGTGGAAAAAATGAGGCCCCGGAGTAATTGCTCCGGGGCCTTTCTGCGTCTTTGTTCAGTTTTCCAGCCGCCAGATGGAGGCGGTGCGGGCGGGGAGCAGCTGATTTTCGCCCAGGGTGAGGGTCTCGCCGGTCTCCAGGTCGGTGGCCGGGCCGGAGAGCCCGCCCAGCCGGGCGGTATAGTCCGCGTCGTCCAGGTTGACGGCGCAGAGCACCCGCTCGCCCTCGTACTGCCGCAGGAACACCAGCTGCCGGTTGGTGATGACCACGGTCTGGTACCCGCCGCCGTTGAGGGCCTTGCTGCCCGCCCGGGCCCTGATGAGCCCGGCGATGCGGTCTGTAAGGGCGTTCCACTCCGGCTTCTCCAGGGCGGGACGGAGGGCGCTGTCGTCCCCCCTGCCCTTGGCCCCCTGGATGCCCCACTCGCTGCCGTAGTACAGGCAGGGGATGCCGGGCATGGCGAAGAGGACGGCGTAGCACAGGGGCATGTCGTCGGAGCGGCGCAGGTTGCTGGCCAGGCGGTTGACGTCGTGGTTGTCCGCGAAGGAGAACAGGTGGCAGCCACGGTAGAGGGTGTACTGCCCGTCGGAGAACAGGCGGTTGAGGGAGTGGTTGATCTCAAACATGTTCTTGTCGTTGAAGCTGGACCACAGGCCCTTGAAGCACTCGTAGTTGGTGCAGGAGTGGAGCAGGCCGTCCCCCATGATGCGGCGGTAGTCGCCGCCCAGGATCTCGCCGTAGAGGAAGAAGTCGGGCTTGAGATTGTCGCAGAAGGAGCGGATGGCCCGCAGGAAGTCCTGGGACAGCAGGTAGGCCACGTCCAGCCGCAGGCCGTCCACGCCGAACTCCTCCACCCACTTGCGGATACAGGAGAACAGGTACTCCACCACCTGGGGGTTGGACAGGTTCAGCTTCACCAGCTCGTAGTGCCCCTCCCAGCCCTCGTACCACAATCCGTCGTTGTAATTGCTGTTGCCCCCGAAGTTGATGTGGAACCAGTCCTTATAGGGGCTGCCCTCCCGGTTTTTCAGCACGTCCTGGAAGGCCCAGAACCCCCGGCCCACGTGGTGGAACACGCCGTCCAGCACCACCTTCATGCCCCGGCGGTGCAGGTCGTCGCACACGTCCTTGAAGTCCTGGTTGGTGCCCAGGCGGCAGTCCACGGTGAGGAAATCCCGGGTGTCGTACCCGTGCCGGTCGGACTGGAACACCGGGTTGAACACCACGGCCCCCACCCCCAGCTTCTCCAGGTGGTCCCCCCAGTCCAGCACCCGCCGGATGCGGGGAACGGTGACGCCGTCGTTCTCCATGGGCGCGCCGCACATGCCCAGGGGGTAGATCTGATAAAAGGTCCGCTCATATGCCCACATATACTTGGCTTCCTCCTCTGAGGTCTGGATTTTTGGATCGTTTGGAGCTTAGAACAGTTTGACGGTATAGGTAATGGTGTCGGTGCCGCCGCTCCTGAGCTTCAGGCCGGAGATGGTCACGGTGATGGGCTCGCCGGTGCGGTACTCCAGGCCCACGGGATGAAAGACCACCATCAGTGTGCCGCCGTAGCTGGGGTTCAGGCGGACATAGCCGTCGTTCAGGTTGATGTGGATGGCGCCGTCGGCCGACTCCTTGTCCTCGGCCACCTGATCGGTCCAGGTGTTGCCGCTGCCGTCGGTGACGGTGACCGCCACGCCGTCCATGTCCTCCATGTCGTTCACGTACACGCCGGGCTTCAGCAGGCAGCTCCAGCCCAGCTTATCATGGAACAGTTCCTCCGGGAACACACCCGCCGAGGGCCATGTCACATAGTCCGGGCCGTCCCACTCGCCGCTGGTGCCGTTTCCCACCTGGATGACCGAGTAGCCGTCTATATAGCCCATGCCCACGGTGGTCAGAAGGGGGTCCAGCAGCCAGCGGCGGCCGCTGCCCATGAACAAGATGCTGTAGTCCTCCACGCGGTTGAGCACATATTCCGTCAGGTCCCTTTGCTCCCGGCCGGACATGCTCTCCTTGACGACCTGGGAGCCCCTGCGGTACAGGTCCTCGGACATGCCCTTGGGCTTGCTGGGCTCGGTGCTGAAGGCCTCGTCTCCCCCGGCTGCCAGCAGCAGGGCTCCCAGCTGGACCTCCTGGTTCTTTTCGTCCCGCATGCCCACCGGCTCCAGCCCGGCCACGGCCCGCACGTAGTTGAGGGCGTTGAGGGCGTCCTGGAGGAAGGCGTCGTTGAGCTTGCCGGGGATGAACTCCTCCACCGAGGGCGCCTGGGCGTAGGGCTCGCCGGGGTTGCCAAAGGTGGCCCGCAGCTCCTTGAGCTTGGCGATCTGCTCCCGCTCGGCGGCGGTGAAGCGCTTGGCCTCCAGGTCTGCACAGCCCGCGTCCATGGCCCGGACCGCCAGCAGGGCGGCCTGCTCCACGGTGGTGTGGGCGGACAGCTGCCAGCCGTCCCCGGAGCCCTTCATCAGCCCGGAGCCGATCAGGTTCTTCACGCCCTCCGCAGCCCAGCCGGGGATGGCGCCCTCCGCCCCGGAGGCCATGCGCTCGGCCACGCCGTCCACCGTCTGGGGCAGCTCCACGCCGCACACGTCCATCACACGGTCCAGCAGGACGCAGATCTCCGTGCGGGTGATGGTGCGGTCAGGGGCAAAGGTGGTGTCGGACACGCCGTTCATCAGACCCAGCCGCCAGGCCGCCGCGCTGTACACGCCCTCGGTGCCGGCGGTCAGGTCGGTAAACGGGGTGCCCTGCCAGCTGTCCTGGCCCAGCTCCTCCACCGGGCAGCCCAGGCTCTTGGCCAGCAGCACGGCCAGACCCGCGAACTCCCCACGGGTGATGTCCTCCTGATAGCCGGAGTGGGGCTCAAAGTCCAGCAGTCCCGCCTCCCGGGCCCGCTCCACCTCGGCGGCGGCCCAGGACGAGGGCTGGCCGTCTCCCACGGCCATCGCCCCCGAGGTCAGGGCCATGCTCAAGGTCAGGACTCCGGCCACCATACACTTCCCAATTCTTCCCCGTTTCATTCCGGATCCCTCCCTTATGATTTCTCAGCGGCGGAGGGCGAACTCCACCTCAATGATGCCGCCGCACACCATGCCCAGGTCGGCGGCGTTGGGGGACAGGTCGTAGACCTGCCGGGTGGGGATGTCCTCCCCGTTCCACAGCTTCATGGCGTCCTGCCTGGCCCTGAACTCGGCGGCGCCGCCGCCCACGGTGCCCAGGATGGACCCGTCGGGCCGCACCAGCATCCAGGTGCCCTCCCCTCTGGGGGCGGAGCCACGCTTGCTGACGATAGTCACCAGCACGCCGGGCTCCTGGCTGGGAGGCGGCGGGGGCATGGAGCCGATGCGGGCCCGCTCGGCCACCAGCTCGGCGGCGATGGACACCGCCACCTCCGCCGGGCTCTGGCCCCCCAGCTTGATGCCGATGGGAGAGTGGACGCCGTCCAGCTGGGCCTGGGGGAAGCCCTCGGAGAGCAGGCTCTTCATCACGGCCGCCACCTTGCCCTTGCTGCCGATCATGCCCGCATAGGCGTACTGTCCCCGGAGCACATGGGCCAGGCAGTCCCGGTCAAAGGCGTGGCCCCGGGTGACGATGACGTAGTAGTCGTCGGCCCGGCTGCCCAGCTGGTCCAGGGCCTGGTCAAAGCCCATGCACAGCACCTGGCCCACCATGGGGAACCGCTCCTTGTTGGCAAACTCGGGCCGGTCGTCGATAACGGTGATGTCGAAGTCCAGAATGGAGGCCACATGGGCCAGGGCCAGGGACACATGTCCCCCGCCGCAGATGATCAGTCGTTCCAAATTCCCTTCTCCTTTCCGAAGTACAGCAGTCCCTCCAGCACGCCGCCGCCGATGGCCCGGGCCTTGTCGGACACGGTGAAGCAGTGGCGCACCTCGCAGCGGGGGTCGATGTCCCCCGACTTCATGCCCTTGAACACCTTCAGCCCGGCGGGGAGCATGCCCCGCACCACGCCGGTGATGAGGGCGTACACCGGCTGGCCGTCCACGCTGGCCACCAGGTCCCCCTTCTCCACCTGGTCGCCGATGGCGGCCACAGGCTCAAAGATGCCGTCGGCGCTGGCGCGGATGATGCGCTCGGTGGTGTAGCCGCCGATGTTGCCCGGCACGCCGGTGTTGGGCACGGCGGAGCCGTCGGTGATGAGGCGGCCCAGGTCGTGGCCCCGCTGGGTCTCAATGACCCCGTGGCAGTCCACTCCGGCGGTGAAGCCGGGGCCCAGGGCCAGCACCACCGGCGCGTCGTGGATGGTGGTGCCCAGGTTCTTCTTGGCCAGGATGGCGTCCACCACGGCGAAAAAGTCCAGCTCCTTGAGGATCTTGGCCTCCGGGTCGTTGAGGACGGGGATCTCCCCCTTCTCCAGGGCGGCCAGGGCCTCCCCGCTGCCGCTCACCCGCCGGGCAGTGATGCCCTCCACGGTGCAGGTGCCGTCGTACATGCACTGGCAGAAGGCCACCGTCCGCCGCACCGCCGTGGGCTGGTCAATGTCGGTCATCACCAGGGGGAATCCCGCCCGGTGCAGCCGCACCGCCGTGCCTGTGGCCAGGTCGCCGGCGCCCTTGATCAAAATTCGTTTCACTGTCTATCCACTCCTTTTTCCTGCCGCCGGTCGCCCGGGGCCCGGTTTTTTGTTTCTATAATTTTATATCGTGGTTTTTCTGTTCCCTCAGGGCAAGGCCTTCCCCCTGGGGGGAAGGTGGCTGGCCGCAGGCCAGACGGATGAGGGGGCGGTCTTTAGATGACATGCAGCTTGCAAAGATGAGGGGAACGGTCTCCGACGGGGTACTTTTCTCCGGCGAAAAGTACCCAAAAGCCGCCATGGGGCAACAGGCGCGGAGGGCCCTTCCAGGGCCAAACGCGC
>NZ_CALXEG010000044.1 GCF_944387275.1 uncultured Pseudoflavonifractor sp.
TCGTTGAGCTGGAGCTTCTCCAGGGCGTCCCGCAGGTCGGGGTACTTGGAGCCGTCCTCGGTGTAGATGCCGCAGTACACCATGGCCCGGGCGGGGCGGTAGCCGGGCAGGGCCTGGGCGGCGGGGCGGCCGGCCTCGGTGACGGTGTCGCCCACCTGGGTGTCCTTCACGTTCTTGATGGAGGCGGTGAAGTAGCCCACCTCGCCGGCGATGAGCTCCTTGCAGGGCTCCATGCCCAGGGGCAGCAGGTGGCCGCACTCGATCACGTCGTAGGACGCGCCGGAGGCCATCATCTTCACGGTCATGCCGGTCTTGATGGTGCCCTCCATGACCCGGAAGTACACGATAACGCCCCGGTAGGCGTCGTACTGGCTGTCGAAGATGAGGGCCTGGAGGGGCGCGGAGGGGTCCCCCTTGGGGGCGGGAACGTTCTTTACGATGTCCTCCAGCACCGCGTCGATGTTGATGCCCATCTTGGCGGAGATCTCGGGGGCGTCGGCGGCGGGGATGCCGATGATGTTCTCGATCTCCTCCTTGACCCGGGCCGGGTCGGCGGCGGGCAGGTCGATCTTGTTCACCACGGGCAGGATCTCCAGGTCGTGCTCCATGGCCAGGAAGGTGTTGGCCAGGGTCTGGGCCTCGATGCCCTGGGCCGCGTCCACGATGAGCACCGCGCCCTCGCAGGCCGCCAGGGAGCGGCTCACCTCGTAGTTGAAGTCCACATGGCCCGGGGTGTCGATCAGGTTGAGCTCGTAGGTGTTGCCGTCCTGGGCGGCGTAGTTGAGCTTCACCGCACGGGCCTTGATGGTGATGCCCCGCTCCCGCTCCAGGTCCATGTTGTCCAGCAGCTGGCTCTCCATGTCCCGCTCGGCCACGGCGTTGCACTTCTCGATCAGCCGGTCGGACAGGGTGGATTTGCCGTGATCGATGTGGGCGATGATGGAAAAGTTACGGATTTTGGATTGATCGGTCATAAACAAAAAACCTCCGGTAGGGAATCACCAAATCAAAGCCCAGCGGAGCGGGTTTGATTTGGAAAGGACGAACAGCGGAGCGAGCGTTCCCCTTCAGGGGGAGGCGAGGGGTGGGGAGCTTGTGAGGACGCCATACCTCCGATCAGGGGATACAGAATGAAACGCGGAAAGCCCGCCTTACTTCCGGTCGGTGCGGCGGAAGTTCATGCCCCGGTTGATGCGCTCGCCGGTGTTGTGGATGATCTGGAGCAGGGACTGGTAGGGGCCGGGGTAGTTCTTGGACAGGGCGTCGTGGTTCATGGCGGGGAAGGAGCCCTTCTCCTTGGCGTGGGCGGACAGGGCCTCCACATACTCGGCCTCGGCGCAGATCATGTCCGCGTTGGGCATGCCGGCGGCAAACTGGGCCGGAGACACGGAGAAAAAGTCCTCGTTCTGGGTCACGTCGGCCCGGTAGAGGTGGCGGAAGAGCTTGTAGATGGCGGTGCCCAGGTAGTCGGAGGCCGCCCGGATAGCGTCCCGCTTGCCCACCTTGCCCAGCAGGTCGAAGAGCACGCTGATGGAGTTGACCAGCAGCTTCTTGGACAATGTGGCCATGATGCTGCCGTGGAGCACGTTGTCCTTTTCGGCGGAGTAGTCGTACAGCTCCTCGGCGCCGATGGTGGTGCCGTCCCTGGTGAGGGTACGGCCCAGCAGGAAGTCGGCGGACACGTTGTAGTAGTCGCAGGCCTTGATGACAAAGGCCAGGCCGGGCTCCCGGATGCCGTTTTCATAGTGGGAGAGCAGCGCCTGGGAGATGCCCAGATCCTTGGCCACCGCCCGCTGGGACGCGCCCTTCTCCTGCCGCAGGAGGGAGAGGGAACGGGAAAAATCGGAACTCATTGGTCGCACACACCTTTTTCATTTCATGGCGGGATTTCCGCCCTATTTTTATATGACAGCCAGTATAGTATACCCGTAGGAATACAAAAAGTAAAGTATAAAATTGTCCCTTTTGTGGGTTTTCCCATTGAGAACCGCCGACAGGGTGGTGTATAATAGGGACACGCAAGGGAATATTCCCCTATTTTACATGAAATACTGGAGGAAGTACGATATGATGGAGATGTTCAACAAGCTCATCGACACTCTGAAGGCCAATCCCAAGCGGATCGTCTTCACCGAGGGCACCGACGCCCGCATCCTGGAGGCCAGCGCCCGGCTGCTGACCGGTTCCTGGCTCAAGCCCGTGCTGGTGGGCAACGTGGAGGCCGTGAAGAAGGCCGCCGCCGACCACGGCTTCAACATCGACGGCGCCGAGATCGTGGACCCCGAGACCTATGAGGGCATGGAGGCCATGGTGGAGAAGATGGTGGAGCTGCGCAAGGGCAAGATGACCGCCGACGAGTGCCGCGCCGCCCTGAAGAAGGGCAACTACTTCGGCACCATGCTGGTGAAGATGGGCGTGGCCGACTGCCTGCTGGGCGGCGCCACCTACTCCACCGCCGACACCGTCCGTCCCGCCCTGCAGCTGATCAAGACCAAGCCCGGCAACAAGATCGTCTCCTCCTGCTTCATCCTGGTGCGGGAGAACTCCACCGGCGGCGCCGAGGCCCTGGCCATGGGCGACTGCGCCATCAACATCAAGCCCAGCGACGACGAGCTGGTGGAGATCGCCCTGGAGACCGCCAAGTGCGCCAAGATCTTCGGCATCGACCCCAAGGTGGCCTTCCTGAGCTACTCCACCAAGGGCTCCGGCAAGGGCGAGGACGTGGACAAGATGCGCTCCGCCTGCGAGAAGGCCAAGGCCGCCGCCCCCGACCTGGCTATGGACGGCGAGATGCAGTTCGACGCCGCCGTGTCCCCCACCGTGGGCCAGCTGAAGTTCCCCGGCTCCAAGGTGGCCGGCTACGCCAACACCTTCATCTTCCCCGACATCAACGCCGGCAACATCGGCTACAAGATCGCCCAGCGCCTGGGCGGCTTCGACGCCTACGGCCCCATCCTGCTGGGCCTGAACGCCCCCATCAACGACCTCTCCCGCGGCTGCAACGCCGAGGAGGTCTACTCCATGGCCATCATCACTGCCGCTCTCTCCTGAGCACTAAGCAAATCCGGAGCACCCCCCTGGGGGTGCTCCTTTTTTTGCGGCCATGGAGGAGACCTCCGCCCTGCCCCTGGCAGGGCCCGGCGCCTGCGCCGCCAAGGGCTTGCGCCCTGGGCAAGCCCTTGATGCCGGGGGCAATTCACTTGCCCCGGCAGATGTCTTGGGTCCGGGGTCCCCACAGGTTCCGCCTGTGGGGCCTGCTCCATGGCCATCATCACTGCCGCTCTCTCCTGAGTACAGAGCAAATCCGGAGCACCCCCCTGGGGGTGCTCCTTTTTTATAGCTAAAAATGCCGGACCCCGTGAGGAGTCCGGCATTTTTCTGCTTTTACCGGCTGGAAACCCGTTCCTTTGCCGGCTGCTTGGAACCGGCAAAGAGGAACATGAGATACCGCACCAGGGCGTAGAGGGTGGTGAACGTGGCAATAACCGTCTCAATCAGCACCACCGTGCTCAAAAAGGGCAGGGGGCTGCCCAGGTTGGCCGCGCAGGCCATCAGCTGCTTGGAGGCGATGGCGCTGATGACAAAGGGGAAGGTGAAGGCGGCGTAGCTGGGGAAGAAGGGCAGCCTGAGATACTGCACGAACTTGACGCAGGCGAACAGGAACAGCACCGTGGCCAGCACCCACAGCACCAGCAGCAGCGGCAGGGACTTGGGGGTGACCGATTGGACGTAGCCCGCAATGCACAGGCTGGTGGGGGCGGCGTAGATGCAGATGAGGGGCTGGGCGGGCTTGGGGACCGGCTTCTTGACGTACCGCACCGTCACCAGCACCAGCAGCACCACCAGGGTGACAAGGCCGAACACGACGCAGGCCGAGCCGATGGCCGCGGCCTGGAAGGGGGGCGCCGTAATGCCGGCCATGGCGATGCCCACATAGACGATGTACCAGCTGGCAAATACCCGCTCCAGGGCAAAGCCCCTCAGGAATTTCACGCTGAACCAGATAATCATTACCACGTGGAGCGCCACGCCCACATACCAAATCACTTTGGCCGGGCCGCCGATGTAGGGGTTGAGGTAGGTGGCCAGCAGCATGACCGCCATGGGGAAGGTGAAGGACACGCTGGCCATAATGGGATTGCCCATGTCCGTCCGGAACTTTTTCACGTCCACAAGGATGCTGAGCAAGAACACTGCCATGAGCACCGCGCCCACGGCCCCGCACAGGAGCCGCACCCCTTCGGAGTAAGACTGGAGCAAGTTGCCCAGGCCGAACATGCCCAGGCTCACGGCGCAGATGGGAATGGGAACTCGTTTCAGAATGCTCATGGTTACGCCTCGAGGGGGGTGATACGGGTCTTCAGGTACTCGTCGTGGGTCAGGACGGTGATCTTGCCCTCGGTGGGGATGCCCAGCTCTCTGGCGATGATCTCCGCGGTCTTGGCGGCGCACAGGCCGGTATAGTAGATGCACTGGCTCTTGTGCCCGCCCTGAGACATGTCGAACTCCCGGGTCAGCACCCGGCAGCATGCCACGCCCTTGGTGTTGTTGGCCTTGAACCAGTCGTGGAGCTCCTTGGTCAGGGCCATGCATTTGACCACGCTGGGGTCGGCGGGCCCCTTGTGCTCGGTCCTTCCAAAGAACATGCCGATGGCCAGAACGCCGCCGTTCAGCGCGCCGCAGATACACCCCGACCTGCCCACGCCGACGGCCATGCCGGAGGACATGCGGATGACCTCTTCGGGCACATCCAGTTCAAAATTGGAGCGGATGATCTCGGTCACCGCTTCACAGCAGAAAAAGCCTCTGCGGTAGGACTCCTCCGCCTCCTGCTGGACCTTTTCCAAATTGATGGACTTGGCATTTACTTTCATATGGGACTCCTTTCCGACAACCGTGTCTGTTGTATTGAAAACGCGGATATTATACCATGGCCCTAGGATAAATTCTATTTTTCAATCCTTTTATTGGAAATTTCAATACTGCGTGCAATTTATAGAAGTTTCCTATGTTTTTTTGCGGGCATGGAAAGGGCCCCAATCGTTCCCACGGGGTTGGGAAAAATGGAAGCCCCCGGGCGGATCGATGATCCGCCCGGGGGCTTTTGCGCTCTGTGCTGTCCTGTGTCGGGCTCAGTCGTCGGGGGTCATATAGTAGGGCTTCATCAGGCTGGGCTGCTCGGTGGAGTCCTTCTGGTTGTCCCGGCGGAACATGACCTCCGGGGGACCGTTCCGGCGGCCCCGGCTGCGGCGTCTGCTGTCCTCCCGGCGGCCGTCGGCCTTGGGCTGCTCCTGCTTGGAGGCGGCGGGCTTTTCCGCTTTCTTCTCCTTCTTGGACTTGGCGGGCGCCTGCTCCCTGGACTTCTTCTCCTTTTTGGGCTGCTCTTCGGCCTGGGGCGCCCCCTTCTTCTTCCGGGGCGCCTTCCGCTCCTCCTCCCGGCGGGAGGGACGGCTCAGGGTCAGGGGCTTGGGCGCCAGCAGACGGGCGGTGGCGTCCAGGATCACGTCCCCGTCCAGAGGATTGGGCTTGTAGAAGTCGGTCTGGGGCTGGCTGGGCGCGGCGGGGATGGTGTCCTCCAGGTGCTGGCGGCGGACCCCCCGGCGGCTCTTCTTCTTGGGCGCCTCGGAGACCTCCTCCACGGGGGCCTGGACCTGGACGGCGGCCGCCTGCTCCGCCGCCTCGCTCTGGCCGGACTTTTTCCGGCGGCGGCGGCGCTTCTTGGCCGGGGTCTCCGCCGGGACCGCGGCGGGGGCGGGCTCCTCCGCCGGGACGGGGGCGGCCTGCCTGGCCTTGCGGGCCTCGGCGGCGGCCTTGTTGGCCGCGTCGCGGGCCCGGCGGCGCTCCTTGGCGGCGGCGCGGGCCTCCGCGTCGTCGGCGTTCACCGGGCGGCCCTTGGCGTCCTTGGGGGCCTCGAACACCTCCATGGGCCAGGGGTTGTTCTGGGCCACCGGCACCTTGCGGCCGATGAGCTTCTCGATATCCTTCAGGTACTGCTGCTCGCCGAAGTCGCAGAAGGACACGGCGGTGCCCCCACGGCCCGCCCGGCCGGTGCGGCCGATGCGGTGGACGTAGGTCTCGGGTACCTCGGGCAGATTGTAGTTGAACACGTGGGACAGCTCTTCGATGTCCAGGCCACGGGCGGCGATGTCGGTGGCCACCAGGCAGCGCACCTTGCCCGCCTTGAAATCGGCCAGGGCCTGCTGCCGGGCGGTCTGGCTCTTGTTGCCGTGGATGGCCGCGGCGGAGATGCCCGCCTTCACCAGGTCGCCGGCCACCTTGTTGGCCCCGTGCTTGGTGCGGGTGAACACAATGGCGTTCTTCACCTCCAGGCCCTCCACCAGCCAGGCCAGCAGCTTGGTCTTGTTGCCCTTGTCCACCAGGTAGACGCTCTGGTCAATGATCTCCACCGGGGAGGACACCGGGTCCACCGCCACCTTCACCGGGTTCTTCAGCAGGCCGTTGACCAGGTCCATGACCTCGGGGGGCATGGTGGCGGAGAAGAAGAGGGTCTGCTTCACGGCGGGCAGCAGCTTGAGCACCCGGCGCACGTCGTGGATGAAGCCCATGTCCAGCATCCGGTCGGCCTCGTCCAGGACGAAGATCTCCAGCCTGGACAGGTCCACATAGCCCTGGCCCTGGAGGTCCAGCAGGCGGCCGGGGGTGGCCACCAGGATGTCCACGCCCTTCCTCAGCTTGTCCACCTGGGGCTGCTGGCCCACGCCGCCGAAAATCACGGCGGAGCGGAGGGGCAGGCGCTTGCCGTAGGCCTCGAAGCTCTCCTGGATCTGGAGGGCCAGCTCACGGGTGGGGGTGAGGATGAGGGAGCGGATGGGCCGCCCGGCGGGGATCTCCCCGTTGAGGCGCTGGAGGATGGGGGCGGCAAAGGCGCAGGTCTTGCCCGTGCCGGTCTGGGCGCAGCCCAGCACGTCCCGCCCGGCCAGGGCGGGGGGGATGGCCTTCTCCTGGATGGGGGAGGGCTTCTCATAGCCCAGGCCGGCCAGGGCCTCCAGGATGGGTTTGATCAGGCCAAGTTCACGAAAGGTCATAGATGCACAATTCCTTTGTCAAAAATTTGCGGAGGACGGCCCGGACATCCCGCCGGCCCGCAGCCGGGGACCTGGACCGTCACCGCCGGCAGGCCGTCAAAAAGACACCCCCCGGAAAAAGGGCCTCCCGGCGGGGGTGTCTGACGGTTCCCGTATTGCGGCGTACCGGCCGGAGCGGCTCCGCACCGCCCCGTATCTTTACTTAGTATAACACATATCCCGGGATATTACCAGTGGGGAAAGGGAAGGGCTTGCCTCGGGCAGAGATTGAAACACGGCGCAGAGACTGCGTGCGGCATTGAGAAAGGTCATTGAATTGCAGGGGCTCACAAGTCTGGGCGGGTAACGCTGCTCGGGCCATGCAATAACGATACGCAGGGCACCGAACCGGCATAGTAACTACTTTCAGGTTCGGCGGGTAATTGGACACTACCGCCGCAAGCCGCGTCTCCGAAGGGGGTACCAGGGGGAAACGGGCGCGTTTGGCCCTGGAAGGGCCCCTCCGCGCGTCGTCGCCGCAAGCTACATATCGTTCGCTTTGCCATAAATGGCAAAGCTCATTCATTCCGCTGCGGCTCCTCTCCCCACAAAAGACGTGCCGTCTTCCGCGGGGCCCCTTTTTCCCAGCGGCTTTTGGGTACTTTTCGCCGGTGAAAAGTACCTCCCCGAAGGGCGTTCCCCTCATCCGTCATTTGCTGCGCAAATGCCACCTTCCCCCCAGGGGGAAGGCTTGGGAGCAGCAGCCTCTCTGGCTTCTGCCCGGGGGGGAAGGCGTTGGTTACTGCCCGTCCCCTCGGGCGATAAGGGCCCGGAGCACGGCGGCCACCGTCTCCTCCAGGGTCTGGCCGTCGGCGTCCACGGTGATGTCGGCGTACTTGTCATAGAGCGGCGCCCGGTAGTTGTACAGGTCGGCCAGGGTCTGGCCGGGAGAGAGGGCGATACCCCGGGTGCTCATGTTGTTCAGCCGCCCCTTCAGCTCCTCCAGGGACACCCGCAGGTACACCACGGTGCCCAGCTGCTTCAGGTGGCCAATGGCCCCCTCCCGGCACACCGCGCTGCCCCCGGGGGCGATGACCGTCCCGGTACACGTCACCGAGCAGATGGCCGCCTCCTCCGCGTCCAGGAAGGCCTCCAGCCCCCGCTTGTCCAGGATCTCCTGGAGCAGGGCCCCCTCCCGCTGCTGGATGGTCAGGTCGGTGTCGATAAAGCCGTAGCCCAGGGTCTTGGCCAGAAGCACGCCCACGGTGCTCTTGCCTGAGCCGGGCATGCCGATGAGAATGATATTGTCCACTTGCGTCGCTCCTTTTTATTCGGGCAGGGAGAAGGTGGTCTCCTCCCGGCCGCTGCTGTAACTGTGGGTGGAATACTCCATGGTCAGGCTCCTGGCGCTGTCGGGCACCGACAGCAGACACTCCAGCTCCGTGGTCTGCCCGGCGGGCAGCCACACCTCGTGCCAGTTCTGCCGGTCCTCGTCGGCCAGGTAGACCGGATAGTCGGCCTGGCAGTCCAGCCACCAGTCCTCATCGTCGTAAAAACTGAAGTAGTCCACGCTGATCCAGGCGTCAAAGTTGCCCTGGTTGGACACCTCCACCGTCACCCGCCAGATGCTCTCCCCCTGGTACTCCTCCGACGGCCCCTGCCGCACGGCGGAGGTCATGCGGGCGGACAGGTTGGTGTCGTACCAGTAGCCGGTGGTGCGGGTGGCGAAGAGGGCCACGGCGATGACCACGATGGCCACCGCCACGCCGATGAGCACCGGCTTCTCCCAGCCGCCGCCGGCCTCATAGATCTGGGCGGAGCCGCAGCGGGGACAGGTGTCCCGCCGGCCATGCCAGCTCTTCCCGCATTGGGCACAGTGCTTCTTCACGGCGCTACCTCCTCCCGCGGGGGCAGAGTAACGGCGTATGTATGGATGGCTGCCACCCGCTCCGTCTCGTCCTTGCCCGTCCGCTCCTCCAGGCACAGCACGGCGCTGTCAAAGCCCTTGGGCACGTAGAACAGCAGGTTCCCCTCCAGCGGGTCCTGCCACAGCAGGTCGTAGGTGGTGATACCCTTCACCCCCAGCTCGGCCAGCATGTCCAGGTCGGTGCTGTCCTCCAGCGGGGGGATGTAGTGCCCCCCGTCCAGGGCCAGATAGATCTCACCGGTGGGGTAGTCCCAGTCCAGGCTGTCGCCGCCGGTAACCGTCACGTCCACGGCCAGCAGGTCGAAATCCGCCCACCACAGCCGGGAGCTCTGGTCCAGGTCCACCCAGGACAGGCCGTTCACCGCCACCGTCAGGCCCCCCACCGCAAAGGTGTCCCTGTCCTCGGCCACAGAGGGGATGGGGCCGCTGTCCTGGGTCTGGTAGCGCACCACGCCCCAGGCGATGAGAGCGGCGCACACCGCCAGGCCGATGCCGATGAGCACCCGGAGCAGCAAAACCCCGCCGCCCCGCCGGACAGGGGGCGCCATGACCGGCTCCGTCACCGGCTCATCCGGCTCCGGAGGGGGCGCGGAGAACTGAAAATGTCCCGTATTGCCCCCGGCGTCCCCCCGGGGGGTGCGGCGGCCGCAGGAGGGGCAGAAGTCCCGGGCGTCGCCGTCGTAGACCTTGCCGCAGTTGTCGCACTTGATCCGTCTCACTGGTGGAATCCCTCCAGTTTTCCGCCCGGAGGGGCCGGGCGGCTGATTGCGGCTGTGTGGTGATACCATGCATGGCGTCATCAGCCGGGTTTTTCGGTTGCCCCGCAAGGGGCGAGAAAAACCGCTGAAAGCAAAGTATAATAGCCGCTTTGCGGCTATTATACCAAATATCCCCGGGAAATGGAAGTGCCCCCTAGCTGAGGAACATGTCCACGTCGGCCACGGTCAGCCCCTCCTGGAGGGCCAGGTTGATGCCGTAGCCGATGACCTTGGCCATGTCGGCCACCTGGCGGTCGATCTCCCGGGGGGTGACTATAACGCCTTTGCCCCCGTCTCCCAGCGCGCCCGGGTCCAGGCCGGGGCGGCCCGCCTCGGAGAGCACGTCGGCGCAGAGGGTGGCCGCGTCCACCACCGTGGGCACCCCCACCGCGATGACGGGCACCCCCAGGGTCTCCTCATTGAGGGCCGCCCGGGCGTTGCCCACCCCGGAGCCGGGGACAATGCCCGTGTCCGCGATCTGGATGGTGCGGCACAGCCGGGACAGGCTGCGGGAGGCCAGGGCGTCCACCGCCACCACCCGGGCAGGCCGCACCGCCCCCGCCATGGCCGCCGCCAGCTCGCCGCTCTCCACGCCGGTGGTGCCCAGCACCCCCGCCGCCAGGGCGGACACCGGCCGGAAGGACCCAAAGTGCTCCGGCACCCGCTGCACCAGGTGGCGGGTGACCATGGTGTGCTCCACCGCCAGGGGGCCCACCGCGTCGGGGGTGATGGCGCGGTTGCCAAGGCCCACCACCAGCACGCTCTCCCCGGGCCTGAGCTTCAGCAGGGCGGAGAGCTCCGCCCCCACCGCCCGGGCCGCCCGGCCGAAGGCGTCCTCCTCCCGGCGCTCCAGGCCGGAGAGCTCCACCGTCACGTAGGACCCCTCCGGCTTGCCCAGGGCCTGCGCCCCCTGCCGGTCCAGGATGTCCACCCGGGTGACGGGAAAGCCCTCCCGCTCCGTCTCCCTGGTCTCCACGCCCTCCAGCGCGCCCCCCCGGGCGCCCTCCTCCCAGATGCTCTTGGCCTCCACGGCCAGGTCCGTCCTCCGTCCAAGCATCCCCTTTTCACCCTTTCCTCCAAAATCATGGGGCCGGCGGCCCTCTACATATGGTACTTTTCCAGTATGTAAGCACTATTTTTAGCGTCTCGGCCCTGTCTATTCAAAAAGTGGACAAATTTTTTCAATTTATTCTTGCATTTTTCCTCTTGTGCTGGTACAATATAAATCTGCTACAGGCAAACTATGCGTATATGCGTATTGCAGATACGTTAATCGTCATCGGAGGAGGTGTTTGGTTTGCCGAATATTAAGTCTGCCAAGAAGCGTGTGCTGGTCAGCCAGGCCAAGGCCGCGCAGAACAAGGCCGCCAAGTCTGCCATCAAGACTGATCTGAAGAAGTTTGAGGCCGCAGTGGCCGAGGGCAACCGCAGCGAGGCCGAGGGCGCTTACAAGGTGGCTGTCAAGGCTGTGGACCAGGCTGTGGGCCACGGTCTGCTGCACCGCAACAACGCCGCGCGCAAGAAGAGCAGCATGACCATCAAGCTCAACAAGCTGGCCTGATCGCGCTAGAGAGAGCGGAATGAAGAGCCGCCTGCTGTTAAAGCAGGCGGTTTTTTGTCTTTATTTTCCCGGTTTTGGGGCGTAATTTGCCTTGCAAAAGGGAACATGCTATAATACTGCGTAAATCTTCAGCGCAGCATGCCGGCCGCGGGCCGGCCCGAGAGGAGGCGGTCTTTGTGGGCACGGTGTGGAACTCCAGCCCGGTGCGGTTCATCCGGGAGATGGTGGACCTGTATTTCAGCAAAAATGTGTCCCGGTCCGCCGCTGAGCTGGCCTACTTCCTGATCCTCACCTTTTTCCCGGTGCTCATCTGCGTCAACGGCTTCGTGGGCCTGCTGAAGCTGGACCCGGTGACCCTGCTCAGCGGCATCGAGGAGTTCCTCCCCAGGGGCACCCTGGACGTGGTGGCCGAGTACGTGGGCTATATCAGTACCAACCAGTCCACCGCCATGCTGGTGGCCGGCCTGTCCGCCACGCTGTTCTCCGCCTCCGCCGCCTTCCGGGCACTGATGAACATCATGAGCGACATCTACGAGCGCAAGACCTACACCGGCATCTTCCAGATCATCGCCAGCGTGCTCTTTTCCCTCCTGTTCCTGGTCACCATCTACCTGTCCCTGGTGGTGGTGCTCACCGGCGGCTGGCTCTTCACCCTGGTGGAGGACTTCTTCCACCTCAACCCCGGCGACCTGCCCTGGGACTGGCAGTGGATCCGGTTCCCCATCCTGTTCTGCCTGGTGCTGCTGTTCGTGCTGCTGGTGTACCGCATATCCGCCCCCAGAGGCAAGCCCAGGCCCCCTATCCTCACCGGCGGCATCCTGGCCTCCGTGGCCCTGGTGGCCGCCTCCATCCTGTTCTCCTGGTTCATCGGCCTGTCCTCCCGGTACTCCCTGGTGTACGGGTCCCTCACCTCGGTGGTCATCCTGCTGCTGTGGCTCTACCTGTGCGGCAACATCCTGATCCTGGGCAATGTGTTCAACTGCGTGTGGTACCGGCGGAAAAAGGTCCGCTACCTCCAGAAGCTGAAGAGAGAGGACTATCCCCCCGACAGCCTGGGCTGATGTTTTCCACATCGGGCCGCCCGGCTGTGGACAGTGGATTTAAAGCCCCCGGAACAGCCGCTCTTGGCTGCTCCGGGGGCCTTTGCGTCGGGGCCTTGTATTCTCCCGCCGGGCATGATACCCTGTTGGTACACGAGAGGGGAGGGGTACACAATGCCGAAAGAGCCGGTTCTGCCTCCGGCAGGGGAGCCGGGGGAACTTCTCCCCCTGGCCCTGGAGGCCGCGGAGGAGGGGGAGCGGCTGGAGGGGCTGGACTTCTCCGGCCAGACCGCCCTGGGGGAGGACCTGGCCGAGCTGGAGCTGTCCGGCTGCCGGCTGGTGCGGTGCAGGCTGACAGGGTGTTCCTTTGCCGCCGCCTCCCTCCGGGACGTGCTGTTCCAGGACTGCGACCTGTCCCAGTGCCGCTTTACAAAGGCCAGCCTGACCCGGTGCACCTTTGACGGCTGCAAGGCCCTGGGGGCCGACCTCTCCGGCGCGTCCCTCCGGGACGTGTCCTTCTCCAACTGCCGCCTGGACCTGGCCAACTGCAACGCCGCCGCCCTGCGGGACGTGGCCTTCCGGGACTGCTCCATGGAGGACGCCGCCCTGTCTGGCTGCCGGGTCAGGGGCCTGACCCTGGACCGGTGCGCCCTTACCCGGGTCAACTTCTTCCAGACCCCCCTGGCCGGGGTGGACCTGACCTCCTGCACCCTCATCGAGCCGGTGTTCTCCGCCTCCGCCGCCGAGCTGAAGGGGGCGGTGGTGGACCTGTTTCAGGCCGCCCAGCTGGCCAGACGGTTCGGCATCGTCATCAAGGAGTAGGGCCGTTTTCTGCCGATAAATGATAAAAACAGCGTGGATCGAGGGAATCCCTTGATCCACGCTGTTTTGTTATTGATACTTCCTGCTCTCCGCCACCGCCAGCTCGTCGCAGCGGTTGTTGTACGGGTTACTGGCATGACCCTTGACCCAGTGGAGGTTGACGGTGTGGCGCTCGCACAGCGCCAGCAGCCGCTCCCACAGATCCGGGTTCAACGCGGGCTTCTTGTCCGCCTTCACCCAGCCCTTGGCCTTCCAGCTCTTGGCCCAGCCCTTCTGGAGGGCGTCGATGACGTACTTGGAGTCGGAGTACAGCTCCACCACGCAGGGCTCCTTCAGGGCCTCCAGGGCCGTGATGACCCCGGTCAGCTCCATGCGGTTGTTGGTGGTGTGGCCCTCGCCGCCGGAGAGCTCCTTCTTGAACGTGCCGTACATCAGAATGGCCCCCCAGCCCCCCGGACCGGGGTTGCCTGAACAGGCGCCGTCGGTGTAGATTGTGACTGTCTTCATAGTGCTCCTATCTTTGCCTTCCCCTGGGGGAAGGTGGCGCGGCAGAGCCGCGGCGGATGAGGGGACCCCCTCCTCCACCGCCAGCTTAATTGCAATGCAAACGCCTTCAAAGTTTTCTTTGATATCCAGATTGGAAAAGCGGAGAATGCGTATATGTCTCACGTTCTCCAGATACTCCGCCCGTTTTTGGTCTGCCTTCAATCCAGGCTCCAAATAATGTTGGGACCCATCCAATTCAACAGCCAATCTGGCCTGATGGCAATAGAAATCCACAATATAAGGTCCAAACGGCTTTTGGCGCAAAAACTGGACCGGGTAAGTACGCAAAAAATCATACCACAAATGCTTTTCTTCCTTTGTGGCGTTTTTTCGCAGCTGACGGGCACGGGTACGTAATGAAGTCTCTTTCTCCATGTCCCCACACCCTTCCCCTCATCCGTCATTTGCTCCGCAAATGCCACCTTCCCCCAGGGGAAGGCGCTTAAAGGTCCCGGAGGATCTCCTGCCGCTTCTCCTCAAACTCCCGGGCGGTGATGAGGTGCTGGTCGTAGAGCCGCTGGAGCTCGGCCAGCCGGGCCTCGGCGCTGTGGGCGGCGGGGCCCTCAGCGGACGGGGCGGAGGCGTCCCCCTCGCTCTCCTCGTCAATGTTCCACTCGTAGGAGAAGTACATACCCTTCTTGTTGCAGGCGCCGTAGACACCGATACCCACAAAGCCCAGGGACATCACTGTCCATATCAGGCCGAAGGGGCCGGTGTTGGGCAGCAGCTCGGTGACGCCGATATACAGGAATCCCAGGGCCACGGCGGCAAAAATCCCGCCGAACACCCGGCTGAAGGTGATCATACTCTTGCTGGGGCGGATGGTCATGCGTCTGCGTCTGCGGTGGTTCATACGCGGCCTCCTTTTCTCCATGGGCGAATAGGTCAATGATGATCGGCGGATTTTCTCCACATCAGGGCCGGGTTTTGGGGATACTTCCCCTCATCCGCCCCCTCCGGGGGCACCTTCCCCCCTCAGGGGGGAAGGCTTTTCCTTGGCTTCCCCCTGGGGGGAAGCTGGCGCGCGAAGCGCGGCTGATGAGGGGTCCCGCTCCTTCAAAGCCTGAATAATCGCGGTACAAACCCCTTCAAAATTTCTCTGGATATCCAGATTGCTGAACCTCAGCACCGATATTCCGTGCTCACGGAGCAGATACTCCGTCCTGGACCGGTCGCTGTCCGGGCCGCTGCCCTGATAATGCTGGGAGCCGTCCAGCTCCACGGCCAGTCTGGCTGCAGCACAGTAAAAATCCACAATATAGGGGCCAAACACCACCTGTCGACGGAATTGCATGGGAAACGTCTTTAAAAAGTCATACCACAGGTGCCGCTCCTCTTTGGTCGCGTTTTTTCTCAGCTCCTGGGCCCGGAGCCGCATGGTTTCTCCGGTACGCATGGCGGCGTTCCCCCTCATCCGCCCCCTGCGGGGGAAGGTGCCCCCGCAGGGGGAAGGCTTTTGTGCTCTGACTTTTCCTTTTCCGTCCTCTCCCCGCTATCGGGAAGGCTTTTTTCTATGATTTTATTCCACAGTGTCGTCGGAAGATGTGGAAACAGGGGCGTCGCCGCCGGAAATTTCTTCCTCCTGGATGGATTCCTCGTCCTCGTGGTCGGTACGTGCAAAGGAAATTACCTTTACACCTTCATCCAGGTTCATCAGCTTCACGCCCTGGGCGGCGCGGCCGTAGGTGGAGATGCCGGACACCGCCATACGGATGATGACGCCCGCGTCGTTGATGACCAGAATGTCGTCGGCATCGCTGACCACCTTGACCCCCACCACGGGGCCGGTCTTCTCGGTGACGTTGTAGCCCTTCAGGCCGTAGCCGCCGCGATTCTGGGGGCCGTCGGCGCGGATATACTCGTCCATGTCGGTCCGCTTGCCGTAGCCGTTCTCGGTGACCATGAGGACCTGGTGATCCCGCTTGGCCCGGGCCGCGCCGATGACGTAGTCCCCCTCACGGAGCTTGATGCCCCGGACGCCGCAGGCGTCCCGGCCCATGCAGCGCACGTCGGTCTCCTTGAAGCAGATGGCCATGCCGTCGTGGGTGGCGATGAGGATGGCCTGGTCGCCGTCGGTCTCCCGGACGGCGATGAGCTCGTCCCCCTCGTCCAGGGTGATGCAGCGGATGCCCGCCTTGCGGGCGGTGTTGATGGCGGAGAGCTGGATGCGCTTGACCGTGCCGTTCCGGGTGACCATGGTGAGGTACCGGTCCTCGGGGAACTCCCGCAGGTGGATCATGGCGGTCACCTTCTCGCCGCTCTCCACGGGCAGGATGTTCACCAGATTGGTGCCCTTGGCCATGCGGCCCGCCTCGGGGATCTGGTAGCCCTTCTTCCGGTGGACCCGGCCCTTGTTGGTGAAGAAGAGGATGAAGTCGTGGGTGGAGGCCGTAAAGACCGTGTCCACATAGTCCTCCTCCTTGGTGGCCATGGCGGTGATGCCCTTGCCGCCCCGGCGCTGGGTCTTGTAGGTGGAGGCGGGCAGGCGCTTGATATAGCCGCCGGCGGTGAGGGTGAAGACGCACTCCTCCTCCTCAATCAGGTCCTCGATGTCGATCTCGTCCTCCACGTCCTGGATCTCGGTGACCCGCTCGTCGCCGTACTTGTCCCGGATGGCGATGAGCTCGTCCTTGAGCACGCCCCGGAGCATCTCCTCGGAGCCCAGCAGCTGCTGGAAGTAGGCGATGCGGGCCTCCAGCTCCTTGTACTCGTTCTCCAGCTTCTCCCGGTCCAGTCCCTGCAGGGCCTTGAGGCGCATGTCCAGGATGGCCTGGGCCTGCACGTCGTCCAGGCCGAACCGCTCCATGAGGCGGTCCTTGGCGTCGTCGTAGCTGGTGCGGATGATGTGGATGACCTCGTCGATGTTGTCCTGGGCGATGAGCAGGCCCTCCAGCAGGTGGGCCCGCTCCTGGGCCTTCTTCAGGTCGAACCGGGTGCGCCGGATGATGACCTGCTCCTGGTAGGCGATGTACTCGTCCAGGATGTGGCGCAGGGACAGGATGCGGGGCTGGAGCTTGCCGTTGACGTCCACCAGAGCCAGCATATTGATGGCAAAGGTGGTCTGGAGCTGGGTCTGGGCGAAGAGCCGGTTGAGCACCACCTGGGGGTTGGCGTCCCGCTTGAGCTCGATGACCACCCGCATGCCGTTGCGGTCGGACTCGTCCCGGATGTCGGAGATGCCCTCCAGCCGCTTGTCCTCCACCTGGTCGGCCATGTTCTTGATGAGCATGCGCTTGTTGACCTGGTAGGGGATCTCGGTGACGATGATGCGGGTGCGGTCCTTGCCGAACTCCTCAAACTCGGTGCGGGCCCGGACGCACAGCCGGCCCCGGCCGGTGGCGTAGGCCGCCCGGATGCCCGACCGGCCCATGATGATGCCCCTGGTGGGGAAGTCGGGGCCCTTGATGTGCTCCATCAGGTCGGAGAGCTCGGCCTCCGGGTTGTCCAGCACGCAGATGGTGGCGTTGATGACCTCGGTCAGGTTGTGGGGCGGGATGTTGGTGGCCATGCCCACGGCGATGCCGCTGGAGCCGTTGACCAGCAGGTTGGGGAACCGGGAGGGGAGCACCTTGGGCTCCTTCCGGGTCTCGTCAAAGTTGGGGTCCCAGTCCACCGTGTCCTTCTCGATGTCCCGGAGCATCTCGTCGGAGATTTTGCTCAGCCGGGCCTCGGTGTAGCGGTAGGCGGCCGGGGGGTCGCCGTCGATGGAGCCGAAGTTGCCGTGGCCGTCCACCAGCATGTAGCGCATGGAGAAGTCCTGGGCCAGGCGCACCAGGGCGTCGTAGACGGAGGCGTCGCCGTGGGGGTGGTACCGGCCCAGCACGTCGCCCACGCAGGTGGCCGACTTCTTGAAGGGCTTGTCCGCCGTCAGGTTGTCCTCGTACATGGCGTACAGGATGCGGCGGTGCACCGGCTTCAGGCCGTCCCGCACGTCGGGCAGGGCCCGGCCCACAATGACGCTCATGGCATACTCAATATAGGATTTTTCCATCTCCGGCACCAGGGGAGACACCTCAATGTGCTGATTGGGGTAGCGAATCTCCTCCGGGTCGTATTGGGGCTTCTTGCTCATGAATTGATTTCCTCCTCATAGAGGTTGTAGTGGGACGGATGTCCCACGATATTTTGTCAAAGGGTCTGGAGCGGGGGCGCTCACCCCTCCAGAATACTCTGGATGTTCTCCTCGGTCAGGGCCAGGTACTCCGGCTGAATCTCCTGGCTGTCCCGCACATAGACGTAGCGCCACGCCTGGTAGACGGAGGCGTCCAGGGGCTCGTCGCTGTCCCCTCCGTCGGCCGCGATATAGTACACAAAGCCGGTGCCGCTCTTGTCGGCCTCCTCCGGGTAGCCGTTCTCCAGCGCCTCCCGGCCCCAGGCGTGCACCGAGCCCACCTCCACATAGACGTCCAGATACTTGTCATAGCGGTAGAGGGCATAGGGCCAGAAATCCCTGCTGATCAGCTGCTGGTTGTGCTGGGAATCCGACTGGACCGCTCCACTCTCATAAAAGGTCAGCTCGGGAGAGGTCTCCAGCTGGACACCCAGTTCCCCGGTCTCCCCATTCCAGGAGAATACATAACCACGCCTCCCGGCAACCATGGTGCTCTCATAGATCAGGATCAGCTCCCGCTCCCCGTCCCCGTCCACATCGCAGACGGCGAACCGGTTGTCCGCCATGTCGTACCCCTCCAGGAGGCCCGCGTCCGTCCCGTCGGGCAGAATATGCTCCTGAAGCAACCGCTCCAGGGCGGCGGCAAAGGCCTCCCTGGACCCGCCGTTCACCCGCATGAGGCCCCCCGCCTCCGCCGCGGGGGAGGGGGAGGCGGATTCCGGCACAGGGGTGGGGGAGAGGGCCGGGGCGGACTCCGGCGCGGGGGTGGATGAGGCAGGTCCGGCAGGCTCCGCGGCGCAGGCCGTGAGGGCCAGGGCCAGACCGAGGGCCGCGAAAAGCGCAGATTTCTTCATCACACAGCCTCCAAATCAATAGTCCAGGTTCACCGCATACTTGGCGTTCTTCTCGATGAACTCCTTGCGGGGCTCCACCTTCTCGCCCATGAGGACGGTGAAGGTGGCGTCTGCGGCCACGGCGTCGTCCAGCTCAATGCGGCGGAGGGTGCGCTTCTCCGGGTCCATGGTGGTCTCCCACAGCTCGTGGGGGTTCATCTCGCCCAGGCCCTTGAAGCGGCTGATGTCCACCTTGGCGTTGGGGTTGTCCCCACGCAGCTCGGCGGACACCGCGTCCCGCTCCTCGTCGGAGAAGGCCACCCGGGTGGTCTTGCCCCGGGTCAGCTTGTACAGGGGCGGCACGGCGGAGTACACATAGCCGTTCTCGATCAGGGGCCGCATGAAGCGGAAGAAGAAGGTGAGCAGCAGGGTACGGATGTGGGCGCCGTCCACGTCGGCATCGGCCATGATGATGACCTTGTGATAGCGCAGCTTGGTCACGTCGAACTCGTCGCCGATGCCGGCGCCCAGGGCGGTGATGACGGGCTGGAGCTTGTCGTTGCCGTAGACCTTGTCGGCCCGGGCCTTCTCCACGTTGAGCATCTTGCCCCACAGGGGGAGGATGGCCTGGAACCGGGAGTCCCGGCCCTGGGTGGCCGAGCCGCCTGCGGAGTCGCCCTCCACGATGTAGAGCTCGGTGAGCTCGGGGTTGACCTCGTTGCAGTCCCGCAGCTTGTCGGGCATGGCGGCGCCGCCCAGGGCGGTCTTGCGACGCACCGACTCCCTGGCCTTCCGGGCCGCCTCACGGGCCCGGGAGGCGGTGAGGGCCTTGTCCAGGATGGCCTTGCCCACCGCCGGGTTCTCCTCCAGAAACTCCTCCAGCTTCTCGCTGACCAGATTGTTGACCAGGGTGCGGATGTGGGCGTTGCCCAGCTTGGCCTTGGTCTGGCCCTCGAACTGGGCCTCGGTCAGCTTCACCGAGATCACCGCCGTCAGGCCCTCCCGGCAGTCCTCGCCCGACACCTTGTCCTCGTCCTTGAGGATCTTCATCTTCTTGCCGTAGGCGTTGAGCACGTTGGTCAGGGCCTGCTTGAAGCCGGTCTCGTGCATGCCGCCCTCGGGGGTGTGGACGTTGTTGGCAAAGGACACCAGGATCTCGTTGTAGGTGTCGGTGTACTGCATGGCGATCTCGGCCATGGAGTCGTCCTTCATGCCGGACATGTAGATGACCCCGTCGTGGATGGGGGTCTTGTTCTTGTTGATGAAGGTGACGAACTCCCGGATGCCGCCCTCGTAGTGCATGGTGTCCTCCTGCTCCATGCCCGGGCGGCGGTCCTGGATGACGATCTTCAGCCCCGCGTTGAGGAAGGCCTCCTCCCGCATGCGGGTGTGGAGGGTCTCGTAGTCGTACACCGTGTCCTCGAACATCTCCGGGTCGGGCTTGAACACCACCTCGGTGCCGTGGCGGTCGGTTTCACCCACGATGGTCATGCTCTGGGTCACCTTGCCCCGGGAGAACTTCATCTCGTAGATCTTGCCGTCCTTGTGGACCCGCACCTCCAGCCACTCGCTCAGGGCGTTGACCACGCTGGCGCCCACGCCGTGGAGGCCGCCGGACACCTTGTAGCCCCCGCCGCCGAACTTGCCGCCAGCGTGGAGGATGGTGAACACCACTTCCAGCGCGGGCAGGCCGGTCTGGGGCTGGACGTCCACGGGGATGCCGCGGCCGTTGTCGGTGACGGAGATCACGTCCCCCTCCAGAATGGCCACGTCGATGCGGTCGCAGTACCCGGCCAGGGCCTCGTCGATGGAGTTGTCCACGATCTCATACACCAGGTGGTGCAGGCCCGAGGACGAGGTGGAGCCGATATACATGCCGGGCCGCTTGCGGACGGCCTCCAGGCCCTCCAGCACTTGGATCTCGCTGCCGCCGTACTCGTGGTCCACCTGGGTGGCGCTCTGTTCCAGTTCTAACTCGTCAGACATAATAACCTCCGCTTGTTCTTGGATACGCGCTGGGTGTGGCGCCTGGAAACGGGCCTTGTCCGCTCCCACGCGCCACACGCAGCTGCTGTTGGTTTTGAATATGGACTTGTATATGGGACCATGCCCTGTGACTTCACGGCCCTGCCGCTGCAAGGGACACAGGGCCCGGTCCGCTGTGCAAAAACACGGCCGTCAGTGCTCGGCCATGACCCCGGTGGGGATAATGACGGGGCCATAGGCCCCGATGGTCAGCTCATAGGTGGGGAAGCACAGGACGATCTCCCCGCCGTCCACCCAGAAGATCATGTCCTCCAGGCTGCGGCTGTCCACGATGTCCGCCGCGTCGTCCCACCAGCCCGCCTCCGGCTGGCCGGCCATGTAGGCCTTCACAAGCTCCCGCAGGGTGGCGGCCAGGGCGTCCGGGTCCTGGCCCGTCAGGTCGGCCAGACCCAGCTCCTCGCCGGTGGCCAGGTCGTAGGTGTAGCCCAGGCTGTTGCTGTTGTATACGCCCCCCATGTACCAGTCGGTGTCCATGCGCACGCTGAACAGGCCGCCCTCATTCTCCGTGACGGTGGCCTCCGCGGTGTTGCGCCACACCATCGCGTGGTCCTTGTCCAGGGGCACGTCCCCCACGTCCTTGACGAAAAATTCGTCGCAGTGGGCGGACAGGCTGTCGTTGACCGCCTGGGCCTCCTCCGTGTCCCCGGTGAGCTGCACCAGGTCGCAGTACCAGGACAGGGCCGTGGTGCCGTCGCTGTTGAGGACCGAGCGGTCCTGCCGCTCCACGGTGTATCCGGCCGCCCCGACTTCCTCCGGGCTCCCGGCCGGGTCGGGGGAGGGGGTGGGCGACTGGGCCGCCTGGGACGGCGCAGGTCCGCTCTGTCCGGCGGACGGGGCCTGACCCGCCGCGCCGCAGGCCGACAGCACCAGGATCAGGGCCAGAAAAAGGGGTAAACAGAGCCGTTTCATGGGTTGATTCCTCCATTCGCCGATGAAAACCCGGGTTTTCTCCCCCGGAGCAGGGGAGAAGCTCAGTCGGGAAAATCGCCGTCGTCCTCGTCCAGGCCGTCGTCCGGGCCGCCGTCCTCCTGGCCCTGTCCGCCCAGAAGCTCGGTGGTGCGCATGCGGCGGGACAGCTTCATCTCCTCCACCTGCCGGTGGAGCAGCTCTTTGACCTCCTTGGGGTGCTTGATGTTCAGCAGGTCCAGGTGGGGGGTGGTCTTGTCCGAGGAGTGGACGCACACCGTGCCCACGCCGAAGATCCGCTGAAACAGGGACCGCTTCAGCTCCAGATCCCGCACCCGGTAGAGGAGCACCTCCTCCTCCTTCAGGTTGAGCAGGCCGGTCTCCCGAAAGATCCGGTCCTCGCTGAGCCGGTACCGGGTGAAGGTGATGGGCAGGCCCAGAATCCGCTTCCGGTCCTTCCAGAGATAGGTGATAGGCGCTATTTCCATGGTCCGCGCTCCTTTCCTTGTGCTCCGGGACGCCCCGGGTCACTCAAAACTGTTGTTCTCCGCCCGGCGGAGCAGGGTGGCGGTGGCCATCTGGGAGAGGTAGACGGTCTGTCCGCCCTTCCTGTCCCCGCAGACCACAAAGGACTTGGGGATGTCCTCGCCCACCGACACCACCTTGCCCTCCTTCTCCGCCCGCTCCAGAAACTTCCGGGTCAGGTGGGAGGAGGAGGTATTGTCCAGGTCAAACAGGCCGATGACGTCCCGGTAGGGCACCACCACCGACTGTCCCAAATGCAGATACACGGCTCAGCCTCCTTTTCCGTCGTCGTCGATCACCCTGGGGTCCCACAGCCGCCTGTACAGCCGCCGGCCCAGGTACAGTCCCAGAAACGCCAGCGCCGCCGGCAGTCCGGGCACAAAGAGCAGGGTCTCCACGGGGGCGCCCTCCGTGTCCGACCAGCCGAAGAACCGGGCGAACAACACGGACAGCGTCACTCCAAGGCACACCAGGGGCGGCACCCACCGCCACAGCTTCCGCCGGGCAAACCGGTACGCCGCGTACTCCGCCGCCGCGGCCAGGGCCAGCGGCAGCAGGCAGAAGAGAATCAAAATGGGCATAATGCTCCCTTATTGGCCGTTTTTGGGGGTTGTACCGGCTTTTTTCCGGTCTATCAACCTCAGAACGGCCCGTTTGATGTTGTATACCACCAGGAAGATCAGCAGGAGCTCAACGAAATACACCAGCCAGTACACCGCCACCGGCCCCACGCCCACGGCGGGGACCAGATTCACGGCGGAGGCGATGACGCCCACCACGCCCAGCGCCGCCGGGATGGCATACACCGGTTTTTTCCGGCAGAACGCGGTGAGGAACAGCTGGAGCAGGCCGCCCACCCAGAAGGGCAGGGACAGCACGAAGATGGCCGCCGCGCCGAACACCGCCAGCACTGGGGCCGCCAGAAGCAGATGGAACATGCCGGAACCCTCCTTTTTGTGGTCTGGGGGACATCTCTGGTTTGGTTTTCAAAGCCTTGCCCCTCATCAGTCGCGCTTTCGCGCGACAGCTTCCCCCAGTGGGGGAAGCCTATGGGGCACGTTCTTATTAAGCCTTCCCCCTGGGGGGAAGGTGGCTGGCCTCTCGGGGCCCCCGCACGAGCCCAGCGCAGCGAAAATGGGGGCCCCACGGAAGGCGGAATGTCTTTCGTGGGGAGAGCCGGAGCAGTGGAGCGGGTGAGGCCTGCCGCTTGCGGCGGGACGAGGGATATGAAGCTTGCGAGGACGAGCCTCCGGCGGGGTACTTTTCTCCGGCGAAAAGTACCCAAAAGCCGCCATGGGGCAACAGGCGCGGAAGGGCCCTTTCAGCGCCAAACGCG
>NZ_CALXEG010000045.1 GCF_944387275.1 uncultured Pseudoflavonifractor sp.
ATCGACTCCTTCGGCGTGGGCGAGCGGCTCATCACCTCCAAGAGCGAGCCGGTGTTCGGCGGCGTGTACAAGCTGGCGGCCGTGGAGGACCAGGCGGGCAATATCATCCCCAAGATCAAGATCTCCGAGAACCCCTCCAAGATCACCAATCCCCACTTCAAGAAGGTGTACCGCATCTTTGAAAACGAGACGGGCAAGGCCATGGCCGACCTGATCTGCGTCCACGACGAGGTCATCGACCCCACCCAGCCTCTGGAGCTCTTCGACCCTGAGGCCACCTGGAAGCGGAAGACCGTCACCGACTTCACCGCGGTAGAGCTGCTGGTGCCCATCTTCCAGGAGGGCAGGCTGGTGTACCAGTCCCCCTCCATCACCGAGATGCGGGCCTACTGCGCCGCCCAGATCGATCTCCAGTGGGACGAGGTCAAGCGGTTTGAGAACCCCCACAACTACTATGTGGACCTGTCCCAGAAGCTGTGGGACATCAAGCATGAGCTGCTCAAAGAGGCGGGCCATATCTGAGACACACAAAAACCGGCTGTTCCCGTGGGGAACAGCCGGTTTTCTTTATATGCCGGTCAGTTGAACTTGTAGATCTTCCGAGCCATGCGGTACAGTCCCACGGACAGCTTCCGGCCCTGGTAGCCGGGGATATTGCCCACAAAGGACACCGCCCGGTACTTGAGCTTGTGGTAGAGCCGGGCGTCCACCGACCGGAGGTACTCCCACAGCTCGGTCTTCTTGCCCAACGCCTCGGGAGAGCCGTCGATGATGAGGAAGATGGAGGAGATGGTCATCATCATGGCCAGGTAGTTGCGCATGTACCGGCCCAGCTTGGGCTGGACGGTGAGCACCCGGCGCAGGTCGTGGGCGTCGATCATCAGGCGGGTGACCCGGACCTGCTGGTCCACACGGCCCACCATCACCTTCTCGTTGACGCTCTGGTCCGCCCGGCCGATGAAGTACCGGTACAGGTCCAGGTCCATGTAGTACATGGTCTTGACGTAGGGCAGGGGCTGGTAGACAAAGATGTTGTCCACATAGAAGGTGTGCTTGGGCAGCTCCAGGCCGCACTTGCGCAGCAGCTTGGTGCGGTAGATGACCGAGTGCATCAGCAGGTACTGGGAGGCCCGGAACCGGCCGATGTCGTTCCAGGTGAAGATCCGGTTCCTGGGGAACACGTTGGTGTAGCCCATCACCTTGCGGGTGTTGTCCTCCACGTGCTCGTAGACATAGTTGGCGATGACCATGTCCACAGGCCGCTCCATCTTGGCAAACTCCCGCAGCTTATTGAGCACCTTGTGGAGGGCGTCCACGTCCAGCCAGTCGTCGGAGTCCACCACCTTGTAGTAGATGCCGGAGGCGTTGCGGATGCCCTGGTTCACGCCCTCGCCGTGGCCGCCGTTCTCCTGGTGGATGACCCGGACAATGTCGGGGTACTGCTCGGCGTACCGGTCGCAGATGGCGGGGGTGTCGTCCTTGGTGGAGCCGTCGTCCACCAGGATGATCTCGATGTCGTCGCCCCCCTCCAGGAGGGTCTGGATGCAGTGGTCCATGTAGGCCGCCGAGTTGTAGCACGGCACGGCAAAGGTAATAATCTTATCCATTTTTCTCTCACCCTTCTGTTTGCCGGGCCCTCAGCCCAGCAGACGGTCCGCCAGCTCCAGGGCCCGGACCACAATGGCGTCCATATTGTAGTACTTGTACTCCGCCAGCCGGCCCAGCAGGTGGAAGTCGGGCAGGGCGTCGGCCAGGGCCCGGTACTTGGCGTACAGGGCGTTGTTGGCCTCATTGATGATGGCGTAATAGGGGGTCTCCTCCGCCGCGCCGGTGTAGGTGCGGGAGTACTCCTTGACAATGGTGGTCCGGTCGGGCAGATCCTGGCCGGAGAAATACTTGAACTCGGTGATGCGGGTGTAGTCCTCGCTGACGGTGTAGTTCACCGTGCCCCGGGGCTGGAACCACTCCACCGGGTGGGTCTCGAACTTGAAGTCCAGGGTGCGGTAGGGCAGGCGGCCGAAGCAGCAGCCGAACAGCTCGTCCACCGCGCCGGTGTACACCACCGCGCCCGTAAATGGCTCGCCGTCCAGGGAGAGGCCGGAGACGTCCAGGCTCAGGCGGTCGGAGGCGTCCACCCCCAGCTCCACGGTGATGTTGGGGTGGTCCAGCATGTGGTCAAAGACAGGGGTGTAGCCCTCGGCGGGGATGCCCTGCCAGGTATCCTGGAAATACCGGTCGTCCCGGGACAGGAACACGGGCACCCGGGCGGTGGTGTTGGGGTCGATCTCCTCCGGCGTCTGTCCCCACTGCTTCATGGTATAGTGGACAAACACGTTCTCATATACATAATCCGCCAGGGCCTTGATCTCCGGGTCGTCGCTCTTGCGCAGCTCCAGAATGGTGACCTTTTTCTCCGCGCCGTAGGTCTCCACCAGCTTCTTCTCCAGCCGGGCGGCCTTCTCGGGGCCGTAGGCCAGCTCCAGGGAGGTCAGGTTGAAGGGCACGGGCATCATGGTGCCGTGGACATTGGCCACCACCCGGTGCTGATAGTCACGCCAGGCGGTGAAGCGGGAGAGGTAGTCATAGGCCCGCTGGCTGTTGGTGTGGAAAATGTGGGGGCCGTACTGGTGGATGAGCACGCCGGCGTCGTCCAGTCGGTCGTAGGCGTTGCCGCCCACGTGGCTGCGCCGCTCCAGCACCAGCACTTTTTTCCCGCCCCGCTCGGCCAGCTCCCGGGCGGTCACCGCTCCGGCGAAGCCGGCGCCGATGACCAGGCAGTCGTACTTCTGACTCATGGAATGAACACCTCGCAGCATGATCTTTCCTCCATCTTACCAGATTTTGTGGATAAAATGAACGGAAAAAGTATTAAGAAAGCCTTAAATTGCCGAAATATTTCAGCGGTCGGAGCCGCCGAACCGGTCGAAGCGGCCGTCGGTGGGGCCGTTGGTGTTGCCCAGGAAGGTATCGTTGTAGTGGTCGATGGCCCGCTGGATGACCTTGATGGCCGCCTCGCGGCCGTTCACGTCGCCGGCCACCGTATCCTTGCCCTCCAGCTGCTTATAGACCGAGAAGAAATGGGCCATCTCGTCAAAGACGTGGGCGGGCAGCGCGCTGATGTCCCGGTAGCCGTTGTAGGCCGGGTCGGAGAAGGGGATGGCGATGATCTTCTCGTCGTTCTTGCCGTCGTCCAGCATGGAGATATAGCCGATGGGGTACACCCGCACCAGGGTCAGGGGGTCCATGGACTCGGAGCAGAGGACCAGCACGTCCAGGGGGTCGCCGTCGTCGCCGTAGGTCCGGGGGATAAAGCCGTAGTTGGCGGGGTAGTGGGTGGAGGTGTGGAGCACCCGGTCCAGGATGATGAGGCCGGTCTCCTTGTCCAGCTCGTACTTCTTCTTGCTGCCCTGAGGGATCTCAATGACGGCCACAAAATCCTCGGGGGTGATGCGCTTGGGGCTGATATCGTGCCAGATATTTGACATGCAGCAGGCTCCTTCTTTACTCAAACGTTTTTCACGCGCCCTGTCCGGCGCATGGTCTGTATCGCTGTATCTTTTTTATTATATCTGATTGTTCCCCGCTTTACAACGCGGTTTTCCCATCTTTTGGCCTGTTAGACCCCTTTTTCCGCCCCGGGGAACAGGCGGAGGAAGGGCTTGGGCACCGGCGCGGTCACAGTCAGGGGCGCTCCGGTGCGGGGGTCGGTGATGGTGAGCCTCACGGCGTGGAGGGCCAGCCGGTCCATGGGGCCGGCGCCGTCGCCGTACTTTCTGTCCCCCGCCACGGGACAGCCCAGGTCGGCCATGTGGACCCGGATCTGGTTCTTCCGGCCCGTGTCCAGTGCCACCCGCACCAGGGCGTACTCCCCCGCCCGGGAGAGGACCTTGTAGCGGGTGATGGCCTCCTTGCCGCCGCTGCCAGGACCGGCGGAGTAGACCACCCGGGTGGAGGTCTCCCTCAGCCAGGAGCGGACCACGCCCTCCTGCCGCTCAGGCGCGCCCACGGTCACCGCCAGATAGATCCGCTCCTTTACCAGCTTGTCCCAGTCCTCCTGGAGGGAGCGCTTCATCTCCTCATTCCGGGCGAAGAGCACCGCGCCCGAGGTGTCCCGGTCCAGCCGGTGGACCACAAAGAGCTTCTTCTCCCGGCTGCCGTCCCGCAGGGTGTCGGCCAACATCCGATAGGCCGTGCGCTGCCGCTCCCCCTCGTGGCCCACGGTGAGGAGCCCGGCGGGCTTGTCGATGGCGATCAGGTCCTTGTCCTGATAGAGGATGGGGAATGGGGCCTTGGCCCGCTCCTCCCCGCCCTGGGGCAGGATGGTCACCACCTCCCCCGGCTCCAGGGGCCAGTCAAAGCGGGTGACGATCTTCCCGTCCACCGCCACCTGCCGCCCGGACAGCAGGTGCTTCACCGCGTTGCGGGACTTCCCCTTCACCTGCTCCAGCAGGAACTCCAGCAGATAGCCCTTCTCCGTCACAGGGTAGCGCCGCTCCCCCGCCGTGCTTTTTCCCATGGTTCTCCCTCCGTCCTGTGGTGCTTCTCAGTCGAGCATGGAACATTTTATCACAGCCCCGCCCCGATGGCTACCCCGGACAGGACAGGAAACCGTCTGTTTTTTCTTGACAGGCCGGGGCGGAAAATGTTAGAATGGACGAACATAAGGGAGTAGTCGGCGCGGCGTGCGCGGCGGAGCCAACATACTGGGGCCTGGGGCCTCTGGTTCAGCCTGAAATGACGAGACTTATCTGCCAGGGGGCGGATAGGTCTCTTTTTGTTTGCCTATTTTTGGAAAAATGCGCTGTTTTCTCCCGCTCCGGCCCTCAGGCCGGGCCAAATCCCCCGACCGGAGGTTTTTTATTATGGGTCTTCTGGAACTGTTCATCATCGCCGTGGGGCTGTCCATGGACGCCTTCGCCGTCTCCATCTGCAAGGGCCTGTCGGTGGGCAGGGTCCGCCTGGGCCATATGCTCACCGCCGGGCTGTGGTTCGGCGGCTTTCAGGCCCTGATGCCCTTCCTGGGCTGGCTGCTGGGCTCCCAGTTCGAGGCCCTCATCACCAGCGTGGACCACTGGATTGCCTTTGTGCTGCTGGCCTTTATCGGCGGCAACATGGTCAAGGAGTCCCGCAGCGAGGAGGAGCGGCAGGACGGCTTCTTCTCCCCCGCCGCCATGCTCCCCCTGGCTCTGGCCACCAGCATCGACGCCCTGGCCGTGGGCGTCACCTTTGCCTTCCTGCGGGTGGACATCGGCCCCGCCGTGGCCTTTATCGGCGTGATCACCTTCCTGTTCTCGGCGGCGGGCGTCAAGATCGGCAGCGTGTTCGGCGCCAGGTACCGCTCGGGAGCCGAGCTCTTCGGCGGGTGCGTGCTCATCCTCATGGGCGTGAAGATCCTGCTGGAGCATCTTGACATCCTGGGCTGAGGGCTTGACATTCTCCCACCGCCTGTGTTATCCTCTCTTACGACAATTTTTGATTCGTGCCGGCATTTACCACCGGGTAAATGCAGTCTGTGCCTGTATATATTCCGTAGGTCTTAGAAGGAATATATCCAGGCACTTTTTGCTCTGCGGGGTCCGGCAGCCCCATCTTTGAAAAGCGAGGGATCAACCTATGGACGAGCATAATCTGAACAGCACCTTTGCCCGCTACATGTCCCTGAACATTCTGGGCATGGTGGGCATGTCGGGCTATATCCTGGCGGACACCTTTTTCGTGGCCATCCGTCTGGGGTCGGACGGCCTGGCAGCCCTGAACCTGGCCATCTCGGTGTTTGGCTTTATCAACGGCCTGGGTATGATGCTGGGCATCGGCGGCGCCACCCGGTACGCCATCTGCAAGGCCCGGGAGGACGACAAGGAGGCCAACGCCTCCTTCACTCTGTCCCTGATTGCCGGCATCGGGGCCGGCGTGGTGCTGGTGGTCTTCGGACTGCTGTTCTCCCAGCCTCTGGCCAGGCTGCTGGGCGCGGAGGAGCGGATCCTGCCCATGTGCGCGGTGTACCTGCGCACCGCCTTTCTCTTCGCCCCCTTCTTTATTCTCAACCACATTCTGGTGGCCTTTGTCCGCAACGACGGCAGCCCCAAGCTGGCCATGGCGGCCATGCTGGTGGGCAGCCTGTCCAACATCGTGCTGGACTACCTGTTCCTCTACCCCCTGAACATGGGCATCTTCGGTGCCGCCCTGGCCACCGGCACCGCCCCCATCATCGGCATCGCCATCTCCCTCTTCGGCCATATCCTGCCCGGACGCAGCCGGTTCAAGGCCGCGCCCACCGGGCTGTCCCTGCGGAAGATGGCCGCCGTGGCCGGACTGGGCATCGCCGCCTTTATCAACGAGTTCTCCTCCGGCATCACCCTGGTGGTGTTCAACCTGCTGGTGATGCACGCGGCGGGCACTGTAGGCGTGGCGGCCTACGGCGTGGTGGCCAATCTGGCCCTGGTGGTGCTGTCCATCTTCACCGGCATCTCCCAGGGCAGCCAGCCCCTCCTCAGCCACGCCTACGGCATGCAGGACCTGGACGTAGTACGGCGGGTGTACCGCAAAGCCCTGGCGCTGGCCTCTGTTCTGGGGCTTGCGGCGCTGGGCGCCGCCCTGCTCTTCCCCGGGCAGCTGGTGGCCCTCTTCAACAGCGAGGGCAACGCCGAGCTCCAGGCCATCGCCGAGCCGGGACTGAAGCTGTACTTTGTGGGCTTCCTGTTCGTGGGCTTCAACTTTGTCACCGCCGCCCTGCTGGGCGCCACCGAGCAGGCGGGCGCCTCCTTCCGGGTGTCCTTTTTCCGGGGCTGCCTGGGCATTGTGCCTGCCGCCTGCCTCTTTGCCTCCCTCTTCGGCATGACCGGCATCTGGCTCTCCTTCCCGGCCGTGGAGCTGGTGACCCTCTTCCTCAGCGTCCGGCTGGGCCGACGGGCCCTGGCCGGCGTGGCCCTCCCCGGCGGCGAGGCCATGGCCATCTGATTCCAGGCAGATAAAAAATCCCCTCCGGATCGCTCCGGAGGGGATTTTCCGTTTCCGTTTTGGGGACCAGCTTACTTGTGGTCGACGGAGTACATGTGCTTGATGAGCTCCAGCACCTTGTTGGAGTAGCCCACCTCGTTGTCGTACCAGGACACGACCTTCACGAAGGTGTCGGTCAGGGCGATGCCGGCCTTGGCGTCGAAGATGGAGGTGCGGGTGTCGCCCAGGAAGTCGGAGGAGACAACATCCTCGTCGGTGTAGCCCAGAACGCCCTTCAGCTCGCCCTCGGAGGCGGCCTTCATGGCGGCGCAGATCTCCTCGTAGGTGGCGGGCTTGGCCAGGTTGACGGTCAGGTCAACGACGGACACGTCCAGGGTGGGAACACGCATGGACATACCGGTCAGCTTGCCGTTGAGCTCGGGGATGACCTTGCCCACGGCCTTGGCGGCGCCGGTGGAGGAGGGGATGATGTTGCCGGAAGCAGCACGGCCGCCGCGCCAATCCTTCATGGACACGCCGTCAACGGTCTTCTGGGTGGCGGTGGTGGAGTGAACGGTGGTCATCAGGCCATCGGTGATGCCGAAGTTGTCGTTCAGGACCTTGGCGATGGGGGCCAGGCAGTTGGTGGTGCAGGAGGCGTTGGACACGAAGTTCATGTCGGTGGTGTACTTGTCCAGGTTCACGCCGCAGACGAACATGGGGGTGCTGTCCTTGGAGGGGGCGGACATGACGACCTTCTTGGCGCCGGCCTTCAGGTGGGCCTCAGCCTTCTCCTGGGTCAGGAACAGACCGGTGGACTCCACGACGTACTCGGCCTCCAGCTTGCCCCAGGGAATGTTGGCGGGGTCACGCTCGGCGAAGACAGGGATGCACTTGCCGTTGACCACGATGCCCTGCTCGTTGCTGCTCACCTCGCCGGCGAACTGGCCGTGCATGGTGTCGAACTTCAGCATGTAAGCCAGGTAGTCGGCGGGGCACAGATCGTTGATGCCCACGATCTCGATCTCGGGATGATTCAGACTAGCGCGGAAGACCATACGGCCGATGCGGCCAAAGCCATTGATGCCGACTTTAATGCTCATTTCAATTCTCTCCTTTTAAAATGTTCGAGGTATCCTCGTGCGCCCCCTATTATAGCCTATCTTGTTGCGTTTTTAAAGAGTTTTTTTGAAATTTCCCAAAAAATTTGCTTTTTTTATTCAAGTTATAGCAAGTGTGCCCACAAAAGCGCTTAAGTCCGGCATAAGCGTCCGCCGGCCCGGCTTTGTACCGGTGTTCCGCCGGCTTCTTCCGTGTTTATCCGCTCCAAGCGGAATCTATTCCTGTTTTTCCCTCTCTTCAACCGGCCGCCGGGGGCAAAACGCGGCCCTTAGTCCGCTTTTCTCCTCATTCGACCCTTTTCGACAAATCCACTTGTTGCCCGGGCCAGATTTTGGTATACTGAAAAAAACGCGGTTCCACCCGGAACTGCATAAGCTATAACGCAGCATGAGATATTGAATGGAGGTGAGCGCAGCCTATGCACAACACGCCGTTCTCTCCCTTTTCCCTGGAGCACGTGCCCTTTCCCGCCCTGATCGTCCGTGAGGGAAAGACCGCTGTCTGCAACAGCGCGGCGGCGGAACTGCTGGGTCTGGACCCTGCCGGCGGGCCGGCGCCCGAGTTCCTCTCCGGCTTTTCTTCCGACTCCGGCCCCACTGTGGGCACCTGCGCCGCCAACGGCCGGACCTGGCGGTTCTCCCTGTCCCCCCAGGGGGACGGGTTGCTGGCGGTTCTCCTGCCTGAGGACCCGGTAAGTTCCCCCTTCCCCGGCACCGCCGCCCTGCTGGAGCAGATGCGGCAGCACATGAGCAACCTGACCGCCGCCGCCCAGCTCATCTCCCCCGCCCTGAAGGGGCTGGATCCCAAATACGAGCAATATATGGCCGTCCTGGACCAGAGCTTTTACCGGATGCTGCGCCTGATGAACAACGCCGAGACCGCCGGCGCCCTGGCGGAGGGACGGCTGACCCTGTCCGCCGCTCCCCTGGACCTGGCCGGTCTGTGCCGGGATCTGTGCCGGAAGGTGTCCGGCCTGGCGGAGGCCGCAGGGGTATCCTTCCGCTTTGACGACCGTTGCGGCTCTCTGCTCACCACCGGGGACAGCGTGCTCATCCAGCGGATGCTGCTGTGCCTCATCTCCAACGCCCTGCAGGCCGCCGGCAGCGGCGGCAGGGCGGGCCTGCGGCTGACGGAGACCGGCGGCCGTGCCCTTCTCACAGTGTGGGACAGCGGCCCGGGTCTGGACAGCCGCTCCAATGCCGGCGGCGCAGGCGCGGGCCTGCCCATCGCCCGGCAGATCGCCGCCCTCCACGGCGGCGCACTGATGCTGGAGAGCAGGACCGGCGAAGGCCTGCGGGCCACGGTATCCCTCCCTGTCAGCCGGCCGGAGCAGCCCCCTCTTCTCCGCACGCCCCGACAGGCCGCCGACCTCACCGGCGGCTTCTCACCGGTGCTGATCGAGCTGTCCGCCGTGCTGCCTTGGCAGGTCTTCCGGCAGGATGGGCTGGAATAATTTCTTTTTTGTCTGTCAAACACTTGACAATCTCTTGCGTGTGCCATACAATACGAAAAAGGTAACACGCTATATATTTGGAGGATTTCATGGGCAGAGAGAGCGACGTAGGATTTCTGATCAAGCTGATCTACGACGCCCACGGAAAGGTACTCTATCAGCGTTTCCGGTCCGAGGGGATCACCCCGGCCCAGGCGGAGGTACTCCGCTTTGTCATGGCCCAGGGCGGCGCCCGGACCACGCTGCGGGACGTGGAGGCCTTTCTGGGTGTGTCCCACCCCACAGTGGTGGGCCTTGTAAGCCGTCTGGTGGAAAAGGGACTGCTGATCAGCGTGCCCGACCCGGAGGACAAGCGGGCCCGGAACCTCTACCCTCTCCCTCCCGCCGACGCCAAGGACGAGGCCCTCAACGCCATCGAGGACAGCGAGGAGCTGCTGACCCGCGGCCTCTCACCGGAGGAACGGGCCGAGCTGGTGCGGATGCTGAAGGTGGTCCGGGACAATCTGCAAAAGGAGCTGGGCGAATAGCCCTTCTTCTTTTTCCCATATATATAGCATGTTACTTATTTAGTCAACGGCACATAGAGGAGGAATCTATAATGAAAAGAAGCATCTCTCTGTTCCTCGCGCTGGCGCTGCTGTTCTCCCTGGCTTCCTGCTCGTCCCAGGAACCTGAGACCAGCCCCTCCGGCTCCCAGGCTCAGACCGCGTCCTACACCGGCACTGCCCGGGGCTACGGCGGGGACATCAGCGTCACCATCGAGGTGGCGGACGGGGTCATCACCGCCTGCACCATCGACGCCCCCGACGAGACCCCTGATATCGGCGGCGCCCAGATCGACCACTTCCAGACCGCCATCGTGGAGAACCAGGGCCAGGTGGACGCGGTGTCCGGCGCCACCGGCACCTCCAACGGCGTCATCGCCGCCCTCCAGGACGCCATGCGCCAGGCCGGGCTGCTGGACACCGCTGAGTACCAGATGACCCCCGGCACCTACACCGGCCAGTCCCACGGCTTCTCCTGCATCGACTTTGTCACCGTGGACGTGACGGTGGACGAGAGCAGCATCGTCTCCCTGTCCCTCCAGGACAACTTTGTGGACGACCAGGACTCCTATGAGAACCGTTACCTGTGCACTGGGGCCTTTGAGGAGCTGGAGCCCCAGATCCTGGAGCTGCAGAGCATCGGCGTGGATGCCGTCACCGGCGCCACCGGCTCCTCCAACGGCATCAAGAACGCCATCCGCTCGGCTCTGGAGCAGGCCTTTGACGCCTCCGGCTACTCCGATGACGAGATCAACACCGCCATCAACGCCATGTTCATGACCCCCTCCTCCAAGACTGAGGACGTGGAGGAGCTGAGCTGCGACGTAGTGGTGGTGGGCGCCGGCGCCGCCGGTGCGGTGGCCTCCCTGGCCGCCCTGGACAGCGGCGCATCCGTGCTCAACATCGAAAAGACTTTCCGCTGGGGCGGACAGTCCATGATGACCGGCGGCCCCAAGGCCTACAGCCCGGATACCACCGCCGACCAGGCCCAGGCCATCCTGGACACCTATGAGCAGACCATTGCCAACCACCGCCACGGCGAGGAGGACTCCCAGTGGAATGACCCGGACTATGTGGCCGCCCACGCCGACGAGTTCACCCCCGTCAACGCCGAGGCCTACAAGGCCGTGGTGCCCGCCTCCGGTCTGGGCATCCAAAAAATCATGGAGTACGGCATGGCCTTTGTCCAGTCCTCCATGTCTATGGTGATGGAGAACGTTACAAAGGGCGGTCCTATGGCTTTGCCCACCACGCCTGAAGAGCCCGACCTGTTCACGCCCGACGATGTCTACTCTTTCGGCACCGACGGCGAGGGCACCAGCGTTTCCTACTATGAGGCGGAGAAGTACTACGATACCGTGTACGACAACTTCATCTCCAACGGCGGCCAGGCCCTGCTGTCCACCACGGTCACCAACCTGACCTACGACGACGACGGCAACATCACCGGCGTGGAGGCCCACGGCGACGACGGCACCACCTACTATGTCACCGCCAAGGCGGTTGTGCTGGCCACCGGCGGCTACGGCGGCAGCGACGAGCTGATGGACGAGTGGGCCGGCGGCGGCGACGACTGGCTCTACTACGGCTGGCAGGGCAATGACGGCGACGGCATCCTTATGGCCCTGGACGCCGGCGCGGCTCCCTACAATCTGGACGCCTACCCCATGAGCCACCAGCGTATGGGCGAGCAGTTCATCACCGCCTTTGAGGTCCAGACCGCCGACGACGGCACCCAGTGGTCCCCCAATGACCTGACCGTCATCCTGGCCTGCAACCCCGACGGCGTGTTCGTGGAGGACGACGGCACCTCCTTCCGCCCCGAGGACTATGACGCCTACAACCCCATGGGCGGCTTCTCCGGCGCCATGGGCACCTACTCCATCGGCTCCTCCTACTATGTGGTCTACTCCGCCGAGCAGCTCCAGGCCTACGCCGAGAGCGGCCTGACCAGCAACGCCATGGGCTTCCAGAACGTGGGTCTGGGCATCCCCACCGGCATGGCCCTGGGCGACTGGGTGGATACCGTCATGGAGCAGGCCGTGAGCCAGGGCTTTGCCTGGAAGGTGTCCTCCCTGTCCGAGGGCGACGCCCTGCTGGGCTTTGAGGACGGCACTCTGGCCGCCGCCTACGGCACCAGCACCTCCGATGCCAATGCCGACGGCAGCGAGTACTACTATGTGATGAAGTGCTGCGGCCTGGCCATCAGCTCCTGCGGCGGCGTGGAGGTCAACAGCAACATGCAGGCTGTCCGTGAGGACGGCACCGCCATTGAGAACCTGTTCGTGGCGGGCAACGACGGCTTCGGCAACATCATGGCCACCGGCGCCGAGTACCCCATCGGCGGCGACGCCGGTATGTGGGTCTTCGGCAGCGGCTATATCGCCGGCGAGCAGGCCGCCGCTGTGGCGGCAGGCTGAGCCCCTTTCCATAAGCAAACAAAGGCGCGGCCCGGATTGCTCCGGGCCGCGCCTTACTGTCTGGATTTATCCCGCTTCCGTGATGCGCGCCAGCTCCGCCTGAGCCCGGGCAATGCCCGTCTCTTCCTCCCCCTCCAGGCCGGCCAGCTGCTGGAGCACCGACTTCACCTCCATCCCCGCCCGGACCACGCTGTCCCGGGACTGCTCGATCTGTTCCTGCACCGCCAGGTCGGCAAAGAGTCCGTCAAAGAAGTAGTCGGCAAAGGTGGCGAAGTCTCCGATGGACACCTGGGCCCGGGAGATCAGGTCCACGTCGGCCAGCTCGGTGCGGAACCGGGACATGGCCTGCTGGGCCTGGTCCACATAGTTCCGCGCCTCGTCCAGCTTGTCGTGCTTCATCATGGTGACGAAGACTCCGCCGCCCAGCATGTCCCAGGTGCCCAGGCCCTGGGCCTCGTCCAGCTTGTCGTCCGCCACGTCCAGGCAGGAGAACACCTCTTCCCCGGCGGCCGAGGCCTCCCGGAGCTCCTTGATCCTGTCCTTCCGCCGGGCGATCTCCTCTTCCAGCTCGGCGATCCGCTCCCCGGTCGGGCCGCCCGCAGTGCGCAGCAGGGCCCGCTTCTCCTCCAGGGCCGCCTCCAGCTCCGCCGTGCAGTCGGGCATGCCCTCCAGCTCCCGTTCCATTTCGGCCAGCCGGTTTTGGGCCGCCTCCACGTCCCGGAGGGCCTGCTCATACTTGGCCTGGGCCGCCAGCGCCTCCGCCTCCTCCTTGGACAGCCGCACCTCCCGGTCACCGGTGATGCGCAGCCACAGACCCTTCAGGCTCACGCCCTCCAGCTCCTCCACATCCCGCCGCTCCTTGGCCAGCTGCTGGGCCAGCTCCTCCGCCCGGGCGGAGCGCTCCCGCGCCTCGTCCCCCAGAGCGGACCGCTGGACCAGCAGCCGCCGCCGTCTCTCCTGCCGCTCCCCCAGCTCCGCCAGGGTGCGGTTGAGCTCTTCCAGTGTGCGCGCCATGTTCCGTCGCTCCTTTCGCCGGTTTTCTCTCTTTTATTCTACCTGTTCCCCTGCCGCTGCGCAAGCTTTCCCCTGGACTTCCGGGGGGAGATGCCGTAAAATATACCTCACAGGACAAGCCTGCCGGCGGCACCGCCGGGTATTGATATAAAGGAGTTTTGCAATGGAGACCATTGTTCAGATCCTGGCCCGGGAGCTGGGCCGAAAGGAAGAGCATGTCCAGAACGTCATCACCCTGCTGGACGAGGGGAACACCATCCCCTTCATCGCCCGGTACCGCAAGGAGATGCACGGCACCATGGACGACACCACCCTCCGCACCCTGGCCGACCGCCTGACCTACCTGCGCAACCTGGACAAGCGGCGGGAGGAGGTCAAGGCCTCCATCGAGGGCCAGGGCAAGCTGACCGAGGAGCTGTCCGCCGCCATCGACGCCGCCGCCACCCTGGCGGAGGTGGAGGACCTGTACCGCCCCTACAAGCCCAAGCGCCGCACCAGGGCCACCATCGCCAAGGAGAAAGGCCTGGAGCCTCTGGCCCAGCTGCTCTTTGTCCAGGGCAGGGACTGCCCCGCCCCTGAGACGGCGGCGGCGGACTATGTGGACCCGGAGAAGGGGGTCAACTCGGTGGAGGAGGCCCTGGCCGGGGCGTCCGACATCATCGCTGAGGCCATCAGCGACGACGCGGACCTGCGCAAGCGCCTGCGGGAGCTGTGGCGGAGCAAGGGCAGCCTGGTGTCCAAGGCGGCGGACAAGGAGCCCGAGGACACGGTGTACCGCCTGTACTACGACTTCAGGACCCCGGTCTCCCGGGCCATGGGCCACCAGATCCTGGCCATCAACCGGGGCGAGCGCGAGGATGTGCTGAAGGTCTCGGTGGAGATGGACCGGGAGGCCGCCCTCATCGTGGTGCGCAGAGCTGTGCTGGTGCCGGGGGCCCCCTCCATGGCCTTTGTCCGCGCCGCCGCCGAGGACGCCTATGACCGGCTCATCGCCCCCAGCCTGGAGCGGGAGATCCGCAACCTGCTCACCGAGCAGGCCGACGAGGGCGCCATCAAGATGTTCGGACTGAACCTGAAGCCCCTGCTGATGCAGCCGCCGGTGAAGGGCTTTGTCACCATGGGCCTGGACCCGGGCTACCGCAACGGCTGCAAGGTGGCCGTGGTGGACGGTACCGGCAAGGTGCTGGACACGGCGGTGGTCTACCCCACCTTCAACGAGCGGAAGAAGGAGGAGGCCATCGACGTGCTCTCCAAACTCATCCGCAAGCACGGCGTGGCCCACATCGCCATCGGCAACGGCACCGCCAGCCGGGAGACCGAGCAGATGACGGTGGAGATGATCAAGCGGCTGGGGGGCGGCGTGAGCTATATGATCGTCAGCGAGGCGGGGGCCAGCGTGTACTCCGCGTCCAAGCTGGCCGCCGAGGAGTTCCCCGAGTACGACGTGAACCTGAGAAGCGCCGTGTCTATCGCCCGGCGGCTCCAGGACCCCCTGGCCGAGCTGGTGAAGATCGACCCCAAGGCCATCGGCGTGGGCCAGTACCAGCACGACATGCCCCAGGCCCGGCTGGACGAGACCCTGTCGGGCGTGGTGGAGGACTGCGTCAACTCGGTGGGCGCCGACCTGAACACCGCCTCCGCCCCCCTGCTCACCCGGGTGGCCGGCCTCAACGCCACCACCGCCAAGAACATCGTCAAGTACCGGGAGGAGAACGGCGCCTTCACCTCCCGCAAGCAGCTGCTGAAGGTGCCCAAGTTGGGCCCCAAGGCCTTTGAGCAGTGCGCCGGCTTCCTGCGGGTGCCTGAGAGCGCCAACGTGCTGGACAACACCGGCGTCCACCCGGAGAGCTACGACGCCGCCGGCAAGCTGCTGGAGCTGTGCGGCTACGGCATGGCCGACGTGAAGGCAGGCAACCTGTCCCAGCTGCCCCAGCGGGTGAAGGACTACGGCGAGGAGAAGGCCGCCCAGGCCTGCGGCGTGGGTGTGCCCACCCTGCGGGACGTGGTGGGCGAGCTGATGAAGCCTGGCCGGGACCCCCGCGACGAGCTACCCAAGCCCATCCTGCGCACCGACGTGATGGAGATGAAGGACCTGAAGCCGGGCATGGAGCTGACGGGCACGGTGCGCAACGTCATCGACTTCGGCGTGTTCGTGGACATCGGCGTCCACCAGGACGGCCTGGTCCACATCTCTCAGCTGGGGGCGGGCCGCCGGGTGAAGCACCCCAGCGAGGTGTGCGCCGTGGGGGATATCGTCACTGTCTGGGTGCTGGAAGTGGATGAGAAGAAAAAGCGCATCTCTCTCACCATGAAGAAGCCCTCCTAAGCCCGAAAGCAGCCGCGCAACCTGAAGTTGCGCGAAAAAAATCCCCGCCGAAACGCCGGGTTGGTGGTAAAACCGGCCTTCTTCCGGCAAAATGGTGCTGAAAGGAGTGACCGATTTAAATGACTCATTTTGAACATAACCTGCCCATCCTCCGCCGCCGGGCCGGGTACACCCAGGAGGGCCTGGCCGAGGCCCTGGGGGTGAGCCGCCAGGCGGTGAGCAAGTGGGAGAGCGGCCAGAGCCTGCCCGAGGCCGCCACCCTGCTCACCCTGGCCGACCTGCTCTCCTGCACCCTGGACCAGCTGATGCGGGAGGAGCTGTCCGAGGCGGATTTTCCCCCGCCCCCTGCCCCTGACACAGAGGCAGAGGAGGCCCGGTTCGCCCTCTTCGTGGCCTACGACCAGCACATGGACCGCTTTTCCGCCCTCATGGCCGCCGGGGTGTTCCTGTCTGTGGCCAGCGTGGCCGCCCTGCTGGCGGGCTATCTGAAGTGGGGAAACACCGGTCTGATGGTGCTGCCCTTCTTTCTGTGTGTGGCGGCGGCGGTCTTCCTCTTCGTGTGGGGCGGTATCGCCCACAGCGACTTCCGCAAGGCCCACCCGGACATTCCGCCCTTCTACAACGCCGACGCCATAGCCGCCTTCCGCAAGGTGTTCCGGGCGGGCATCGCCGCGGCAGTGGCCGCCATTGTGGTGGCGGTGGCCCTGCTGATCGGGCTGTCCGTCCTGTGGCACTCCCAGCCCAGCGGCGGCGCGGCGGCCTGCACGGTGTTCTTCCTGGTGGTGGCCGCTGCGGTGGCGGTCCTGGTCTACCTGGGCATTGAGCACAGCAAGTACCACGGCAGCGGTGCCGCCGCCGAGACCGGCAGCTATGAGTACAAGCCCAATGAGGCCGCCGACCGCCGGTGCGGCTTCATCATGTCCGCCGCCACCATCATCTTTCTTGTGGCGGGCTTTGTGTTCAACGCCTGGCACCCCGCCTGGGTGGTGTTCCCGGTGGGTGGACTCCTCTGCGGCATGGTGAGCGGAACAGCCAAGAAATGAGGAATACGCATGACTTTTGATGAAGCTGGCGATCTGCTGGACCAGATGGCGGAGGAGTTCCCCGAGGCGTTTTACACCGACCTCAACGGCGGCATCTCCCTGCTGCCAGACGAGAAGCCGGACCCGGAGTTCCCGCCGGGGGAGATGTACATTCTGGGCGAGTACTGCGACGACCAGATGGGCCGGTACATCCTCCTGTACTACGGCTCCTTTGCCGCCCTGGCGGCCAAGGAGAACTGGACCGAGGAGGACTGGGAGGAGGAGCTCTACACCACTCTGGCCCACGAGTTCACCCACCACATCGAGGGTCTGGCCGGCGAGCACGGCCTGGACCGGAAGGACGAGGCCTTTCTGGAGGCCTGGCGGGACGGCCTGGAGCCCGAATAATCCCATAAAGAGACAGACCGCCCTCCGGCAGTGCCGGAGGGCGGTCCTTGTGTTGATCGGGTGTTGGCTCAGCAGGTGGCGCCGCCGGTGATGTGCAGCTGGGCGTCCAGAATGGCCTGCTTGCGGGAGAGGATGTCGTCGGAGAGGAGCTCCTTCTCCACGTGGTCAAAGCCCAGGCGCTCGATGGTGTCGGCAAAGCGCTCGCCGGTCTTGCCCTGCTCCCGGAACAGGAGGATGGCCTTCTCGATGATGCTCAGGGCCTCCTCCTTGGTGGAGATCAGCTTGCTGAGGGGCCGGCCGGTGGCGGTGTGCTTGCCCCAGCGGCCGCCGATGTAGATCTTGTAGGCGAAGGTGCCGCCGTCCATGGCATCAAAGTGGCACTTGTCGATGCAGCGGCCGCAGTTGTTGCAGACGTCCTTGTCAATGGTCAGCTCGCCGTCCTCCAGCTTGGCCGCGCCCATGGGGCACACCTGGGCCACGCCGCACTTCTTGCAGCCGTTGCACTCCTCGGGGTCGAAGTTGGGAATCATCTGGCCGATGATGCCCAGGTCGTTCAGGTCGGGCTTGACGCAGTTGTTGGGGCAGCCGCCCACGGCAATCTTGAACTTGTGGGGCAGGCGGACATTGCGGTAGCCCTTGTAGAACCGCTCGTGGATCTCCTCGGAGAGGGCGAAGGTATCGTGGAGGCCGTACTGGCAGGTGGTGCCCTTGCAGGCCACCACGGGGCGGACCTTGGAGCCGGTGCCGCCGGTCTCCAGGCCGGCCTGGGCGATGTAGGCCCGGAAGGGCTCGATGTTGTCGTAGTGGACGCCGGGGACCTCCACGGTCAGGCGGGTGGTGAAGGCCACGGTGCCGTTGCCGAACTTCTCGGCGGCCTCGGCGATGATCTGGTTCTGCTTGGCGGTGATCTTGCCGTTTACGGTGATGATGCGCGCATTGAAGCAGTCGGTTCCCTTGTTGTTGAGAAAGCCCAGGGCTTTCACCCGCTTGATATCCTCAGGGCTGATGGTGCAGGCCATAATTGTTACCTCTCCTTATGTATAATTTTATGTCTCAGCGCAGAACGTATCTCGATTACTTCACCAGCTCGGTGCCGTTGACGGTGGTGCCTCCCTCCAGCACCACGGTGTTGGCATAGCCCAGGGCGCGCAGCCGGTTCTGGGTCAGGTAGGCCCGCTTGCCCTTGGCGCACACCAGCAGGAGCTTCTCGTCCTTGCCGATGCCCTCCAGCCCGGCGGGCAGGGCGGTGAAGTCCAGGTAGGGGGCGCCGGTGACGGCGGGGGCCATGCCCACGTCCAGGATGCGGTAGCCCTCGGCCTTGCCGGCCTGGAAGTCGGCGGGGCCAATGCTCACCAGCTTGCCGGAGAGCTTGTTGAGCAGGATCTGCACCGCGGCCACAAAGGGGTGGATGGCGGTGGAGAAGGGGGGCGCGTAGGCCATGTCCATGTTGGCCAGGTCGGCCAGGCGGGCCTTCATGGTGATGGCGGTGACTGCAATATCCACCATCTTGTCCACAGCGCCCTTGCCCAGCACCTGGATGCCCAGCAGCCGCTGGTCCTCACGGGCGGCCACCAGCTTGATGATAAACTCGCCGGAGCCGGGGTAATAGTGGGCCTTGTCGTCCAGCACGCACACCACGCTCTCGGCGTCGATGCCGGCAGCGGCGGCCTGGGCCACGCTCATGCCGGTGCGGCCGGCGTTGAGGCCGGGCAGCTTGCACACGGCGGTGCCCAGCACGCCCAGGTACTCGCTCTCGCCGCCCGCCAGGTTCACGGCGGCGCTGCGGCCGGCGATGTTGGCGGTGGAGCCCATGGGGGACCAGGCGGGGGCGCCGGTGATCAGGTTGTGGACCATAGCGCAGTCGCCCACAGCCCAGATGGCCGGGTCATTGGTCCGGCCGTGGAGGTCGGTGAGCAGGGTGCCCTTCACCATGTCCAGGCCGCTGTCCATGAGCCACTTGGTGTTGGGCCGGATGCCGGTGGACAGCACCACCAGGTCGGCCTTCATCTTCCGGTTCTCGCACAGGACCTTCTCCACCTTCTCCTCGCCGGTGATGGCGGTGACCCGCTCGTTGGTGAAGACCATGATGTCCTGGTCGGCCAGGCGGTCCTCGGCCCAGGCGGCCATCTCCTGGTCAAAGCCGGGGAGGATCTGGGGGGCCATCTCCAGCACGGTGGTGCGGATATCCCGGGAGGCCAGGTTCTCCGCAGCCTCCAGGCCGATGTAGCCGCCGCCCACCACCACGGCCCGGCGGACCTCGCCGCTCTCGGCGGCCTGGCGCAGGGCCACGGCGTCCTCAGGGGTGCGGAGGAAGAACACGTTCTTCAGGTTCACGCCCTCAATGGGAGGGGCCACGGGGGACGCGCCCACGGCCAGCACCAGCTTGTCGTAGCTGTACACGCTCTCGCTGCCGTCGGAGAGGTTCTTGGCGGTGACGGTCTTGGCAGCGCGGTCCAGGGCCACGGCCTCCACGCCGCACTTCACCGCCACGCCGGTGAGCTTCTCAAACTTGGCGGGGGTGTTGACGATCAGGGCGCTCCGGTCGGCGATGACGCCGCCCACGTAGTAGGGCAGGCCGCAGCCGGCGTAGGAGATGTCCTCGCCCTTGTTGAGAATGGTCACTTCCGCTGTGGGGTCCTCGCGCTTGAGCTTGGCGGCTGTCTTCGTGCCCGCGGCCACGCCGCCGATAACCAAAATTTTCATTGGAATATCCATCCTTTCCGGCGGCTGACCCGCCTTTCACGCATTGTTTTTATTTTATCACTTGTTCTGCTATTGGTAAAATAGTAAAATTGGATACAGGCAATCAGAAAAACCGATACCGTCAAAGGAGGGGGCACAATTGATCACCATCCGCCACCTGAAAATCTTTCTCACCGTGGCCGAGACCCGGAATATGAGCGAGGCGGCCGCCCGGCTCTACGTGTCCCAGCCCACGGTCTCCCAGACCATCGGCGAGCTGGAGAAGATGTACAAGGCCCGGCTGTTTGAGCGCTACCCCAAGGATCTCTTTCTCACCGAGGCAGGCCGCACCCTCCGGGCCCAGGCCCTTCTGGCGGTGGAGGCCTTCGACCGGCTGGACGAGGTCATGAAGGGCGAAGGGGAGCGGCCCGCTCTCCGGGTGGGCGCCACCCTCACCGTGGGCAGCACGGTGCTCTGCCCCATCCTGGACGAGCTGCGGTCGGTCCGGCCCAACGTGGACCTGTCGGTCCAGGTGGACAACACCCGCACCATTGAGGGCAAGCTCCTCCAGAACGAGCTGGACGCCGCCATTGTGGAGGGCATCATCCACCGGGAGGAGATCCTCTCCTCCCCCATCATCAGCGACTGCCTCATCCTGGTCTGCGCGCCCGACCACCCCTTTGCCGCCCGGAAGGCGGTGGAGCCGGAGGAGCTGGCCGGACAGCCCTTTATCCTCCGGGAACAGGGCAGCGGCACCCGCGCCCTCTTCGAGTCCTTTATGGCCCGCCGCCGCCTGCCCCTGAACATCAGGTGGGAGTGCAGCAGCGCCACCGCCATCAAGCAGGCCGTCATGCGGGGATACGGGCTGGCCGTCCTCTCCGCCCGGCTGGTCAGCGGCGAGCTGGCCCGGGGCGAGTTGCGGCGGGTCAACGTGGAGGGCTGCGTGTGGCAGCGCTCCTTCCTGCTGTGCTACCACCGCAACAAGGTCATCAGCGACACCCTCCGCCGCTTCCTGGACATTGCCGCCTCCTACTCCTCCTACGGCGCCCCCTGTCCCATGGAGGGGCAGATATGAGCGCAACTTCTCTGTCAATTTTCCCTATCGCCAGTATTTGGTCTATATATTCATGCGCATTTTGTACATTTGACCTTTGACAAATTCCTGACAATACGATAGAATACCATCGTTTAACAAGGAAACGATTCTATCTGTGATTGAAAAGGAAGGAGTCCCACCATGAAAAAGAACGCGCTTGTCCTTGCCGCCCTGGCCGGCGTAATGGCCCTCAGCCTCACCGCCTGCAGCCAGCCCGACGCCGGCGAAAGCTCCCCCGCTCCCACCGACGGCAACGCCGACGCCGTCACCACCGCCTCCGTCACCACCGGCCTGTACGGCAACATGAGCCAGCAGGAGCTGCTGGACGCCATCGCCGCCTACAGCGGCGTGTCCGTGGTGTCCACCGTTAACGCCGACGGCACCCCCAACATCGCCATCTTCACCCCCGGCGCCGCCGGTGACGACAGCCACATCGTCTTCGGCTTTGCCGACAACGCCACCAAGACCAACCTGCTCCGGGACAAGGTGGCCAAGATGGTGTTCGACATTCCCAACACCGCCGCCGAGACCAAGGAGGAGCGCCACCAGGGCGCTGTGGTCAAGCTGGAGCTGGAGGAGGACCAGGACGTCCTGGCCGACCTGATGGCCAACAACGACCGCATCACCGAGAACTCCGTGGTGTGCCGCATCGTGGAAGTGCTGCCCGTGGGCTGAGCCCATCCCAACTGAAAAGCAGAAGAGCTGCCGCCCCTGTCCGAGGCTTCTCGGCACAGGGGCGGCTCTTTTCTCCCGCGCCTCCGCCCTGTCATATACTGGGGCGGAGGTTTTGACTATGAACAACTTTTCCGGCAATCCCGATCCCCGCCGCCCCTTCTGTCCCTGGTCCACTGTGACCGTATGCCCCATCCCCGGCCCTACGGGGCCCACTGGACCCACAGGCCCGGCAGGAGATTCCGGGCCCGCAGGACCCACAGGGGCGACCGGCCCCACAGGACCCGCAGGCGAAAACGGCGCTCCGGGGGCCACGGGGCCCACAGGGCCGGCAGGAGACCCAGGGCCCGCAGGGCCGACAGGGGCGACCGGACCCACAGGGCCCGCAGGCGAGAATGGCGCTCCGGGGGCCACAGGGCCCACCGGGCCTGCAGGAGAGCCCGGGCCCGCAGGGCCGACAGGGGCGACCGGACCCACAGGACCCGCAGGCGAGAACGGCGCTCCGGGGGCCACGGGACCCACAGGGCCAACCGGTCCCACAGGGCCTGCGGGTGCGGACGGACAGGACGGCCAGGCTGGACCCACCGGTGCGACCGGGACGGTTTATTTAGGAAAGGCGACTATCTGTAAAAATGCGGTTTTTTGTCAAACCGCCTCGTTATGGGTATT
>NZ_CALXEG010000046.1 GCF_944387275.1 uncultured Pseudoflavonifractor sp.
CGGGTGTGGCGAAGTTTGGTATCGCGCTTGAATGGGGTTCAAGAGGCCGCTGGTTCGAATCCAGTCACTCGGACCAAGTCCGTATTCCGCAAGGAGTACGGACTTTCTTTTTTCTATAGCCGCTAAACCAGCGGCCTCTTGGCGCCGGAGGCGCGTGCAATCCGCTTGACGAAGCGAAGTGCCAAAACCTCTCGGATGGCGGCTTTCTGCTGTCAGAGAGGAAGCCTCGTCGAGCGCACGATACATAGTCGCCAGACCTAGGTATAGAAATGCGCCTTTTAGTTCCCAAAGGTTTTTTCACTGTATCTTAAAATGTTTCTTAATTCTGTCGGAGCATATGACCTTGCCTTTAACGGCGATGCTTTCAACATTTTCGATCACGAGGTCATCAAGTTCGCTGTCGATACCCAATAGCCCATAACCCTTGATTTTTATCTTAACCTGGTTTCCTTTCGATTTCAGCAGTTCTTCTTTTTCAAGAGCCATCACACCGATAAACCATCTAAAATCCAGATCGTTTTGCTGCTTGCTCATCTCTTCGATGACCGATTTTTTCTCATTAAGCGCTTGTCTTACGGCCTGATTGATAAAGTCGCTTCGGTTGGAATAATACCCTTTATCGACCAGCAGGTCAATTTGAGATAACGTTGCGATGTTCATGTTGACGGACACCTTTTCACTTGTTTCCATAAATATACCTCCTTGCTTACGATATGCTCCAATTGGAGCATATTTAGAATATCGTGTGTTTTAGCTTTTGTCAAGAGAACATGCAAAAAAGGTCTGTATTGCAGTGAAACGTTCTGGTAATTTACAGCTTAACGATAACGGCAAGCGTAGTATATCAGTCTATTTCCGGTACGATTATAGGAACAAACGCTCGCATTTGAGGCCTTATACTAATACTTCTTGTCTGCGGCTGGTCTTTTATCGCTTGTCTTTTCAAACGCTGAGTTGGCGGCCTGTTTTTTCGCTTTATGGGCATAAAACTGTAGATAAGGCAGCACACAAGGCGGGACCATCTTTAACGATGATCCCGCCCCGTTATTATACGACGGGTAGAGAAAAAACCCGGACCTGCGGTAAAACCGCAGGTCCGGGTTGATGCTGTATGAAGGGAAGGGGAGAGACTTACTTCAGCTCCACCTTGGCGCCGACATCCTCGAGCTTCTTCTTCAGCTCCTCGGCCTCGTCCTTGGAGACACCCTCCTTGATGGCCTTGGGAGCGGCCTCGACAACGGCCTTGGCCTCAGCCAGGCCCAGGCCGGTGATCTCACGGACAGCCTTGATGACCTTGATCTTCTCGGCGCCGATCTCAGCCAGAACGACGTCGAACTCGGTCTTCTCCTCAGCAGCGGGAGCGGCAGCGCCGGCAGCGGCGGGAGCGGCCATGGCGGCGGCGGAGACGCCGAACTCCTCCTCCAGAGCGTGGACGAGCTCGGAGAGCTCCAGAACGGTCAGGCCCTTAACCTCTTCGATGAGGGCAGTAATCTTCTCAGAAGCCATGATATGTTACCTCCTAAAATAAATATCTGAAGTGTTGTAGTGATGCGGGGGACAGGGGTTACGCCTCGGCGGAAGCGGTCTCCTCCACGGAGCCGCCCTGCTTCTCGGCGATGGCCTTGATGACGATGGCCAGGCTGGTGATGGGGGCCAGCATGGTGCCCAGGACCTGAGCCTGCAGGACCTCCTTGGAGGGCAGCTCGGCCAGAGCGCTGACCTCGTCCAGGGACAGAACCTTGCCGTCCATGAAGCCGGCCTTGATGGTGAACTTGGCGCCGTTGAACTGCTTGGCGAACTTGTTCACCACGCGCATGGGAGCGATGGGGTCGCTGTGGCTGATGGCCAGGGAAGTGGTGCCGTTGAGCACGTCGTCCAGGGCCTCCATGCCGCAGTTGTTGATGGCAAAACGGACCAGGGTGTTCTTCACGACGGCGTACTCCACGTCGTTCTTGCGCAGCTCGGCGCGCAGAGCGGTGTCCTCAGCCACAGTGATGCCCTTATAATCCACCAGAACGCCGCTGGCGGCGCCCTTGAGCTTCTCGGTCAGCTCGGCCACGACGGCCTGCTTCTCACTGAGAACCTTTGCGTTAGGCATGTGGGATTCACCTCCAGAAAAATAAAGTGCTGTTCCGCGTCCAAAGACACAAAACAGCACAAAACAAACGTCTATACTGCATTCTCGGCAGGATTTACCGTGCGAACACGACCTGCTGTCTCTGAACACGAAAGATAGTATAACATCCCGAAACCGGGCTGTCAACTAAAAAGTGAAAAAATTTTCTCCTGGGGGCAGATATCCAGGGGGGAATCCCCCTGGATACTGCTCGTCAGGCGGAAATTACATCAGCTTGGCGCCGTTGATCTTCACGCCGGGGCCCATGGTGGAGGCCACCACGCAGCTGCGGATATACTGACCCTTGGCAGCGGAGGGCTTGGCCTTCACGATGGCGCCCATGAGGGCGTTGAAGTTCTCGGTCAGCTTCTCGGCGCCGAAGGACACCTTGCCGATGGGGCAGTGGATGATGTTGGTCTTGTCCAGGCGGTACTCAACCTTACCGGCCTTGATCTCCTTGACGGCCTTGGCCACGTCGGGGGTGACGGTGCCGGCCTTGGGGGAGGGCATCAGGCCCTTGGGGCCCAGCAGCTTACCGAGGCGGCCGACAACGCCCATCATGTCGGGGCTGGCCACGACCACGTCGTAGTCGAACCAGTTCTCCTGCTGGATCTTCTGGACCATGTCCATCTCGCCGACGAAGTCAGCGCCGGCGGCCTTGGCGGCCTCGGCCTTGTCGCCCTTGGCGAAGACCAGGACGCGGGCGGTCTTGCCGGTGCCGTGGGGGAGGACGATGGCGCCGCGGACCTGCTGGTCGGCGTGACGGGAGTCAACGCCCAGCTTCACGTGGAGCTCAACGGTCTCGTCGAACTTGGCGGGAGCGGTCTTGACCACCAGGTTCATGGCCTCGGCGGTATCGTACAGAGCGGCCTTGTCGATCTGCTTGGCGCTCTCCTGATATTTCTTGCCTCTAAACATTTCCTACTACCTCCTTCGCTTAGTCGCCCACCAGGACGCCCATGGAGCGGGCGGTACCGGCGATCATGCTCATGGCGGACTCAATGCTGGAGGCATTGAGGTCGGGCATCTTGGTCTCGGCGATCTTGCGCACGTCCTCCTTGCTGATGGTGGCCACCTTGGTCTTGTTGGGCACACCGGAGCCGGACTCGATGCCGGCAGCCTTCTTGATGAGAACGGCGGCGGGAGGGGTCTTGGTGATGAAGGTGAAGGAGCGGTCGGCGTAGACGGTGATGATCACGGGGATGATCATGCCGACCTCATTCTTGGTGCGCTCGTTGAATTCCTTCGTGAAAGCGGCGATGTTCACGCCGTGCTGGCCGAGGGCGGGGCCGACAGGGGGGGCGGGAGTCGCCTTGCCGGCGGGAATCTGCAGCTTCACGTAACCAGTAACTTTCTGTGCCATTTGAAACAGCACCTCCTACGATAAATGTGGTTGGAACGGCGTCTGTGGGACGCCTCCCACGTGCGGGGGAAAGCCATGCCGGGCATGGCGGAGCGGCCCGGGGCCGCGGGACGAGCCTCCGGCGGACTTACAGCTCGACAGGTTCCACCTGGTCGAGGTCCAGCTCCACGGGAGTCTCACGGCCGAACATGGACACCACGATACGGACCTTCTCGTGCTCCATATCGATCTCGTCCACGGTGCCGAGATAGGACTTGAGGGCGCCGTCGGTGATGCGGACATTGTCGCCCACCGCGTAGCCGATCACCACCTCGCGTTTTTCCACGCCGAGGGCGGCGATCTCCTCATCGGAGAGGGGGATGGCCTTGTTGCCGGAGCCGACGAAGCCGGTGGCGCCGCGGACGTTGCGGACCAGGTGCCAGGTCTCGTCGGTCATCACCATTTTCACCAGCACGTAGCCGGGGAACACTTTGCGCTCCACGGTCTTGGGGCCGTTGTCGGTGATTTCGGTGACCGTCTCCAGAGGGATGCTGACCTCCTGGATGAGGTCGTGCATGTTGCGGTTTTCGACTGCCTTTTCAATGGAGGCGGCGACGGTGTTCTCATAGCCGGAATAGGTATGGACGACATACCACTTTGCACTTTCAGCCATGATTTACTCCTTTATGCGCCGGGGTTGAAAAGGTTCAGCAGCGCCTGCACAACGGCGTTGGCCAGGGCGTCGAAAACCCAGATGAAGATGCCCACCACGATAACGCAGGCAATTACGATACCGGTGTTCTTCGCAACCTGCTTCCAACCGGGCCACTGTACCTTCTTCAGCTCGCTCTTCATTTCCTTGAACCACTTGGCGACGCGCTTGAAGAAACCGGGCTTGGACTTTTTCTCATCCTTCGCCTTCTTGTCGGCTTTGGCGGGTGCGGACTTGGCGGCGTCCGCCTGGCCGGCCTGCTCGATCTTCTCGTTTTCAGACATTCAGATACACCCTTCTTTCTTGTGAGCCATCTGTAAGCTCATTACTTGGTCTCGTTGTGGACCGTGTGCTTTCTGCAGAAGGGGCAGTACTTGTTCAGCTCCAGACGATCAGGAGTGTTCTTCTTGTTCTTGAACGTGTTGTAATTGCGCTGTTTGCACTCGGAGCAGCGCAGGGTGATCTTCACCCGGTTGCCTGCCTTTGCCACTTGTCGGCACCTCCTTTATCATTTTGGGGCGCTCCGGACATAAAAAATGCCGGATGCGGCCCAATATGCCGAATCCAGCAACGTCCAGGCACAGATACACTATGCCCCTATACGCTACGGTGCGGATTCGGCATCATCTGCCTCCCTATGCCCGCTCTCGGCGGCAAAAGGGTTTGCGCGTCATTACACCGTAAAAATGCGCACAAAAAAAGCCCTTTTCATAGGTGTTAATAGAATAGCATGGGGAAGGGGAAAAGTCAAGGGGAAATTCAGAAAAAAGTTTTGATTCCGGGGATGGCGGCGGAGCGCTTGACAGAGGGGCCCCCGCCTGATACAATCTATTTAAAGAAAATTTGAAATAGCTTTGACTTTGCGCGGGAGGGGGGAGCACTGTGGAGGGCCCCGGGATCTTCAAGGCCCTGTCCGACCCGGTGCGGCGGGAGATTCTGCTTCTGCTGCGGGGCGGGGAGCTGCCGGCGGGGGAGATCGCCGCCAGGCTGGACATGACCGCCGCCGCCGTGTCCTATCATCTCTCCTGCATGAAGCGGGCGGGACTGATACGGGAGCGGCGGGAGAAGAACTACATCTATTATGAGATGAACGCCACCGTATTGGAGGAGGCGGTACTCTGGCTGAGCCAGCTGTGCGCCGGAACAGGGGAGGAGCGCCATGAGACACGAAAAACTGTGGAGGACGCTGTTTTACATTCTGATGGGACTGCCGCTGGTGGTGACTCTGGCGGCCCTGCTGGTGCTGCCGGCGGAAATCCCCGTACACTATAATGCCGCGGGCGAGGTGAACCGCTGGGGCAGCAAGTACGAGATGCTGCTTCTGCCGCTGATCACGCTGCTGATGGGGGCGTTCCTTTTAAAGGTCTCCCGGTGGAGTGAACAAAAGGCGCCGGGGAACCGGACGGCGGTGCTGGCCATCGGCTGCGGCGCGCTGCTGGTGTTCAACGTGATGACCGTGGTCTTTCTGGTTCAGGCCTACCGCATAGCGGCCCTGGGGACAGGGCTGGAGCTGTCCGTCAGCCGGATTCTGTTCGGGGTCACGGGGCTGCTGCTCTTCTGCCTGGGCAACGTGATGCCCAAAATCCGGCGCAACGGCTGGTGCGGGGTGCGGACGGCCTGGACCATGGCCAGCGATGAGAACTGGCGCAGGAGCCAGATTGTGGACGGCGGGGTCATGATGGCGGTGGGTCTGGTGCTGGCCGTGGGGAACGCGCTCTTGTCCGGCGAGAAGACGAGCCTGCTGTTCTCCATGCTCTGTATTATATTAATGGTCCCCGCCCTGCTGATTGCCCTGGCGCTGCTGAAACGGAACATGGAAAAGGAGAAAAACAGATGAGAATCATGGCCATTGACTACGGCGACGCCCGGACGGGCATTGCCATTTCCGACCCCACCGGACTGCTGGCGGGGTATACCACGGTGATCCACGGCCGGAAGAGCGAGGCGGTGGCGGAGGAGATCGCCCGCCTGGTCAAGGAGCACGGGGTGGAGGAGCTGGTGATGGGCTTCCCCCGGAACATGGACGGCACCGAGGGCCCCCGGGCGGAGCTGTACCGTGCCTTTGCGGAGCAGGTGGGCCAGGTGACCGGCCTGACCCCCGTCCTGTGGGACGAGCGCCGCACCACTGTGGAGGCCCACAACATCCTCCACGCCTCGGGCAAGCGGATGAAGCAGCACAAGAAGACGGTGGACGCGGTGGCGGCCACCCTGATCCTGGAGGGCTATCTCACCCGCCGCCGGACCCAGGGCTGAGCTTGTCCGGCTTTTTTCGAAAGAGCTCGGTGACGCCCACATAGAAGAGATAGACGCCGAAGCACCGGCGGAGCAGGCGCACGTCCAGACCGGTGGCCGCCCAGGCGGCGGCAGCCGTGCCCAGCAGACCGGCCAGAATGGCAGGCCAGGCGGCGGCGCGGTCCACATAGCCGTTTTTGATGTGGGCGGGCAGGGCGGTGGCGGCGGTGGGGAGGAAGTAGAGCAGGTTGACCCCCTGGGCCAGATTCTGGGGCACCCCGGCGAAGGAGGTCATATAGATGAGCAGCAGTGTGCCGCCTCCCACGCCGAAGCCGGACAGGATGCCGGTGAGAGCGCCGGCCAGAACGGGAATAAGCCACTCCATCAGAAAAAAAGGGCCTTTACGCCGCCGTAGAGGATGAACAGGGCGAACACCCGCCGGAGCCAGTCCATGTTCAGCCTGCGGAACAGCCGTCCGCCCGCAAAGCCCCCGATCAGCCCGCCGGCAAGATAGGGGAGCGCCAGGGCGAAGTCCAGCCCGCCCCGGAAGAAGTAGACGGCGGAGGACAGGGCGCACAGGGGCAGGATGATGGCCACCGAGGTGGCGAAGGCCTTCCGCTGCTCCAGGCCGCACCAGCGGGTGAGCAGGGGGACCAGAACCATGCCGCCCCCGCCGCCGAAGAAGCCGTTGGCCACGCCCGCCGCGGCGCCGGACAGGGCACAGCGAGTTTTTACCGGAAGATGCAAAAAAATCCCTCCCAACGGCACTAGTCTGCCGCCGGGAGGGATTTTCTATTCATGGACTATTTGCTGTCGGGGTTCATGCCCGCCAGGGTGAGCACCACGTCTCCCGCCATCATCAGTCCGGCCACCGGCGGCACCCAGGGCACGCTGGCCGGCACGCTCCGGCGGCCCGGGGGCGGGGTCTCCCGCTGGTCGGTGGCGTGGGGCAGCTCGGGGGAGAAGAGCACCCGGTGGTGCAGGATGCCCCGGCTGCGCAGTTCCTTCCGGATGACCCGGGCCAGAGGGCAGCCCGAGGTCTTGGAGATATCAGTGATGCGGAACTGGGTGGGGTCCAGCTTGTTGCCCGTGCCCATGGCGGAGAGGATGGGGATGCCCCGCTCTATGGCGGTCTGGATCAGGTCCAGCTTGCTGGAGACCATGTCGATGGCGTCTATGATATAGTCGTACCGGACGGAGAAGAAGTCCTCCCGGTTTGCCGGCTCATACTTGGCCGCCACCGGGTGAACCTTGCAGTCCGGGTTGATGTCCCGCACCCGGGCGGCCATGGCCTCCGCCTTGGGCTGGCCCTGGGTGGACCAGAGGGCCTGGATCTGCCGGTTCAGATTGGTCACGCCCACCTCGTCGTGGTCGATGAGGGTCAGCGCTCCGATTCCGGCCCGGGCCAGGGCCTCCACGGCCCAGCTGCCCACGCCGCCCAGGCCGAACACCGCCACGTGGGCGGCGGAGAGCCTGTCCATGGCGTCGGGGCCCAGCACCATCTCAGTGCGCAGAAATTGTTCCTTCATGGATACCTCCTGATAATAAGAGAGGGGGCGGGGTTCCTTGCCCCGCCCCCTGTGAGAAGCCCGATATTAAGCGACGTACTTGAAGCCGTCAGCCTTGACGGCCTCATAGCCCTCGGTGATGCTCTCGATCCAGCTGGTCATGTCGTCGTTCTGGAAGGAGCTCTTGGCGTTGATCTTCCAGGTGGGATCGTCCCAGGACTGGAAGTAGATGACGTGCCAGCCGTACTGGCCGCTGTTGGTGTTCTCCACCAGGCCGGTGTCACCCTCGGTGTGCTCGTTGTCGAAGATCCAGCTGTTGAAGCTGTCCACCATCTGGCCCTCGTAGACCTGGGTGTACAGGCCGCCGTTGGAGGAGGAGCCGGTGTCGTCGGAGTACTCCTCAGCCAGGGCGCCGAAGGACTCGGCGGTCTTGTCGCCGGCCTCCCACTGGGAGAGGATGTCCTCGGCCTTGGACTTGGCAGCTTCCATGGCCTCGTCGGTGGGGATGGTGGACTCGTCCACGTCCTCGGTGCTGGGGTCATCCTCCTGGGTCAGCTCGGCCTTGATGAGGATGTGCCGGATGTCGGCGGTGGGCGTCTCGTTCAGGTAGCGGTCCAGGAACCGGACCACGTAGTAGCCGCTGGTGGACTCGAACACGCTCATGTCGCCCTCAGCGCGGGCGGCGTCCTTCAGCCAGTCGCCGTAGGTGGAGGAGAGGCTGGAGCCGGTGGTCTCGGTGGAGCGGAAGGTGTTGGAGCTGCTCTCCTGGACATAGGCGTTGGCCAGCTCGGCGAAGTCGCCGCCGGCCTGGACGTCGGCCATCAGCTGGTCGGCCTCGGCCTTGGCGGCCTCCATGGCGGCGGTCTTCTCCTCGTCGGTGGCCTCCACGGTGTTGCCGTCCTCGTCGGTGGTGGAGGGGGCGCTGCCGTTCAGGAAAGCGACCTCATAGGAGAAGGTGTCGATGTTGTCCTTGTTCTCGTCGTAATAGGTGTTGTAGTCGTCGTCGGTGTAGGTCAGGGCATCCCGGTGGTCCTGCTGGTACTCGGTGAGCATGATGGCCCGCTTCAGGCAGTTCTCATAGATGCCGGCGGTCATGTGGGTGCCGTAGATGGCCCGCAGGTAGGAGCCGTAGGAGTAGCCGGCGGTGGTAGCGGCATCCTTCAGGCTGGAGATGGTGGAGTTATAAGTCTCCTTGCCGCTGTCAGAGAGATCCAGGGAGAAGCCGTCCTTCTCGGCGGAGTCGGTGAGGGCGGCCACCTGGGTCAGGGCGTTCAGGGCGGACTCCATGAAGTAGTCGTAGTAGGTCTGGGTCTGCTCGTCGTCCACATACTGATCCTTGGGGTCGGTGTTGGGATTGAAGTTGGTCAGACCGGTGATGCCCATGGCGGAATACTGGTAGTACTGATATTCCTGCTGATAGGCACTGTTGTAGTAGTAGGCAACCTCACCGGCGGTGAAGTTGTGTCCGTTGACGGTAACTGCGGTGGCACGGTTCTGGAAGAAATTGGAGTTCCAAATAAGCAGCGCGGCGACCAGGATGACCACCACCACGCCAATCACCCAGTACAGAATGGTTTTGCGCTTGGCGGCCTGCGCCTCCTTGGCCTCCTTGAGCTCTTTCTGAGTCAGGTTTTGGCCGGCGCTCTGGCGCTGCTTTTTTTCTCTGGATGCGCTCATGAATGTCTCAGTCCTCTCGTTGTAATAGGAAGGCGGGGGGAGCTCTGCCCGCCCGCTCTAACACATCGTTGCATTATACAGGAAAATGAGATAAGTTGCAAGTGTAAAATGTTGTTTGGCGGGGGAAACAGGGGGGTTCCGGCGGGTTGTTTCCTGCCTCGAAATTTTAAAAAATGCATTTTCGGCGGACCCGGGAGCGCGGTCGGGCCGTCTAATGGGTGAGACCGGTCAAAACACCCGGGAGGGGGAAGAACAGTGACAGAGCTGGTACAGCGGGCCGTCCAGGGGGACACAGAGGCCTTTGTGGCCCTGATGGAGGCCCGGAAGCAGAGCTTTTATAAGGTTGCGAGGAGCATGCTGGGCCGGGACGAGGACGTGGCCGACGCCGTACAGGAGACCGTGCTCCTCTGCTTTGAGAAGCTGGGACAGCTGCGGCAGCCCGCCCACTTCAGGACCTGGTCCACCCGGATTCTCATCAATGTCTGCCGGGATATGCTCCGGGACAGAAGCAGGGTGACGCCGGTGGAGACGGTGCCGGAGCGGGCGGAGCACGATCCGGGCCAGGCCAACGCGGAGTTCCTGGACCTGTTGGAGGGGATCGACGAAAAGTACCGGACCGTGCTTCTGCTGTATTACGGCGAGGGGTTTTCAGTCCGGGAGATCAGCGGGCTTCTCTCATTAAAGGAAGAGACAGTAAAGACACGGCTGAAGCGGGGCCGGGGCGCGGTCCGGCTGGCCTATGAGGCGGAGTAAGGAGGCAGAGCCATGACAGAGCAGGAGCTGAGAGAGATTTTGGGCGGGCCGGTGGAGGTCCCCGACGTTGTGGAGGAGAAGATGGCGGCGGCCTATGCCCGGCTGCAGGCGGGGGAGAGGCGGCCCGTCCGGCGGCGGGGTCTGCGGACGGCACTGGCACTGGCCGCGGCTGCGGCGGTGCTGTGCGCCGGGGCTGCGGCAGGATATTGGATCACCCGGACGGAGGTGGCCGTGGACGAGCGCAGGCCGGCCGTTGTGGAGGGCCTGTTCGGCGACAGCAGCCGTCCCAGCGTGGAGGAGCAGACGAAAGTGGAGGCGGACGGCAGTCTGAGCCTGAACCTGCCCAACCGGGAGCGTGTGCCGGTGGAGCTACCGGAGGCTCTGGCGGTGGTGGGGGACTACCTGCCGGACACCGGGTACGCCTGGACCGTGGGGGACTACACCCTGACCGTGGAGGCCTATCTGTTGGACCAGGGAACCGGGACGGGAAAGATTTACTTCCTGCTGGAGCTGCCCGGCACGGAGTCGTTGTCCGCAGTGACCGCTGTGGATCCGGACAGCGGTGAGCGCGGGGCAGTCCTGTCGGCCATCGGGATTGCCATTGACGCACAGGACGTAGACGAGATAGACAGCGTGGTGCTCCACTATGCCGACGGCAGCAGCTACGTGGTCCGGGACGAGAACCAAAACCTGGACAACACCGAGTATGCCCTGGGCTGCGGCAGCGGGACGGATATGACGCTGCGCCTGTGTTTCAACCGCCTGGTGGACCCGGCGCAGGTGATGTCCGTGACGGTGAATGGTCGGAACTGCCCGACTGCTTAGGCGGAAAATCGAACGGAACAGTGTCAGGACAGCGAAAGCGGCTCCCAAACCTTTGGCTTTGGGAGCCGCTTTTCCCATACGGCGCAGCGTGATTTTTTGTGCCTCAAGATAATTATTATGCGCCATATTATAAAATATACGAATAAAAATGAATATATTCAAAAATAAACGGATAATATTCGAATATTTATTCAAATTCCCCCTTGCATTTTTCCGCCGGGCGTGGTAGACTGTGTCCAACAAAGCAAACGGAGGTTTTCACCATGGCTGATATTAAGAAAGTTGTGCTCGCCTATTCCGGCGGTCTGGATACATCCATCATCATCCCCTGGCTGAAGGAGAACTACAACAACCCCGAGATCATCGCCGTGTCCGGCGACGTGGGCCAGGGCACCGAGCTGGACGGCCTGGAGGAGAAGGCCATCAAGACCGGCGCCTCCAAGCTGTACGTGGAGGACCTGACCGACGAGATGGTGGACGAGGTCATCATCCCCTCCATGCAGATGGGCGCCAAGTACGAGGACTATCTGCTGGGTACCGCCTTTGCCCGGCCCATCATCGCCAAGCGCCTGGTGGAGATCGCCAAGAAGGAGGGCGCCGACGCCATCTGCCACGGCTGCACCGGCAAGGGCAACGACCAGGTCCGGTTCGAGCTGGCCATCAAGCGCTTCGCCCCTGAGATGAAGATCATCGCCCCCTGGCGGGAGTGGTCCATCAAGGGCCGTGACGAGGAGATCGACTACGCCGAGGCCCACAACGTGCCTCTGAAGATCTCCCGGGAGACCAACTACTCCAAGGACAAGAACCTGTGGCACCTGAGCCACGAGGGCCTGGATCTGGAGGACCCGGCCAACGAGCCCCAGTACGACAAGCCCGGCTTCCTGGAGATGGGCGTCAGCCCCATCCAGGCCCCCGACGCCCCCACCTACATCACCCTGGACTTTGAGAAGGGCTGGCCCGTGGCCTTCAACGGCGAGAAGATGAAGGCCAGCGACATCATCCGCAAGCTCAACGAGGTGGGCGGCGCCAACGGCATCGGCCTGCTGGACATCGTGGAGAACCGGCTGGTGGGCATGAAGGACCGTGGCGTGTACGAGACCCCCGGCGGCACCATCCTCTACCGGGCCCACGAGGTGCTGGAGATGATTACCATCGACAAGGATACCGCCCATATGAAGAGCAAGCTGGCGGTGGACTTTGCCGATCTGGTGTACAACGGCAAGTGGTTCACCCCCCTGCGGGAGGCCCTGTCCGCCTTTGCCGCCGAGACCCAGAAGCATGTCACCGGCACCGTGAAGCTGAAGCTCTACAAGGGCAACATCATCACCGCCGGCGTCACCTCTCCCGACACCCTCTACTCCGAGGACCTGGTCACCTTCGAGGAGAGCGACTACAACCAGAATGACGCCACCGGCTTCATCAACCTCTGGGGCCTGCCCGACACCGTCCAGGCGCTGCGGGAGCAGGGAAAGCTGAAATAAGGAACCGCGTACAAAGCCGGAAGGCGGGCGCCTCCCATGAGGGGGACGCCTGCTCTCCGGCTCTGCCGCAAAAGAGCGAAAAGTGAGGTAATGGATTATGAAACTGTGGGCAGGTCGGTTCCAGAAGGAGACCGACACCCTGGTAAACGACTTCAACTCCTCCATCACCTTTGATGCCCGGCTCTATCAGGAGGACATCGAGGGTTCCATCGCCCACGCCGCCATGCTGGGCAAGCAGGGCATCATCGAGGAGCACGAGGCGGAGAAGATCATCGACGGCCTGAAGGCCATTCTGGAGGACATCAAGGCCGAGCGGGTGGAGCTGACCACCGACAACGAGGACATCCACATGAACGTGGAGTCCCTGCTCACCGGCCGCCTGGGGGAGACGGGCAAGCGGCTCCACACCGCCCGCAGCCGGAACGACCAGGTGGCGGTGGACTTCCGCCTGTTTGTCAAGCGGGAGATCCCCACCATCATCCGCATGTGCCTGGATCTGGAGAAGGTGCTGGTGAAGAAGGCCCAGGCCAACCTGGAGACCGTCATGCCCGGCTATACTCACCTTCAGCGTGCCCAGCCCACCACCTTTGCCCACTACATGATGGCCTACGCCAACATGTTCCGCCGGGACGTGACCCGGCTGGAGGACTGCCTGGAGCGGATGGACGAGTGCCCACTGGGGGCGGGCGCCCTGGCCACCTCCACCTATCCGGTGGACCGGTTCCAGACAGCCGCCGCCCTGGGCTTCAAGAAGCCCACCGACAACTCCATGGACTCGGTGTCCGACCGGGACTTTGCCATTGAATTTCTGTCCGCCTGCTCCATCCTGATGATGCACCTGTCCCGGTTCTCCGAGGAGATCGTGCTCTGGTGCTCCTGGGAGTTCAAGTTCGTGGAGCTGGACGACGCCTACTCCACCGGCTCCTCCATCATGCCCCAGAAGAAGAACCCGGACGTGGCCGAGCTGGTCCGGGGCAAGACCGGCCGGGTGTACGGCTCTCTCATCACCCTGCTGACCGTCATGAAGGGCCTGCCCCTGGCCTACAACAAGGACATGCAGGAGGACAAGGAGCCGGTGTTCGACGCCATCGATACGGTGGAGATGTGCCTGCCCGTGTTCACCGCCATGCTGGACACCCTGACCGTGCTGCCCAACAACATGCGCAAGGCGGCCTCCGGCGGCTTCATCAACGCCACCGACTGTGCCGACTACCTGACCAAGAAGGGCATGCCCTTCCGGGAGGCGTATATGATCGTGGGCCGGCTGGTGAACATGTGCATCAAGACCGGCGAGACCCTGGATACCCTGCCTCTGAAGGACTTCCGGTCCATCTCCGCGGCCTTTGACGAGGACGTGTACCAGGCCCTGGAGCTCAAGACCTGCGTCAACGGCAGAAGGGTCTACGGTGGCCCGGCTAAGGAGGCCGTAGAGCAGCAGATTGCCAATATTCAGGCATTTATCGAGGCGAGAGAAGCATGAAACCCAATGTTTATATTGACGGCAAGGAGGGCACCACCGGACTGCAGATCTATGACCGTCTGTCCGGCCGGGGAGACATCAACCTTCTGCTGATAGATGATGACAAGCGGAAAGACCTTACAGAGCGGAAGAAGTACCTGAACGGGGCGGATATCGTGTTCCTCTGCCTGCCCGACGCTGCGGCGGTGGAGGCGGTGGGGCTGATCGACAACCCCAAGACCCGGGTGATCGACGCGTCCACCGCCCACCGCACGGCGGCGGGGTGGGTGTACGGCTTTCCGGAGCTGCTGGCGGGCCAGCGGCAGCGGATCAAATACGCCAAGCGGGTGGCCAATCCGGGCTGCCACGCCACCGGCTTTCTCAGCATCGCCGCGCCCCTGGTGGCCATGGACATTCTCCCGGCGGACTACCCCGTCACCTGCTTCTCCCTCACCGGCTACTCCGGCGGCGGGAAGAAGATGATCGCCGAGTACGAGGGAGACAATAAAGCGGAAGAGCTTTACAGTCCCAGAATCTACGGCACGAACCTTAACCACAAGCATCTGCCCGAGATGCAGGCGCTCTCCGGGCTGAAGTATCCGCCCGTGTTCAGCCCCATCGTGGACGACTACTATAAGGGCATGGCCACGGGGATTCAACTCCACAACGCCCTGCTGAAGGGCAAGCCCACGGCCCAGGACATCTGCGAGCTGCTGGCCCGCTACTACGAGGACCAGACCATGGTGCGGGTGGCGCCCTGGGGGAGCGAGACCGGCATGCTGGCGGCCAACACCTTCTCCGGGTACGACAACCTGGAGATCTCGGTCACCGGAAACGGGGACCAGACCCTGATCGTGTCCCGTTTCGACAACCTGGGCAAGGGGGCCAGCGGCGCGGCGGTCCAGAACATGAATCTCATGCTGGGACTGGACGAGACCACTGGTCTTGCTGTAAAATAATGTCTGACAACACGGGCCGGCCCAGAAGAGCCGGCACCGAAAGGGAAGTGTGAACAATGAAGCAGATTTCCGGCGGCGTCACCGCACCCATCGGCTTTACGGCGGGCGGTATCCGCTGCGGCGTGAAGAAGGGCCTGGCGGACGGCAACCAGCCCGTGGTCGCCTCCATGACCGACTATCTCTCCGGCAAGAAGGACCTGGCCATGATTCTCTCCAAGCAGGAGTGCACGGCGGCGGCCATGTACACCATGAACCGGGTGAAGGCCGCGCCTCTGTACGTCACCATGGAGCATCTGGAGGACGGCGTGGCCAAGGGCATCATCGCTAACTCGGGCAACGCCAACGCCTGCGCCCCCCAGGGCCACGAGAACGCCAAGAAAATGTGCGAGGCGGCTGCCGCCGCCACCGGCCTGAAGCCCTCTGATTTTGTGGTGGCCTCCACCGGCGTCATCGGCCAGACCCTGAACATCGCCGCCATTGAGGCGGGTGTGCCCGTGCTGGCGGGCCAGCTGAAGAAGGAGGGCGGCTCTGACGACGCGGCCCACGCCATCATGACCACCGACACGGAGAAGAAGGAGATTGCCGTCACCACCGTCATCGGCGGCAAGACCGTGACCATCGGCGCCATCGCCAAGGGCTCGGGCATGATCCACCCCAACATGGGCACCATGCTCTGCTTTGTTACCACCGACTGCGCCATCACCCACGAGATGCTCCAGGACGCCCTCCACGAGATCGTGCCCCGCACCTTCAACCGGGTCACCGTGGACGGGGACACCTCCACCAACGACATGTGCGTGGTGCTGGCCAACGGCATGGCGGGCAACCCCCTCATTGAGTGGAAGGACGACAACTACACCCTCTTCGCCCAGGCCCTGCACCATGTCTGCGAGTATCTGGCCAAGTGCATCGCCGGGGACGGCGAGGGCGCGACCCGGCTGGTGACCTGCCGGGTGTGGCAGGCCCGCAGCGAGGAGAGCGCCGAGCGCCTGGCCAAGGCGGTGGTGGGCTCCCCTCTGGTGAAGGCGGCCATGTTCGGCGCCGACGCCAACTGGGGCCGTGTGCTGTGCGCCATGGGCTACTCCAAGGCCCCCTTCCGGCCCGAGTACGTGGACGTGAAGTTCGCCTCCGACCTGGGGGAGATCCTGGTGTGCCAGAAGGGCGCCGGTGTGGACTTCGACGAGGAGAAGGCCAAGAACATCCTCTCCCGGGACAGCGTGGTCATCGACGTGTGCCTCCACGAGGGGGACCACGAGGCCTCCTGCTGGGGCTGCGATCTGACCTATGACTATGTGAAAATCAACGGGGATTACAGAACCTGATAACCCCCATGGAGGCGAAGGCAATGTCCGATACCCACGTGGAGCGGGCCAAGGTTCTGGCCGAGGCCCTGCCCTATATTCAGAAGTATTACGGCAAAACCGTGGTGGTGAAGTACGGCGGAAATGCCATGATCTCCGACGAGCTGCGCCATGCGGTCATCTCCGACATCATCCTGCTCCACCTGGTGGGTGTCCACGTGGTGGTGGTCCACGGCGGCGGGCCGGAGATCAGCGACATGCTGAAGAAGATCGGCAAGGAGTCCCACTTTGTGGACGGCCTGCGGTACACCGACCGGGAGACCATGGACGTGGTCCAGCAGGTGCTCTGCGGCAAGGTGAACAAGAACCTGACCGCCATGATCAACCATATGGGCGGCCGGGCCATCGGCCTGTGCGGCCTGGATGCGGGGCTGTTCATGGCCCGGCAGCTGAATGAGAAGTACGGCCTGGTGGGGGAGATCACCCACGTTAACCCCGCCATCGTAAACGACAGCCTGAACGACGGCTACATCCCGGTCATCTCCACGGTGGCCCAGGGGGAGGACGCCGAGACAGCCTACAACATCAACGCGGACACGGCGGCGGCCAAGCTGGCGGTGGCCCTGAAGGCCGAGAAGCTCATCCTGCTCACCGACGTGCGGGGCCTCCTGCGGGACCCCCACGACGAGGACACTTTGCTGCCTGTGGTGGAGCTGTCCCAGGTGCCCGGCCTGGTGAAGGACGGGGTCATCACCGGCGGTATGATCCCCAAGGTGGACTGTTGTGTGGAGGCGGTGCGCTCCGGCGTGAAGAGCACCATCATTCTGGACGGGCGCATTCCCCACTCCATCCTCATCGAGCTGCTGAGCGACGAGGGCGTGGGCACCATGCTGCTCTGATCAAAAAACGGCGAAGCCGTTTTTTGTGCGGAGTTTTCTTCCACGCGCATGTCGCCGGAGAAAACAGACCGGATTTTTTCGCGTCTGAGGACGCGAACTCTGCGAGGCTTTGCCGCGCTGTGGCAGACTCGCCAAGGGAGAGAGTCAAAATGACCCATGAAGAGCTAAAACAATTGGACCGCCAGTATGTGATGCAGACCTACGGCCGCTTTGACGTGGACCTGGACCACGGCAGCGGCGCCACGCTGTACGATCTGGCGGGCCGGGAGTACATCGATTTTTCCAGCGGCATCGGCGTCAACTCGGTGGGCTATGCCCACCCCAAGTGGGTGAAGGCGGTGGCCGACCAGGCCGGAAAGCTGGCCCACATCTCCAATCTGTTCTACTCCCAGCCCTACGCCAGGCTGGCCGAGCAGCTCTGCCGCCGGGCGGGCATGGCGGACGCCTTTTTCGCCAACTCTGGCGCCGAGGCCAACGAGGGCATCATCAAGCTGGCCCGCAAGTACAGCTTTGACAAGTACGGCAAGGGGAGAGGGACCATCATCACCCTGAAGAACTCCTTCCACGGCCGCACCATCACCACCCTGACCGCCACCGGCCAGGAGGTGTTCCACAACTATTTCTTCCCCTTCATCGACGGCTTCCGGTACGCCGAGGCCAACAACATGGAGAGCGTGGCCCAGGTGGCGGGGCACGACGTGTGCGCCGTCATGCTGGAGCTGGTCCAGGGTGAGGGCGGTGTGCTGCCCATGGACCAGGACTTTGTCCACGAGCTGGCGGTGCTCTGCGCCGAGCGGGACTGGCTGCTGCTGGTGGACGAGGTCCAGACCGGCGTGGGCCGGACGGGCACCCTCTTCGCCTTCCAGCAGTACGGCATCCTGCCCGACGCGGTATCCTTCGCCAAGGGCATCGCCGGCGGCCTGCCCATGGGCGGCTTCATGGCGGGGGAGAAGTGCCGGGACGTGCTGGGGCCGGGCACCCACGCCACCACCTTCGGCGGCAACCCCATCTGTGCCGCCGCGGCCCTGGCGGTGCTGGACATCCTGGACGAGGACACCCTGGCCCAGGTCAAGGAGAAGGGGAATTACCTCCGCACCCGGATCGAGGGCATGGGTCTGGACTGTCTGGGGGCCACCCGGGGTCTGGGCATGATGATCGGCGTGGAGGTGACCGGCGGACACACCAACAAGGAGCTGGCCGCCAAGCTGATCGACAACGGCCTGCTGGTGCTGACGGCGGGCAAGGCCCTGCGTCTGCTGCCCCCGCTGGTCATCACCCGGGAGGAGATGGACAAGGGCCTGGAGATTATGGAGAAGACCCTGAAGGGTCTGTAACGGAAGGAGTACATGAACATGCAGAAGGACCTGCTCAAGCTGCTGGACCTGACCAAGGAGGACATCATCAATATCCTCAACGTGGCCGACCAGATGAAGTACAACCAGAAGCACGGACTGACCCACAACTACCTCCAGGGCAAGACCCTGGCCATGATTTTTGAGAAGAACTCCACCCGCACCCGCGTCTCCTTTGAGACCGGCATGTTCCAGCTGGGGGGCCACGCCCTGTTCCTCTCGGGCAAGGAGAGCCAGATCGGCCGGGGTGAGCCCATCGAGGACACCGCCCGGGTGCTCAGCCGGTACTGCGACGGCATCATGATTCGCACCTTCGGTCAGGACGAGGTGGAGACCCTGGCCAAGTACGCCTCCATCCCGGTCATCAACGGCCTGACCGACTTTGCCCATCCCTGCCAGGTGCTGGCCGACCTGATGACCATCCGGGAGCACAAGGCCCGGCTGGAGGGCCTGAAGATGTGCTTCATCGGCGACGGAAACAACATGGCCAACTCCCTCATCGTGGGCGGTCTGAAGTGCGGCATGGACGTGTCGGTGGCCTGCCCCGAGGGGTACGACCCGGACCAGAAGGTGCTGGATTTCGCCAAGACCGTCACAGGCAGCAAGTTCCAGCTCTGCCGGACGCCCCAGGAGGCTGCCGTGGACGCCGACGTGGTACTCACCGACGTGTGGGCCTCCATGGGCCAGGAGGGGGAGAAGGCCGCCCGGGAGAAGGCCTTCGCCGGCTTCCAGGTCAATGACGCCCTGATGGCGCTGGCCCACGAGGGATGCATGGTGCAGCACTGCCTGCCCGCCCACCGGGGCGAGGAGATCACGGCGGAGGTCTTCGAGGCCCACGCCGATGAGATCTTCGACGAGGCGGAGAACCGCCTCCACGCCCAGAAGGCGGTCATGTTCCTGCTCATGGGCGGCGAGCACGCCTGATAGAACCATAAAAAACAGCCCTGACACCTGGTGTCAGGGCTGTTTTTGTTTCAGAGGAAGCCGGTATATGTCCAGTCCGTCTATGTTTCCCACGAAAGAGAACCCGTTCTTCCGCGCGATTTGCCCTGTGGCGGTCTGTGCGGGCAGGCATGCTATAACCAAATTATCCGTCCTGTTCCGCGCATCCTCCACGAGACATCGCGTCAGCTCACCGGCGTACCCCTTGCCCCACTGGCTTTTGCGCAGGACCCAGCCGATCTCATAGGAAGCGGCATCGTAGGGGTGATAGATGACATACCCTGCGAATGTTCCGCTGCAATCCTCCACCGCATAGATCAGCGGCGCTTCTGCCAGCCCGCAGCGGTGCAGGAAGACCTTGGCTGCCTCTCTGGTGTACGGCGCTTCCAGGTATTTCATAACATCTTCATCAGACAGCAGATCATATAAGTCATCCAGATCCTCCGCCTGAAATTTTCGGATTCGCAGTCTCGCTGTATGCATGATGGTTTACCGCCAAATTTGGATTTGCCTTTCGGCCATGGTGGAAAAGCGGCGGCAACTTGGCGTCTGCCAGGCTGCCGCCGTACGTTTGGCTGTGTTTTGCTGCCCTGTGGGCATTACTTGCTGCGAATGAAGAGGATGCCCAGGGTGTTGGGGCCGCAGTGGGTGGACACGGTGCAGCCCGCTCTGGTCACCAGGATCTCCTTGAAGGAGGCGTATTTGGCGATGGCGGCCCGCACCTCGTCCAGGGTGTCCTGGGGGGCGGTGGAGTAGGTGATGAAGATCCGGTCGTTTTCCAGGTCGGTCCGGCCCTGGAGCCGGTCCTTCACGTAGTCCAGCACGCACTTCTCAAAGGTGCCCCGGTACTTTTTGGCCACGCCCATCTTGCCGTCCTTCACCTCAATGCAGGGCTTGAGCCGGAGCAGATTGGCCCCCAGCATGGCCACGGCGGAGCACCGGCCACCCTTGACCATATAGTCCAGTCGGTTGAGGATAAAGCTGGCCTCCACACGGCCTGTCAGGTCCTTCAGGTAGGAGACGATCTCCTGGGGAGCCATGCCGGTCTCGGCGGCCAGGGCGGCCTCGATGACCACCAGACCGTGGCCGGTGGACAGATTGCGGGAGTCCACCACGTACACGTTGTCAAACTCCTCCGCCGCGATGCAGGCGTTCTGGTGGCAGGAGGAGAACTCGGCGCTGATGTTGATATGGATGACCGCGTCGTAGTCGGGGGAGAGGCGGGCGAACACATCCCGGTACTCGCCCACGCTGACCGCGGTGGTGGAGGTGATGTCCCCGCCGGCGTCCACATGGCGGAAGATGTCATCGGACGAGATCTCCAGCCCATCCCGGTAGGGCTTACCGTCCTTGACGATGGTGAGGGGGACGATCTCCACCTGGTAGCGGCTGACCAGCTCGGGGGAGAGGTCGCAGGTGCTGTCGGACGTAATTTTGATGGACATAACGACTCCTTTCCAGCGGCAGGGGAACGGCGGGCGCGCTGTCAAATAAAAATCAGTAGGCCGGACAGCTGGGAAAATAGCCTGAACCATGTCGAATTGCTGCTTCTATTTTAACCGTCAAAAAATGGATTGTCAATCCGCGGCAGGGGAGGGGGAGACAAATTAAGAACAAATTGAAAAATCTTATCGCAACCCCTATGCAAAAGAGAAAAGTTATATTAAAATAAAGTGAATTACAATGCTCCCCCGCGGGGGGGGGGAATCAATACGGCAATGAAAGGGTCGAGTTTATGACGGAACCTCAGTATAAGCGGGTACTCATTAAGATCAGCGGCGAGGCGCTGGCGGGAGATGCCTCCCGGGGCCTCAATTTTGATGTGATCAACAGCGTGTGCAGCGTTATCAAGAAGTGCAGCGACAAGGGCGTCCAGGTGGGCGTGGTCGTGGGCGGCGGCAACTTCTGGCGGGGCGTGAAGGACGGCGGCGGCAAGATGGAGCGCACCCGTGCCGACCACATGGGCATGCTGGCCACCACTCTGAACTGTCTGGCCCTGGCCGACGTGCTGGAGCAGATGGACGTGGAGGTCCGGGTGCAGACCGCCATCGAGATGCGCGCCATCGCCGAGCCCTACATCCGCTCCCGGGCCATCCGGCATCTGGAGAAGGGCCGGGTGGTCATCTTCGGCTGCGGTACCGGCAATCCCTTCTTC
>NZ_CALXEG010000047.1 GCF_944387275.1 uncultured Pseudoflavonifractor sp.
CCTGGGCCGCGATGATCCGCGCCGCCTTCTCGCTCATCTCTTCATAGTTTTCCGCTGCATAGATCCGAATCATGGCATATTTCTCCTTCTTCTGTTCTGTGGGCGGCTCACGGTCCGCCCAGAATATAGCGCTCGATGGCCAGGGCGGCGCCGTCCTCCCGGTTGGAGGCGGTCACCGCGTCCGCCGCGTCTTTGACCGCCTGGGCGGCGCTGCCCATGGCCACGCCCAGGCCGGCGGCTTTCAGCATGGTGATGTCGTTGCCGCTGTCGCCGATGGCCATGGTGCAGGCCGGATCAACGCCCAAAATCCGGCAGGCGGCCAGCATGCCGTTGGCCTTGGTAGCCTGGCTGTGGGTGATCTCCAGGCTGTGGGGGCCGGACCAGGCAAAGGAGACCGGAGCGGCCTCCAGCGCCCGCTCCACCTCCGCCCCCAGCTCCGTGGGGACGTAGGGCAGATTCACCTTGTCCAGGTCCAGCCCGGGCCGGTCCAGCACCTCCTCCAGGGTGGGCACAGTCCGCCCCCTGGCCGGCAGGATATTGTTCAGATGGAAATAGAGGCTGTCCTCATGGGCCCGCTGCATGTCCCAGCTCTCCTGGGTGAGATAGAGCAGGCCGCTGGCGGACAGCTCCACCGGCAGGCCCAGGCTCCGGGCCAGCGCCAGCACCTGCCGGGCGGCGTCCGGCTCCATGTAGCGGGCCTCCAGCAGCTCCCCGGTGGGGAGGCGGCGGACCTCGCTGCCGTTGCACAGGACACACAGGTCCTCCCACTCCGCGCCGGTGCGCACTGCCGGGGGCAGCATGGCGTACTGCCGCCCTGTGGCGGGCACGATGGCCACGCCCTTCCGGGCCGCCGCCGACAGCGCGGCGTACAGCCGGGGGGTAAAGGTCTTATGGTCGTCCAGAAGGGCGGTCCCGTCCAGATCCATGGCAAGCAGGGAAATCTCCATCTCGAGGGCACCTCTCTATAATAAAATAGCATGCGGGCCGCTCCCGTCCGCCGGGACGGCCTCCCGGCACAGCATACCACCTCTCCCGTTCCGCCGCAACCGGCAGCAGGCGCAAAGCAGGCCGCGGGCCCCCTCCGGGGCCCGCGGCCTGCTGCTGTCTGGGGAAATGCTCCGTCCCGGGTCAGGACGGACGCGTGTCAAAGAGGGGTAGGGTCAGAGCGCGCACAGCCTTAGGCCGCGGCCACTTCCTGCTCCTTGATGCCGAACCAGGTGAAGATGAAGCCCATGATGTAGCTGATCACCAGGCCGATAAGGAAGTAGATGATGGACAGGATGGCGCCGTTGGGGCCGGCGGTCATGACGAAGATGCCCAGCAGGCCGGAGGGGCCCCAGGTGGTGGCGGCCACCTGCATCAGCATGACGAAGGCTCCGCCGAAGCCGGCGCCCAGGCCGGCGGTGAAGAAGGGCTTGCCCATGGGGAGGGTGACGCCGTAGATGAGGGGCTCACCCACGCCCAGGATACCGGCGGGCAGAGCGCCGCCGATGACCTGGCGCAGACGGTGGTTGCCGGTGCGCTTGGCCTTGATGGACAGGGCGATGGCGGCGCCCACCTGGCCGGCGCCGGCCATGGCCAGGGCGGGGTACAGGGTGACGTAGCCGAAGGCCTCAAGCTGGACGGTATACAGGGCCACCAGGCCGTGGTGCATACCCATGGCCACCATGGGCAGGAACAGGGCGGCGCCCAGATAGCCGGCCACCATGCGGACCACGGGGTTGGTGCTCATAGCCACCAGCTCAACCAGCTTGCACAGGCCGGTGGAGATGAGGCCGGTGACAGGCATGACGATGAAGATGTAGGGGATCAGGGTGATGATGAGGGTCAGGATGGGGGTGAAGCAGATGTCCACGGCGTCGGGCATCTTGCTGCGGATGGCCTTCTCGATCTTGCACATGAACCACACGCCGATGACAACGGCCAGCACGCCGCCGCGGCCGGCGCGGAGGATGGCGTCAAGGGGCTGGGCCTCGTTGTACAGGCCCACGATCTTGGAGATGGCGTCAATGTTGCCCAGGGTGGTGATCATACCCACCATGCCGCCCAGGATGGGGGTGCCGCCGAACTTCTCGGCAGCCCGGTAGCCGGCCCAGGCGGTGATGTAGGTCATGAAGGCGGTGTTGATAAGGCTGAGCAGGTTGTAGATGATGTTCCAGACCGCGTTCTCGGTATAGTTGGGGATGGCCTGGGCCAGCAGGGTGGCCAGACCGGAGCAGATACCGGCGGCGATAACGCCGGGGATCAGGGGCACGAAGATCTCGCCGAAGGTCTTGAGCATGGCCTTGACCTTGCTCTCCTTCTGAGCGCCCTTGATGGCGGCCTTGTTGGCCTTCCAGTCGCTGCTGGCGGACACGCCGGTGTCGGCGCCCTCAGCGGAGACGGGGATGCCCATGTCCTTGTAGATGTCGGCCACCTTGCGGCACTTGCCGGGGCCAACAACGACCTCCACATAGCCGGGGTTGTCGTGGACCAGACCCAGAACGCCCTCCACGTTCTTCAGCGCGGCGTCCTGAATGGCGCCGTCATCCTTGACATGGATGCGGACGCGGGTCATGCAGTTGGTGGCGCTGTTCACGTTGCCGCGACCGCCGACCAGCTCCAGGATCTTGCTGGAAAGTTCCTGATTTGTCATGTTACACCTCTCCTTTTTCTATTGGGGTACACACAATCGTTCCGCAGGGCGGAACGCAAAAACAGCCCCCAGGCTGTTCTCGCCATAAGTATCCGACCGGCTTGCGGCCTTACTGGATGGCCTCGCGGACATGGCCTCTGGCCTTGTCCAGACGGGCCTTGGCCTCTTCTGCGTCGCAGTTGGCCAGAATCATGGTGATGGCGGTCTTTACGCTGCCGCCTGCCGCCGCGATGGTGGCCTTGGCGGTGTCACGGTCCACACCGGTGGCCTCCATGACAATCTTCTCGGCCCGGACGTGGAGCTTCTCGTTGGTCTGCATCACGTCCACCATCAGGTTCTGATAGGCCTTGCCCACACCCACCATGGTGGCGGTGGAGATCATGTTGAGGATCAGCTTCTGAGCGGTGCCGGCCTTGAGGCGGGTGGAACCGGTGAGGACCTCGGGGCCAACCACCACCTCGATGGCCAGGTCGGCCGCCTGGCCCACGGCGGAGCCGGCGTTGCAGGAGATGGCCACGGTGCGGCAGCCCAGCTCACGGGCATAGTCCAGGCCGCCCAGCACGTAGGGGGTGCGGCCGCTGGCGGCGATACCCACCACCAGGTCGTCCTTGGTCAGATTGTTGTCCTTCAGGTCGTCGCGGCCCAGCTCCCGGCTGTCCTCGGCGCCCTCAACCGCCTTGATGAAGGCCTTCTCGCCGCCGGCGATGAGACCCACCACCAGGTCAGGAGACACGCCGAAGGTGGGGGGGCACTCGGCGGCATCCAGCACGCCCAGGCGGCCGCTGGTGCCGGCGCCCATATAAAACAGCCGTCCGCCCTTCTCCAGGGAGTCAATGGCCCACTCCACTGCCTTGGCAATGTTGGGCAGCAGCGGCTCGATGGCCTGGGGAACTCTGGCGTCCTCCCGGTTCATGGCCGTCACAACCTCCAGAGGGGTCATGGTGTCCAGATTCATGGTGGCCTGATTACGGGTCTCCGTGGTCATTGCGTCCAGATTCAAATTCAATGCCCATTCTCCTTCCGCGCCTGAGTGGAGCCGATGGTGCGTTCCGCTCCATCCTCCCCAGCCCGTCCGAAAGCCGGGAGGAAAAATCATAATCGCTGCAAGCAACAGCCTTCGCTGTACATTCATCCTAATAAATCCTGCATTTCATGTCAATTATTTGAGCAGTTTATGGCACATTGTTTCGTCAAGTGGCTCCTTTTTCTCCCATTCCAGCATTTTGATGAAACTTTCCAAGCTAGGAAGATTTGAATTGTCTGATATGCACATATGTTTCAAAGAAAGTTTTACTTTTTCCCTTGACAGGCGAAACTTTAGTTGCTATACTGTGCTCGCAAGCAAAAGTTGAATACACAGCCGCCTGAGTTTTGTGCGTTCTGACGTCCGATCTGGAAAGTCCTCTGTGCCGGGGCATTGTCCCTGGAACGAGTGCTCTCCGGAAGGACGTCTTTTATTTTTTTACGCAGCACAGTCATTGCAGAAGCTTGAAAGGAGCGAGCATTTTACCATGTCTGAGAAAAAAGGATTTGCCTCCTGGCTCTTTGGAAAGAAGAAGGGTGCCGAAGAGGCCCCCGCCGAGGAGCCCGGTGTGGAGCGCCTGGGCAGCCCCCTGGCCGGAAAGCTCATCGGGATTGAGCAGGTGTCCGACCAGGTCTTTGCCGATAAGATTCTGGGCGACGGCGTGGCCGTGATCCCCGCTGACGGCAAGGTGTACGCCCCTGCCGACGGCACGGTGGAGAACCTGCTGGAGAGCCATCACGCCGTGTGTCTCCTCACCCCCGGCGGCGCCGAGCTGCTGATCCACGTGGGCAAGGACACCGTGGCCCTGGGCGGCAAGCATTTTGCCGCCCACGTGAAGGAGGGCGACAAGGTCAAGCGGGGTCAGCTGCTGCTGTCCTTTGAGCGGGACGCCCTGCTGGCCCAGGGCTTCGACCTGGCCACCCCCGTGGTGGTGAGCAACGGCGACGAGTTCGTCATGGAGAAGGCGGAGGGCGGCGAGGTCCGTCCCGGCGACACCATCATCACCCTGACCAAGCGGGCCTGACCCACATCTATATAATATAAAAAGAGGTATTCTGATATGATTCAGTTCCAGTACACCATTACCGATCCCAATGGTCTCCACGCCCGTCCCGCCGGCCTGCTGGTGAAGGAGGCCCAGAAGTTCTCCAGCACCGTGAAGCTGACCCGCGGCGAGAAGAGCGCCGACCTGAAGCGGCTCTTCGCCATCATGGGCATGGGCGTCAAGTGCGGCGAGACCGTGGAGGTGGCCGTGGACGGCGCCGATGAGGCTGAGGCCGCCCAGACCCTGGAGAAGTTCTTCCAGGAGAACTTTTAAAGGAGGCGCTTGTCATGACGGTACTGCACGGTGAAGGTGTGTCCCGGGGCGTGGCCTCGGGCAATCTGCGCTTCCTCCGTCGGGACGCCCAGGCACAGCCCCGCCGGGAAGTGGCCGACCCGGAGGCAGAGGTGGCCCGGTTTGACAAGGCGCGGGGCGAGGCCGTGGTCCAGCTGGCCAAGCTCTACGTGGACACCAAGGCCAAACTGGGCGAGGAGAAGTCCCTGCTCTTCCAGATCCACCAGATGATGCTGGAAGACCTGGACTACCGGGACTCTGTCACCGGGATGATCCGGAGCGAGCACGTCAACGCGGAGTATGCGGTGGACCAGACCGCCGCCCAGTTCTCCCAGATGTTCGCCCAGATGGACGACGACTACATGAAGGAGCGGGCGGCCGACGTGCTGGACGTGTCCCGGCGGGTGATCCGTCTGCTCACCGGCCAGGGAGACGAGGCGCTGGAGGGGGATACCCCCTGCATCATCGCCGCCGACGACCTGGTGCCCAGCGAGACCGCCCGGCTGGACCGGAGCAAGGTGCTGGGCTTTATCACCGCCCGGGGGTCCTCCAACTCCCACACCGCCATCTTTGCCCGCACCATGGGCATCCCGGCGGTGGTGGGTCTGGGGGACAGCCTGCTGGAGGAGTTTGACGGCAAGCAGGTGTTTGTGGACGGCGGCTCCGGCCAGGTGTACGTGGACCCGGACGCCCAGACCGCCGCGGAGCTGGAGGACCGCCGGGACCAGGAGGCGGCCCACCGCCGCTATCTGGACACCTTCCGGGGGCGGGAGGCCGTGGCGCCCGACGGCCACAGGGTGCTGGTGTGCGCCAACATCGGCGCGCCCAAGGACCTGGAGGCCGTCCAGGGGGCGGATGCCGACGGCATCGGCCTGTTCCGCAGCGAGTTCCTCTACCTGGGCCGGGACGACTATCCCCCCGAGGAGGACCAGTACCAGGCCTACCGCCAGGTATTGGAGGCCATGAAGGACCGCATGGTGGTCATCCGCACCCTGGACATCGGCGCCGACAAGCAGGCCGACTACTTCCAGCTGCCCAAGGAGGAGAACCCGGCCATGGGCCTGCGGGCCATCCGCATCTGTCTGACCCGGCCGGAGGTGTTCCGCACCCAGCTGCGGGCCCTGTACCGGGCCTCCGCCCACGGAAAGCTGGGCATCATGTTCCCCATGATCACCTCGGTCAGCGAGGTGAAGCGGATCAAGGAGATGTGCGCCCAGGTGCGCGCCGAGCTGAAGGCCGAGGGCGTGCCCTTTGACGAGCACGCGGAGCTGGGCATCATGATCGAGACCCCCGCCGCCGCGGTCATCAGCGACCTGCTGGCCCGGGAGGTGGACTTCTTCAGCATCGGCACCAACGACCTGACCCAGTACACCCTGGCCGTGGACCGGCAGAACGCCCAGGTGGAGCCCTTCTGCGACCGGCACCACGAGGCCCTGCTGCGGCTCATCCGCACCACCGTGGACAACGCCCACAAGGCGGGCATCTGGGCGGGCATCTGCGGCGAGCTGGCCGCCGACACCACCCTCACCGACTTCTTCCTGGAGGTGGGCGTGGACGAGCTGTCCATGACGCCCGGCGCCATCCTGGAGGTCAAGGCCCGCATCCTGGATCGGAAGTAAGTCACCCGCGAAAACCATGACAGGGAGGCAAGCCTTATGAAAAGCGCACTGCTCAGACTCCGAGAGGCCAGAGATTCTCTCAGCGCCACCGAACGTTCCATCGCCGATTATCTGCTCTCGCACCCTGAAGAGGCCATGGAGCTGAGCATTCACGAGATGGCGGAGCGGACTTTTTCCTCTCCGTCCACCATGATCCGCATGTGCCACCGCATCGGCTTTGAAGGCTACAAGGAGTTTCGCCGTGCGGTGACCTACGAGATGGCCGTGCGCAAGCAGAGTGAGGAGGAGGAGCGGAAGGAGATCGCCCGCTCCGACAGTGTTGAGGATATCATCGAGAAGGTCACCTATAAGAACATCATCTCTCTGGAGGACACCAAGAACCTGCTGGACGCGGACACCCTGCGCCAGTGCGTGGAGCTGATCCGCAAGTGCCGCACCGTGCTGCTGTTCGGCATGGGCGCGTCCCTCTGCGCCGCCCGGGACGCCTATCTCAAGTTCCTGCGGCTCAACAAGCCCTGCATCGTCAACGACGACTGGCACTCCCAGTTCCTCCAGGCCAGGAACTCCTCCAAAGACGACCTGGGCATCGTCATCTCCTACTCCGGAGAGACGGTGGAGATGGTGGAGTGCATGAAGGCCATGCGGGACAACCACACCCCCATCATCGCCATCACCCGCTGCGTCAGCTCGCCGGTGGCTGAGCTGGCCGACTACAAGCTCTACACCACCGCCAACGAGTCCACCTTCCGCAGCGGCGCCATGTCCTCCCGTATCTCCCAGCTCAACCTCATCGACATCCTGTACACCGCCTTCGCCAACAGCGAATACGAGTACAGCCTGGAGCAGCTCTCCCGGACCCATATCCGCAAGCCCAGCTCCATGCGCAAGCCTCTGCTGGATTCTCAGGGTGACCCGGATATTAACCGAAATTAATGAAACCCATCTGGTCATTTTTCATTTTTTCGGTTAAAATGACGTAAAACTGTCAACTTTAGAAATTTTGTACCATGATTCCTCCGATTCCTTGTTCACTTTTGTTCAGTGTGCTATGCTCTTATCAAATAAGCATACTGAACGAGTATGCATGGAAGAGGAGGAATTTTTTTATGAGAAGCGCGCTCAAAAAGGCAACCGGACTGATCCTTGCCGCGGCGCTGACCTTTTCGCTGGCTGCGCCCGCCGCAGCGGCAGGAGGCTCCGCCAGAGCCGGGATCTCTCCCAGCACCGTGACCGAGACCGCTCTGCCCCAGCAGGGCTGGCAGGCTCAGGTCACCTTCCCCGACTGGGCCGGGTATGTGGACGACACCCTGGCCATGAACAGCCTGTACAGCTTTGACGGCTACGCCGATCAGGGCGAGCTGTACGTCACCCTGGCCGCCGGCGTCACCAGCCTGCAGCTGTTCGTCAACAACGCCGAGGTGGACACCTCCGCCATGAAGGGCGGCTCCACCTACAAGGTGGACATCTCCGACCTGACCGTGGACGGCACCAACACCGTCCAGGTCTCCGCCATCACCCCCTCCACCCTGGCAGGGGCCGTCACCGTCAGCATCCCCTACCCCACCGTCATCCCTGGCCTGCCCTCCGACGTGGGCATGAGCGACGACATTCTGGGCGTCATCGACGAGTTCATCGACTCCGAGGTGAAGTACGGCTTCTCCGGCGCCCAGCTGGCCGTGGTGAAGGACGGCAAGATGGTGTACTCCAACGCCTGGGGCGCTGTCAACGGCTACAACCCCGACGGCACCCGGATCGAGGAGGGTGACGAGAACTACGTCCCCGTCACCACCGACACCCTGTACGACCTGGCGTCCAACACCAAGATGTACTCCGTCAACTACGCCCTGCAGTACATGCTCACCCAGGGCACCGACGTGTATGACATCTCCCTGGACGACCCCATCACCAAGTTCTTCCCCGAGTTTGACGACGAGGGCAAGACCATCTTCAAGGAGGGCACCTCCGCTGAGGACCAGGCCAAGTTCCTCCAGTGGAAGTCCGAGCTGACCATCCGGGACATCCTGATGCACCAGGCCGGCTTTGACCCCGACCCCCAGTACCACAACGACCAGTTCAACCAGGTCACCCAGAAGCCGGAGGAGGGCGTGGACAACCCCCTGTTCTCCCAGGACCGGGAGACCACTCTCCAGATGGTGCTGGCCTCTCCCCTGACCTATGAGCCGGGCAGCAAGACCGTGTACTCCGACGTGGACTACATGCTGCTGTGCTTCATCATCGAGAAGGTCACCGGCCAGGGCCTGGACCAGTTCCTGAAGGAGACCTTCTGGGAGCCCATGGGCCTGACCCACATCACCTACAAGCCCCTGGAGAACGGCTTTGAGAAGAACGACTGTGCCGCCACCGAGCTCAACGGCAACACCCGGGACGGCGCCATCAGCTTCAAGAACGTCCGCACCGACACCATCCAGGGCGAGGTCCACGACGAGAAGGCCTACTACGCCATGGAGGGCGTCTCCGGCCACGCTGGCCTGTTCGCCAACGCCGAGGACCTGGCCAAGCTGGCCTCCGTCATGCTGACCGGCGGATACGGCGGCAACCAGTTCTTCAGCAAGGACATCATGGACGAGTTCACCAAGCCCAAGAGCCTGGACTACCCCGCCTGGGGCCTGGGCTGGTACCGCCAGGCTGAACTGGGCCGCAGCAGCTACTTCAGCCTCCAGTCCTCCAACTCCACCATCGGACACCAGGGCTGGACCGGCACCCTCACCGTCATCGACCCGGAGAACGACCTGGTGGTGGTGCTGCTGACCAACAAGAAGAACTCCCCCGTGCTGGACAACACGGTGGACGCCAACGACTTCTACTCCGACAACATGGTCCTGGGCGCCCTGGGCGCTGTGGTTGGCATGGTCTATGACTCCATGCGCTCCAGCTCCGACGCCATGGACTCCACCCTGCTCCAGATGGCCCAGGACCGCATCCGCCTGATGACCAGCCACAAGGACCAGTACGACGAGGCCCCCCACATGAACGACTCCTACGCCCTGGTGGACCTGCTGGTCACCCGGGCCGAGCAGCGCAAGAGCGAGGTCACCAAGGCCAACGCCCAGCTGGCCCTGAAGAACCTGAACGACTTTGTGGCGCTCTACGTGGCCAAGGAGGACAACAAGGCCAACGCCGCCGCCTGGTCCGCCCAGCTGCAGGCGCGCATCGACGCCATCGTCACCGACGGCTCCGCCCCCGCCGCCCCCGGCCTGACCGCCGAGTACCGCACCACCGTGGACAATGTGTCCTCCCTGGAGAACTGCCCCTTCAACGGCGGCGACCAGAACTATGTCTACTTCCCCCGCCCCTACTCCTCCGCCGGCTCCACCTCCACCGTGTACTACAACACCGGCACCTGGTTCGACGGCTATGAGGGCCAGGGCACCCTGTGGCTCTGGCTGGGCAAGGAGCTGACCGTGGACGGCGGCATCCGCATCTTCGTCAACGGCGTTGAGGTGGACAACTCCAACCTGGTGGGCCAGACCGGCATCTTCTCCATCGATATCTCCGGCGTGGCCCGCAACGGCCGCAACAGCATCCAGGTCACCATCCCCAACATCAACGAGACGGCCAGAACCAGCACCCGGGTGGCCATCGCCAACCCCACCGTGGTGGACAAGACCGACGACGCCGGCGCTCTGGCCTCCGTGGGCCTGGACGCCAAGGCCCTGGACCTGATCGACTCTGTGGTCCAGAACGACATCGACAACGGCTTCACCTCCGCCCAGCTGGCCATCATCAAGGACGGTCAGATGGTCTACTCCAACGCCTGGGGCACTGTGAACGCCTACAACCCCGACGGCACTCCCAAGACCGACAGCCCCGCCGTCACCACCGACACCCTGTACGACCTAGCGTCCAACACCAAGATGTACGCCACCAACTACGCCATCCAGTACCTGGTGTACAAGGATCTGCTGGACATCAACGACCCCATCACCAAGTACTTCCCCGACTTTGTCAACAACACCATCGAGATCAAGTATGAGACCTCCAACGGCACCGGCGCTCCCGACCTGGAGACCGCCAAGGCCTGGAAGGCTGAGCTGACCGTGGCCGACATCCTCCAGCACCAGGCCGGCTTCGCCCCCGATCCCCAGTTCCACAACGACAAGTTCAACCAGGTCACCCAGCTGCCCGACCCCAACACCGACAACGTGCTCTACGCCATCGGCAAGGAGGCTGTGGCCGAGGCCATCTGCAAGGCTCCCCTGGTCTATGAGCCCGGCACCAAGACCGTCTACTCCGACGTGGACTACATGCTCCTGGGCCTCATCGTGGAGCAGGTCACCGGCAAGGACCTCAACACCTTCCTGAAGGAGACCTTCTGGCAGCCCATGGGCCTGGACCACATCACCTACAACCCCCTGGACAACGGCTTCACCGCCAATGACTGCGCCGCCACCGAGCTCAACGGCAACAGCCGCGACGGCGCCATCAGCTTCACCGGCAACCGTACTGGCACCATCCAGGGCCAGGTCCACGACGAGAAGGCCTGGTACGCCATGGGCGGCGTCTCCGGCCACGCCGGTCTGTTCGCCAATGCCGAGGATCTGGCCACCCTGGCCCAGATGATGCTCAATCCCAGCGGCTACGGCACCAACCGTCTCTTCAGCACCAATGTCAACGAGTACTTCACCTCCCGCAAGGACTCCTCCGCCACCTGGGGCCAGGGCTGGTGGCGTCAGGCCGACTGCGGCCGCCCCTGGTACTTCGGCGTCCAGGCCTCCCGGAACACCATCGGCCACCAGGGCTGGACCGGCACCCTCACCGCCATTGACCCCGAGCAGGACCTGGTGGTGGTCTACCTGACCAACAAGATCAACTCCCCCGTCACCGACAACACCGTCAACGCCAACCAGTTCGACGGCAACTGGTACACCGCCTCCACCCTGGGCTTTGTGACCAACATCCTCTACCAGGGCATCACCGCCAACAGCGCCGCCGAGGATATCCAGCCCGCGCTGGACGCCCTGCTTGGCGACATGGCCGTGGACAAGATGCGCCTGGTGGCCGCCGAGGACACCGACGATCCCACCCACCCCGTGGTGAAGTCCGGCTACTCCATGATCGACCTGGTGTTTGACGCGGCCGAGGCCCGCAGCACCTCCGACAACATTGCCGCCGCCCGCACCGCCCTCTCCCTGCTGGACACCGACCGGGACAAGGACATGATCTCCAGCCTGGCGATCCGCCTCAACAACCTGGAGTACCCCTCCATCACGCCTACCCCCGGCGGCGACAGTGACAAGCCCTCCACCGGCGGCGGCACCGAGCCCACCCAGCCCCAGTGGGACAACCCCTACTCCGACGTGTCCGACGGCTACTGGGCCTATGACGCCATCCGCTTTGTCACCGAGGAGAACCTGTTCCAGGGTGTCACCGGCGGCGGCTTCGCCCCCGAGCTGACCATGAGCCGCGCCATGCTGGCCACCGTGCTCTACCGGGCCGCCGGCTCCCCCGCCGTCTCCACCTCCGCCGGCTTCACCGATGTGCCCGCCGGCCTGTGGTACAGCGACGCCGTGAACTGGGCCGCCTCCAAGGGCATCGTCAAGGGCGTGGGCGGCAACCGCTTCGCCCCCGACGACAATGTCTCCCGTGAGCAGATCGCCACCATCCTCTATCAGTACGCCCTTGCCTCCGGCAAGACCGCCCAGGCGGACGCCTCCGCTCTGGCCGGCTACGGCGACAGCACCGCTGTCAGCACCTGGGCCGCCGACGGTATGGCCTGGGCCGTGGGCGCCGGCGTGATCACCGGCAAGCCCGGCAGTCTGCTGGCTCCCGCCGACAGCGCCACCCGCGCCGAGGTGGCCACCATGCTCATGCGTTTCCTCAGCAAGTAACCCTCTCTTCCTTTTCCCCCCTCTGCTTGCCGCCTGGGGAGGTCTGCATGGACCTCCCCAGGCGGCCTTTTTTCTCCCGGACTGCAACAGAGGAGCCGCGGGACCGGCCTTTTAGGTCGGTTCCGCGGCTCCTCGTTGTTCAGCAGTATTTGTCCCGCCTGGCCCTGATCTGCCCGGCCAGAGGGACGATGGCGTGGTACTCCGCCTGATTCTTCTCAATGCACGCCCGGGCCGCGTCCACCGCCTCGGGCTCCAGCAGCAGGGACATGCCGCAGGACAGCTCCCCCTGGATAGACCGGGGGGCGGGGGCGATGCGGTTGGGGATGTTCTCCCCGTCCAGCAGGTCGTGGAGGCGGAGGCCCTGCTCATAGTTGGCAAAGAGAATGTAGTACCGGACGTGCCCCTCAGCCATTGAGCAGCTCGATGAAGGCGCCGATGCGGGTGCGCAGCTGCTCGGCGTCGGTGTCGGCGTAGTCGGTCTCCAGGCTGAGCACCGGCACGCCCGCCTCGTTCAGAGCCCGGGTCACGGAGTACTTCTCCGTGTCGTACAGACAGCAGAACTTCAGGTTGCAGTCGATGACGCCGTCCACCTTGTACTCCTTCACCAGGCGCAGGATGTCGTCGATGCGGCCGGTGTTGGGGGTGAAGCAGGCGCAGTTGGTCTTCATGTACCGCTGGGACAGGGCCATGAACTGCTCGTCCAGGGTGGTCTTGGTCTCGTCCACCAGGTTCTCGAAGTACCGGGTGCCGGTGCACATCTCCTCGCACACCACCGCGCCGCCGCTGGTCTCCACGATGTTGTGCAGCTTCCAGTTGGGCACGGCCATGGGGGTGCCGGTGATGAGGATGCGCTTGGTCCCCGCGGGCACCACGCTCACCCCGTCCCTGATGCGCTGCTCCAGCTCGTCGGCCAGCCGGTTGCACATCTGGGCGCAGCGGACCGGGTCGTCGAAGAAGGAAATCTGGGTCATCAGCAGGGCGTCACGGCCGGAGATGGGCAGGCACTCCGACTTGCGGCACTCGTACACCCGGGCCAGGGCCTTCCGCTTCTCGTTGATGATGTGGATGGCCTCACCCAGCTTCTCGGGGGTGATGGTGTTGCCGGTGAACTCCTCCACCATCTTGGCAAAGTCGGCGATCTCGTCCTTCCACTTGAGGATGTCCTTCTCCCGCTTCATCTGGGGCACGTCCATGATGTACATGGGCACGTCCTCCCCCAGGATCTCATAGGCCTTCTTCTTGCCGTCACAGGTGGTCTCGCCCACATACATGTCGGCGATGCGGAAGAAGGGGCAGGTCCTGCCCAGCCGGGCACCCACAGAGGCCTTCACCAGGGGGCAGGTGCTCTTGGGCAGCACCTTCTCGCCGTCGGGCACCCAGAACTGGGAGCCGCCGCACAGGCCGGTGAAGATGCCGTCGGCGGCGATGATCACCTCGTCGGGCACATAGACGCAGAAGGTGCCGAACACCTTGCGGCCCTGCTTCTGGGCCTCGATCAGCTCGGCAGGCCGGATGCCGTGGACCTCGGAGATGACCAGATCCCAGAAGTCCATGGCCTTGGGCCGGTTCTCCTGGGACAGGAACACGTCTCCCACCGCCGTGGGCAGCACCTGGCACAGCAGGTCGTGATTCTCCAGGTCCATCCCCAGGTCTTTCCACATCTGAACATAGTCGGACATTTGCAATTCCCTCCATTATTTGTTTGGGGCCGCAGCTGCGCCCGCCATTTTTCAGGGCCGTTTTGTTCAGTATACCGAATTTGACCCCCGGTGTGAAATTGCATTTTGATATAATCCACAGTCTGTTATCAAATTCTTCTATCAAATGGAAAGAGGAGGACCGTTCCGGTCCTCCTCTTTCTATATTATTACACATTATTATACTACCGTGCCAGCTTCTCCACCTGCCGGACGGTGAGCACGCCGTCCCCGACGGAAAAGCGGACGTTGAGCCCGGCGAACTCCATGCCGTACACCCGCTCGGGGTCCTGCTGGTAGGCGGGCCGGGGGTCGTGGGCCAGCACGCCGGTGAGGGCGGCCAGCTTGTCCGGCGGCACCAGAGCCTGGAGCTGGGACGGAAAATCCACCTCCAGCACCTTGCCCCCGTCGCTGCCCGCAAAGCCGCCGGAGGCCTCCGGGTGGCTGTCGGCGTAGGGCAGGTAGGGCTTGATGTCGAAGATGGGGGTGCCGTCCATCAGGTCTGCCCCCGCCACCCGCAGGATGTGGCCGTACTCCGGGTGATGCTCCACCCCCAGCAGCTTCACCGACGACAAGCCGATGGGGTTGGGCCGGAAGGGGGACCGGGTGGCAAACACCCCCATGCGGGTGTTGCCTCCCAGCCGGGGCGGCCGCACCGTGGGGGACCAGCTCTCCCGCACCGCCTTGTGAAACCCCCAGATGAGCCACAGGTGGCTGAAGTCCTCAATGCCCCGCAGGGCGTCCTCCCGGCGGTACTCCGGCTCGAACACCACCGCCGACTCCAGCTCCTCCACCAGCCCGCTCTGGCGGGGAATGCCGAATTTGCCGGAAAAGTCGCTGTGGATGCGGGCGATGACCTTCAGTGCCGGCAGCTGCTGATTTTCCATGGGCGCCTCCTCTCCGGCCCCCTGGCCGGCGGAATTTTTCTTCGATTATAGCATATCCCCGCCCGTCCCGGAACCCCTCCTCCCCGGCCATTTTTGGTCATTTGGGCGTTTTGTACAAATTTTAACGATGTTTTTTCTCTGCCCATTTTTCACTTTTCCCTTGTGTCCGGCGCACAAATCGATTATGATTCTCTTGTGCTAAAAAATATTTTTTCCTAAAAATTTTTTGTGAGGCGATGTGTAATGGCACAGAACACGGAAAACCGCGCCGACCTGGTGTTCTCCTACCAGGGTATCCCCCCGGCCGGCCAGCTGATCCCTCTGGGACTCCAGCACGTTGTGGCTGCCGTGGTGGGTGTAATCACCCCCGCCATGATCGTATCCGGCACCTGCGGACTCTCCGCCGAGGAGAAGACCCTGCTGATCCAGGTCTCTCTGGTGGTCACCGCACTGGCCACTCTGCTGCAGCTCTTCCCCATCTTCGGCCGGATCGGCTCCCGCCTGCCGGTCATTATGGGCATCAGCTTCGCCTACGTCCCCACCCTCCAGGCCATTGGCGCTGACTTCGGCCTGCCCGCCATCCTGGGCGCGGAGCTGGTGGGCGGCTTCGTGGCCATCCTCTTCGGCATCTTTGTCCGGCCCATCCGCAAGCTCTTCCCGCCCCTGGTCACCGGCACGGTCATCTTCACCATCGGCCTCTCCCTCTACCCCACCGCCGTGCGATACATGGCCGGCGGCAGCGCCGACAGCGAGTGGTTCGGCGGCGTGCGCAGCTGGGTGGTGGCCCTCGTCACCTTCGCGGTGGTCATCTTCCTGCAGAACTACACCAAGGGCATCTGGAAGCTGGGCGCCCTCCTGTTCGGCATGATCGTGGGCTACATCGTGGCCTTCTGCTTCGGTATCGTGGACCTGTCCTCTGTGGCCTCCGCCTCCTGGTTCGCCCTGCCCAAGTTCATGCCCTTTGAGATCTCCTTCGAGCCCGCCGCTATCGCCTCCCTGGCCATCGTGTACGTGGTCAACTCGGTGCAGACCATCGGCGACCTGTCCTCCACCACCATGGGCGGCATGGACCGGATGCCCACCGACAAGGAGCTCTCCGGCGGCATCATCGGCCAGGGCGTCATGAGTGTGCTGGGCTCCTTCTTCGGCGGCCTGCCCGTGGCCTCCTACAGCCAGAACGTGGGTATCGTCACCGTCAACAAGGTCATCAACCGGGCGGTGTTCGCCCTGGCCGCCCTCATCATGCTGGTGGCCGGCTTCATCCCCAAGTTCGCCTCCATCCTCTCCACCATTCCCCAGTGCGTGGTGGGCGGCGCCACCATCTCCGTGTTCGCCACCATCACCATGACCGGCATCCGCATGATCACCGACGGCGGCTTCACTCCCCGCAAGAGCACCGTGGTGGGCCTGTCCGTGGCCCTGGGCGTTGGTATCACCCAGGTGTCCGGCTGCCTGTCCGGCAACGGCTTCCCCGACTGGGTCCACACCGTGTTCGGCTCCTCCTCCGTGGTGGTGGCCACTCTGATGGCCATCCTGCTCAACCTGATCCTCCCCAAGGAGAAGGCTCCCGCCGGAACCGCCGCGAAGTAATTTCATACAACACAAACCGCCCCGGAGCAGCGCTCCGGGGCGGTTCTTTTCTTATTCTATTCCGCTAAAGTCCCAGTCCGCCGGGTCACTGGAGTAGTCCTCCGTAATGTCGGTATACTCAACAAATTCCTCCTCCGGGTCGTAGACCGCCGGGGTACCATGCACCACCCACTGCCGTCCATACTCGTCCGTGACCAGAGCGGCCATGCAGTAGGTATACCCGGGCTCCAGGGTAATGGTCTCCGGGCCTTCAAAGAACCAGGCGTTCTCCCAGTCCCCCTGGTAGCTCTCCGGCTGCTCACAGCGGGTATACCGGGCTACCAGCTTCTGGTCCCGGAACAATCCCACCTGGATATCCGCTACCTTGGCACACGGGCCGCTTGTAAACGCCTCATCCACCGTGAGGAAGGTGTACCGGCCACGGCGGAGCACGCCGCCTTCCCCGGTGCTGCCCCAAAGGTCGGAGTTGTCACAGCTCACATAGGGGTAGGTGTCGGACAGGAGATAGGTGAACACGTCCAGCATCTGGGTCTCCCGCCGCTCTCCAGTCACAAAGACCACCGAGAGGGTGATGGAGTCGGTGAGGGGCACGGTCACCTGGGCGGAGAAGGACTGTCCCTCCCCCAGAACCCCGGAGAACTCCAGGGGACCGTCCCCGCAGTCGGCCTGAAAGACCGCCTCCATGCCCTCCACATAGGTCTTGGGCACTGCCTCCAGGGCAAAGGTGGCGGTGCCCTCCCCCGGGTCGGAGGAGAGGAATTCCGCGCTGTAGCTGGCGATCAGGCTGTTCTGGGCCTTGAGGATCTCCTCCACCCGGCTGGTGATGGAGCCAATCTGGCTGTCCACATTGGAGGACACGTTGGCGATGGAGTTTTGCAGATTGCCGTAGTCCTGGCTCACCCGGTCCAGCTGGCTGAACAGGTTGAGAAAAAGCGCTGCCGCCACCACTGCCGCTCCGCAGCCCACCAACACCGGCCAGCGCCGTCGTTTGACGGGGGTCTGAGGCGTCTGGGCCGTCTGGGCGGCCAGGTACCGGTCCGCGATCTCCTGGACCATTTTGATCTGGGCCTCCGTCAGCTCCGTGGGCTGGGCGTCCGTCTGTCCGGCGGGGTGCTCCTCCTCTCCCAGCAGCCCGCCCACCGGCACGGAGAAGATCCGGCTCAGCGCCACCAGCTTCTCCACCTCGGGCAGGCTGGCGTCCGACTCCCACTTATAGATGGCCTGCCGGGACACCCCCAGCTTATCTCCCAGCCCCTCCTGGGAGAGGCCCAGCTCCTTTCGTTTCTGCGCGATGCGCTGTCCCACTGTCATGGCGAGCGCCTCCTTTCCGCCTCCACCTTAGCACAGGGACAGGCCCAAAAACCACCAACTGAGGGGTGGATTTTTGTCAACCAGCGGTTTACATCCCCTGATTTCAGGGCTGTCCCCGGCCCGGCGGGTCAGGATCTGGCCTCGTCGATGTAGCTGTACAGGGTGTACTTGGAGATGCCGAAGAACTTGCACACCTTGTCTCCCGACTTGGTGATGAGAAAGGCGCCGGTGTCGTTGAGGAACTGGACCGCCTTCACCTTGTCCTCCTTGGTCATCATGGCCACCGGCTTGCCCACCAGGGCCACGCTCTGGTCGATGAGCTCGTCCAGCAGGTCGGCCACGTTGCGGGAGATCCGCTCCGGCTCCTGTTGGGGGGCGTCGGTGTTGGTGAACTTGTGGAGCTGGTCCTCCATGGCCAGCATGAAGGTAATGTCGTAGTTGACGCCGAAGATACCGATGGCCTTGCCGTCGTCGTCCCGCAGGTAGATGGTGCTGGACTTGAGGATCTTCCCGTCCTTGGTGCGGGTCAGGTAGCTCAGGTGGTCCTCCAGGTCCTCCCGGCCGCTGTGGAGGGCCTCCAGCACCACGTGGGAGGGACCGTCCCCCACCTTCCGCCCGGTCACCTGGCCGTTCTCAATGGCCACGATGGAGCTGTCCGGGTCGTTGGAGTCCAGGTCGTGGACCACCACCTCGCAGTTGGGCCCGAATTGCCTGGCCAGGCCCTTGGCCAGCTGGAACATGAACTGGAGCACTGACGCCTCCATAGGACCACCTCTTTCCGAAATGTCCGTCCCCGGCGGCCTGTCCCGCTGTTTTCCACAATTCAGCCCCGGAAACACAGTTTAACAAACATCATTCTAACATATTCCGCCGCAATTTCAAGAAAAATTGTTTGACCTAAAAATTTTTTAGCTACTCTGAAAATTCACCTTGAAATACAAGCAATGTTATGGTAGAATAGACCCATCAGAAGGTCATTTCTGTATATAGTACACAAAATTCTATGAAAAAGGCTGCAACGGAGTGCTGCGCGCACGGGCTGAATGGACACGAAATTTCCGCCCCGCCGCGCCGGGGCAGAGAAGGGACGCGTCCATTCCGGCGGAATGGGCGCTTTTTGCTGCACAAAAGCAAGTCCAAGCGCTGCCTCCGGAAGTGTTACGTCTTATGCTCAAAGGAGGAATTACCATGCTTCTGGTGGGAAACGGCAAACTGATCACCCGGGACAGCGCCCTGCCCTATCTGGCTGACGGCGCTGTGGTGCTGGACGGCGACACGGTCAAGGAGGTGGACGCCTGCGCCGATCTGAAGGCCAAATACCCGGACGCGGAATTTGTGGACGCCAGGGGCGGGGTCATCATGCCCGGCCTCATCAACGCCCACACCCACATCTACTCCGGCCTGGCCCGGGGCCTGTCCATCGCGGGCAACAACCCCACCAACTTCCTGGAGGTGCTGGAGGGCACCTGGTGGAACATCGACCGCCACCTGACCCTGGACGGCACCCGCGCCTCCGCCTACGCCACCGTGCTGGACTGCATCCGGGACGGCGTGACCACCATCTTTGACCACCACGCCTCCTTCTGCGAGATCCCCGGCTCCCTGTTCGCCATCAAGGACGTGTGCCAGGAGCTGGGCAT
>NZ_CALXEG010000048.1 GCF_944387275.1 uncultured Pseudoflavonifractor sp.
AAGTTCACCGGCCAGGTGTACGTTCTGTCCAAGGATGAGGGCGGCCGTCACACCCCCTTCTTCAACAACTATCGTCCTCAGTTCTACTTCCGTACCACCGACGTGACCGGCATCATCACCCTGCCCGAGGGCACTGAGATGTGCATGCCCGGCGATAACGTCGACATGGACGTTGAGCTGATCACCCCCATCGCCATCGAGAAGGGCCTGCGTTTCGCTATCCGTGAGGGTGGCCGTACCGTCGGTTCCGGCGTCGTCATCGAGATCAACGAGTAATTGATTCTCGCTGCGCGCATCTGATGCGTGATCACAGAGAGACCTCATCCGTTTCGGATGGGGTCTCTCTTTTTTGCGCTCCGCGCCGGCTGGCCCGGGGAGGGTCCCGCTGTACGCAGGGAAAAATTCGGAGCGGGTCGGAGCCGGGTGGAGCCGGCGGGAAAATGCAGGATATGCTTCACATCGGCAGCCGGATGTTGTATAATAATGTCTGTTACGATAAAACGCCCCGCGGATCTTTTGCGCGGCGTGCGCCGTGTAAATTTTGATAAAAGGGGGCGGTCCTGTGGACAGCAGTCTTACTGTGGACAGCGCGGTGGGCGCTGACTCGGAAGAGGTCGTAAACGCATTCACAAAATTTTTTCAGGCCCCGAACCTGTGGCTGAGGGTACTCTATGTGGTGCTCCTGCTGGCGGTGTGCCTGATCGTCATGAAGCTGCTGATGTCGGTGCTCAACCGGGCGCTGGACCGACTGAATATTGAGAAGGGGCTCCATACCTTTATCAAGTCCGTGGTCAAGATCCTGCTCTGGTTCGTGACCATTATCATTGTCCTGGGCTATGTGGGGATAGAGGTTACATCCCTGATCGCGCTGTTGTCTGTCATCGGCCTGGCCATCTCCCTGGCCATCCAGGGCACCCTCTCCAATCTGGCGGGCGGCATCCAGGTGCTGGTGTCCAAGCCCTTCAAGGCGGGGGACTACATCGAGACGGACAGCGTGAGCGGCACGGTGAGCGAGATCGGCCTGGTGTATACCAAGATCAAGACCTATGACAACAAGATGATCATGATCCCCAACGGCCAGATCTCCTCCGCCAAGATCACCAACTATACCGCCGAGGAGCGCCGCCGGGTGGACCTGAAGTTCAACACCTCCTACGACGCGCCGGTGGAGCTGGTGAAGGAGACCATCCAGTCGGTGATCCGCAGCCATCCCAAGGCGCTGCGGGACCCGGCGCCCTTTGCCCGGGTCTCGGCCTATCAGGACAGCTCCATTGAGTACGCCGTGCGCGTGTGGTGCGCCACGGAGGACTACTGGACGCTGTATTCCGACCTGCTGGAGCAGGTCAAGGCCGCCTTTGACCAGAACGGGATCGAGATGACGTACAACCATTTGAATGTCCATATGATACGGGAGTAAGAGCGCACAGGAGGCGGTTGCCTATGGAGAAGCAATTTTCCGCGGCCGGACAGGGGCTGATGAAGGTTTTTTTCGGCGTATGCCTGTCCGCAGCCTATGTGCTGCTGAACACCATGGGGCTGGTCCTGGTGCTGATGCCCCTGCGGGTACTCTCCGCCATTATATGCCTTGCCGTCTTCTTCCTGGTGTTTGTGGGGCTGACCGCCTCTTCCGTTGCGGAGAGCGGCTACCGGCGGGCCATCTGGTGCGCCCGGATCAGCGCTGTGGTGGGACTGCTGGCCGCGTTGAGCGTGGATAACCCCATCCTGATCCTCTCCCTGGCGGTGGTGCGCCAGCTGCTGGAGCTGGCAGGGATCTTTGTGGTCTGCCGTCTGTCCGGCCGCCTGATGGCGGAGCGGGATGGGGCCACAGACCGCAGGGGAGAGCTGACCTGGCGGCTGTGCGTGCTGTGCGGCGCGTGCGGCATTTTCTGCGGCATATCCATCTTTATCCTCCATATGAGCGGCAGGATGATGCTGGCCGTGGTGGCAGTCTATCTGGCATTACAGCTGCTGGTACGGCTGATCTTCATGGTGTTTCTCTACCGGAGCCGGGGGGTACTGACGGCCCGCTGAGAAAAAGAGAAGAGCGCCGGGCGTTCCAACGCGCACGGCGCCGCAGGCGGCCCGGCCCTGCTCAGGACTGGGGGCGGGCCAGGCCGTGGATAAAGCCGTCCAGCTGGCTGGAGAGCACCTCGCCGCCGATGACGGTATTTTTGTAGACCAGCAGGCCGGCCTGGACGCCGGTCTCGCCGGTGGGGTAGTTGGTGATGGTATAGGCGTAGCGCTTGACCCGCTTGCCGCAGTATTTGGTCAGGTCGAAGCCCTGGCTGGCCTGGAGGTCCAGGTATTGGGCGTAGGTCTCGTCAAAGGTCTCCGGGATCAGGAGCTCCTCCACCGCGGCGGGCTCCGGGTCCACGGTCCAGCCGTACTGCTCCAGATAGGCCACCCGGTCCTCGTTGGTCCTGACGCCGTCGGGGTCCACCAGGGCGGAGACCGCCGTTCCTCTCCCGCCCAGGAGGACGAACAGGGCCACCAGCGCGCCGCAGAGCACCACTCCGGCCACGGCCGCGGCGGTGAGTTTTCTGCGGTCTACTTTGGCGGTAAAGATAAACACAGCGCAACGCTCCCTCCGTTTTATGTCGTGGTAATCCATATGTGGGCGGGGCAGGGGTTATGCCAGAAAACGGCGGCAAAACAGACGGACAGGGAGGACAGCATGGAGCGACTGGACAAGATTCTGGCCTCCACGGGGCGGTGGTCCCGGCGGGAGGTAAAGGAGCTGGTGCGGGCCGGACGGGTGACGGCCAACGGCGGAACGGTGCGAAGCCCGGAGGAGAAGTACCAGCGGGAGGGCCTGGATCTGCGGGTGGACGGACAGAGCGTGCTCTGTGCCCGGTACACCTACCTGATGCTGCACAAGCCGGCGGGGCTGGTGTCGGCCACGGAGGACCCCAGGCAGCCCACGGTGCTGGAGCTGCTGCCGGAGCACCTGCGGAAGATCGGGCTCTTTCCCGCCGGGCGGCTGGACCGGGACACCGAGGGGCTGCTGCTCCTGACCAACGACGGCGCCCTGGCCCACGACCTGCTCTCCCCACGCAAGCACGTGGACAAGACCTACTTTGTCCAGGTGGATGGGGCGCTGGACCAGTCGGACGTGGAGGCGTTCCGGAGCGGCATGACCCTGGGGGACGGGCTGGTCTGCCTGCCCGCCGGGCTGGAGCTGCTGGAGGCGCCCGACGAGGCCATCGTGACCCTGCGGGAGGGGAAGTACCACCAGATCAAACGGATGCTGGCGGCGCGGGGCAAGCCGGTGCGCTACCTGAAGCGGCTCACCATGGGCCCCCTGGCGCTGGACGAGGGCCTGGAGAAGGGGGCCTGGCGTCCCCTGACGGGGGAAGAATTGGACCAGCTGCGGGCTGTTCCAGGAGCTGGAACAGAAGAATCCACAAAAGAATTTGCAGAATAAGTGCTGAAAACGGCGAAAAAACAGCGAACTTTTCCTCTTGTCGTCACAAATTCAGGAAGTGTCAGACTGAGTTCGGCAATTTCCACAAAAATTTTTGCGTTTCCTATTGAAATGCACAAAAAAATCCGCTATACTGTAAAGGAAAATGTGCGTTCCCATGATAATAGAGTTTGAGGGAGGCTGTCGCCTATGTCCAGCAGGATTTTCCAGAGCGTCGTATTACAGATGAAAGAGAGCTCAGACAGAGCCATTGGCGTCATCGATTCCGAGGGCACGGTAGTGGCCTGTAATGAGTTGACCAATATTGGCGAGCGTTGGCCCGGTGCGGTGGAGGCGGTGAACGCCGCGGGAAACGAGATCGTCACCTTTGAGGGCAAGACCTTCAAGCCCCTGACCGGCTGGGGCGCTCAGTTTGACTACGCCGTGTTCGTCCGCGGGGAGGACGAGCAGTCCAGACTGATCTGCGCCATGGCTGCCGTGGCGCTCAACGGGGCCAAGACCTACTATGAGGAGAAGCATGACAAGGCCACCTTTGTCAAGAACATCATCTCGGACAACATCCTCTTGGGTGATATCTACGTCCGGGCCAAGGAGCTGCACTTTGTCTCCGAGGTGCCCCGCGCCGTGTTCCTGATCCGCCAGGTGGGCTCCACCGACGTGGGCGCCATCGACGTGGTCCAGTCCCTGTTCCCCGAGAAGCAGGTGGACTTCGTCCTCTCCATCAGCGAGACCGATGTGGCCCTCATCAAGCAGCTGTCCGACACCACCGAGAGCAAGGACCTGTACAAGGTGGCCAAGCAGATCGAGGACGCCCTGGCCGAGGAGCTCAACGTGAAGGCGGTCATCGGCATCGGCACCATCGTCAACCACATCCGGGACCTGGCCCGGGCCTACAAGGAGGCCCAGGTGGCCATCGACGTGGGCAAGGTGTTCGACACGGAGAAGAGCATCATCAACTACGAGAACCTGGGCATCGGCCGTCTGATCTACCAGCTGCCCACCACCCTGTGTGAGATGTTCCTCCAGGAGGTCTTCAAGAAGAACCCCATCGACGCCCTGGACCAGGAGACCCTGTTCACCATCAACAAGTTCTTTGAGAACAACCTGAACGTGTCCGAGACGGCCCGCAAGCTCTTTGTCCACCGGAACACCCTGGTGTACCGCCTGGAGAAGATCAAGAAGCTGACCGGCCTGGACCTGCGGGAGTTTGACGACGCCATCACCTTCAAGGTGGCCCTCATGGTCAAGAAGTACCTGATCTCCCGGGGCATTGATTCCTGAACATGACAACCGTATAGGGGACGCCGGTCTCGGCGTCCCCTATACGCAGTTGAATGGATATGCATTGATACGCATGATAACGATCACGCAGACGAGGTAGCTATGATTCGACTCATCGATATCTACAAGACCTATGACAACGGCACAAAGGCCCTGAAGGGGATCAACCTGCGCATTGACGACGGGGAGTTCGCCTTTCTGGTGGGCCCCTCGGGCTCGGGCAAGTCCACCATCATCAAGCTGCTGACGGCCGAGGTGGCCCCCACCGACGGCCGCCTGATGGTCAACGGCTATAACCTGAACACCATCCGGCCCCGTCAGGTGCCCTATCTCCGGCGCACCCTGGGGGTCATCTTCCAGGACTTCCGGCTCATCGAGAAGAAGACGGTGGCGGAGAACCTGACCTTTGCCATGCGGGTGGTGGGGGCCTCCTCCCGGGAGATCCGCAAGCGGATCCCCTATGTGCTGGATCTGGTGGGCCTGTCCAAGAAGAAGGACATGTGCCCCAACCAGCTCTCGGGCGGCGAGCAGCAGCGTGTGGCCATCGCCCGGGCGCTGGTGAACAATCCCAGCATGATCATCGCCGACGAGCCCACCGGCAACCTGGACCCCCAGCGCTCCCTGGAGATCATGATGCTGCTGGAGCGCATCAACGAGCTGGGCACCACCATGCTGGTGGTCACCCACGAGAAGGAGCTGGTCAACCGCTTCTCCAAGCGGGTGGTGGCCATTGAGAGCGGCAGGATTATCAGCGACGAGACAGGCGGGTATTACAACAATGAGACAACGTTTTAATTTCGGCTATTTTCTCTCCGAGGGCGTCCACAGTATCTTTACCCACGGCCTCATGTCCTTTGCCGCCGTGTGTATGATCGTGGCCTGCCTTCTGATCATGGGCTCCTTCTCCCTGGTGGCGGTCAACGTGGGGGAGATGCTGGGCGAACTGGAGCGGGACAACGAGTTTCTGGCCTACGTGGATGAGAACCTGTCCGCGGAGGATGTGGCGGCCCTGAAGGGCACGCTGGAGGCGGTGCCCAACGTGGCCTCGGTGGAGTTCATCAGCAAGGAGACCGCCAAAGAGGACTACGTGGAGGAGTACGCCAGCGGCGAGGACGCCGACCTGTTCCTGGAGCTGCCCGACGAGGTGTTCCGGGACCGGTACAGCATCAAGGTCACGGACATTGAGCAGTTCTCCGCCACCGTGGCGGCGGTGGAGGCGGTGCCCGGCGTGGTGAATATCCAGGCCATCCCGGAGATCGCCCAGGGCTTTGTGGTGGTGAGCAACGTGGCCAGCGGCGTCGCCATTATCCTGGTGGTCATGCTGGTGGTCATGTCCCTGTTCATCATCGCCAACACCATCAAGCTGGGTACCTTCACCCGGCGGGACGAGATCGCCATCATGAAGATGTGCGGCGCCACCAACAGCTTTGTGCGCTGGCCCTTTGTGGTGGAGGGCATGATCCTGGGCCTTGTGGGCGCGGTGGTGGCCTTCCTTCTCCAGTGGGGCGTGTACAGCCTCATCGGCCAGGCCATCGAGACGTCCGACACCATCCAGCTCATCACCATCATCCCCTTTGACGCCATGGCGCTGAAGGTGCTGGGCATCTTCTGCGGCACCGGCCTGGTGGTGGGCGTGGGCGGCAGTATGGTGGCCATCGGCAAGTTCCTGCAGGTGTAAGGGGAACAACAAAAAAGGAGATACTCATGGCACAGAAACAACAGAACCAGAAGACGGGAAAGAAGAAGGTATGGGACACCAGAAGGGTCCTGATGGCGGTCCTGGCCTGTGTGATGGTGGTGCTTCTGCTCCTGCCCATCCTGACCATGGCCATGCCCGCGGCACGGGCCGTGACCGAGGATGAGCTCCGGCAGCAGATCGAGGACCTGAAGGGGAGCGCCTCCGACGTGGAGAGCAAGAAGGAGGAGCTCCAGAGCCAGCTGGAACAGGTCCAGGGCCAGAAGGACAAGGCCATGCAGGAGAAGCAGCTCCGGGACCAGGAGCTGGCCTACATCGACCAGCAGATCGCCAACACGGAGAGCCAGATCGCCTACTATGACCAGCTCATCGAGGAGGAGACCGCCAATCTGGCCGAGGCCCAGGCCAAGGAAGAGGCCCAGTACGAGCTCTTCTGCCAGCGGGTGCGGGCCATGGAGGAGGCGGGCAACGTCTCCTACTGGGCCATCCTCTTCAATGCCAGCAGCTTTTCCGACATGCTGGACAAGCTGGTGTTTGTCCAGGACGTGATGGACTACGACAACGCGGTGATCGAGCAGCTCAAGGCGGACCGCCAGGCGGTGGCCGACGCCCTTGCCTCGCTGGAGAGCTCCCGCACCGAGCAGGCCAACCAGAAGACCCTGCTGGACCAGCAGCGTGCGGACCAGGCCGTCAAGGTGGAGCAGGCCGCCCAGGTGCTGAAGAACCTGGAGGACGACGTGGCCGAGTATGAGCGGCTGCTGGAGGCCCAGGCCGCCGAGGAGGCCCGGGTCAACGACGAGATCGCTGAGCGTGAGGCCGAGCTGGAGGAGCTGATCAAGAAGAACCAGATCCAGTTCACCGTCAGCAACGGCTGGCTCTACCCCCTGCCCACCAGCTGCATGACCCTGACCTCGGCCTTCGGCTACCGGATCCACCCCATCACCGGCCGGCCCCACAGCCACACCGGCACGGACATCGCCGCGCCCTACGGCACGCCCATCAAGGCGGTGAAGAGCGGCGTGGTCACCATCTCGGAGTACGGCAGCTCCTACGGCAACTATGTGGTCATCAGCCACGGCGACGGCACCACCAGCCTCTACGCCCACATGAGCAGCCGGGCGGTGAGCGCGGGCGACGTGGTCAGCCAGGGCGACGTCATCGGCTACGTGGGCTCCACGGGCAACTCCACCGGCAACCATCTCCACCTGGAGATCCGGGTCAACGGCACCCGGGTGGACCCGGAGCAGTACTGGCCCAACCTGCCCTTCTACCGCCAGTACAACACCTGACAACAGAAGAATGTGCTTATGACGGGAGCGGGCGGGGGAGACACCCCCACCCGCTTCCGGTTTTTTATAACGCATCCGTACAATCTCTGCCCTGAAAGGAAGCATTCCAATGAGAAAAAAGCGATTTTCCCCCCTGGCCCTGCTCCTGGCCGTGGTGATCACCCTGGCCGTCACCCTGGGCGGCGTGGCCCTGGCCGCCTGGGCGTTCATCGGCCCCCAGGCCCTCACCCTGCTGGAGGGGCTGGCCCTTGTCAACACCCGGTTTGTGGGGGAGTATGAGGAGAGCGAGGTGGTGGACGCGGCCATGACCGGCATGGTGTCCGGCCTGAACGACCGCTGGTCCTACTATCTGGACCCGGAGAGCTACGCCGCCACCCAGCAGCGCCGCCAGAACGTGTATACCGGCATCGGCGTCACGGTCAACTATACCGACGAGGCCGGCCTTACGGTCATCGCGGTCACCGAGGACGGCCCCGCCGATCAGGCCGGGCTCCAGGTGGGGGATGTGATCACCGCGGTGGACGGCACCTCCCTGGCCGGAGACGCCCGGTATGACGGCGCCGACCTGATCCAGGGCGAGGCGGGCACCACCGTGGAGCTGGAGGTCCGGGGCGCCGACGGCACGGTGCGCACCGTCACCGCCACCCGGGCCCAGCTGGAGACCGACCCGGTGGAGTACGAGCTGCTGGAGAGCGGCGTGGGCTATATCCAGGTGAAGAACTTCTACCGCCGCAGCGCCGACCGGGTGAAGGAGGCGGTGGACGACCTGGTGGCCCAGGGCGCCACGGCGCTGGTGTTCGACATGCGCAACAACGGCGGCGGCTATCTGGATGAGCTCACCGAGATGCTGGACTATCTGCTGCCCGAGGGGCCCATTTTCCGCCAGCAGGACCGGGAGGGCAACGAGAAGGTGACCAACTCGGACGCCCATTTTATCGACCTGCCCATGGCCACTCTGGTCAACGCGGACACCTACTCTGCCGCCGAGTTTTTCGGCGCTGAGCTCCAGGAGCAGGGGGTGGGGGTGATCGTAGGGGAGCCCACCTCCGGCAAGGGTTACTCCCAGCAGACCTTCCCGCTGTCCGGCGGCGGCGGCCTGGGCATCTCCACCGAGAAGTATTTCACCGGCAACGGCGTCTCCCTCATCGGCACGGGCGTCACCCTGGACCGGGAGGTGTACCTCTCCGAGGAGGAGGGACAGCTGCTGCTGGCGGGCCAGCTGCCCCACGGGGAGGACGCCCAGCTCCAGGCCGCCCTGGAGCTGCTGGGCGCGGCATAAGCCCATTGTCTGCGAGTCAAATCGTCGGCGCAGCCCGGCGGCTGTCCCGGAGGGGACGCCGCCGGGCTTTTCCATGGCATGGAGACGGGCCCGGGAGAATATACTTCCTCTGATCCTGGGTGGCTGTGCCGCCTCACGACAAGGACTGCGGGGGAGCGGATATGCTGGGCTATGTGGCGCTGACAGGGGAGAAGGGCCGGAAGATAATGCTGGAGCAGACAGAGGTAATGGGCCTGCCGCTGGTCCGGGCGCAGGTGCCGGGGATGGGCGGCCGGCATGAGAAGCGGCTGGCGCGGCGGGTGGAGCGGGCCGCCCGGCGGCTGAGGGAGGCGGGGGTCCGCCGGGTGCTGACCGGGCCGGACTTTCCCTACTGGGACCTGCTGGAGGCACAGGGCCTGGGGGGCGTGGACCCGGGGCCTATGTGCCAGGCCATGGCCGCGCCTCTGGCCCTGGCGGCGCTGGAGGGAGGCGTATGTCCTCCTGAGCGGGCGGTGGTGGCGCTGCGGGGCGGCCGGGTGTCCCGGCCTTTCTTCCAGGCCGCAGTGGCGCTGTGCGCCCGGGTGCGGGGCGTGGAGGTGCGGGCGCCCGGCGGCGGGGCGGAGCTGGCGGACTATCTGCGGCGGGAGTACGGCCTGCCGGTGCTGGAGCGGGAGCGTCCCGACCTGATCGTGGAATTTTCTCCCATAACATCCGAGCCGGAGGGAGGTCCCGCCATGGTGCTCCACGGGCCGTCCCTGCGCCTGCTGGGGCTGACGCTCCGCCCGGCCATGCCTGTTCCCGACGGCTTTGCACCGCTGCCCCTGACAGCCGCCCTGTGGGAGACAGGCTGCCTGCCGCAGCCGCCTGAGGTGGTCCCAGAGGGGAAAAAAGATGACATGGGGGGTGTTTTTGGGGCGGAAAGGCCCTTGACAGAACCAGACAAACTACATATAATACGTAACGTCACTATTGCGAGATAGTGTGTTTTTTCTTATACGCAAAAATAGGGACCGACCGGGCAGAACCAGCTCCGGTCCCTTGACGGTTGAATGAAATTTTGTTGAAACGGAAAGGTGTGCGCAGCAGCATGGCGAAAGAATTCAAGCTCAGCCCTGAGCGCTGGAAGGAACTGAAGGACGAACTGGTCTATCTGAAGACAGTCCGCGAGAAAGAGGTGGCCGATCAGATCAAGGAGGCCCGCTCCTTCGGCGACCTGAGCGAGAACAGCGAGTACGACGAGGCCAAGAACGAGCAGGGCAAGCTCTACTCCCGGATCGCCGAGGTGGAGAACATCCTGGAGAACTGCGTGGTCATCGAGGAAGAGATCCACGACGGCAAGACCGTCCGCCTGGGCAGCAAGCTCAAGGTGCTGGACGTGGAGTTCAACGAGGAGCTGGACTACGAGGTGGTGGGCTCCCAGGAGGCCGACCCCATGAACGGCCGCATTTCCGAGGACTCCCCCTTCGGCCGGGCCCTGCTGGGCAAGAGCGTGGGCGAGGACGTGGTGGTGGAGGCCCCCGCGGGCGCGCTCCACTACAAGGTGCTGTCCATCAGCAAGTAAGCCGGGGCGCGGCCCCAGCGGGAACAACATAAGAGAGGCCGGGACCACCCGGCCATAAGATAAGGAGCAAGGAGTATGACAGAGAATACCAACGCCCCCCGCCAGGAGGAGCAGTCCCTTTCGGAGCTTCTCCAGATCCGCCGGGACAAGCTGAAGGACCTGCAGGACGCGGGCATGGACCCCTTCCAGCAGACCAAGTACAGCGTGACCGCCCACTCCCAGGAGATCAAGGACAACTTTGAGACCATGGAGGGCCAGACGGTCTCCGTGGCCGGACGGCTCATGTCCAAGCGGGGCATGGGCAAGGCCATGTTCTGCGACCTGCAGGACGTCCAGGGCCGCATCCAGCTGTACGTCCGCATCGACGAGCTGGGTGAGGAGCCCTTCGCCCGGTTCAAAAAGGTGGACATCGGCGACATCGTGGGCGTGGAAGGCGAGGCCTTCCGCACCAAGCGGGGGGAGATCTCCGTCAAGGCCAAGAAGGTGACCCTGCTCTCCAAGTCCCTCCGGCCCCTGCCCGAGAAGTTCCACGGCCTGACCGACAAGGAGACCCGTTACCGCCAGCGGTACGTGGACCTGATCGTCAACCCGGAGGTGCGCCAGGCCTTTGTGATCCGCTCCCGGTTCATCAAGCACGTGCGGGAGTTCCTGGACAACCGGGGCTATATGGAGGTTGAGACCCCCGTGCTCAACACCATCTCCGGCGGCGCCACCGCCCGGCCCTTCATCACCCACCACAACACCCTGGACATCGACATGTACATGCGCATCGCCACCGAGCTGCCCCTGAAGCGGCTGATCGTGGGCGGCATGGACCGGGTGTACGAGCTGGGCCGTATCTTCCGCAACGAGGGCATGGACCCCAAGCACAACCCCGAGTTCACCACGGTGGAGCTCTACGAGGCCTTTGCTGATTTCCACGACATGATGGACCTGTTCGAGGACCTGCTGTCCTCCGCCGCCCAGAAGATCCTGGGCACCTACGAGGTGGAGTGGCAGGGGGAGAAGATCGACCTGACCCCCGGCTGGCCCCGGCTGCCCATGCACGAGGCGGTGAAGCAGTACACCGGCCTGGACTTTATGGCCATCACCTCCGACGAGGAGGCCGTGGCGGCCGCCAAGTCCATCGGCGTGGAGCTGCCCGAGACCGCCGACAAGACCTGGGGCAACGCCCTGTACGAGGTGTTTGACCAGCGGGTGGAGGAGAAGCTGATCCAGCCCACCTTCATCACCATGCACCCCGTGGACGTGTCCCCTCTGGCCAAGCGGTCCCCCAAGGACCCCCGGCTCACCGAGCGGTTCGAGCTGTTCATCTGCCACAGCGAGATGGGCAACGCCTTCTCCGAGCTCAACGACCCCATCGACCAGCGCCAGCGCTTCCAGAAGCAGGTGGAGCTGCGGGACAAGGGCGACGACGAGGCCGGCATGATGGACGAGGACTTCCTCAATGCCCTGGAGTACGGCATGCCCCCCACGGGCGGCCTGGGCATCGGCATTGACCGCTGTGTCATGATGCTTACCAACTCTGATACCATCCGGGACGTGATTCTGTTTCCGACCATGAAGCCCCTGGATTAATAGCACAAACAGCATACCGGAGGAGAGCCATCCCTTCGGTATGCTGTTCTGCGTAAAACGGGAAAAATGGCGGAACGAATCACGCCCCCGCTATACTGTGGAGGCGTTAGTTTGAAAAAATATATCGGTATCTGGTTCAGAGACATGCTGATCCGGAGAAAGAGTATGAATGCCACCCGCATGGTGGCTGGGAGCTTCGCTATCATTATTCTGTTGGGAACGCTGCTGCTGATGCTGCCCATTGCATCCCAGAACGGCCAGAGCGCCGGATTTCTTACCAGCCTGTTCACCGCCACCTCCGCCACCTGCGTGACCGGTCTCATCCCGGTGGACACGGGCATGAGCTGGACCTTCTTTGGCCAGTTGGTCATTATTCTGCTGATACAGGTGGGCGGCCTGGGCTTTATGACCGTGCTGTCGCTGTTCTCACTGCTGCTGCGCCGCCGTATCGGCTTGTCTGAGCGGCTGATCATAGCATCCACGCTGAACCTGAACGACATGGACGGCGTGGTCCGGGTGGTACGTCATGCGCTGATGGTGACATTCACCATGGAGGGTATCGGCGCAGTGGTGCTCTCTACCCGGTTTATTCCTCAGTTTGGCCTTCTGGGCGGCATCTGGCGGGGAATTTTCCACGCCATTTCCGCCTTCTGCAACGCCGGATTCGATTTGGTAGGTGGAAAGTTCGGCGCCTTTACAAGTCTGGAAGGGTACAACAACGATCCGCTGGTGCTGGGCACGATTATGGTGCTGATCGTGTCCGGCGGTCTGGGCTTTTTCGTATGGGAGGATATGCTTCGGGTCAAAAGATGGAAAGGCTTTTCCTTTTACACGAAAATGGTGCTCACCATTACTGCCGGGCTGCTGATTTGCGGCGCTGTGTTCTTCCTGTGCGTGGAGTACAACAACCCCGCCACCTTTGGATCCATGCCGCTGCCCCAGAAGGTGCTCAACGCGATGTTCCAATCTGTGACGCTGCGTACGGCGGGCTTTGCATCCTTTAATCAGGGCGGTCTGCAGGACAGCTCCATTGTGGTCTCCTGCGTCCTGATGCTGATCGGCGGATCCTCGGGCTCCACAGCCGGCGGACTGAAGACGGTGACGGCGGCGCTGCTGCTGCTGAGCCTGCGGGCCAATCTGGCCGGCCGGGAGCAGGTGACCATCCGGGGGCGGGCCATCTCTTACCGAAAGGTCATCGACGCCATGACACTGGCGCTGATCATCGTATTCCTGTTTATGACAGGCTCCATTCTGATCTCTCTGGCGGATGGGGTACCCTATCTTCATGCCGCCTTTGAAACAGCGTCGGCACTGGGCACGGTGGGCGTGACCGTGGGCATTACGCCTTCCCTGAGTCCTGTTTCTCACGTGATTCTTATCTGCCTGATGTATCTGGGCCGTATCGGTGTTCTTACCTTCTCCATGGCATTCCTGACCAGGAGCCGCTATCCGGCAAAAATCAAATATCCGAATCTGGACGTTATGATCGGCTGACGGCAGACAGAGCCGTCGATTCTGCATCCGCCAACAGCGGAGAAAGGTGAATTATCATGAAGACTTTTGTTGTCATTGGACTGGGACGTTTCGGCACTGCCGTGGCCACTGAGCTTTGTGAGCTGGGGCACGAGGTGCTGGCCATTGATGCCAGCGAGGAAGGCATACAGCAGGTGGCCGACCGGGTTACCCATGCCGTGGCCGGCGATGCACGGGATCCCGCCGTGCTCCGTGCCCTGGGTGTGCGCAATTACGACTGCGCCATTGTGGCTGTGGGCGACGACGTGGGCAACAGCGCTCTGATTACGCTGAATCTGAAGGAGATTGGCGTCAAGCGGGTCATCTGCAAGGCCCAGAGCCATGTCCACCGGAAGGTGCTGGAGAAAATTGGCGCCGACCGGGTGGTGTTCCCCGAACATGAGATGGGCGTCAAGCTGGCCCAGGGGCTGTCCAGCTCCAACGTGCTCAACTTTATCGAGCTGTCCGAGGACTTCGGCATTGTGGAGCTGGAGATCCCCAAGAGCTGGCAGCGCCGGTCCATCCGGGACCTGGACGTCCGGGCCAAGTACCACGTCAACATCATCGCCGTCCGCAAGGGGAGCACCGGCCAGCTGGAGGTGTCCCCCGGCGGCGACTACGTGCTGGAGACCAAGGACGCGGTGGTCACCCTGGGCCGGAACGAGGACATCAACCGCCTGCACGACCTGTAAGCGGCAGGCTGACACAGAGACAAGGAGGCCCCTATGGAGCACATTACCAGCCGGCAGAATCCCCTGATGGTCCGCATTAAAAAGTTGGGGCACAGCCGCGCCCAGCGGAGGAAAGAGGGGGTATTCGTCTGCGAGGGGCCCAAGCTGATCGGGGAGGCCCTGAAGTGGGGGGCCTGCGTGGAGACCGTGCTGGCGGCGGAGGGGAGCCCGTTTCCTCAGGGCCTGTCCCAGGAGACCCGTCAGGTGGAGGTGCCCGACAGCCTGCTCCAGGCGGTCTCCTCGGTGGAGACGCCCCAGGGGCTGCTGGCCGTGTGCCGCACCCCGGCGCTCACGCCGCCGGACAAGCTGACCGGCAGCCGCTACCTGGTGCTGGACGGCGTCCAGGACCCGGGCAATCTGGGCACCATCTGGCGCACCGCCGACGCCTTCGGGGCCGACGGACTGCTGCTGGTCAACGGCTGCGCCGACCCCTGGAGCCCCAAGACCATCCGGGCCACCATGGGGGCCTGCTTCCGCCTGCCCGCCTGGGAGGCGGACCTGGAGACCGTCCGGGCCCTGCTGGACGGGGCGGACATCCCCCTCTACGCCACTGCCCTCCGGGCGGACACGGTGGACGTGCGGGACGTGGACCTGAAGCGGGCCGCCGTGGTCATCGGCAGCGAAGGACAGGGCATCTCGGACGAGGCCCTGTCCCTGTGCCGGCGGACCATCAAGATCCCCATGCGGGAGCGGTGCGAGTCCCTGAACGCCGCCATGGCGGCCGGGGTGGTGCTGTGGGAGATGTGCCGGTAAAAAATGAAATAATAGGAGGGGACGGCTGTGGCAGCGCTGAAATACTGGATCTGGCTCACCACGCGGCGGGGTATCACGCCCCTTCAGACCTTCCAACTGCTGGACCGCTTCGGCACGCCCGAGGCGGCCTACTTTGCCGACCGGGAGGAGTACCGCCTGTGGGGCCTGACCGAGTGGCAGCAGCGGGCCCTGCTGGACAAGAACCTGGACGGGGCTGAGCGCATCCTGGCCGACTGCGACCGGCTGGGCATCCGCATCCTCACCATCCAGGACGCGGAGTACCCCGAGCGCCTGCGGCAGATTGAGAATCCCCCCTGCGTGCTCTATGTGAAGGGGAAGCTGTTCCCCTTCGACGAGCTGGTGACCGTGGGCGTGGTGGGCAGCCGGCGGCCCACGGAGTACGGCAAGATCATGGCGGGCCGCCTGGGCATGGAGCTGGCCAGAGGGGGCGCGCTGGTGGTGTCCGGCATTGCCCGGGGCCTGGACGCGGCGGCCCTCCGCGGCGCCCTGAAGGGCGGCGGCAGCGTGGTGTCCGTGCTGGGCGGCGGGACCGACGTCATCTACCCGCCGGAGAACCGCTGGCTCTATGAAGATGTGGCGGCTGCGGGCGCGCTCATCTCCGAGTACCCGCCGGGGACGGAGAACAAGGGCGAACACTTTCCCGTCCGCAACCGGATCATCAGCGGATTGTCCCTGGGCGTGGCTGCCGTGGAGGCGACGGAGCACAGCGGCACCTTGATTACCATGCGCCTGGCCCTGGACCAGGGCCGGGACGCCTTCGCGGTGCCCGGCAACGCCGACGCGCCCATGAGCCGGGGCACCAACCTGCTCATCCAGCGGGGCGAGGCCAAGCTGATCCTGTCCGGGTGGGATATTCTGTGTGAGTATGAGTATCTGCTGCCCGGCCGGGTGAGCCGTCCGGAACCCCTCCCTGCTCAGGAGGAGGCGGCGCGGCTGGAGGCGCCGGAAGCCCCCGCGGAGCCGGAGCGCCCCCGGACTGTCACGGCTGAAACGGTTGACAACCCTGAAAAAATGGCATATATTACCTTACAAGACCAGGGCGGGGAGTTCACCGACGACGAGCGGGACATTCTCCTGGCCCTGGAGGGGCGGGCATTGCGGACAGACGACCTGGTGGAGCTGACCCAGATCCCCGCCCGCAGGGTGTCCAGCGCCCTGACCATGCTGCAGATCCGCGGCTACGTGGAGGAGAAGGCGGGCAGGCGTTTTGAGAGCACCGTGATATTGAAGCGAGAATAAGCCGGGGGAGCCGGGCCGAAGACACGAGCGGGTTCCCCTTTTGGAGGTATATCGTGGCAAAGACAAATCTGGTTATCGTGGAGTCTCCGGCCAAGGCCAAGACCATTACGAAATACCTGGGCCCTGGGTACCAGGTCAAGGCGTCCATGGGCCACGTGCGCGACCTGCCCAAGAGCAAGCTGGGCGTGGACGTGGAGCACGGCTTCACCCTGGACTACCAGCCCATCAAAGGCAAGGAAGAGGTCATCGACGACCTGAAGAAGGCCGCCAAGAAGAGCGACCAGATCTTCCTGGCCACCGACCCGGACCGGGAGGGCGAGGCCATCTCCTGGCACCTGAAGGAGCTGCTGGGTCTGCCCGACGAGCGGACCCACCGGGTCACCTTTAACGAGATCACCAAGAAGGTGGTCAACGAGTCCATCGCCCACCCCCGGGCCATCGACATGGACCTGGTGGACGCCCAACAGGCCCGGCGTGTGCTGGACCGGATCGTGGGCTATCAGATCTCCCCGCTGCTGTGGAAGAAGATCCGCCGGGGCCTGAGCGCGGGCCGGGTCCAGTCTGTGGCCACCCGTCTGGTGGCCGAGCGGGAGCAGGAGATCCGGGACTTCAAGCCCGAGGAGTACTGGACCCTGGAGGCCGAGCTGGAGCGGGTGGCCCCCGCTGCGGGCAAGTTCAAGGCGGCCTTCTACGGCCGGGAGAAGAAGATGGAGCTCCACAGCGAGGAGGAGGTCAACGCGGTGGTGTCCGCCGTGGAGCACGCCCCCTTCTCGGTGCGGGGCGTGAAGCGGCAGGACAAGCAGCGCAACCCCGCGCCCCCCTTCACCACCTCTACCCTCCAGCAGGAGGCCTCCCGCAAGCTGAACATGACCCCCCGGCGGACCATGTCCATCGCCCAGCAGCTCTATGAGGGCGTGGACATCGCGGGGGAGGGCACCGTGGGCCTCATCACCTATATGAGAACCGACTCCCTGCGCCTGTCCGAGGAGGCCACGGCGGCCGCCAGGAGCTTCATCCTGGGCCGTTACGGCCAGGAGTACTATCCGGGCAAGCCCCGGGTCTACAAGGCCAAATCGGGCGCCCAGGACGCCCACGAGGCCATCCGTCCCTCCGACGTGAACCTGACCCCCGACGACGTGAAGAAGGACCTGACCAGCGAGCAGTACCGGCTCTATAAGCTGATCTGGAGCCGGTTCCTGGCCTGCCAGATGGCCGCCGCCGTGTACGACAGCGTGACCATCGACGTGGAGTCCGCCGGGTACACCTTCCGGGCCAACCACTCGGCCATCAAGTTCTCCGGCTACATGGCGGTGTACGTGGAGGGCAAGGACGAGGAGGAGGACGAGTTCCAGTCCCCGCTGCCCGACCTGAAGGAGGGGGAGCCCCTGGACCTGCGGAAGCTCAACCGGGACCAGCACTTCACCCAGCCCCCCGCCCGCTACACCGAGGCCACCCTCATCAAGGCCCTGGAGGAGAAGGGCATCGGCCGCCCCTCCACCTACGCCCCCACCGTGTCCACCATCCTGGACCGGGAGTACGTGGTGAAGGAGGGCAAGTACCTGCGCACCACGCCCCTGGGCGAGGTGGTCACCGGGCTGATGAAGGACAAGTTCCCCGACATCGTGGACACCGCCTTTACCGCCCACATGGAGGAGCAGCTGGACGAGGTGGAGACCGGCAAGGTCAACTGGCGGGAGCTCATCAGCGGCTTCTACGGCGGCTTTGAGAAGGAGCTCCAGCAGGCGGAGAAGGACCTGGACGGCGAGCGCATCAAGGTGCCCGACGAGGTCTCCGAGGAGATCTGCCCCAAGTGCGGCCGGAACCTGGTCATCAAGTCGGGCCGGTTCGGCCGGTTCCTGGCCTGCCCCGGCTGGCCCGAGTGCGACCACACCCAGCCCATTGTGATCGAGATGCCCGGCCGCTGCCCCAAGTGCGGCGGACGGATTCTGAAAAAGACCTCCAAGCGGGGATTTGCCTACTACGGCTGCGAGAACAACTCCGGCCGCAACGGCGTGAAGTGCGACTTCATGACCTGGGACGTGCCGGTGAAGGACAACTGCCCCTCCTGCGGCCACACCATGTTCAAGAAGTCGGGCAAGGGGTTCCGCAAGCCCTTCTGCATCAACCCCGAGTGCCCCAACTTCCTGCCCGAGGACCAGCGGGGCTACAAGAAGAAGCCCGCCGCCGAGGGCACGGCCGCAGAGGCCGCCCCCGCCGAGGGGGAGGAGAAGCCGAAAAAGGCCGCCGCCAAAAAGACGGCAGCCAAGAAGCCGGCGGAGAAAAAGACGGCGGAGAAGAAGCCCGCTGCCAAGAAACCCGCGGCCAAGAAGGCGGTTGCCAAGCCCGCCGCCAAAAAGACAACGGCCAAGAAGGCCGCCAAGACCGAGGAATAACCCTGGGGCAGGGACGGGGAAGCGCCCGCCCCTGCCCTCTTGCGATACAAAGGAGATACGATGGAACCAGTGATTGTAATCGGCGCGGGCCTGGCCGGGTCCGAGGCCGCGTGGCAGCTGGCCCAGCGGGGCATCCCGGTGGAGCTGCGGGAGATGAAGCCGGAGAAGATGACCCCCGCCCACCACACGCCCTGGTTTGGCGAGCTGGTGTGCTCCAACTCCCTGCGGTCCGACCAGCTGGAGAACGCGGTGGGTCTGCTGAAGGAGGAGCTGCGGCGCATGGGCTCCCTGATCCTGTCCTGCGCCGACGAGCACCGGGTGGAGGCGGGCGGGGCCCTGGCGGTGGACCGCCACGGCTTTGCCCAGGCCATTACGGACAAGATCCGCAGCCATCCCCTCATCACCGTGGTGGAGGGGGAGGTGGAGCACCTTCCGGCGGAGGGACAGGTCATCGTGGCCTCCGGCCCTCTGACCTCGGACGCCCTGGCCGAGGACATCAGGGCCTTTTTTCCCGAGAGCCACTACCTGAATTTCTTCGACGCCGCCGCGCCTCTGGTAACCTTTGAGAGCGTGGACATGGACAGCGCCTTTTTCGCCTCCCGGTACGACAAGGGCACCCCGGACTATATCAACTGTCCCCTGACCGCGGAGGAGTACGAGGCCTTCTGGACCGAGCTGTGCGCCGCCCAGGAGGCGGAGGTCCACGGCTTTGAGGACAAGAACGTGTTCGAGGGCTGCATGCCCGTGGAGGTCATGGCCCGCCGGGGCCACGACACCCTGTGCTACGGCCCCCTGAAGCCCCGGGGCCT
>NZ_CALXEG010000049.1 GCF_944387275.1 uncultured Pseudoflavonifractor sp.
ATCTTCTTGGCCAGCTCCTCCTTGCAGAGGATCATGCCGCCCCGGGGGCCCCGGAGGGTCTTGTGGGTGGTGGTGGTCACCACGTCGGCGTAGGGCACCGGGGAGGGGTGGAGCCCGGCGGCCACCAGGCCGGCGATGTGGGCCATGTCCACAAACAGGTAGGCCCCCACCTCGTGGGCGATGTCGGCAAAGGTCTTGAAGTCGATGGTGCGGGGGTAGGCGGAGGCGCCGGCCAGGATCATGCGGGGCCTGTGCTGTTTGGCCAGATCCCGCACCTGGTCGTAGTCGATGTATCCCTGGTCGTTGACGCCGTAGGCCACGATGTTGTAGTTCTTGCCGGAGAAGTTCACCGGGGAGCCGTGGGTCAGGTGGCCGCCGTTGGCCAGATCCATGCCCAGCACCGTGTCCCCGTGGTCACACAGGGCGGCGTACACCGCATAGTTGGCGTTGGCGCCGCTGTGGGGCTGGACGTTGGCGTGCTCCGCCCCGAAGAGCGCGCAGGCCCGCTGCCGGGCGATGTCCTCCACCACGTCCACGCACTGGCAGCCGCCGTAGTACCGCTTGCCGGGGTAGCCCTCGGCGTACTTGTTGGTGAGCACCGTGGCCGCGGCAGCCAGCACCGCCTCGCTCACAAAGTTCTCGGAGGCGATGAGCTCGATGTTTCTCCGCTGGCGGTCGTACTCAGACCGGACGGCAGCCCCAACTTCCGGGTCTTGCGCGGCCAGAAATTCCATGATATCCTTTACCATGACGATCTCCCCCTGTTTTTTCGTTGAATCGGGATGCACCTCTCCTGCCCACAGGCGGTACAGAGGGCGGCCAGACGCCGTCCGCGGCACCCCGCAGGGGACATCTGTCCAAATCCCATATGGGATATTATACCGAATCGATGCTGTAATTACAATCTTCTTTTTCTGGCGTACAAATCAAGCCAAAATGTCTTTGAGGTGATAAAGCGATGAAGTCTGAACAGGATGTCCTGGCCATTGTGGAGGAGCTGAAAAAGCTCTACCCTGAGGCCATCTGCTCCCTGGATTACCAGAAGCCCCACGAGCTTCTCTTTGCCACCCGGCTGGCCGCCCAGTGCACCGATGAGCGGGTCAACAAGGTCACCCCCGGGCTCTACGGCCGTTTCCCCACCCTGGAGGCCCTGGCCAACGCCGACATCAGCGAGGTGGAGGAGCTGATCCACTCCACCGGCTTCTTCCGGGCCAAGGCCCGGGACATTGTGGCCTCCTCCCGGATGCTGCTGGACGAGTATGGCGGCGTGGTGCCCGACACCATGGAGGATCTGCTCCGCCTGCCCGGCGTGGGCCGCAAGACCGCCAACCTGATCCTGGGCGATGTGTACCACAAGCCCGGCGTGGTGGTGGCGGACACCCACTGCATCCGCCTATCCGGCCGCCTGGGTCTGACCGACGGCACCAAGGACCCGGCCAAGGTAGAGGCTCAGCTGCGGAAAATCCTCCCACCGGAGGAGTCCAACGACTTCTGCCACCGGCTGGTGCTCCACGGCCGGGCGGTCTGCATGGCCCGTGGGCCTGAGTGCGCCAACTGCACCCTGCGCCCCTGGTGCGACTTTTACTCCGGCTCCTGCTAAGCGCGCTTACAACACAGCCCGGGTCCCTGCGGTAAACGCAGGGACCCGGGCTATTACAGCATCTTCAGGATCTCCTTCTTCAGCCGGGAGATGATCCGCTTCTCCAGCCTTGAGATATAGGACTGGGAGATGCCCAGCAGGTCGGCCACCTCCTTCTGGGTGCGCTCCGGCCTGCCGTCCAGACCGAAGCGCATGGTGATGATCTGCTTCTCCCGGCCGTCCAGCTTCTCCATGGCCTCCAATAACAGCTGGCGGTCCACGTCGTCCTCAATGGGCTTCATCACCACGTCGTTCTCCGTGCCCAGGATGTCGGAGAGCAGCAGCTCGTTGCCGTCCCAGTCGGTGTTCAGCGGCTCGTCAAAGGACACCTCGCTTCTCAGGCCGGATGTTTTGCGCAGGTGCATCAGAATCTCATTCTCAATGCACCGGGAGGCGTAGGTGGCCAGCTTGATGTTCTTGGCAGGCTTGTAGGTGTTGATGGCCTTGATGAGTCCGATGGTGCCGATGGAGATCAGATCCTCAATGCCCACGCCGGTGTTCTCGAACCGGCGGGCGATGTACACCACCAGGCGCAGGTTCCGCTCAATGAGTTGGGACTTGACCGTCTCCTCTCCCCTGTCCAGCCGTGCGATCAGCTCCGCCTCCTCCCCCTTGGAGAGGGGCGGCGGCAGGGTATCGCTTCCGCCGATGTACATGATCTTTCCCGGCAGCTTTATCCCAAGCCGGGCCAGGATGCGCTGGACCCGGACATACCAGCGCAGCTTCCATCCTCGCATACTCCATCCTCCCTCTCTGTTTCCCGTCAGGCCCCGATCAGGGCGCTGTATCCCCCGCCGTCCGACAGCCGGTTGGGTGACAGCGCCACCAGAATGCCCCCGTAGTCCTCTGTCCCCACCTGGACCCGGTCCATCCGGACCGCCAGCAGCATGCCGCACGCCACCCCCACCGCCTGGTAGGGCAGCAGACGGCAGCGGCTCCGCAGCGGACCGTCCGCCATATGCTCCAGAGCCGACACCGGATCGGCCAGGGCCGCCGGGTCGGGAACTGCATCCGCTGGAAAGAGGCCGGACAGCTTCTCTCCCTCCGCCACCATGACGGGCCGGTTGGTGGCCGGATCGGTGAGGGTGTTGCCCGTATCCACCAGGGCGGTCAGCACGGCTTTTTTCTCCCCCAGCGTCACCACCGCGGGCCGCAGCTCCCGCCGGGCTGCGCTGTGCCCCCCGGTCCGGCGCAGCACCAGGCTGATGACCACGTAGCACCCGGCTGCTGAAAGAAGGATCAGTTTTAAATCCATGGCGGAGTAGAAGATGCCGTTTTTCAGGCTCAGTCCCCTGCCCCCCAGCAGCTCAATGGCGAAAATTCCGCCGCCGAAGGCCGCCGCCACCGCGAAGAAAATCAACCCCGTCCGCAGCAGCCGCCTGCTGCTTCCAAAGGCACACAGCAGCATGAGCACCGCAGCTCCAAGCTTGCACAGCGGGTGAAGCAGGAACCCCATACCGGGCAGAAAGACCGCAGCGGCATATCCCCCGCCCAGAGCTGCTCCGGCGGCCAGAGCCGGACGGCGGATGACCGCGCCGGACAGCCGGGCAGCGGCCAGCAGCAGCAGGTAGTTGACCACAAAGTTGAGGAGAAACAGGGAGTCTATGTATACGACCGTCATGTCCTCCCCCCTCCGCCATTGCTCAGCAGACCTTATTATACCGGTCCGGCCCTTCAAAAAAGGTCAAATCCGGGACGGGCCGGAAAAGAATGCCGACAAGCATTTTTCCTTGTCAGCAAAAAGCCGGGTATCCGCGGCTGTTCGCAGATACCCGGCTGTGTTCCGGTCCCCTTTTTCTCGCTGCGGCGTAGAATGATACATGAGAGGAGGCGCCGCCTTGTCAAAGCAACAGGGGTCTTCCGGCGAGCTGCTGCCTGTTCTGGCCTCTTTGGTGTCCGTCCAGCTGTCCCGGGCCCTGCCTGACCAGGATCTGGCGCTGACCGCCGCATTTTTTACCGCCCTCGGCGACAATCTGGCCCTGATCGCCACGGGCCGCAGCCAGCCGGAGCAATCGCAATAGACAGGAAAGCGGCGTGGCCGGAGTATCGGCCACGCCGCTTTTTCTGCAAGGCGGAAAAGCTTTACACCCAGCTCTCCTCGATCTCATGCTTCTTGGCCCTGGTCATCAGCTCGGTGATGACCACCCTGGGGTCTTTCCCGTGGTAGAGCACCTGATAGGCGGCCTCGGTGATGGGCATCTCCACGCCGGTCTTGTCCGCCAGGGCCTTGGCCGTGGCGGCAGCGTAGTAGCCCTCCACCACAGCGCCGATCTCCTTCACCGCCTCGGGCACCGGAGTGCCCTTGCCGATGAGGATGCCGCAGCGGCGGTTGCGGGAGTGCATGGAGGTGCAGGTGACGATCAGGTCGCCCACGCCGGCCAGACCGGCAAAGGTCTCCTTCCGGCCGCCCAGCGCCTCGCCCAGCCGGGCGATCTCGGACAGGCCCCGGGTCATCAGGGCCGCCTTGGTGTTGTCGCCGAAGCCCATGCCGTCGCACACGCCGGCGGAGAGGGCGATGACGTTCTTCAGCGCCGCAGCCAGCTCCACGCCCACCACGTCGTCGGAGGCGTATACCCGGAAGCGGGGGTTCATGAACAGGTCCTGGACCAGCTCGGCCGCCGCCTGGTCGCGGGAGGCCGCCACCACGGTGGTGGGCACGTGCCGCCCCACCTCCTCCGCGTGGGAGGGGCCGGACAGAGCTACGATCTTGAAGTCCTCCCCCACCTCGGACTCGATGACCTGGGTCAGGGTCAGAGAGGTGTCCTTCTCGATGCCCTTGGACACAGAGATCAGGATGGTCCCGTGGGTAAGCAGGCCGGCCAGCTTCCGGGCCGTCTCGCGGACGGCAAAGGAGGGCGTGGCCAGTACCACCGCGCCGCAGCCCGCCACGCAGGCCATATCGGCGGTGAACTTCAGCTCCGCAGGCAGGGGGACCCCCTTGAGCATGGGGTTCTCCCCCGTCTCCTGCAGCACCTTGGACTCAGCAGGATTGTAGGACCAGAGGGTGACGTCGTGGCCGTTCTCCAGCAGGACCATAGCCAGGGCCGTACCCCAGCCGCCAGAACCAAGAACCGCAATTTTCATGTCAATGACCTCCTTGATGGGCGTCCCGCCGCTCCCATGGGGCGGGCGCTTTCAGGCGTATTGTTTCCGCCGTCAGGATTTTTTATGGTGGAAGCTGAACTTGGACTCCTCGCCCTTGAGAATGCGCTTGATATTCCCCCGGTGCTTCCAGAGGATCAGGCCGCCGCAGACGATGGCCAGCACCAGGATGATCAGGTCCTGATAGACAAACCAGCTCACAAAGGGAAAGGACAGGCCCGCCCAGCAGGAGCCCAGGGACACCCACTTGGTGATGATGGCCAGCACCAGGAAGCCGCCCCACACCACCAGCGCCACCCGCCAGTCCATCATGATGGCGATGGTGCCGCCGGAGAGGATGCCCTTGCCGCCCTTGAACTGGAACATGCAGGGGAACATGTGGCCCAGCAGGCAGAAGGTGCCTGCCCAGTATTTGCCCAGGGCGATGATCAGCGCGTCGTCGGCCACAAAATACTTGGCGGCCAGGATGCCAACCCACACGGCCACAATGGCCTTCAGCACATCGGTGAGGATGACCACCAGGGTCAGCGGTCCGCCGAAGGTGCGGTAGAAGTTGGTCAGGCCTGCATTTCCGCTGCCGTGCTTGCGGACGTCATCCCGCAGGATATACTTGGAGACGATGGCCGCGCCGTTGAAACAGCCGCAGAAATAGGCGATCACCGCAACCACCAGGGCCGGGAGCACAAAACCGGGGCCCATCTCCGTGAGAAGCTCCACACTCATCTCGTCAGTCCTCCTTATCGCCCTTCTGCCGCACAGTCAGCACCACGGGGGTGCCCTCCAGGCCGAAGGTATTCCGAATCTGGTTCTCGATATAGCGCTGATAGGAGAAATGGAACAGCTGAGCGTCGTTGCAGAAGACCACAAAGTGGGGCGGCTTGATGCCCACCTGGGTCATGTAGTAGATCTTCAGCCGGCGGCCCTTGTCCGTGGGCGGCTGGACCCGGGCGGTGGCGTCGGCCAGGACGGTGTTCAGCATGCCGGTGGTGATGCGCATGGCGGCCTGGTCGTTGACATAGTTGATGAGCTCAAAGAGCCGCTCCACCCGCTGGCCGGTCTTGGCCGAGATAAACAGGATGGGCGCGTAGGTCATGTAGGCCAGATCCCGGCGGACATCCTGCCGCATCTTGTCCATGGTCTTGTCGTCCTTCTCGATGGCGTCCCACTTGTTGACCACGATGATGCAGGCCTTGCCCGCCTCGTGGGCCAGGCCGGCCACCTTGGTATCCTGCTCGGTAACGCCCTCCTGGGCGTCGATCATGATCAGGCACACGTCGCACCGCTCAATGGCCATGGTGGCCCGGAGCACCGAGAACTTCTCGATCCGGTCATCCACCTTGGACTTTTTCCGCATGCCTGCCGTGTCGATGAGGATATACTTGCCCTTGTCGTTCTCATAATAGCTGTCGATTGCGTCACGGGTGGTGCCCGCCATGTTGGAGACGATCACCCGCTCCTCCCCCAGAATCCGGTTGATGAGGGAGGACTTGCCCACGTTGGGCTTGCCGATAACAGCCACCTTGATCACGTCGTCCTGCTCCTCCACCTGGTCCTCCGGGGGGAAGTACTGGAAGCAGGCGTCCAGCAGGTCGCCGGTGCCGTGGCCGTGGACGGCGGAGACCGCGATGGGGTCGCCCAGGCCCAGATTGTAGAACTCATAGATGTCCGGGTTGGTCATACCCACCTGGTCCATCTTATTGACCGCCAGCACCACAGGCTTGCCGGACCGGAGCAGCATGTTGGCCACCTCCTGGTCCGAGGCGGTGAGACCGCTCTTGATGTCGCAGACAAAGACGGTCACGTCGGCGTTGCGGATGGCGATCTCCGCCTGCTCCCGCATGAAGCTGAGGATCTCGCTGTCGGTGTTGGGCTCAATACCGCCGGTGTCCACAATGTCGAACTTCCGGTTCCGCCACTCGCACTCGGCATAGATCCGGTCTCTGGTGACGCCCGGGGTGTCCTCCACAATGGACAGCCGCTGACCTACCAGTCGGTTGAAGAGCATGGACTTGCCCACGTTGGGCCGGCCCACAATTGCTACCAGGGGCTTCATCAAATATCACACCTCTCTCAGGGAGAACAACTGTAAAGTCATCTTCCCTGTCAATCAATCGGTTTATCTTCCGGCGCCGGGGTTATAGCAGTAAAACTCCTCGCCGCCGCCCAGCGGAGGGCCGGGCTGGGGTTCGGGGCTGTCCAGCCCCAGCATGGCGTCCAGCAGAACGCCGCCGTCCTGCTCCACCGGGACGATGGGCACGCCCAGAGTCTCTTCGGCCTGGGCCACCGTCACGTCGTCCAGGAACACCTGCTCGCCGGAGCGGAGCATGTTGGCCGGGATGAGCAGCCGCTCTCCCAGGTCCTTTCCCTTCAGCTGGTCCATCAGGTCCCGGCCGGTGACCAGTCCGGCCACGTTGATGGTCTCGCCGAAGAAGCGGTTCACCACCGGGTAGACTACGCCCCGCACACCGGGACAGCGGGCCTGGAGCTTCTCCAGCAGGGCGGCGATGTGGGGCGCAGCAGACACGCCGGTGGCAACGGAAAAGGGCGGCGGAGTCTCATCCCCCTCCAGAGCAAACATGGCGCCCTGGAACTCCACTTCCAGCAGGCGGAGCATGCCCACGCCGTTCTCCAGCTGGGTGTACTCCTCATAGTACTCGTCCTCGGGCAGCGGTCTGCCCGCCTTCAGGTAAAACTCATCGGAGCACCAGACCAGGGACGTGCCCAGCTTGTCCATGCACCGCTTGGCAAAGGCCTCCACCTGGTCCAGCACCGCACCGGCGGTCTCCGCCGTGTAGCCGTCCAGATGGCACAGGCCCTCCCGAAATTTGGTCAGGCCCACAGGCACCACCGAGACGCTGTTCACCTGGGGATAGAGCCCGGCCAGGTCGGCGAGGGTGCGCTCCAGGGCCGGGCCGTCGTTGACGCCGGGACAGGAGACAATCTGGCAGTTCATGGTGATGCCCGCCTGGGCAAACCGCTTCATCTGTTCCAGGCACTTCCCCGCGTTCCGGTTTTTCAGCATCTCGGTACGCAGGGCCGGGTCGGTGGCGTGGACCGAGACGTTGATGGGCGAGATGTGCAGATCCATGATCCGCTGCTGCTCCCGCTCCGACAGGTTGGTCAGGGTAATGTAGTTGCCCATCAGGAAGGAGAGCCGGGCGTCGTCGTCCTTAAAATAGAGGGTCTCCCGCATCCCCGGCGGCATCTGGTCCACAAAGCAGAAAATGCAGTTGTTGGCGCAGGATCGGGCCCTGTCCATCAGGTAGGTCTCAAAGTTGAGGCCCAGGTCCTCCCCCTCCTCTTTGCGCACCCGCACAGTGCGAGTATTGCCGCCTGCCTCGGTGAGGGTGAGCTCCAGGCGGGCGTCATAGGTATAGTATTTGTAGTCCATCACATCCACAATGGGATGGCCGTTGACCTTGGTGAGGGTCTCCCCGGGATGGATGCCCGCGTCCCAGGCCGGGCTGCCCGCGTCCACGGAGCGAATTACGGTAAGGCTCATGGTCGTTGCTCTCTTCCTGTGTGTATTCCGCCTCCAACGGTTCGGAGACATACTGTTCTTATTTTACCCGATTTCCACGCAAAAAGAAAGAGGGGTTTCCCCCTCTTCTTTTTCTTGCTGTTCGGTTTTACTTCGCAGCCTCGGCCTGAGCCTTGCCCATCTCATGACCATTGTAGGTCAGGCAGGACTTGCACATCCGGTGAGGCAGACGAAACGCGCCGCACTTGGGGCAGGTCGTGGTATTGGGGGTCTCCAGCTTCCAAACGGAGCTGCGACGCTTATTCCGACGCTGCTTGGATACTTTACTCTTAGGAACCGCCATGGTGACACCTCCTTAGGCTATGCCCGGGCGGGCATGAATTACTTACTCAGGCTGGTCCAGTAACTGAGCCAGCTTGGCCAGACGCGGGTCAACCTCGGGCTTGCACCCGCAGGGGCCGTTGTTGAGGTTCGCGCCGCATTTGGCGCAAAGGCCTTTGCAATCCTCTGAGCAGAGATGCTTGGTATCCATGGCGAGAATGAATGCCGTCCGCGCAATCTCGCCCACATCCACCTCGTCCCCGTCCAGCAGGACGATGTCATCCTCATTCTCCTCGTCCGCCAGCTCAGTGGCCAGAAGAGCTTCCAGAGGAATCCGGGTCTCGCGGGAAAAGGGCTTCAGGCAGCGGTCGCACCGCAGTTCCAGAACCGTGTCCGCCTCTCCCTCCAGAAGAAGGGCGCCGGCCATGTTCCGGACGGTACCGCTGACATGAATGGGATGTGCCGCGGGCCGCTCCCCGTTCCACTCCAGATCGGACAGGTCCATCTGGAAGTCGAACGGAATGCTTGCGCCGGGCGCCGGGATAATCTTACGCAGATTTAAACGCATGGTACACCTCGCACAATGACACAGATGGTATTATAATAAAAACCTCGGCTATTGTCAAATACTTTCTTCAAATTTTTCTTAAAATGTGATAGAATAACCCGAGCAGCTGTAAAGGCGATCTGATTCCCCCGTTTTTCGCCCTTTACAGATAGAAAATTAGGCCGTGTTTTCGGCCGGCCTCACCGGAGAAGATGATTTATGAAGGAATTTACCATAAAAAAGAACGACGCGGGGCAGCGGCTGGACCGCTGGCTGGGCAAGACCCTTCCCCTCCTCCCCGCGCCCCTGTCCCAGAAGTACATCCGACTCAAGCGGGTCAAGGTCAACGGCAAGGGCTCCGCCCGGGACTACCGCCTCCAGGAGGGGGACCTGCTCCAATTATACATCAACGACGAGTTTTTTGATACCCCCACTTTGGAGAATGCCTTTCTCTCTGTGTTCAAGCCCCGGCTGAACATCGTATACGAGGATGAGAACTTGCTGCTGGTGGACAAGCAGCCCGGCATCGTGGTCCACCCCGACGAGACGGAGCGGGTCAACACCCTCATCACCCACATCCAGGCCTACCTCTACCAGAAGAAGGAGTGGAGTCCCTACAAGGAGAACTCCTTTGCACCCGCCCTGTGCAACCGGATCGACCGCAACACCGGCGGCATCGTCATCGCGGCCAAGAACGCCGAGACCCTGCGGATCATGAACCAGAAGATCAAGGATCGGGAGATCGACAAATTCTATCTGGCAGTGATCCTGGGTAAGATGACCCCGCCGGAGGGCAGGCTGGAGGGCTTTCTGGTGAAGGACGAGGTCAAGAAGCAGGTGACGGTGTACCATCACCCTGTGCCCGACGGCAGGACCGCCCTCACTGTGTACAAGACCCTGAAGGTGGGCAACGGACTTTCCCTGGTGGAGTGCGAGCTGCTCACCGGCCGTACCCACCAGATCCGCGCCCAGTTCGCTGACGCCGGGCACCCTCTGCTGGGCGACGGCAAGTACGGCCGGGAGCGGGACAACCGCCGCTTCGGCCGCACCAATGGCCAGGCCCTCTACTCCTATAAGCTCACCTTCTCCTTCCCCACCGACGCGGGAATCCTCAACAACCTGAGGGGCAGGACCTTCACTGTGGAGCACGTGGATTTTGTGGACGAGTACTTCCCCGGACTGTGAGCACTGATTTCCTCTTTTTCCTGATTATACTGCTTTTCCGCGCGTCTGGCGGGATTAAGCGGGGTTCTTCTCCGCTTTTTTCCCTCAGACGCGCTTTCTTTCCATTTTCCATGGAAAAATCCCGTAAAATTTTGCGGTTTTTTATTGACTTTCCCATGGGGAAAATATATGATTATCACGTCTGTAGGGACGTGCCCGATTCAACCATGTGGGGTGCGTCTTTTTTCCTGTCTGCTGTAATTTTAGAGAGAAATGGGGGAGGATACATGGCCAAAGAGTTGATTCGTCTGTCAGACTGCGTCATGAAGTATGACGACGATATTATCCTGGACCACCTTAACCTTTATATCAACGACAAGGAATTCCTCACGCTGCTGGGGCCCTCGGGCTGCGGCAAGACCACTACCCTGCGGATCATCGGCGGGTTCCAGAAGCCCACCTCGGGGGACGTGTTCTTCGACGGCGTGCGGATCAACGACGTTCCGCCTCACAAGCGGAAGGTCAATACGGTCTTTCAGAAGTACGCCCTGTTCACCCACATGAACATCTTTGAGAACGTGGCCTTCGGCCTGCGCATTGCCAAGGTGCCCGAGCCGGAGATCCGCACCCGGGTGGAGGAGGCCCTGGCCCTGGTGAACCTGGCCGGATACGGCAAGCGGTCGGTCAACTCCCTGTCCGGCGGCCAGCAGCAGCGGGTGGCCATCGCCCGCGCCATCGTCAACCGACCCCAGGTGCTGCTGCTGGACGAGCCCCTGGGCGCCCTGGACCTGAAGCTGCGCAAGGACATGCAGATCGAGCTCAAGCGGATCCAGCAGCAGGTGGGCATCACCTTTATCTACGTGACCCACGACCAGGAAGAGGCCCTCACCATGTCGGACACGGTTGTGGTCATGGACAAGGGCAACATCCAGCAGATCGGCACCCCTGAGGACATCTACAACGAGCCCAAGAACGCCTTTGTGGCCGACTTTATCGGCGAGAGCAACATCATCGACGGCATCATGCACGAGGACAAGGTTGTGGGCATGTACGGCAAGAAGTTCCCCTGCCTGGACAGCGGCTTCGCCCCCAATGAACCGGTGGACGTGGTCATCCGGCCGGAGGACATCGACATCGTCCCCGTGGAGCAGGGCCAGCTCACCGGCACCGTCACCGAGGTCACCTTCAAGGGCATGCACTACGACATCATCGTGGACTTCCGGGGCTTCAAGTGGCTGATCCAGACCACCGACTTCTCCCCTGTCGGCTCCCGCATCGGCGTGAAGATCGACCCCGATGGCTTCCATGTTATGAAGAAAAGCCGGTACTCCGGCATGTTCGGCGATTACAGCTCCTACAGCGAGGAGTACGACGAGCTCAACGAGGACACTCCGGAGGGCGGCGATGAAGAGTAAGGGTATCGCCATCCCCTATGTGGTCTGGATGGCCATTTTTGTGGTGGCCCCCCTGGTTGTTGTAGTGGTATACGCCTTCACCAACCGGGACTGGAGCGCCACCCTGGACCACTTCACCACTCTGGGACAGTATGCCGGCGTGTTCGGCCGGTCCTTCCTGCTGGCCTTTGTGGCCACCATCGTGTGCATTCTCATCGGGTACCCCCTGGCCTACTTCCTGGCCCGGGAGCGGGGCCGGCTGCGGGGCATGGCCATGCTGCTCATCATGCTGCCCATGTGGATGAACTTCCTCCTGCGGACCTACTCCTGGGTGTTCCTGCTGGAGCGCAACGGCTTCTTCAACAACCTGCTCTCCGCCATCGGCCTGCCCAGGCTGGACATCATCAACACCTCCGGCGCGGTAGTGCTGGGCATGGTGTACAACTTCCTGCCCTTCATGGTGCTGCCCATCTTCTCGGTCATCGAGAAGATCGACCCCAGGGTCATCGAGGCCGCTCAGGACCTGGGCGCCGACAGCCTGACCGTGTTCCGCCGGATCACCTTCCCCCTGTCCCTGCCCGGCGTGCTCTCCGGCATCACCATGGTGTTCATTCCCTCGGTGTCCACCTTTGTTATCTCCCGGCTGCTGGGCGGTGGCAAGACCCTGCTGCTGGGCGACCTGATCGAGATGCAGTTCCTGGGTTCGGCCTACAATCCCCATCTGGGCAGCGCCATCTCCCTGGTAATGATGGTGATCGTGCTGATTTGCATGGGTGTCATGAACCGCTTCGGCGAAGGTGAAGGGGAGGCGGTGCTGCTGTGAAAAAGAATGGCCCCCTCTCCCGCCTCTTTATCCTGCTGGTCTTTCTCTTCCTGTACGCCCCCATCTTCGTGCTCATCGTGTTCTCCTTCAACGACTCCAAGAGCAACGCAGTGTGGGGCGGCTTCACCCTGGACTGGTACGTCCAGCTCTTCCAGAACGACACGGTGCTCAGCGCCCTGCGGACTACCCTGCTGGTCTCCTTCCTGGCCACCCTCATCGCCACCGTGGTGGGCACCGCCGCGGCCATCGGCTTCTACAACATGAAGCGGCGGCCCCGGGGCATCTTCCTGGGCATCAACAACATCCCCCTGACCAACGCCGACATTATCACCGGCGTGTCCATGATGCTGCTCTTTGTCTTCGCGGGCCAGGCCCTGGCCTCCCTGTCCGGCTGGCTCAACAATCTGGACTGGGTCATCAACGCCAACCTGTGGTTCGACCTGGGCTTCAACCTGGGCTTCGGCACCCTGCTCATCGCCCACATCACCTTTGACATTCCCTACGTCATCCTGTCGGTGATGCCCAAGCTTCGGCAGCTGGACCCCAACATCGCCGAGGCCGCCCAGGACCTGGGCGCCACCAGCCTGTACGCCTTCCGCAAGGTGGTGCTGCCCGAGATGATGCCCGGCGTGGTCAACGGCGCCCTCATCGCCTTCACCATGAGCATCGACGACTTTGTCATCAGCTACTTCACCGCCGGCAGCCAGGAGTCCACCCTGTCCATGGTGGTGTACTCCATGGTGCGCCGCCGGGTGAGCCCGGAGATCAACGCCCTGTCCACCCTGATGTTCGTGGCGGTGCTGGTGCTGCTCATTGTCATCAACCTGCGCCAGGTCCGCCAGGACGCCAAGGAGGCCAGGCGGCGGAAGGTGCTGGGCGCTCCGCCCGCGGCCCCCGAGAGCATCATGGATATTACAGCGGAAAACGTGGGCCGCGAGCCCGGAGAGCGCTGAACCCCCGCGCCGCGTGAAAGGAGATTGGGAACCAAAGTGAAAAAACTGCTTGTCATGGCCCTGGTTCTGTCCCTCACCGCCGGGCTGCTCACCGGATGCGTCCGCAGCCGGGACGATGTAGGCGGCGACACCGGCTCCAACGTGGTCAACGTATATAACTGGGGCGAGTATATCGACGAGTCCGTACTGGACGACTTTGAGGCCGCCACCGGCATTAAGGTCAACTACCAGATGTACGACAGCAACGAAACCATGTACTCCAAGATCGCCGGCGGCGGGGCCAACTACGATGTGGTCATCCCCTCCGACTACATGATCGCCCGGCTGATCTCCGAGGACCTGCTGGCCCCCCTTGACTTCGACAACATCCCCAACTTTGCCGACATCGACCCGGCGCTGAAGAATCCCGCCTATGACCCGGAGAACCTCTACTCCGTCCCCTACATGTGGGGCCTGATGGGGGTCATCTACAACACCAAGGCCGTGGACGAGGAGGACCTGGGCAGCTGGGACCTGCTGTGGAACGAGAAGTACGCGGGCGACATCCTCATGATCGACAACTCCCGGGACGCCATCGGCATCGCTCTCAAGCGTCTGGGCTACTCCTACAACACCACCGACGAGTCCCAGATCCGTGAGGCTGTGGACCTGCTGGTGGACCAGTGGCCCATTGTCCAGGCCTACGTGATGGACGATATCTTTCAGAAGCTGGAGGGCGCCAACGCCTACGTAGGCACCTACTACTACGGCGACTACCTCACCATGTACGAGAACAACCCGGACCTGGGCTTCTATATTCCCGAGGAGGGCACCAACATCTACGTGGACGCCATGTGTATTCTGAAGGACGCCCCCAACAAGGCCAACGCCGAGGCTTTCATCAACTATATGTGCTCCACCCAGGCCGGACTGAAGAACTGCGAGGCCATCTGGTACTCCTCTCCCCTGCTCTCCGTCCGCGAGGCGCTGGACCCGGAGATCGCCGACGACCCCTACGCTTACCCTGACGCCGACATCATGGCCAAGTGCGAGAGCTACGCCGGCCTGCCTCAGAACATCCTGGACCTGTACGACAGCGAGTGGATCCGGCTCAAAACCACCACCGGCAGCTTCTGGGGTCTCTTTTAAGCAGATATTCGTCCCTGCCGGGAATGGAAAATGGCCGCCTTCGGGCGGCCATTTTCCGTTTTCATCTGCCGCTTGCGCGGCCGTCCATACCGGTGTAAAATACTGTCTGTTGGCGCGGCTTTCTGCCGGCACAGCGAGAGCCGCAGTTTTTCCGAGAGGATGAAGTTTCCATGTCAATTGAAATCGGTATGACAGGCCGGGCGGAGACCGTTGTCACTGACCGGAACACCGCGCTGGCGGTGGGCAGCGGGGCTCTCCCCGTGTTCGCCACTCCCATGATGGCCGCCCTGATGGAGGCCGCCGCCATGGATGCGGTGGCCACCGGCCTGGAGGAGGGCCAGGGCACCGTGGGCACCCGTCTGGACATCACCCACGACGCCGCCACACCTGTGGGCATGAAGGTACGGGCAGAGGCCAGGGTCACCGCCGTTGACGGCAGGCGTATTTCCTTTACAGTTTCCGCGTGGGACGAGGCCGGCCCCATCGGCAGCGGTACCCACCAGCGCTGCATCATCTCCAACGAAAAGTTCCTGGCCCGGACCAATCAGAAAAAGGAGGCGCCCCATGTCAATTGAAGCAGTACGCACCTACTTCCGCGCCCTGGGCCGGGAGCAGGATATTCTGGAATTTCCCGTCTCCAGCGCCACGGTGGAGCTGGCCGCCCAGGCGGTGGGCGTGATCCCCGCCCGCATCGCCAAGACCCTGTCCTTCTCTGTCGAGGGCGGCTGCGTCCTCATCGTCTGCGCCGGGGACGCCAAGATCGACAACACCAAGTTCAAGGCCATGTTCCACTGTAAAGCCAAAATGCTGACAGCTGATGAGGTGTTGGCGTTCACCGGCCACGCGGTGGGCGGCGTGTGTCCCTTCGGCATCGACAATCCCGCCGTCACCACCTATCTGGACGTATCCCTCCGCCGCTTCGACACGGTCTACCCCGCCGCCGGCTCCTCCAACTCCGCCATCCAACTCACCTGTGACGAGCTGTCGGAGTATGCCCACAGCGCCGGCTGGATCGACGTGTGCAAGAACTGGCAGCCGGAGGCGTAACGGCGCTCCCACACACGCCCACTGTTTTGTCCCGTGACATTTTCCCACAGACGGGATATACTAGTGCCAAGATACAGAAAGGCAGGGATCTCTCATGCGGGAATACCTGAAAAACATGAAAATCAGCTACTTCCTGGCCGCTATCCTCTATATTGTCCTGGGTCTGGTTCTCCTGATCTGGCCTGACATCACCGGCAGCCTGGTGTGCTTCGCGTTCGGCCTGGTCCTCCTGGTCTACGGTGTCATCACCATCATCAGCTTCTTCGTCCACGACAGCCGCCAGGGCTCCTTCCGTCTGGAGCTGTTCCTTGGTATTGTGGCCGCCGGCGTGGGCCTGGTCTTCCTCATCCGGCCCGACATCGTGCTCTCCATCCTCCCCGTGGTGCTGGGCATCTATATCGTCATCGACGCCCTGCTCAACCTGAAGCGGGCCATTGACCTGAACCGGATGAACTATTCCCACTGGTGGGTGGTGCTGATCCTCTCCCTGGTGTCCGCCGCCTTCGGCGTGCTCATCCTCTGCCGTCCCCTGTTCCTGGCGGACGTCATCTTCATGGTCATCGGCGCCGTGCTGATCTACACCGGCATCTCCGACCTGTGGGGCCTGTTCAAGCTGGGCCGGGTCGCCAAGGAGCTGCGCAAACTCCACCCCATCGAGGTGGACCCCATCGACATCGAGTAAACCCGATTTTCCGCAAAAAAATGGCTCCTCTCATGTGAGAGGAGCCATTTTTTTAATCTCTTCCCGCCATCCGCTGCGCCAGCCCGTCGGCCAACGCTGCAAACTCCGGGATCCCCAGCCGTTCGCCCCGCACGTCGGCGGGCAGGCCGCAGGCGGCGATGGCGTCCCGCAGCTCATCCTTGCTCAGCTGATTCCCGTAGGCGGAGGACAGGGCGTTGAGCAGGGTCTTGCGCCGCTGGGCAAAGGCCGCCCGCACCAGCCGGAAGAACTGCTTCTCGTCCTTCACCTCCTCCGGCGCGGGCCGGGGCACCAGCCGGATCACCGACGAGGTGACCTTGGGCGCGGGGATAAAGCAGTCGGGCGGCACGTCGAAGAGCAGCTCCGGCGCGGTGTGGTACTGGCAGTAGACCGAGAAAGCGCCGTAGTCCCCGCTGCCCGGCGCGGCACAGATCCGCAGGGCCACCTCCCGCTGGATCATCACCGTGATGGCCTGGAAACAACCCGCCTCAATGAGGGCGGTCAGCACCGGCGTAGTGATATTGTAGGGCAGATTGGCGCAGGCCAGAGGCTTCAGGCCGCCCATCTTCTCCGCCACAAGGGCGGCGATGTCCAGCTTCATGATGTCTCCCGGCACGATCTCCACGTTATCCCGCCCGGCCAGCGTCTCGGCCAACACCGGAAGCAGCGCCTTGTCCAGCTCCACTGAAACCACCCGTCCGGCCCGCTCCGCCAGCCGGACGGTCAGGGGTCCGATGCCCGGGCCGATCTCCAGTACGCCGCAGTCTTTATCGGCGCCGGAGGCCGCCGCGATGTCCCGGGGAACCCGGTCCTCGATCAGAAAGTTCTGCCCCATGCTCTTGGAAAAACGGAATCCATGCCGTCCCAGCAGGGCCTTGATGTCGTTTACATTACAGAGGTCCATGATTCATCCTCGCTTCTGTTTGCTTCTACAAGGATTATATCAGGCTCTCCCCTGTTTGTCACCGTTTTCTTCCCGTCCTGTCCCGCCTTCTTGCCGTGCGCAGGCCGCCCCGGCTCCGGCTGTTGGCATACACCAGCCAGAGGGCGGTGAGCAGCATAGTGAAATTGGCCTGATTCCGCCAGAACAGCAGACCGCCCAGCGCCAGGATCCCCACCCCAGTAATCCAGGACAGCGCGGCCGCCAATCCGTCCGCGGCTGCTTCGGGCAAAAAAATTCCGGCCAGGCTGCGCACCGCCCGGCCGCCGTCCAGTTGGGACATGGGCAGCAGGTTGAAGCCCGCCAGGCCCAGATTCAGCCCCGCAAAGACCCACAGCGCCTCTCCCCCGCCCCGCTCCGCCCATCGGGCAGCCGCCAGGGCCGCCGCCGTGTTGGCCACAGGCCCGGATACCGCCGCCAGGAACTGAGCCGTATGCCCCAGCGGTCGGGTCCCGGAGAGGACCAGCTCCGCGCCGGTGACCGACAGCCTGAGTCCGGCGATCTTCCCACCCAGGACCCAGATGGCCGCACAGTGGGCCAGCTCATGGAGCAGGCAGGCTATCCCGGCCAGCAGCAGCGTCCCGTCCTCGTCCAGATACCAGAGCAGCGCTGCCAGCAGCAGAAAGCCGCCCGATACCTCAGCTCTCCCCCACCTCAGCATGCCCGCCTCACGCGCTGGGGATATAGTAGAGGGGGTTGAGCAGGATTCCCTCCTTCTTCAGTTCAAAGTGTAGGTGGGGCCCGGTGGCGTTCCCCGTGGCACCAGACAGGGCGATCACGTCGCCCACCGACACCGTCTGCCCCTGCTGCACCAGCAGTTCACTGCAGTGGGCATAAAAAGAGGTGACGCCGTTTCCGTGGTCGATCTGGGTGTACAGGCCGTAGACCGGGCTGTCTCCGATATAGTCCACCACGCCGTCCGCAAAAGCTTTGATGCTGGTACCGGTGTTGACCGCCAGGTCCACACCGTTGTGGAACTTCTCCTCCTCGTCCACCGGGTGCTCCCGCCAGCCGTAGGGCGAGGACACCCACCAGCCCTCCGCTCCATCCACAGGCGAGATGGTTGCAGCCAGACCCAGGTTATACTGGTCCATTGTGGCGTTGGCAGGCAGCGCCGGGCCATCGTAGTCCACGTGGATGACGTCCGGTACCGGCGTGGGCTGCACCGCGTCCTCTGCCGCGTCAGGCTGGGGCTGGACGGTATCCTCCGCAGGCGTTGGGCTGGCCACTGGCTGCTCCTCCGCAGGTGCTTCTTCCGCCGGAGGAGCAGCTGTGTCCAACTCCAGATCCAACATACCCTGGACCGTCACGCCGCCCTGGAGTTTGGCCACTGTCTCCGTGTAGAGCGGCAGCGGCTCCCAGCCGCTGTCCGGTAGCTCCACCTGTTCCCCGCCAAATACGTCGATCCACAGCGCCCCCAGGGTATCCAGTACCGGCTCTCCCTCCGAGATGGACTGCCCCAGGCTGGCAAATGCCGCCCGGAAGTCCGTGTCGCCCTGGATCACCTGGACGATTTTCTCCCGGGCCGCCAGCATCTGCTCTGGGAACACACCCTTGCCCACAAACACCACCAGGAACAGTGCAATGCACACGCCCAGCTGGACCAGCCTCCGGCACTCTCTGGGCGCCAGCGCCACCTTTTTCCCGCTCCGCCGTTCTGCCGGCCTACCCTGCCGCCGCTCCCGCCGCTTTTCCCACTGACGATATGCGCTCTCCATGCCCTGTGTCCTCCCCTTCTCTGGCGTACCGCAACCGCTGCCCGTCCATTTTCCTGTGTATTATCCCTATTCGCTTTCCGCCTGTCTTATGCGGAAAATATCTCCCTGGCAGCGGAAAAATTGCCTTGACATTTGGCGGCAAAATCACTATAATAAATTGCAGTCTGTACAGGACATGTTCTTTGCAGTGCAGGCAGGAAGTTCATATCCGGGTGTGGCGAAGCTTGGTATCGCGCTTGGTTCGGGTCCAAGAGGCCGTGGGTTCGAATCCCGCCACTCGGACCAAAAAAGGTGGTGCAATTCTGTCAAGAATTGCACCACCTTTTTTATTTTACATTACCAGAATCTCACTTTGAGGGCAGGTTATAGGATAAGGTAGAATAAGTTTCGCAAAAAGAAAAAGAGACATGGTTTGCAGATCTCTGGTAGAATGAAGTCGCGACAC
>NZ_CALXEG010000050.1 GCF_944387275.1 uncultured Pseudoflavonifractor sp.
TTTTACCCGCCTACTCCCTTAGCAGGGGAGCCCCTTCGGCCACTTGGGTACTTCTGCGTATCGGCCGGGATGCGCATATGCATCGCACGACTCGCTGCCGGCTTTCGGAAAGAAAAGTGGCGGAGAGAGTGGGATTCGAACCCACGGCTCTTGCGAGTCACCGGTTTTCAAGACCGGCTCCTTAAACCACTCGGACATCTCTCCACGCCCGGGTTCAAGTCAGATGCAACGGTTAGAATAATATCATATCCAAGATAGCTTGTCAACCGAAAAATAAAAATTTCTGAAAAAAGTCCGAGTGATGAGTGGGAGCGGAGGAAGGGCGGCGGGAAGCAGAGGGCAAAAAAGACCATGGTCCGCGAAATAAGTTTGAAAAAGCAGAAAATGGACTTGCCAAGCGCACCTATAAAGGGTAAAATATAACGGTTAACGAAAAATGGAACGGACTGACGGGGGTTTGGCATGAATCGTAGTCTGGAACGCATCCTGCCCAGGGTGCAGAAGCCCGCCCGGTACACGGGGGGAGAATACAACGCAGTGGTCAAGGACCGGCGGAAGGTGGAGGTGCGGTATGCCCTCTGCTTCCCGGATACCTATGAGATCGGCATGTCCAATCTGGGCGTGCGCATTCTCTACGGCGTGATGAACAACCTGCCCTGGTGCTGGTGCGAGCGGGTGTTCGCCCCCTGGGGGGACATGGAGGAGGAGATGCGCTCCGAGGGCCTGCCCCTCTACGGCCTGGAGAGCGGCGACTCCATCGCGGACTTTGATATGATCGGCTTCTCGCTGGGCTACGAGATGGCCTACACCAACGTGCTCAATATGCTGGACCTGGCGGGTCTGCCCGTGCGGGCGGAGGAGCGGCGGGAGCTGTCTCCTATCATTGTGGCGGGGGGCACCTGCGCCTTCAACCCGGAGCCGCTGGCCCCCTTTGTGGACATCTTCTCCCTGGGCGAAGGGGAGGACGTGTCGGTGGAGCTGCTGGAGCTGTACCGCAAGGCCAAGAGCGAGGGCTGGGAGAAGGAGGAGTTCCTTCTGGCCGCGGCCAAGATTCCCGGCCTGTACGTGCCCTCCCTCTATGATATCTCCTACCACGAGGACGGCACCGTGGCGGCCATCACGCCCCGGGAGGGCGCGCCCGCGGTGGTGACCAAGCGGATCGTCCAGGACTTCAACAAGTCCTACTTCCCGGTGAAGACCATTGTGCCCTCCACCGAGATCACCCAGGACAAGGTGACCCTGGAGGTGTTCCGGGGCTGCATCCGGGGCTGCCGGTTCTGTCAGGCGGGGTACGCCTACCGGCCGGTCCGGTCCCGTGATCCGGAGCTGCTGGTGAAGTACGGCATCGAGGCCTGCAAGGACTCGGGCTACCAGGAGATGACCCTGTCGTCCCTGTCCACCAGCGACTACCGCCACCTGCTCAAGCTGTGCGACGGGCTGCTGGAGTGGTGCGAGCCGGAGAAGGTGAGCCTGGCGCTGCCCTCCCTGCGGGCGGACAACTTCTCCATGAACCTGATGCACCGCCTTCAGCACGGCAAGAAGTCGGGCCTGACCTTTGCGCCCGAGGCGGGCACCCAGCGCCTGCGGGACGCCATCAACAAGAACGTCACCGAGGAGGACATCCTCCAGTCCTGCCGCACGGCTTTTTCCGGCGGCTGGTCGTCGGTGAAGCTGTACTTCATGCTGGGCCTGCCCACCGAGACCGACGAGGACGTGCTGGGCATCGCCGACCTGGCGGAGAAGGTGTACCAGGCCTGGCGTGAGACCACGCCGGAGCCCCGCCGGGGCGTGCGGATTACGGTGTCCACCTCCTTCTTTGTGCCCAAGCCCCACACCGCCTTCCAGTGGGAGGGGCAGATCTCCATGGAGGAGTACCAGCGGCGGGTGAAGCTGCTGCGGGACAATATGCGGGGCCGTTCCATCAGCTACAACTGGCACGACCCAGACACCAGCGTGCTGGAGGCGGTGTTTGCCCGTGGCGACCGCCGTGTGGCCGACGTGATCGAGGAGGCCTGGCGGAACGGGGCCAAGTTTGACTCCTGGAGCGAGTATTTTGACTTCCAGCGCTGGCAGGACGCCTTTGCCTCCTGCGGCCTGTCCATGGACTTCTACGCCTCCCGTCAGCGGGACAAGGACGAGGTTCTGCCCTGGGACATGATTTCCACCGGTGTGCGCAAGCCCTTCCTGTGGCGGGAGCGGGAGCAGTGCTACCAGAACAAGATCACCCCCGACTGCCGGAAGCAGTGCACCGGCTGCGGGGCGGACAAGCTCTATCCGGGAGGTGAGTGCGATGCGGAATAGTAACCGGCTGCGCTTTACCAAGGCGGGGCGGGCCAAGTACATCTCCCATCTGGACCTGATGCGCACCTTCCAGCGGGCGTTTCTCCGGGCGGGGATCGAGATCACCCACACCGAGGGCTTCAACCCTCACGCCTTTGTGTCCATTCCGCTGCCGCTGTCGGTGGGCTTTTCCAGCCAGTGCGAGGTGCTGGAGTTCGAGCTGCGGGGCGGCGCGGAGCTGAGCGAGGTGTCCGGGCGGATGAACGCGGTGCTGCCCGAGGGGATCACGGTGCAGAAGTGCTACGAGGCGGTCCAGCCCGTGAAGGCCCTGACCTACGTCAACTATATTGTCACCCTGGAGTATGAGAACGGCGCGCCCTTCGGGGCGGAGACCGCCATCCGGGACCTGCTGAGCCGGGAGAGCCTGGTGGTGGTCAAGAAGTCCAAGAAGGCCAAGAGCGGCCAGGTGGAGGTGGACCTGATCCCCCTCATCGCCAAGTTCACGGTGGAGGGGCGGCGGGACACCATCGCCCTGGACCTGATCATCCGGGCCCAGAACCCGGGCCTGAATCCGGAGCTGATCGTGTCGGCTATCCGGGAGCACTGTCCCGAGGCGTCCCCGGACTATGTGGCCTTCCACCGGAAGGACGTGCTGGACGCCCAGTTCCAGCCCTGGGAATAACCATAATAATAAAAAAGAGGTCTCCGCCATGTGCGGAGACCTCTTTTTTCATGGTTGCATGTTTGAGAAGTTTTATCCTCTGCGGTAGGTTCTGGTGATGTCGGCCAGCTTGCCCGCCACATCGGGGTTGAGGGCGGCGGAGCGGACCCGCCAGGTCCAGTTGTGGGGGCCGGCGGTGCCGGGGGTGTTCATGCGGGCGTCGGCGCCCAGGCCCAGCAGGTCCTGGAGGGGCGCCATGGCCAGGCGGCTCATGGTGCTCCACGCGCCGCACACGGCGCCCCAGCCGTAGCCCTCGTCCTCCCGGAGGCGGAGGTATTTGATGGCGTAGTCCCGCTCGCCGGGGGAGGCCTCCTGGAAGAGCCACTGGACAAAGGTGGGGGTGTCGTGGGTACCGGTGTACACCACCGAGTCGGGCTGGCAGTTGTGGGGCAGGTAGGCGCTCTCGCCGTTGGGGTCAAAGGCGTAGACCAGCACCTTCATGCCGGGCAGTCCGCTCTTGGCGATGAACTCCAGCACGTCCTCCTCCAGGGCGCCCAGGTCCTCGGCGATGATGTTCAGGCTGGGCACCTCGTCCTGGAAGCGCTGGAGCAGCTCCATGCCCGGGCCGGGCTCCCAGTGGCCGTAGGTGGCCACCGTGTCCCCGGCGGGGATGGACCAGTAGTTGTAAAAGGCCCGGAAGTGGTCGATGCGCACCACGTCGTACAGCTCGGCGGCCCAGGCCATCCGCTCCACCCACCAGTCGAAGACCTCCTTCCGGTGGCCCTTCCAGTCGTAGAGGGGGTTGCCCCAGTGCTGGCCGGTGGCGGAGAAGGCGTCGGGGGGCACGCCGGCCACGGCGGCGGGATGACCCTTTTCGTCCAGCTGGAACAGCTCGGGCCTGGCCCAGAAGTCGGCGCCGTCCTCGGAGACGTAGATGGGCAGGTCGCCGATGATGGACACGTTCTTCTCGTTGGCGTACCGCTTGAGGGCGTGCCACTGGCGGAAGAAGACGGTCTGGAGGAAGATGTGGAAGTTGACGTCGTCCTCCTCCGGCTCGGGGGTGGGGGAGGGCCACTCGGCGGGGGGCAGGTCCAGCTCCTCCCGCAGGGCGGAGAAGCGGGCGTAATCCTCTGCCCAGTGGGCGAAGGTGAGGAAGGCCTTCATCCTGGGGGCCCAGAGTTCCTTGCCCCGCTCCCAGGCCTTGCGCAGCAGGGGGATGCGGGTGCGGCGGAGGAAGCCGTAGTCCACCCGGTCGGGGTTGTCGTGGCGGGCGGAGTCCAGCTCCTCACGGGTGAGGAGCCCCTCATCGGCCAGCTCCTCCAGGTCCAGGAAGAAGGGGTTGCCCGCAAAGGAGGAGGGGGACATATAGGGGGAGTCGCCGCCCCCCGGTGGGACCAGGGGAAGGATCTGCCAGTAGTGCTGATTGGCCGAGGCCAGAAAGTCGATAAAGCCGCGGGACTCCTTCCCCATGGTGCCGATGCCGTAGGGGCCCGGCAGGGAGAAGACAGGGAGGAGGATTCCGCTGGAGCGTCCGTCCATTCGCATTCCATCCTTTCCGGCGGAGTAGGGACCGGCAGGGCCCCGGCGCCCGGTAATCATCGCATACGCATATTATTATAATGCCTGCGGGACAAAACCACAAGACTGGAAACCCGCGGCAGCGGGAAAAGAGACGGCAGCGGGCAAAAACAACTTGCGGCGGCAGCGGCTGTAGCGTACAATCAGAGTGATATACGGCCAAAAGGTGGGGACGTGGAATGAAAATACTTCTGCTGGGCGGATTTCCCGGTTCCGGCAAGACCGCGGTACTCAACCGGGTGATCCGGGCCATCGCCCGGTTGGAGGGGACCTCGGCGGTCATAGAGGGCGAGATAGGCCCCATGGAGGCGGACAGCGCCCCTGGGGGAGAGGGGCGGATCGCGGTGGAGCCCCTCTTCCGGGGCTGTGCCTGCTGCAAGCTCTCCGGGGACCCGGTTCAGGCCGTGGGACGCATCGCGGACGAGGTCAACCCGGACTGGCTGGTGGCGGAGATGACCGGCCTGGCGATGATGGACGGCGTGTGCGCCGCCTTCCGCAGGGGCGGCCGCCCGGATATACCGGTCCACCCTGTGTGCGTGGTGGATGCCGCCCGGTTCGGCGTGCTCAGCGGAGTGGTGGGGCCTGTGCTGGAGGGCCAGCTCAGGGGCGCGGAGCTGGTGCTGGTCAACAAGGCGGACGTGGTGCGGCCCACCGGGGAGCAGCTGGATCTGATCGCCCGCTGGGCGGACGGCGCCCGGGTGCGGACGGTCAGCGCCGGGAAAACGGAGGACACGGTCCTCTGGCAGATCATTCTGGAAGGGATAGGTGAAGCGCAGTGAACGGCCATGTCCATGAGGAGGACCACAGCCGCGGCCCCGTGTGCGGGAGCGGTGACCCCGGCGGCCCGGCCCGCCGCCTGCTGGACGGCGCGCTGGAGTGCGGGGGGAAGTGGACGGTCCGCCTGCCGGAGCCGGCGACCGCCGGAGAGGTGGCCGGCCGGGTGGCGGTGGGGCTGGCGGCGGTGGCGCAGCGTCTGGCGGTGGACGGCGTGGTGGCCGGTCATGTGACGGCCCAGATCAGGTGCGGCGCGGGCTCGGCCGCCCTGTCGGTCACCCGGCTGGGCACGGTGGACGGCGCCTGCGGCGTGGGCTGGCAGCCGGACGGACTGGTGCGGAGATACGATGTGGCGGTGAAGGTGGTCTCCTTGCTGAATACCCGCGCCGTGACCCAGGCCGTCCTGGACGGCCTGTTCGGCGGGGAAGGGGAGGGAAAGGCATGAGCATTCGGATGATCGCGGTGGATCTGGACGGCACGCTGCTGGCCCGGGACGGGGCCACGGTGCCGGAGGAGAACATCCGCGCCCTGCGCCGGGCGGCGGAGAAGGGTGCGGAGATCGTGCTGGCCAGCGGCCGGTCCCTGGTGATGATGGAGGACGCGGCGGCGCAGCTGGGCTGCGTGGGCTACGCGGTGTCCTCCCAGGGCGCGGCGGTGACCGACCTGCGCACCGGGCGGCGGCTGGCGGAGCGGGGGCTCACGCCGGAGCAGCGGCGGGCCGTCATAGCGGTGCTGGCGCCCTATGACCCGCTGATCGAGGTGTACTGTGACAACCGGATCTACGTGGAGCGGGGGGAGCTGGAGCGCCGTCCGCCGGTGTCCGACTTTGATCTTCTCCGCTTCCGGTATGACGACCGGGTGGACAGTCTGGAGGGGGCTTTGGGGGAGCGGACGGTGGAGAAGGTGGACGTGGATTTCCTCCCGGACGCGGCTGCGCTGGAGGACGTGCAGGTGAAGCTGGAGGCCATGGGCGGGCTCTATGTCGTCACCTACCCCGTCCATCTCCACATAGAGGTGAGCCACGCCGGGGCCGCCAAGCGCTTTGGACTTGAGGCGCTGTGCGCCCATCTGGGCATCGGGGCCGAAGAGGTGCTGGCCCTGGGGGACAGCAACAACGACCTGGATATGTTCGCCTGGGCGGGCTGCTCGGTGGCCATGGGCAACGGCTCGGCCCTGGCCCGGCAGGCGGCGGACATGGTGACCGCCTCCAACGACCAGGGGGGCGTGGCCAAGGCGGTGGAGGCCCTGATGGACCGGATCGGGACGGAATAGGGCATAAAACAGCGCCCTGTGCAGAACATGCACAGGGCGCTGTCTGTTGTCCGGAGACAGGGGGGATCAGGGTTCTTCCACGCTGGCCTCGCCGGTCAGGTTTTTGTAGAGCCGGACCAGGAACTGGTAGAACAGGGCCTTTTCCTCCTCGGAGAAGCCAGAGAGCTCCATCTCCTCCAGCTGGCGGCGCAGCTCCATGGAGGCCTCGTGGCGGGCGTACCCGCTGGGGGTGAGGGAGATGGCGGTGGCCCGTTTGTTGCCCGCCACGGCCTTCCGGGTGATGAGGCCGTCGGCTTCCATCTTGTCCAGCAGGCGGGAGATGGTGGCGGGCTCGATGTCGCACATGGCGGCCAGGTCCTTCTGCATGCAGCCGTCGTGGCGGGTGAGAAAGCCGAGGATCTTGGGCTGGCCCACCGACAGGCCCAGCTCGGCGATCATGGGGCGGAAGACGTTGTTCTGGGCGTGGTAGGTTTTCAGCAGCGCGATACTGAAGGGGACATCCATAGAGACAGCATTCCTTTACAAACGGAAGGCTCCGGGAGGGAGCCTGACAGATGGTTCCTATGCCAACTGTTAGCAATACAATTGTAGCAGATGTGAAAAGAATGTCAATTTCTTTTTCCCACAAATCCGTTCTGCCCCAACGGCTCCGCCATGTACACTCTCCCCGCGCAGGGGTTCCGGCGCGGGGAGAGCGGGCCGTACTCAGCCCTTTGCGCCCGCCTCCACGGCGGAGCGAATGGCGGTGAACACCTGGTCCTGGCCGTCGCACATGACCAGCAGGATGGTGCCGTCCTCCAGGGTCTCCAGCCGGGCGTTGGCGGCGATGTCGTACTGGTCGGCCAGGTACTGCTCAAAGCTCTGCTTCTGCCGGTCCACAAAGTCCCGCAGGGCCTCCTTCACCGTCTCGTCCTTGCCCTCGGCGGGGTAGACGGCGGCCACGCCGTAGGCCCGCACGTTCATGGCGGAGGCGGAGATGGCGTAGGCGCTCATGTCCCCGGCGGACAGGCCCATCAGCTCCAGCAGGAGGGGGGCCATGTCGTTGGTGTCCGAGGTGATGATGGGGTAGGCGTCGTTCTCATCCTGGCTCCGGGCGTCCTGGATGGCGGAGCGGTAGAGCTCGGTCCGCTCCTGGGCGGTGAGCTGGGACTCCGGCTTTGCGGAGCAGCCGGTGAGCAGCAGGATGGGGAGAAGGATGAGAGAAAAGAACCGTTTCATGTCAAAAACTCCTGTCTTGTTGTGTTTGGGTCTGGGGCGGATGGCGGGGCACGGCGGGGACGGGCTGTTCCGGCGTGACGGTGAGACTGTCGCCGTCCCCGTCCACCACCGCCCGGCCGCCCCGGGCCAGGGCTCCGGAGAGGAGCAGCTCGGCGGCCGGGTCCTCCACCTGGGCGCGGATGGTGCGGCGGAGGGGGCGGGCGCCGTAGTCGGGCTCAAAGCCCTTTTCGGCGAGCAGGTCCAGGGCCCGGTCGGTGACCCGCAGGGACACTCCCAGGCGCTCCATCCGCCCCGCCACGTCGCGGAGCATCCGCCCGGCGATGGCTCGGATCTCCTGCCGGGTCAGCTGGCGGAACACGATGGTCTCGTCCACCCGGTTGAGGAACTCCGGCCGGAACACCCGCTTCAGGTCCTCCAGAACAGCGCCCCGCAGCTCCTCGGGCGAGCGGGTCTCCCCGGCGCCGGCGGCGCGGAAGCCCAGACGGCCCCCGCGGCCTGTGATCTGGGCCGCGCCCACGTTGCTGGTCATGACCACCACCGTGTTGCGGAAGTCGGTTTTCCGGCCCTGGGCGTCGGTGAGCACGCCGTCCTCCATGATCTGGAGCAGGATGCCCGAGATGTCCTGGTGGGCCTTCTCGATCTCGTCGAAGAGCACCAGGGAGTAGGGGCGGCGGCGGACCTTCTCGGTGAGCTGGCCGCCCTCCTCGTGGCCCACATAGCCCGGCGGCGCGCCCACCAGCCGGGACACGGTGTGCCGCTCCATATACTCGGACATGTCGAACCGGAGCAGGGCGTCGGCGCTGCCGAAGAGGGCGGCGGCCAGGGCCTTGCACAGCTCGGTCTTGCCCACGCCGGTGGGGCCCAGGAAGAGGAACACGCCGGTGGGTCTGCCCGGCTCCTTCAGGCCCACCCGGCCCCGCCGCACCGCCTTGGCCACCGCCTTCACGGCCTCGTCCTGGCCCACCACCTGCCGGTGGAGCTCCTCCTCCAGGCCCATGAGCCGCTGGGATTCCTCCCGGGTCAGGGTGGTGACGGGCACCCCGGTCCACTCGGCCACCACCGCGGCTACGTCCTCGGGGGACACGGAGCCGGTCTGCTGTCCGGCCCGGAGGGCGGCCTTTTTCAGCTCCAGCTCCCGGCGGAAGTCGGCCTCCGCGTCCCGGAGCATGGCGGCCTTCTCGAAGTTCTGGTTGCGGATGGCCTCCTCCTTCTCCCGGCAGGCCTGTTCGGCCCGCTCCTCCAGCTGGCGCAGGGCGGGGGGCGTGGCCAGCCGCTCCATGCGCACCCGAGAGGCGGCCTCGTCGATGAGGTCGATGGCCTTGTCGGGCAGGCGGCGGTCGCCGATATACCGGGCGGACAGGGCCACCGCCGCCTCGATGGCCTGGTCGCTGATGGTCAGCTTGTGGTGGGCCTCGTACCGGTCCCGGACGCCCCGGAGGATGGCGGCGGCGGTCTGGAGGTCGGGCTCGGCCACGGTCACCGGCTGGAACCGGCGCTCCAGGGCGGCGTCCTTCTCGATATATTTCCGGTACTCGTCCACGGTGGTGGCGCCGATGACCTGGAGCTCGCCCCGGCCCAGGGCGGGCTTGATGATGTTGGCCGCGTCGATGGCCCCCTCCGCCGACCCGGCGCCCACGATGGTGTGGAGCTCGTCGATGAAGAGGATGATGTTGCCCGCCCGGCGCACTTCGGCGAGGATGTTCTTCACCCGCTCTTCAAACTCACCCCGGTACTTGGTGCCCGCCACCATGGAGGACAGGTCCAGGGAGAGCAGCCGCTTGCGGCGCAGCTCGTCGGGCACGTCTCCGGCGGCGATGCGCAGGGCCAGGCCCTCAGCGATGGCGGTCTTGCCCACGCCGGGCTCGCCGATGAGGGCGGGGTTGTTCTTGGTGCGCCGGGAGAGGATCTGGATGACCCGGCGGATCTCCCTGTCCCGGCCCACCACCGGGTCCAGCAGGTGGCCGGCGGCCAGGCGGGTCAGGTCTTTGGAGAACTGGTCGGCCAGCTTGGTGTCCCGGCCGCCCTCGGCAAAGTCCCGCTCCGACCGGGGGCGGCCCGGGCCGCGGTAGAAGGAGGCGCCGTCGCCTCCCAGGGCGGCCATCACGTCGCCGTACAGCCTGCGGGCGTCCACGCCGCTGTCGGCGATGACCCGGGCGGCCACCCCGTCTCCCTCCTGGAGGATGCCCAGCAGCAGGTGCTCGGTGCCCACGTAGGAGCAGCCCAGCCGGGCGGACTGGGCCAGGGCCAGCTCGATGATCTTCTTGCACCTGGGGGTGAGCCCCTGGGAGGGCTGGCCCCCCGGCGCGCCCATCCCCACCATGCCGGCGATGGCGGCGCGGATGGTCTCGGAGGAGAGGCCGGCGGTGCGCAGCACCCGGGCGGCCATGCCCTGTTCCTCCCGGGCCAGGCCCAGCAGCAGGTGCTCGCTGCCCACGTAGCCGTGGCCCAGCTCGGCGGCGCAGGTCTGGGCCAGCATCAGGGCGGTCTGGGCCCGCTGGGTGAATCTGGTTCCGCTCACGGCCTCACGCCCTTCCGCCGCCGGTTGGGGGCTGGGCCGCCTTGTCTGCCTGTTTTTTCTCACAGTGTGTATGCTCCTTTGCGTTGGTGCGGTTTTGGTGCCTGGCGCTGACAGGCGCGCCCTCCAGGTCGGGGGCCAGACTGCCCGCCGTCTCCATGCGAAAGATAGAATCAGGTATTTTTTTCATAATAATACATCACCTGCCGCTGTGCGGCTCCCTATATTTTTTCCGCCTACAGGGAAATATACCCGACTTCCGCACAATTTAGCATTGCAATTTGGAAAACTTGTGGTACAATGATATCACACTTGAATTGGAGGTGTTTCCAATGGCCTATGTTATCGGTAATGACTGCGTGAGCTGCGGTTCCTGCGAGGGCAACTGCCCCGTGTCCGCTATCTCCCAGGGTGACGAGCACTATGTCATCGACGCTGATGCCTGCATCGACTGCGGTACCTGCGCTGAGACCTGCCCCGTGGGTGCCATCTCCCAGGGCTGATGTACTCTGATGAAAAACAGCGGCGCCGGACAACGGCGCCGCTGTTTTTTTCTCTCAACCAGGAATAGGAAGCCGGAACAGGGAATACCGGCAGAAAACAGGAGGTATGTATGAAGGAACTGAAGGGGAGAGAACTGCTGCTGGTGGGGTTCACCCTGTTTTCCATGTTTTTTGGGGCGGGGAACCTGATTTTTCCCCCCTTTACCGGCGCGCAGGCCGGGACCAGCACCTGGATCGCCTTTGTGGGGCTGGCGGTGTCGGCGGTGGGCTTTCCCATTCTGGGCGTGGTGGCGGTGGCCCGCTCCGGGGGGCTGGACAAGCTGGCGGGCCGGGTGAGCCCCTGGTTCGCGGCGGTGTTCACCTTTCTGATCTACCTGTCCATCGGCCCCTGCCTGGCCATCCCCAGGACGGCCAGCACCTCCTTTGAGATGGCGGTCACCCCCTTCCTGGGGGAGAGCGCGCCTGCCGGGCTGCTGCAGCTGATCTACTCGGTGCTGTTCTTTGCCGCGGCCCTGGCCCTGGCCTTACAGCCCGAGCGGCTCACCGACCGGCTGGGCAAGATCCTCTGCCCCATCCTCATCGCCCTGATCGTGGTGCTCTTTGTGGGGTGCCTGGTCAAGCCGGTGGGGGGCTACGCCGCTCCCAGCGGCAGCTATACCGGCAACGCGGCCATTCAGGGCTTTGTGGACGGCTACCAGACCATGGACACCATCGCCGCCCTCAACTTCGGCATCATCATCGCCCTGAACATCAGGGCCCGGGGTGTGGAGCGCGAGAAGAGCGTGGTGCGCACCACCATCCGGGCGGGGTGGATCGCCGGGGCCATGCTGCTGGCGATTTACGCCATGCTGGCCCACATCGGGGCCATGGCGGGCGGCGTCTTCCCGGGCGCGGCCAACGGTGCGGAGATTCTCACCAAGATGGTGCCCGCCGTGTTCGGCCCCTGGGGCAGCGCCATTCTGGCGGCGGTGTTTGTCATCTCCTGCTTCAACACCTGCGTGGGCCTCATCAGCTGCTGCAGCGAGTACTTCTGCGGGCTGTTTCCCAAGATCTCCTACCGGTGGTGGGCGGTGTTTTTCGCCGTGGTGAGCATGGCGGTGTCCAACGCGGGGCTGAACATGATCCTCAAGGTGTCGGTGCCGGTGCTCAACGCCATCTACCCGGTGGCCATTGTGCTCATCCTCCTGTCCTTCTGCCAGCGGTGGCTGGAGGGCCTGCGGTACGTGTACCCCGCGGCTATCCTCTTTACCGGCGTGGCCAGCGTGCTCTCCGCTCTGCGGGGGGCGGCCCTGCTGCCCGCTGGGGTGGCCGGACTGCTGGCCAAAGCGCCTCTGGCGTCCATGGGGCTGGGCTGGGTGGTGCCCGCGGTGGTGGGCGCCGCCGTCGGTATTCTCCTGTCCCTGGCGACGGGCGGACGCCGGACCCGGCTTGAATAAACAAAAGAAAACGCCGCCCTCCGTATTCAATGCGGAGGGCGGCGTTTTGCTGTTGAGACTTAAAACTGTTCCAGCAGGAACCGGCCGATGCTCTCCATGGCCAGGTTGGCCTTGCGGGTGGGGAACATCTGGAACACGTGCCACATCTCGTTCCACACCTCCAGGCGGCAGGGCACCTGGGCGGCGGTCATCCGGTCCCGGAGGCGGATGGAGTCGGAGAGGAGCAGCTCGTTGCTGCCGGCCTGGATCAGGGTGGGGGGGAAGCCGGAGAAGTCCCCGAACAGGGGGGAGAGGAGGGGGTCGGCCAGGTCGTGGCCCCGGGCGTAGGCGGTGCGGACGGCCTTGATGTAGGCCAGGCTGATGGTGGGGTCCAGGGCGGCCCGCTCGGTGTAGGACCGGCCGCTGGCAGTCATGTCGGTCCAGGGGGACATGAGGATGAGGCGGGCGGGCAGCCTGCGGCCCATGGCTTTGAGCCGGTGGCAGAGCACCAGGGCCATGTTGCCCCCGGCGGAGTCGCCGGCCACCACGATGTCCCGGGCGCCGTAGCCCTGGTACATCAGGTAGTCCCAGGCCTTCATGGCGTCGTCGGCGGCGGCGGGGAAGGGGTGCTCGGGGGCCAGGCGGTACTCAAAGGCCAGCACCTCCCAGCCGGTGACGGTGGCCAGCTTGGCGGCCAGGGGGCGGGAGTAGCCCAGATTGCCGCTGGTGTAGCCGCCGCCGTGGCAGTAGAGCACGGCCCGCCGCCGGTCGTGGCCCCGTTCGGGCCGGACCCAGGCGGCGTTCATGCCCTCCAGGGTGAAGGACTCCCACCGCATGCCCAGCATAGGGGCGGCCAGGCGGCCCAGCAGCTCCTGGGCGGCCCGCTGCCGCTCCAGGTCCTCCGGGGCCATGGACTCGGGGGAGGTGGCGGAGTGGATGGCCTTGAGGGCCCGCATCATGGGGGCCAGCCGCCGGTCCTGGGGGGTGTCCCTGCGGTCCAGGGGGCGGATGAGCTTCATCCGGCGTTTTTCAGGTGTGTGTTCCATGGGGACCTCCTTGGGAAAATGGGCGATGAAACGGGGAGAAATGCCCGGAAATACAGGATGGGGTAACATTAAACATAGATTATATCATACTATGCCGGACGGGAAAAGAAAAGAGGCAGAATTTGCGGCCGGCGGGCGGGTTGTAGTTTTGCTCCGTCCATGCTACAATATGGACGCTGAAACGGTCCTGGGGACCGGGAGAAGAGGGAGAGAAGATGGCCAGACACAAGAAGGAAAAGCCGGACTGGTATCCGCTGGACAACGCGGGCGTGCTCTATGCCTCCATCCAGAAGGAGAAGTACTCGGCCATCTACCGGTTCTCGGCGGTGATGACGGAGGAAGTGGACCCGGCCGCCCTCCAGCGGGCGGTGGACCAGGTGATGCCCCGTTTTCCCGGCTTCCGGGTGCGGATCAAGCAGGGGCTGTTCTGGTACTACCTGGAGCCCAACGACGCCCCGGGGCCCTTTGTCCGGCCGGACATCGCCAACCCCTGCCAGCCGGTGCGGTTCAAGGAGGACAACGGCTGGCTGGTGCGGTTCTACTACTACCGACGGCGCATCTCCCTGGAGGTGTTCCACGCCCTGTCGGACGGCAGCGGCGCGCTGACCTTTTTCCGCACGCTGCTGGCGGTGTACCTGCGGGAGACGGGGGTGGACGTGCCCGAGGGCGGCGGGGTTCTGGACATCCATGAGCCCCCGGCCAGAGAGGAGATGGAGGACGCCTATTCCCGCTATGCGGGGAACAGGGTGCTCCGGGGCGGCTGGCAGAAGACGGCCTACCCCAACACCAGTGAAGCGGAACCCTTTTACACCCTGAACGTGACCATGGGCTTTATGCCGGTGGACAGGCTCAAGGCGGTGGCCAAGAGCCACAACGCGTCCATCACGGAGTATCTGGCGGCGGTGCTGATGGAGGCCATCATGGAGAACCAGGCGGCGGAGAAGCCCCACCGGCCCCGGCCGGTGTCCCTGGCCATCCCCATCAACCTGCGGGGCTGGTTTCCGTCCAAGACCCTGCGGAATTTCATCCTCACGGTGCGGCCCTGCATCGACCCCTCCCTGGGGGAGTACACCTTTCAGGAGATCGTGGACCGGGTGCACCACTTCATGCGCCTGAACATCAACCGGCAGGAGATGCGGGCGGTGTTCACCGGCAACGTGCGCTTCACCACCAACCGGTTTCTCCAGCTGATCCCCGTGGTGCTGAAGAACCCGGTCATGTCCCTGTCCTACCGTCTGGTGGCGGCCCGGCCCTACTCGGCCACCTACACCAACCCGGGCCAGTTCAAGGTGCCCCCCGAGATGGCGCCCCACATCCAGCGGATGGAGGTCATCCTGGGCCAGGCCACCCGGCCGTCGCCCCACTGCGCGTCCATCAGCTACGGCAACGTGATGGAGGTGACCTTTGCGGGCACGGGGGTGTCCAGCGAGACGGAGCGGCGGTTTTTCACCCACCTGGTGAAGGAAGGGATTCCCGTGCGGGTGGAGAGCAACCGAACAAACTGACGGCCGGAGGGCCGCCTCAGAGGTGAAAGGATATGTCATACTGTGTCAACTGCGGCGTGGAGCTGGACGACACGGCCCAGTCCTGTCCGCTGTGCCACACGCCGGTGCTCAACCCCAACCAGCCGGTGGACATGTGGGGCCCCAAGCCTTTTCCCACGGAGAAGGGGGAGGTGCCGCCGGTGGCCCGAGGGGAGCTGGCCCTGCTCATCAGCGCCATGCTGCTGTCGGTGGCGGTGTGCTGCGGCGTGCTGAACCTGTTTTTGCGGGCGGAGCGGGCCTGGTCGCTGTACGTCATCGGCGCGGCGGTGATGCTGTGGCTGTGGTTCGTGCCGCCGCTGCTGCTGCGGCGGATGCCGGTGTGTGTGCGGCTGGTGTTTGACGTCCTGGCCGTGGCCCTGTACGTGTTCCTCATCTCCCTGGACCTGGGGGGCGGGAACTGGTACTGGCACCTGGCGCTGCCCATCATTCTGCTGGGGGGCGCCATCGTGCTGTGCCTGGGGCTGATCTTCCGGGGCGGCAAGCGGTCCATCCTCACCACCACCACCCTGATCATCGGGGCCATCGGGCTGTTCCTGCTGGGGGTGGAGCTGTTTGTGGACCGGTTCCTCACCGGCGCCTGGCAGCCGGGCTGGTCGCTGATCGTGGTGACGGTGTGCGTGGCCCTGGTGATCCCCCTGGTGATCGTCCGGCGTGTGCCCTCCCTGCGGGAGGAGGTCCGGCGCCGGTTCCATATGTAAAGCAAAAACGCCTGCCGGCATTGTGCCGGCAGGCGTTTTGACATCTTATAGCTCCCCGCTCTGGCCGTGTGGACCCATTTAAAACCTGCACGAAATGGCAGGTGGGTTGCCTCCATGATGTTTCTCCGCTTCCAACTTCCGACCTCGGGAGTCGGGAGGCCTGCGATCCGCACCATGAGTGGGGCATCCCGTTTTAGAAATGTGGGTTTAAATAAAGCCCATCACGCACCGAGCAGGGAGGGAAAAGGAAGACTTTACTGGTCCTCCTCCTCGTCCGCAAACAGCTGCTCCATAAACTGCTGGTAGACCATCTCCAGCTCCTCATCGCTGTCCAGGGTGGAGAGCTGCTCCTCGCCGTCCACCTCCACCACCTTCATGATGATGAGGCCGTACTCCTCGTCCAGGTCCACCTCTTCCACGTCCTTGCCGTCCTCGACGGCGGGGAAGAAGGCCATGTAGGTCTGGCCGTTGTACTCCAGGGTGTCCAGATGCTCCAGCTCAAACTCGTTGCCGTCCTCATCCGTGACGGTGATAAAATCCGGGCCGTACTCTTCGCTCATAGTGTGCACCGTTTCCTTTCCGATGTTACACTGGTATTGTAACCTGAATGCAGAAAAAAAGCAAGAGAGGGACGAGCCAAATTTTATCCTCTGTTTACACCGGAGGCGAAATGTAAATCATTAGGGTGGACAAGAGGGGCATTTGTGTTTATAATAAGGGCTGTTGGATAAACCGTTTTGCGGTTTATTTGTGCGGCAGATGCCGCGGAATCCTTCGAAAACGGATAAAATGAGCTGTTTTTGGGGGATTCAGCGCGGGCTGGCGGATGCAGCCATCGGCGCGTGGAGACAGAGAACAGAGGACCGATTGATAGAGCACCATAGCTTACGGAGGTGTTATTTTGGCCAATACCAACGAGACCCGGAGCGGCAGTCCGGGTCAGACCCCGGCGCCCCGGCGCAGAAAACGCAGAAGAAAGGGCAGTACGGTGGGCCATGTCTTTGCCACCATCGGCAAGGTTCTGGGCACGCTTGTACTGGTCGGTATCACCACCTGTGCCTTCCTGGCCTGCTTTGCGGCGATCTATATCCAGCAGGTGATCATACCCCAGACAGACCTGAATCTGGGCGACTTCATTGTAGACATGTCTCTCTCCAGCACCATGTATTACAACGACAGCAGCGGAACCCTTCAGGAGCTGCGCACCATCTACGGCTCGGACGGCAACCGGGTCTGGGTGGAGTATGAGGACATCCCCCAGAACCTGATCAACGCCACCATCGCCATCGAGGACCACCGCTTCCGTGAGCACCACGGCGTGGACTGGATCCGCACGGCCAAGGGCGTGCTGACCATGTTCACCGGCGGGGACGTCCAGGGCGGCTCCACCATCACCCAGCAGCTCATCAAGAACCTGACCACCGACAAGGAGGTCACGGTGCAGCGGAAGATTTTGGAGATTTTCCGCGCTCTGGAGTTTGAGAAGAAGTACTCCAAAGACCAGATCCTGGAGGCCTACCTCAACTATATCTACCTGGGCGAGCGCTGCAACGGCGTGTACACCGCGGCCTACACCTACTTCGGCAAGGACGTGTCCCAGCTGTCCCTGGCCGAGTGCGCCAGCCTCATCAGCATCACCAACAACCCCTCCATGTACAACCCCTACCTCAACAAGGAGAACAACACCAAGCGTGCCAATCTGGTCATCAGCCGGATGCTGGAGCTGGAGATGATCTCCCAGGCCGAGTACGACCAGGCCAAGGCCGAGCTGGACGCGGGACTGAACTTTGTCCGGGGCGAGGACGAGGAGCGGGACGAGACCGCCTATACCTGGTATGAGGACCAGGTGATCGCGGACGTGGTGGCCGACCTGATGGAGAAGTACGACTACTCCGAGACCACCGCGCTGAACATGATCTACTACGGCGGCCTGACCATCGAGACCTGCCTGGACATGGACATCCAGAACATTGTGGACTCGGTGTATGAGAACATGGACAACCTGCCCTACATCTCCTCCTCTGGCCAGCAGCTCCAGTCCGCCATCGTCATCGTGGACCCGGACGGCAACATCGTGGCCCTGTCCGGCGGCATGGGAGAGAAGGAGGGCAGCCGTATCTGGAGCCGGGCCACCGACAGCAAGCGGGCCCCCGGTTCCTCCTTCAAGCCTCTGTCGGTGTACGCCCCCGCCATCGACATGGGGCTCATCACGCCGGGCACGGTCTTTGACGACAGCCCCTACCAGCTGGAGAACGGCAGCCCCTACCCCAGCAACTCCTATGGCAGATACCTGGGCCGCATGACGGTCCGGGACGCCATCAAGATCTCCTCCAACACCGTGGCCATCAAGACCCTGGCTCTGCTGACCCCCCAGGCGTCCTTTGACTTCCTGACCACCAAGCTGGGCTTCACCAACAGCGACTCCGGCCTGGTGTACCAGAAGGAGGTGGGCGGCCAGGTCAAGACAGACGTGGCCCTGGCGCCCCTGTCCATGGGCGGCCTGACCAACGGCGTGTCGGTCCGGGAGATGGCCACCGCCTACTCCGTGTTCCCCCGGGGCGGCACCTACCTGGAGAGCCGCACCTACTACCGGGTGCTGGACTCCAAGGGCAACGTGCTGCTGGACACCAATGAGGACCGGGTGCCCGTCACCGCTGTGAAGGATACCACCGCCTGGTATATCAACTCCATGCTCAAGGACGTGGTGAGCTACGACCGGGTGAGCGGCAACATCGCCACCGGCTACGAGGCCGTTCTGGAGAACATGACCGTGGCCGGCAAGACCGGTTCCACCAACTCCAACCGGGACCGCTGGTTCGTGGGCTACACGCCCTACTACACCGCCGCGGTCTGGTGCGGCTACGACCAGCAGGAGCGCATCACCTCCAACGGCAACCCCTCCGCCCAGATGTGGACCAAGGTCATGAGCCAGATCCACGCCGGCCTGGAGAACAAGGACTTCCCCCAGCCCGACGGCCTGACCGAGGTGACCATCTGCACCGAGAGCGGCATGATCGCCACCGACGCCTGCGCCATGGACCCCCGTGGCCTCCAGACCGTAAAGGAGTATTACTTTGCGGGCGACGCGCCCACGGAGTACTGCACCGTCCACAACACCACCCCCTTCCCCGAGGGCGGTCTGGTGACCATCTGCCTGGACGACCCCTTCCTGGACAGCAACGGCAACCCCACCGGCATGTACCACATCGCCGGGGACAACTGCCCCGAGTCCAGCAAGTCCACCGTGTCGGTGCTGGACTTTGTCCGGGAGCGGGTGGGCAGCAATTACAGCATCGCCGACGACATCTTCACCAAGGACTATCTGCTCCAGGCGGGGCAGGGGGCCTACTGCACCGTCCACAACGAGGTGCTGCCCTATGACCCGGCCACCTTCAACATCGACGACAAGACCACCTGGCCCACCCAGGCCCAGTGGCCCGGCTTCGACCCGGAGGACGAGAGTACCTGGCCCTTTGTGGAGAACACCGAGCCGGAGGCGTACGACCCTGAGACCTTTGACTTCCTCAACCCTGAGACCTGGCCCACCCAGGAGCAGTGGCCCGGCTTTGACATCGAGGACAGCAGCACCTGGCCCACGCCGGGGGGCACGCCGCCGGGAACCGACCCCTGGGAGCCCACGGAGCCCGGGGAGACCACTCCGCCGGAGGGCGGCGAGGGCGGCGAAGTGACGCCCACACCCACGCCCAGCCCCAGCCCCAGCGAGACGCCGTCGGAGGAGCCCTATATCCCGGCGGCCTGAGGTAAGCGCGCAGTCATACAAAGAAGCCCCCCGGTTGGGACAGGTGCTCATAAGAAAGTGATTTGAAAGAATTATGATTATGGCATCTGTCAGGCAGGATTGGGCAACGAAG
>NZ_CALXEG010000051.1 GCF_944387275.1 uncultured Pseudoflavonifractor sp.
AGAACGAGACCCACAACCACCCCACTGAGATCGAGCCCTTCGGCGGCGCGGCCACCTGCATCGGCGGCGCCATCCGTGACCCCCTGTCCGGCCGGGCCTATGTGTACCAGGCCATGCGCGTCACCGGCTGCGGCGACCCCCGCACCCCCCTGGACCAGACCCTGAGCGGCAAGCTGTCCCAGCGCAAGATCGCCCAGACCGCCGCCGCCGGCTACTCCTCCTACGGCAACCAGATCGGCCTGGCCACCGGCCAGGTGTCCGAGCTCTACCACCCCGGCTACGTGGCCAAGCACCTGGAGCTGGGCGCCGTGGTGGCCGCCGCCCCCGTGGAGCACGTGGTGCGGGAGTGCCCCGCCCCCGGCGACGTGGTCATCCTGCTGGGCGGCCGCACCGGCCGCGACGGCATCGGCGGCGCCACCGGCTCCTCCAAGAGCCACAACCTGGAGAGCCTGGACACCATGGCCTCTGAGGTCCAGAAGGGCAACGCCCCCGAGGAGCGGAAGATCCAGCGGCTCTTCCGCCGGGGCGAGGTGACCCGGCTCATCAAGCGGTGCAACGACTTCGGCGCCGGCGGCGTCAGCGTGGCCATCGGCGAGCTGGCCGACGGCCTGGCCATCAGCCTGGACGCGGTGCGCAAGAAGTACGACGGCCTGGACGGCACCGAGCTGGCCATCTCCGAGAGCCAGGAGCGCATGGCCGTGGTGGTGGCCCCTGAGGACGCCGCCGCCTTCATCGCCGCCGCCGAGAGCGAGAACCTGGAGGCCTATCAGGTGGCCACCGTCACCCAGGACCCCCGCATGGTCATGACCTGGAACGGCCAGACCGTGGCCAGCCTGTCCCGAGCCTTCCTGTCCTCCAACGGCGCGGACAAGCATATCACCGTCACCGTCCCCGCCCGCAAGGCCCACGTGAAGGAGCTGCGTCCCTCCCGCCTGCGCCAGCTGGCCGGCGAGCTGGATCTGGCCACCCAGCGGGGCCTGGGGGAGCGGTTCGACGGCTCCATCGGCGCGGGCAGCGTGCTCATGCCCTTCGGCGGCGCGGCCCAGACCAGCCCCACCCAGGCCATGGCCGCCCTGCTGCCCGTGGGCCCCGGCCACGAGACCGACACCTGCTCCGTCATGGCCTGGGGCTTTGACCCCGACCGCATGGCCCGGGACCCCTTCGGCGGCGCCCAGGCCTCGGTGGTGGAGTCCCTGGCCCGGCTGGTGGCCTCCGGCTGCGATTACAGAAAGGCCTATTTCTCCTTCCAGGAGTACTTTGAGAAGCTGCGCACCGACCCGGAGCGGTGGGGCAAGCCCTTCCAGGCCCTGCTGGGCGCCCTGCGGGCCCAGCTGAAGCTGGGCGTGGCCGCCATCGGCGGCAAGGACTCCATGTCCGGCTCCTTCCTGGACCTGGACGTGCCCCCCACGCTGGTGTCCTTCGCCATCGCCCCCGCCAAGGCCGGAGAGGTCATCTCCCCCGAGTTCAAGGCCGGCGGACACCCGGTCTACCTGTTCCAGAGCGTCACCTATAACGACTACGACAGCATCAAGAAGACCTGGGAGACCTTCCATGACCTGTGCCGGGCGGGCAAGGTGTGCTCCGCCTGGGCAGTGGGCAGCGGCGGCCTGGCCGAGGGTATCATGAAGATGTCCTTCGGCAACCGGGTGGGCTTTGCAGCCGAGCCCTCCGCCGAGAGCAGCCTGTTCTACACCGGCATGTGCGGCGCCATCCTGGCCGAGTGCGACGGCCCCGTGCCCGGCGGCATGCTGGTGGGCCGCACCACCGACGCCGCCACCATCGTCCTGGGCGGCGAGTCCGTCACCGTGGACCAGCTGCTGACCATCAACGAGGGCGTGCTGGAGGAGGTCTATCCCACCCGTGCCGGCACCTCCGGCAAGGTGGAGCCCATCTCCTGGAGCGGTCGCTCTCCCGCGGTGTGCGCCCACAAGACGGCCCACCCCCGTGCGGTCATCCCCGTCTTCCCCGGCACCAACTGCGAGTACGACACCGCCGCCGCCTGCCTGCGGGCGGGCATCGAGCCGGAGATCCTGGTGGTGCGCAACGGCGGCACCGCTCAGCTCCGGGAGTCCGCCCAGGCCCTGGAGGAGGCCATCCGCCGCAGCCAGATGATCGTGGTGCCCGGCGGCTTCTCCGGCGGCGACGAGCCCGACGGCTCGGGCAAGTTCATCGCCTCCTTCTTCCGCAGCGGCCCCATCACCGACGCGGTCCACGACCTGCTCAAGCACCGGGACGGCCTGATGCTGGGCATCTGCAACGGCTTCCAGGCCCTCATCAAGCTGGGCCTGGTGCCCTACGGCGAGATCCGTCCCATGGACGACACCTGCCCCACCCTGACCTATAACCTGATCGGCCGCCACCAGAGCCGGTACGTCACCACCCGGGTGGCCAGCGTCAACTCCCCCTGGATGCTCAAGAGCCAGGTGGGCGACCTCCACGCCATCCCCGTCTCCCACGGCGAGGGCCGCTTCGTGGCCCCCGAGGGCCTGCTGAAGGACCTGATCGCCAAGGGCCAGGTGGCCACCCAGTACGTGGACGCCGCCGGCGTGCCCTCCATGGACATCTCCGTCAACCCCAACGGCTCCATGGAGGCGGTGGAGGGCATCTTCTCCCCCGATGGCCGGGTGTTCGGCAAGATGGGCCACAGCGAGCGTCGCGGCCCCTGGGTCGCCCGCAATATCCCCGGCGACAAGCACCAGCCCCTCTTTGAGAGCGGCGCGGAGTACTTCAAGTAAATACATGCCGTCCAAGGGGCGCCGGGATACCGGCGCCCCTTTTTTATCTTTTTTTAATCCTTCCCCTATGGAGGATTTAACATTGCGGTGGTACAATTTTCCCAACAAAACAAAGGAGGCATCCTGTATGATTACCCTGATCGTGGGCTGCTTCGCGGCCATTGTGGTGCTGGCGGTGGTGCTGGCCATCCTCAGCGTGCCCGTGATGATCATCATGGCCCTGGCGCCCTGGGTGCTGGCCGTGGCCGGCGTGGTGCTGCTGGTCAAGGCCCTCACCGAAAAACCCATGCGCTGGGAGAACTTTATGCCCGCCGTGGTGGCCTTTCTCCTCTCCGGCCTCATCCGCTGGATCTTCTGAGGAGAATCTGAACATTTCCTTACGAATACCCGCCGGCCTTGACTTATGTCCCGGCCGGCGGATATAATCGGAGGAAAGGAGGCGGTGCGACCGTGAAGGCCAATATTCTGGTGGTGGACGACGAGCCCGAGATCGCCGACCTGGTGGAGGTCTACCTCAAGAGCGAGGGGTTCACCGTCTTCAAGTGCGGCACCGGCGCCGACGCCCTCCAGTGCGTGAACCGGGAGCGGCTGGACCTGGCCATCCTGGACGTGATGCTGCCCGATATCTCCGGCTTTACCCTGTGCGGGGAGATCCGCCGGGAGCACCACTTTCCCGTGCTCATGCTCACCGCCCGCACCGAGGACATGGACAAGATCACCGGGCTGACCATTGGCGCCGACGACTACATGACCAAGCCCTTCAACCCCCTGGAGCTGGTGGCCCGGGTGAAGGCCCAGCTGCGGCGGTACACCCACTACAACGAGAACGACCGGACCGTGGGGGACGTCATCGACTTCAACGGACTGGTCATCAACCGGGCGACCCACGAGTGCACCCTGTACGACAAGCCTCTGAACCTGACCCCGCTGGAGTTTGACATCCTGTGGATGCTGTGCGAGAACCGGGGGCAGGTCATCTCCGCGGAGAAGCTGTTCGAGACCGTGTGGGGGGAGAAGTACCTGGACCGGAACAACACTGTCATGGTCCATATCCGACGCCTGCGGGAGAAGATGGGGGAGCCCGGCCGCAGCCCCCGGTTCATCAAAACCGTGTGGGGCGTGGGGTATAAGATCGACTGAACGGGAACCAAAAAAGTTTTTCAAAAAAATTTGAAAAAAGCGTTGACAAACAGGGGGGTGTCGTATATAATAACTCTTGCCCTGTTCGACGGGGTTACATGGCGGCATAGCTCAGTTGGCTAGAGCATGCGGTTCATACCCGCAGTGTCCCCGGTTCGAATCCAGGTGCCGCTACCATAAAAATCTAACAGGATGGGTTCCCGTCCTGTGCAGACGGCCCGGTGGTCAAGCGGCTAAGACACCGCCCTTTCACGGCGGTAACACGGGTTCGATTCCCGTCCGGGTCACCAACCCCTTACGGGGCATGACCGGACATACCAGATATGGAGGCATAGCTCAGCTGGTAGAGCGTCCGCCTCACACGCGGAAGGTCACAGATTCGAGTTCTGTTGTCTCCACCACAAAAACACCTGAAACCGAAAGGTTTCAGGTGTTTTTGTTTTTCTGAAAGAGGACAAGGGCCAGCAAGTTCGGCGGGCGACCGCCTCCAACGGGTCAGGCCGCAGATTTGAGTTCTGCTGTCTCCGCTGCAAAACAGCCACGTCAAACAACGTGGCTGTTTTTGTTTTCAGAAAGCAGACAGGAGTTGGCGTGCTCGGCGGACGACCGCCAGTAACAGCACCTGAAGCTACGGCTTCAGGTGCTTTTTTGCTTACAGGGACATATCAGCCGCCCAACAGCTCTGCTGCGGTGCGGATCTGCTCCGGGGTGGGGGTCCAGTAAAAGGTGAGCTCCACCATGCGGCTCTCCCAGCAGATAAGGTAGGTATCCCGAGGACCGTCGTCCCGGTAGACCTGATAGGCTGCCTGAGCGCCCCAGAGGGCGGCGTCTATGGGCTCGTAGTGGTCCACAAACACATAGTCGTCGATGATCTCATCCTGATGCTCCTCCAGCAGGCTCTGCACGACGAGATCATGGAGGAAGGGCAGCTTGACATCGGTGACGGTGTAGCTGAGCTGGTAGTCCCGCTCCTCCTGGTTGAAGAGAGGCCGCTGCTCGTATTCACACCGGGAGAGAAGGAAGGTCTCCTGACAGTCGGCCTCCTTGGAGTACTGGGTGTCTGTCTCCACTAGGTCCTCTACTGTCAGGGGTATGGGGTCGTCGTAGATGTCCAAGGTAATATTGCCCCACTGGTAGCTGCCCACGGGCTGGCGGCTGTCACCAAAGGAGAGCAGGCCGGTGAGAATGCCGGCGGTGATACCGGCCAGCCCCACCACGGTCAGCAGCAGAATACAGCCCATGGTAGCCGCCTGGTTGACCCTGCGGGAGACGCCCCGCTTTTTCAGCCATCTGGACAGGCGGCGGCCCAGCAGACCCACCGCCACGATGACCGCCAGCCACACCGCCAGGAACAAAAACTTGCGGACAGAGCCGGACAGGGAGAGAATCAGGAGCAGGACGGCCACAGTCAGCAGGCACCAGCCCAACGGCTGATTGGAGTGGACGGGCAGGAAAACGCCCTGCTCCGCGGCCCGCTTTGCCCGCCGGTGCCAGAGAAAGTAGTGGATCAGCTCGTAGACGGGGAACACCACCAGCAGCAGCCACAAGGGAAGGGAGAACATATAGGACGGAGTGGACAGGTAATCCACCGGGTTCCGCCACAGCTGACGGAGCTGGGACACCAGAATAAACAGGTAGAGGGCCAGGGACAGGAGCTGAGCGGTGAGCACCCGCTTGGACATGGTGCGGTGGATGGTCTCCACCTGGGCCACCGGGTCTGTGTCGATGGGCACGGCGTCCGCCCGGTCGGTGTAAAAAATCTGCATGGCGTCCCACCGGGCCGCCAGCTTCCAGCCGTCCTGGGCACAGAAGTCCTCCTTTATCAGCTGCCGCTGGCTGGGGCTGGGGTCAAACTCCGAGGCGTCGGGGAAGTAGGTCACCGCAAACCGCAGCCGCTGGGGCCGGATTTTCCGGTAGCTCCAGAGCAGCCCGCCGGGCTGCTCGATCATCCAGCCCTGGGCGGCCATCTGCTCCAGCTTCTTCTCAATCCCCTTTTGGTCGTAAAAGGAGAGGGTGGTAAAACAGCGTCTGGTCTCGCTCATTCCTGTGCCTCCTCTCTCAAAACACGGTCATAGTCCTCCGTCTGGCTCCGGAGCCGCCGGTATTCCCGGTCCAGCATCTCCCGGCCCTTGTCCGTGATGAGGTAGCTGCGGCGGCGGCCGGCCGCCTCGGTCTCCTGAATCACCCCCGCCGCCAGGAACTGCTCCAGCAGGTCGTACAGGGTGCCCGAGCCGATGGTCACCCGGCCCTCGGTCAGGGCCCGCACCGCCTCCAGAATGTCCGACCCGCGGCGCTCCCGGCGCAGGCAGAGCAGAATGTAAAACATCTGCTCGGTGAGGGTCTTGAATTTCTCCCGGGGCATGGCGTCTCCCTTCTTTCTCGATTATCGAGTTTTCTCCAACTCCATTATAACTCGAATATCGAGAAAGTCAACGCGGCAAAATGGAGAAAACAGCGGCGCCGTTGCCATATGGGCATAGATATGGTATAAAGGGAGTGGAGAAAGACCGCTTTTCACCCGGAAAGGAGACGAAAAAATGGAAAAACTCACCTTTAAAAATCAGCTCATCCTGGGCGTGGCCATCCTGCTGGCCGGCTTTGCGTGCGCCTCCGCCACGAAAATACCGGCGTGCGCCAACGTGGGCTGTATCATGTACGGCTTCCTGTTTGTCATCCACCCGGTGTGGCCCGAGCGCGCCAGAAACCCCAGAATGGCGCTGTACATGCACCTGACCGGCGTGGTCATCATCCTGCTTGGGCTCATCGGCCGGTTCGGCGTCTGACAGGGGGACAGTTTTCCCCCAATGGCACTTTTCTTTTAGGGGGAAACCGTGTATACTAACGCCAGAATCCCGTGCTCTCCCGCCGGCAGAGCGCCGCGCAGGGGGAAATTTTCCCACGGGGAGAGGAGAATGCTCCGTGTACGAAAACAACTACTATACCCAGGAGGGCTACGGCGGCTACGGCATGGTGGAGACCGTGGGCCGGTACACCGCCCGCACCTTCCTCTGGATGTTCGCCGGCCTGGCGGTCACCTTCGGCGTGGCCCTGGCCGGGTATATCACCGGCTTCAGCTTCCGGCTCCTGTTCAACTCCTTCACCTATATCGGCCTGGCTGTGGCCCAGATCGTGGTGGTCCTGGTGCTGGCGGCCCGGGTCAACAGCCTGTCCGTCCCGGCGGCCCGGTTTCTGTTCTTCGCCTACGCCGCCCTCACCGGCGTGACCTTCTCGGTCTATTTCATCATCTTTGACGTGGCCAGCCTGGTGCTGGTGTTCGGCGTCACCGCCCTGTACTTCGGCGCCATGGCCGTCTTCGGCTATGTCACCAAGGCCGACCTGTCCCGCATCCGCACCGTGCTGATGGGCGGGCTCATCTTCCTGGTGCTCTTCGGCCTCATCTCCATGTTCATCCCCGGCCTCCAGGCCCTGGACCGGATCTACTGCCTCATCGGCATCGCCGTGTTCCTGGGCTTCACCGCCTACGACACCCAGAAGATCAAGGCCCTCCACGCCTACTACGGCCATGACCCCGAGATGGCGGCCAAGGCCTCCATCTTTGCCGCCCTCCAGCTCTACCTGGACTTCATCAACCTGTTCCTCTACCTGCTCCGCTTCCTGGGCCGGCGGCGGAACTGACAAGACAGAAAACGCCCCTGCGCCCAGCGGCGCAGGGGCGTTTTTGCGTATTCAGCACACCGGCACCACCACCGGGATGCCGTCCACCCGGCAGACCCGGGCATTGACGTTATACACGTCCCGGATGTTCTCCTCGCTGACCACCGACGCGTCCCCGAAGGCGTGGATGCCGCCGTTGTGGAGCAGGAGAAAGCGGTCGCAGTACCGCAGGGCCAGGTTCAGGTCGTGGATGACCATGACGGAGGCGATGTTCCGCTCCCGGCACAGCTTCTGCACCAGGGAGAGCACCTCGTACTGGTTGTGCAGGTCCAGATTGCTGGTGGGCTCGTCCAGCAGCAGCACCCTGGGCTGCTGCACCAGGGCCCGGGCCAGCATGATCTTCTGCTGCTCGCCGCCGGAGAGCCGGTCCATGGGCCGGACAGCCATGTCCTCCAGCCCCAGGGCGGAGAGCATCTGGTCCACCAGGCGGTAGTCCTCCGCCGAGGCCCCCCACTTCATGTAGGGCTTGCGGCCCAGCAGCAGCATGTCGTACACCGTCAGGTGGCTGGCCGGGGGATTCTGGGCCACAAAGGCCACGTTTTTGGCCATCTCGGCGTGGGACATGGTGAGCAGCTCCGTCCCGTCCACCTTCACCGAGCCGGACTGGGGCTTTAAGATGTGGCTGAAGCACTTGAGCAGGGTGCTCTTGCCCGCGCCGTTGTTGCCCAGAATGGCCAGGCACTCCCCGCTCCGGGCCTCAAAGGACACGTCATGGAGAATCTGCCGGCCGCAGCGGTAGGAGAAATTCAGATGTTCCACAGTCATCATGAGCGGTTCCGTCCTTTGAACAGCAGGTAGAGAAACAGGGGAGCCCCCAGGAAGGAGGTGATGGCGCCGATGGGCAGCACCACCGGGGCCACCACGTTCCGGGCCACCAGGTCCCCCAGCAGCAGCAGCGCGGCCCCCATGAGGGCGGAGCCGGGGATGAGATAGCAGTAGTTGTTGCCCAGGAAGCGGCGGACCATGTGGGGGGCCACCAGGCCGATGAAGTTGATGATGCCCACGTAGGACACCACCACCGCCGCCACCACCGAGCAGACGAGCACGTTGACCAGGCGCAGGCGGCTCACGTTCACCCCCAGGCTGACGGCGGTCTGCTCGCCGCTCTCCAGGGCGTTGTAGTTCCAGCGGTTGCAGAAGAAGTACAGCCCGGCGGCGGCCACCATCGCCGCCATGATGCCCACCTCGCTCCAGCCGGTGCGGCCCAGGTCGCCGAAGGTCCAGAACACCAGGGAGGTGAGCTGTACCTCGTCGGCAAAATATTGCAGCAGGGTGGTGGCCCCGGAGAACAGGGAGCTGAGGGCCACGCCGGAGAGCACCATGGCCTCGGGGGTGATCTGACGCAGGCGGGACAGGGCCAGAATGAGCACCGACACGGCAATGCTGCCGCCGAAGGCGCACAGGCCGATGAGGGCCGGGTTGGAGAAGGTGACGCCGCCCCCGGCCTGGAGCCCGGCGCCCAGCACGATGATGGCGAAGGCGGCGCCGAATCCGGCGCCCTGGGAGATGCCCAGGGTGCTGGAGGAGGCCAGGGGGTTGCGCAGCACCGACTGGAGCACCACGCCGGCCACGCCCAGCCCCGCGCCGCCCAGAATGGCGGTGCAGATCCGGGGCAGGCGCATGTTGCGCACCACGATGTTGACGCTGTTGTCCTCCGCCCGGCCTGCGATGCCCTTGATGAGTTCCAGCACCGGCGTGTTGTAGGACCCGGCCCGGAGGGACAGCAGGGCCGCCGCCAGCAGCACGGCGCACAGGGCCAGCAGGACGCCGATATTTCTGGCCCGGTGGCGGGAGTAGGCCTCCGGCGCGCTCAGGCGCACCGCGTCCGCGCCCTTAGCCACCCAGGGTCATCTCCTTGAATTGGTAGCCCGCCGCCTGGTACTGGGCGTAGGCGTCCTCCACCCCCAGCATGGTCTGAAAGATCTCGTCGAACTTGGCGGCAATGTCCACGTCGGCAAACTGCTCCGGATAGAGCACCTTGCCCATGTAGTAGGCGTCGGCCAGGGCCAGCTCGGTGTTGGTGGCGCTGTACCGGAAGGAGATCTGGCTGTACACCCGGCCCTCTTTCACAGCGGTCAGGCTGTTGTAGAAGTCCGGGTTGGAGGCGTAGTCCTCGTTGATGAGAGACAGGCCGTTGAAGTCCACAAAGATCACGTCCGGGTCCCAGGTGAGCACCTGCTCCGGGTCCAGGCTGAAGGCGCCGGTCTGGCCGGTGGTGTCCGCCAGGTTCACCCCGCTGATGGCCGCCAGGGGGGCGTACCCCGCCTCGGTGCCCTCAAAGCCGTGGGAGCCCTTGAAGGACACGCCGGACACGTACACCGTGGGCTTGTCCGCGTCGGCCACACCGGCGGTGCGGTCGGCCAGGTCGGCCTGGATGCCCTTCAGGTAGGCTGCCAGCTCCTCCGCCCGGTCCTCCCTGTGGTACACCTCCCCCAGGATGGAGAGGATCTGGAACACGTTGTCGTCGAACATGCCCTCGTTGAGGGGCACCACCACCACCGGGATGCCCGTCTTGTCCTGGAGGGCCTGGGCGCTGTCGGCGTCGGTGTTGGCCACGATCACGTCGGGATCGGCCTTCAGGATCTCCTCGTCATAGGTCTCGCCGTTGTTGCCGGTGACGGGCAGGGAGGCGAACAGGTCCTGATTGAAGTAGCTGAAGGGCTTGGTGATGGGCGCCCCCACCTCGTCGCTCTCCACCCCCACCGCCAGGTCCTGGGCCTGGAGGTAGGTGGTGTACCGCAGGGTGCACACCCCCACGCACACCACGGAGGACACGGTCTCGGGGATCTCCACCTGCCGCCCGGCGGCGTCGGTGATGGTGCGGGTGCCGCCTGTTCCGGCGGTCTGCTCCGGAGAAGCGGACGGGGAGGGAGAGGTGGCTGCGGGCGCGGCGGCGCATCCGGCCAGGAGCAGCAGGGAGAGCAGCAGGGCGGTGAGACGGGTTTGCTTTTTCATGGAAAAACTCCTTTGCAGTGTCTGGAAGGTCAGAGGCTTTGAGGATGGGGCTGCATCCTTTCTCCGGCAGACGGCTTCCGCCGTTTGCCGGACGGGTCACCAGCCCCGGTCGTAGGGCTGGAAGCAGTCCAGGCAGAGCAGCTGGCCCTGGTGGAGCCGGGCCTTGTGCTCGGGGATGGTCTCGCCGCACTGGGCGCAGGTCACGTTGCCGAAGATGCGGGCCTTCTCAGGCACCGGCCGGGTGGGCTCCGAGAAAGAGAGCACCTCCTCCACCGGGGCGGTGAGGAGCCAGTTCTGCCGGGCGGGCCGGTCCATAGTCCGGTCCCCGGGCTTCACCGCCACCCGCAGACCCCTGCCGCTCTTGCGGCAGTAGAAGGTGAAGACCATCTTGCCGGTGCCCCGGTAGATGAGATTGCCCTTGCCCATGGTGCAGCCGGTGATGACCTGCACCGCGTCCACGGCGCAGGTGTCGTTCTCGGTGACGCACACCAGCTCCTCGTCGGCCTCCGGGCCGTCCAGGCCCAGCTTTGCCATGGCCTCGGTGGCCACCCGGAAGCCGGTGGCCAGGCCGGGGCACTTGTGGCCGTGAAATTCCGCGCATTTGTTCCAGAGTGCCTCATTCATGGGAAGATTCCTCCTTTTTTGTTCCGGTCAGGGCCGCCTCCCACACCTGGGCGAAGGGGACCCCCGCCCGGCGGGCCGCGGCGGCCACGTCGTCAAACTCCGGCTTCCGGTGGGAAATGTCCCAGCCCTGGGCCGTCTTGATGCGGATGGGGCCGAAGGGGGTGTCCGCCGTCTCGTGGCCGGGGGTGAGGAAATACTTGCCCCACCGGCGGGCCCGCAGGCCGTTGGTGGACGTCTCCCGCAGCACGGCCAGGGCCAGCTGGTCCTCACGTGCCGGGTCGCACAGCACGGTAATCACATGGCCGGGGCGGCCCTTTTTCATCACGCCGGGGGTGGCATACACGTCCAGCGCCCCCGCCTCCAGCAGCCGGGCGCAGGCGTAGGACAGGGCCTCGGGGGTCATGTCGTCCACATTGCACACCAGCTCGGCGATCTCCCCGTTGGCATTGTCCGCCGTCTCGCCCCAGAAGGCCCGGATGCAGTTGGCCCGGTCAAACTCCTTCTTGCCCACGCCGTAGCCTATCCCACGGGTGGCCATGACAGGCATGGGGCCGAATTCCTTTGCAAAGTGGGACACCAGGGCGGCGCCGGTGGGGGTGCACAGCTCCCCCTGCACCTCTCCGCCGTAGGAGGGCACCCCCTCCAGCAGGAAGGCGGTGGCGGGGGCGGGCACCGGCACCACCCCGTGGGCGCACCGGACAAAGCCGCTGCCCATGTGGACCGGGGAGGCCACGATTTTGTCCGGGGAGAGCAGATACATGGCGTAGCACACGCCCACCACGTCGGCCACCGCGTCCAGGGCCCCCACCTCGTGGAAGTGGACCTCCTCCACCGGGCAGCCGTGGGCTTTGGCCTCGGCGGCGGCAATGGAATCGTACACCGCCTGGGCGTGGGCCTTCACCTCCTCGGGCAGGGGCAGGCCGCCGATGAGAGAAGCGATGTGGCCGGGAGAGGCGTGGTGATGGTGGTGATGGCCGTGGCCGTGCTCATGGTCGTGCTCGTGGTCATGCTCATGGTGGTGCTCGTGGCAGTGGTCGTGGCCGGGACAGTGGGGGTCCTCCGGGTGACAGTGGTCGTGGCCATGGTGGTCATGGCCGTGGGGATGGACGTGGATATGCCCCTCAGCGGCGGCCATGGGCATGTCGTGGGATTCCTCCTCCTCACCGCCCACAGTCACCTCCATCCGGGTACCTGCGATGCCGCAGGTCTTGGCGGACAGGGGGGAGAGGGACACCCCGGGCAGACCCAGGGAGTTCATGGTGCTGACAAAGGCCGCCTTGTCGGGCAGCAGCTCGTAGAGGGCGGACATGAGCATGTCGCCGGCAGCGCCCATATTGCACTCCAGGTACAGAATCTTCACAGCGGTGAAGCCTCCTTGTGTTGGTCTTGGGAGGGCAGGCCCTCCATCTGATTGATCATGCTGGCCAGATACCCGGCGCCGAAGCCGTTGTCGATGTTGACCACGGCGGAGCCGGAGGCGCAGGAGTTGAGCATGGACAGCAGGGCGGACAGGCCGTGGAAGGAGGCGCCGTACCCCACGCTGGTGGGCACGGCGATGACCGGGCAGTCCACCAGGCCGCCCACCACGCTGGCCAGGGCCCCCTCCATGCCCGCCACCGCCACCACGCACCGGGCGGACATGAGCACGTCCAGCCTGGACAGCAGCCGGTGGAGCCCGGACACCCCCACGTCGTACAGCCGGGTGACCCGGTTGCCCATGGCCTCGGCGGTGAGGGCGGCCTCCTCGGCCACCGGCAGGTCGCTGGTGCCCCCGGTGGCCACCACAATGTGGCCCAGGGAGGGGGTGTCCGTCCGGGGCCAGGCCACCGCCAGCCTGGCGTCGGCGTGGTAGTCCAGCTCTGCCGTCCGACTCACGAACTCCGCCGCCTCCGGGCCCATACGGGTGATGAGGATGTTGCCGCAGCCCCGGCTGTGCATGGCCGCCACAATACCGGCGATCTGCTCCGGCGTCTTGCCCGCGCCGTAGATCACCTCCGCGTTGCCCTGGCGCACCGAACGGTGGTAATCCACCTTGGCGTACCCCAAATCCGCGAAGGGGGACAGCTTCAGCTCCAGCAGGGCCTCCTCGGGGGTGGCCTCCCCCGCCGCCACCGACCGGAGCAGGGAGAGAATCTCTCGTTTATTGTCCATATCCGTCAGCCTCCCGTCCGTGTATCGCAGTCCAGCAGCACCGTCTCAAACCAGGGGGAGAGGGCGGCTTTGACCGCCGCCCGCTCGCCCGCCGCCCGGGCAAAGTCCCGCTCCGTCAGCTGGAGCCGGGCCGCGCCGTGGAACAGCCGCACCCGGAAATCCCGGTATCCCAGGGCGGCCAGGGCGCTTTCCGCCCCCTCCACCGCCGTCAGGGCCTCCCGGGTGATGGCCGTGCCCGTGGGTACCCGGGTGGCCAGACAGGCATAGGCGGGCTTGTCCCAGGTGAACAGCCCCGCCTCTCTGGAGCGCTGCCGTACCTCAGCCTTGGTGATGCCGCACTCCCGCAGGGGGGAGCGGACCGCCAGCTCGGCCAGCGCCCGCATGCCGGGCCGGTCGCCGGCGTCGTCCGAGGCGTTGGTGCCGTCCATGAGCAGAGTGTACCCGTCGGCCAGGGCCGCCCCCTTCAGCAGGGTGAACAGGGCGGTCTTGCAGTGGTAGCACCGGTCTGGGCCGTTGGCCGCCGCGCCGGGCACCGACAGCACGTCGGCCTCCAGCACCGCCATGGGCATGCGCAGCTCCTCCGCCAGCCGCTTGGCGTCGGAGAGCTCAAAGGCGGGCTGGAAGGGAGAGTGGACATAGTAGGCCTTCACGTCCTGGGCCCACTCCCTGGCCGCCCAGAGGAGATAGGCCGAGTCCACCCCGCCGGAAAAGGCCAGGGCGGCCCTGGGATTCTCCCGGAAAAAGTCCTGAAGGGTCATAAATATCCTCCTGAGGAAAGAATATCCTCCCCCGGGGCAACAAAAAAAGACACACCCGCAATGGGGCATGCCTTCTGACATCCTGCGCGGCGCTCTGCCGCACGCTGGGCCGGGGAGAGGAAAAAAGACTGTGAGCGGAGCCCTTCTGGGCCCCAGGGAGGCCGCTTGACCTCCGACTTAATCAGTATAAACGACCGGCCGGAGGCAGTCAAGACAAATGTCGCGTCTGCGCCGGGGAGGGGGGAACAAAATCAGGGTGTTTACATAATCTTCATATCTTATTTAAAATCCGTCCAACAATTGCCTCTGTCCCAGTGCTATCCTATAGTCACAGCAAAGGAAATCCACCGATACCGCCTCGGGCTGTTGTGGCGGACCAGAGACAGCACGGCTCCCCGTGTTTCCATATAAAAAGCTAGTTTTTCATTTCTCCCTCTTCTATTCCTCTCTCTTCCAAATCAAAAGCAGGATGCCCGGCGCGCACAGTGCGCCGGGCATCCTGCTTTTTTGTCCACAGAATACGTCCGAAGGGTGGAAAACCTCAGCCCTTTGCGGCCTCGGCGGCAGCGGCGGCCACCTCCGCGATCCGGTCGGGAATGGGGATGTGCTGGGGGCAGCGGTCCACGCACTGGCCGCAGCGGACGCACTGGTCGGGCCGCATGGACTCGGGGATCAGGTCCCAGGTGTTGTCAAAGGAGCTCTTTTTGCCGTCCACGCAGAACTGGTTGTAGATGGCGAAGATGCGGGGAATGTCCACATGCCTGGGGCAGTCGGTGCAGTACCGGCAGCCGGTGCAGGGGATGGTGCCGGCGGAGCGGTACACCTCCACCGCCCTGGCCAGCACGGCCCGCTCCTCCTCCGAGAGGGGCTGGAAGGGGGACATGGTGGCGATGTTGTCCTCCACCTGCTCCATGGCCGACATACCGGAGAGCACGGTCATCACCCCGGGCAGGGAGGCGGCGTACCGCAGGGCCCAGGAGGCGGCGCTCTTCCCCGGCGCGGCCTCCTCCAGCACGGCCCGGGCCGCGGGGGTCAGATTGGCCAGGGCCCCGCCCCGCACCGGCTCCATCACGATGACGGGCAGGCCCCGCTCCGTGACGATCTCATACTGGCGCTTGGCGTTTTGCAGGTCCCAGTCCAGGTAGTTGAGCTGGAGCTGGACAAAGTCCCACTGGTGGTCGTCCAGAATGCGCTCCAGCAGCTCGGGCCGGTCGTGGAAGGAGAAGCCCAGCCGGCGGATACGGCCCCGGGCCTTCTCGTGGGAGAGCACCTGGTAGGCCCCGGAGGCCTGGAAGGTGGCGTAGTGCTCGGCGGTGATGCTGTGGGCCAGGTAGAAATCGAAGTAGTCCACCCGGCAGCGCTGGAGCTGGCGGGTAAAGATATCCTCCGCGTCGGAGGCGGACTTGGCCAGCCAGGTGGGCAGCTTGGTGGCCAGGTGAAAGCTCCTCCGGTCCCATTTGGCCAGCAGCTGCCCCAGGAAGGGCTCGCTCTCCCCCTTGTGGTAGTTCCAGGCCGTGTCAAAGTAGTTGACACCCGCCTCGTGGGCCCGCTCCAGCAGGCGGCGGCTCTCCCGGACAGCGATCATACCGTCGCTCTTGCGGGTGGGAAAGCGCATGCAGCCATAGCCCAGCAGGGAGATGTCCTCCCCGATGGACGAGAAATGCCGTTTCTCCATGTTGTCCTCCCTGTGGTCCGCCTCCCGGGCGGAAATTCACGTTGTACCCTGCCCATTATTATAATGCAGGCCGGGAGCGCCTGCAAGCCCTGGATTTTTCCCCAGGTGTACGGGGACATGCCACAGACCGGGCCGGAACCGCATAGTCTGGAGGGGAGGGAAGCACATGAATCTGACCGAACGCATTCTCACCGGCAGCGACTGCTGGAAAGCGGGGCGCACCATCACCCCCAAGGGGGTCATGGTCCACTCCACCGGCGTGGCACAGCCCGACCCGGAGGTATTCCTGAAAAACTGGAACAAGCCGGGTCTGGAGGCCTGTGCCCACGCCTTTGTGTACAAGGATGGGGTCATCCAGACCCTGCCCTGGAACTGGCGGGGCTGGCACGCAGGCGTACCCAAGGGGGGCGGCGTGTCCGCCAACAACACCCATATCAGCTTTGAGATCCTGGAGCCCGCCGGCCACACCTACCAGGGCGGCACCATGATCGGCTACGATGCGGAGAAGAACGCCGCCTATTTTGACGCGGTGTACCGGGGCGCCGTGGAGCTGACCGCCATGCTCTGCGCCCGGTACGGGCTGGACCCGCTGGAGCCGGGGGTGGTGGTGGACCACTCGGAGGGCTGCGCTCTGGGCATCGCCTCCAACCACGCCGACGTGAGCCACTGGTTCCCCAAGCACGGCAAGGATATGGACCAGTTCCGCGCCGACGTAGCCAGAGAGATGAAGGGAGGGGAAGAGGAGATGACCCAGGAGACATTCAACCAGATGTTCCGCGCCGCCATGGAGGCGTGGCAGGCCGAGCAGGCGGCCCAGCCCGTCAGCACCTGGGCGGAGGAGGCCTGGAAGGCGGCCAAGGCCGGCGGCGTGTTCGACGGCACGGCCCCCAGGACGGCCCTGACCAGGGAGCAGGCGGCCCTGGTGCTCTCGCGCATGCAGAAGCAGGGCGGCTGACCAGAGCGCCGCGGGAAAAGGGGGGACGTTCTTGGGAACGTCCCCCCTTTCCTATGTAAAAAGACAATAAAAGCCCGCCCCGGCGGGAGCCGGGGCGGGGGTGGGGGAACTCTGTGGCGGTAAGTACGCCGCCGGAGGGCGGCGTGGGTGTTCAGCCCCGGCTGCAGGGGCAGGAGGAGCCGGAATCCAGCTCCACGGCGGCCTGCAGGTTGGCGGAGCCCCGGGTCATAAAGGCCGGCATGGCCACATAGACCGGGTAGCTGTCCCCGGAGGAGTCGGAGTCCCACACGGGACGGTCGGGGAAGGAGGGAAGGGTGACGGCGCCGCCGTTCCCGCAGGAACAGCCGCAGGAGCACCCGCAGCAGCAACAGCAGCGGCGGTTGGAACAATTGCACATATGAGTATCCCCCAAAACAGATTTGGCGGGGCGGGGACGGCGGCGCCGCCTCCGCCCCACGGTACAGCATATGTCCGTGCGCCGCCGGGGGTGACAGCGTAAAAAAGCCCCCGCCGCGCACAGCGCGGCGGGGGCTTTTGATACCCTCAGATTAGAGAGGACGGACGTTGACAGCGCGGAGCTTGCCGGTGTCCTTGGGATCGGGCTCGGTGTCGTAGGTCACCTTCTGGCCCTCGGCGAGGGTCTTGAAGCCGTCCACCAGGATGGCGGAGAAGTGGACGAACACGTCGCCGCTGCCGTCGTCGTTGGAGATGAAGCCGAAGCCCTTGGTCTCATTGAACCACTTTACAGTACCGTGATACATGCTGGTACCTCCTCAAAAGATTTGATCTCTGCGCAAAAAGAAAACCCACATTTCCGTTTATCATCATCCAGTGAGCAGACGATGACTTACAAAAATGTGAGTTCAGGTCGTGCATAGAGAAGATCACGCTATATGATAGCATTCAACCGTAAGGTTGTCAACAGAAATAAATTGCCCGTCTTCCGGACCGGCGGAAATCACACCCGCTCCCGGTCCCGGTTGGCCTCCAGCAGGGCCCGGACGGTCTCGGGGGAGTAGGAGAGCAGACGGCCGTACTCCCGGGCGATCTGGGTCCGGTTGCCGCCGAAATAGGCCCGGCCCGCCACCATGGACGCCTTGCGCTCCTTGAGGCGCAGGTACTCCTCCAGCACGTGGTCCGCCCGGTAGAACAGGTAGAGGAACTTCCCGCGGGTGGCGGAGAGGGGAAAGAGGTCGGTCACCAGCGGCTCGGCCTCCGGGTAGCACTTCACGCCGTACTGTGCCGCGATCTTAGCGGCAAAGGGGCCCAGCTCCTCCCACTCCGCCCGGCTGTCCACCGGGTGGCTCAGGGCCAGGGCCTTGACTCCCGCCCGCACCATCTCACAAAAACAGTCCATCACGCCGCAGCGGTAGGAATATGTATCGATTTCCCGCATGAAACATCAGCCTCCTGTAGCTTGCCTTTTCCATTTTACTCCAAAAGGAGGGGGAGAACAAGGGGAAAAATGGCGCAGGTCCCGGGCAAAGCGCCCGGGACCTGGAGAATATGTGGGGGAGAGCGGGCGCGGCCCTGTCAGACGGGGTCTTACACGCCGCAGGCCCAGCCCCGGCTGCGGCTCACCGCCCGGTGCCAGTCCTCCATGAGGGCGGCGCGGCGGGCCGGGTCCATGTCGGGGGTGTAGGTGGTGTCGCAGGCCCAGAGGTGGGTGATCTCCTCCCGGTCCCTCCACACGCCCACGGCCAGACCGGCCAGATAGGCCGCCCCCAGGGCGGTGGTCTCCCGGATCATGGGCCGGCGGACCTGCCGGTCCAGAATGTCCGCCTGGAACTGCATGAGGAACCGGTCCCGGCTGGCGCCGCCGTCCGCCTTCAGCTGGGTGAGGGGCACGCCGGTATCCGCCTCCATGGCCCGCACCAGGTCGGCCACCTGGTAGGCGATGGACTCCTGGGCCGCCCGGATGATGTGTTCCCGCCGGGTGCCCCGGGTCAGGCCCACGATGCAGCCCCGGGCGTACATATCCCAGTAGGGGGCCCCCAGGCCGGTGAAGGCGGGCACCAGGTACACGCCGCCGTTGTCGGGCACCTTCTGGGCGTAGTACTCCGCGTCCCGGCTCTCGGTGAAGAAGCGCATCTCGTCCCGCAGCCACTGGATCACCGCGCCGCCCACGAATACCGAGCCCTCCAGGGCGTACTGCAC
>NZ_CALXEG010000052.1 GCF_944387275.1 uncultured Pseudoflavonifractor sp.
TCCTCGCCGCCGGAGACCACCTCGATGATCTCACAGCCGAACTTCTTGGCAAACTCCCAGTCGCGGTCGTCGTGGGCAGGCACGGCCATGATGGCGCCGGTGCCGTAGGTGGAGAGCACGTAGTCGGAGATGAAGATGGGGATCTCCTTGCCGTTGACCGGGTTGACGCCCTTCACGCCGTCCAGGCACACGCCGGTCTTCTCCTTGTTCAGCTCGGTGCGCTCCAGGTCGGACTTGGAGGCGGCCTCCCGCTGATAGGCCTGGACGTCGTCCGCGTTTTTCAGCAGGGGCATCCACTTCTTGATGAGCTCGTGCTCGGGAGAGAGGACCATATAGGTGGCGCCGAACAGGGTGTCCGGCCGGGTGGTGTACACCACGATGTCGTCGCCGGTGGTGGCCTTGAAGGTGACCTCGGCGCCGGTGGAGCGGCCGATCCAGTTCTTCTGCTGGATCTTCACCCGCTCAATGAAGTCCAGGTCGTCCAGGTCGTCGATGAGGCGCTGAGCGTACTCGGTGATCTTGAGCATCCACTGGCTCTTCTCCTTGCGGATGACGGGGGAGCCGCAGCGCTCGCACACGCCCTCTACAACCTCCTCGTTGGCCAGCACGCACTTGCAGGAGGTGCACCAGTTGACGGGCATGGTGGTCTTGTAGGCCAGGCCGTGCTTGTACAGCTGGAGGAAGATCCACTGGGTCCACTTGTAGTAGCTGGGGTCGGTGGTGTTGATCACCCGGTCCCAGTCGAAGGAGTAGCCCAGCATGTGCAGCTGCTTGGAGAAGTTCTCAATGTTGTCGTGGGTCACCTTGGCCGGGTGGATGTGGTTCTTGATGGCGTAGTTCTCGGTGGGCAGGCCGAAGGCGTCGTAGCCCATGGGGAAGAGCACGTTGTACCCGTCCATGCGGCGCTTGCGGGCCACCACGTCCATGGCGGTGTAGGGCCGGGTGTGGCCCACGTGGAGGCCCTGACCGGAGGGATAGGGGAACTCGACCAGGGCATAGAACTTGGGCTTGTCGCTGTGGTTCTCACAGTGGAAGGTCTTCTCCTCCGCCCATTTCTTCTGCCACTTGGGCTCGATGCTGGCAAAATCGTACTTCAAATCTCTCACGCTTTCCTGTGATATCATAGCAGACCGCGGCGGTCTTGGTTCAATCTGTCATATTATACTGGAAAAGTGACCGGATTTCAAGGGGTTCCGCAGGAAAGAGGGGCGCCCGCCGGAGATCCGGCGGGCGCCCCTCGCTGTTTTTTCTTCACTTTGTCAGTGGGAGCAGGACGCCTGTCCCCTCTTGCGGCACATAGTGTTCCTCGTACAGCTCCAACCCGGCCAGCCCCTCCGTCTGGGCCTGTGCGGCCTCGTCCAGGGACCAGGTGATGGTGACGCTGCCGTCCCGCCAGTCGGTGTAGCTGTTCTGGTAGACGTCGGGGGCCCCGTCGCCGTAAAACAGCTTCTCCCCCGCACCGTCCAGGAAGTAGGCGATACTGCCGCAGTAACCGGTGTTGCCCACTGCGCCGTCCGGCTCCAGCCGGAGGGCCATCTGTCCCTCCTCCACCGTGAAGGACGCGAAGGTGTAACCGCCCTCCCCCTGCCAGGGCAGGTCCTCCAGGCCCACGGTGACAAATCCGCCTTCCAGCTCCGCCGGCAGCAGCTCCAGGGTCTCCGGGTCCTCCAGGCCGTAGAGGATATAGGACTCCTCCCAGGCGGCGCCGTCCTCCGTTGCCTCCGAGGTCAGCACGTCGTAGGGGTAGTACCTGCCGTCCTCATCCCGGACCACAAACCAGCCCAGGCCGCCCCACAGGTCCGGCTCCGCCCGGTATTCCTCGGGCACCGTCACCCGGGCCCGCAGCACCGTGCCCAGGGGGGAGACGGTGACGCTCAGGGCCTCCACCTGCCGCTCCCCCAGCGCCGCCGGGGCGGCGAGCATGTCAGTATGCCCCTCCATAGGCTCAGCCGTCAGGGTAAAGCTCCACTGCCCGGCCTCCCCCCGGTCGGATACGCCGTCCCAGTCCCCCAGGGGGGCCTCCGCCCTCAGGGTGACGGTCTCCCCGTCCGACAGGGCCCCGGCCCGGTTCAGGGGCAGCCGGGCCATGCCCACCAGGGTGTTGGCGTCCAGCAGATACTGCTGGCCGTCCTGCCCGCCGGTCAGTGCCTCCCCGTCCGCCTCCAGGGTGAAGGCGGGCTCCAGGCCCATGGCCTGCCAGAGGTCGGGCGCATCCGGCGAGATGGGCAGATGCTCCCGCTGGGACCAGGCCTCCATAGGCTCCGCCGTCCGGAGGGTGTAGAACACGGTGCAGAAATTCTCGTCCATGGCCGTGTACTCGATGGTCAGGGTGTCCTCGCTGTCCGCTGTGTCGGGCAGGTCCACCCGCTGAGCGTATTCCTCATAGAAGGCCGCCTGGCCCAGGAACTGGTACTCCTCCCTGCCCTTCAGGAAGTCCAATGCGCCGGTGACATAGGCCAGGGCCGACGCGGCCAGCACGGCGCACACCGCCGCGGCTGCCAGGGCGGTCCGTCCCGCCCGGCCTGCTCGGGGCGCTCTTGCCGTTCCGGTCATCATGTCCACCAGCTTCTCCTTCTGCTCCGCCGTCAGGGCCACGGCGTCCATCTCCCTGTGGTATTCCCGTTCAAGCATGCTCCTCATCCTCCTTCAGCATGTCCCGCAGCATCCCTCTTGCCCGGCTCAGCCGGGTGCGGACCGCGCCTTCCCGCAGCCCCAGAATTTTTGCGATCTCCTCCACCGGCAGGTCCTCGTAGTAGAAGAGATGCACCGGCGCCCGGTACTGCTCCGGCAGGGCCAGCACCGCCTCCAGCACGTCCCCCCGCTCCCCATCCGGCGCGGCGGCGTTGGCCGCCTCCTCCAGGGGCAGGTCCCGCCTGCGCCACGGCCTGCGGAACAGGCTCCGGGTGCAGTTCATAGCCACGTGGAGCAGCCAGGCCCGGCAGTGGGCCTCGTCCCGGAACACAGGCGCCGCCCGCACCAGCCGGAGAAAGGTCTCCTGGGTGATGTCCTCGGCGTCCTCCCGGCTGCCGGTGCGGGCGTAGGCCAGCCGGTACACCGCCTGGCTGTGGGCCTCCACCAGCCGCGCCGCCTCTTCCCGCTCCATGCTCATCGCCTCCTTCTTCCGTTCTGCCTATTACACGCGGCATCTCCACGGATTGTTACAGACAGCACAAAAATTCCCGGCAGAGTGTTTTTTCAACGCTCTGCCGGGAACATATGCCCGCTGTGGAGTTTACAGGCTGAGGGTGTGGTAGACCTGGCCGGACAGGTTCTTCCACTGGAAGGTGGTCCCGTCGAAGGTCATGTACCCTCTCTCGCTCCCCTCCTTGGGGATGGACACCGAGCCGGGATTCAGGTACAGGTTCTCCCCCACCCTCTCCCAGGCAGGGATGTGGGTGTGGCCGTGGAGCAGGATATCCCCGGACTGAAGGGGCGGCATGGCGCTTTTGTTGTGGTGATGGCCGTGGGTGGCGAAGATCATCCGCTCACCCGCCCACAATATGGCGTAGTCGGCCAGGACGGGGAATTCCAGCACCATCTGGTCCACCTCTGCCTCGCAGTTGCCCCGGACGCACAGCAGACGGCTCTTGCGCTCGTTCAGCAGGGCGATGACCTCCTTGGGGGCGTACTGGTCGGGCAGGTCGTTCCGGGGGCCGTGGTAGAGCAAATCCCCCAGCAGCAGCAGGCGGTCCGCGCCCTCCCGGTCAAAGGCGGCCAGCAGGTCCCGGCAGTACCGGGCGGAGCCGTGGATATCCGAGGCGATCATCAGGTTCATGTCTGTTCTCCTTCTCCGGCGCGTCCGCCGGGCACAGTTTCATCGTTCAGTCAAAGAAGTACCATGTTCCCGCCTGAAAGTCAAGGACGAAAAAACAGCGGCCTCCTGTTGGGAGGCCGCTGTGATATCAACCGTAGAAGGAATGTCCGCCGATGGTGACGATGTGGCTCTTGTTGAGAGAGGCCCAGCAGGAGATGCCCGCGCCGTTGAACCAGTAGGCGCCGGGAGCCTCCATGGCGCCCTCCAGGCAGAGCTTGGCGGCCAGGATGGACTCGCTGTTGGGCTCGCAGTTGGTGGCGCCGGGGAACTGGTTGGGCTGGCTGAGCACTTCCTTCACCGTGTTGGGGAAGGAGGGGCTGGCCACCCGGTTGAGGATCACGTTGCCCACGGCGATCTTGCCCTCCAGGGGCTGGTTGCCGCTCTCGTGGGTGATGACCCGGGCCAGCAGGTCCACGGTCTCGGCGTCGTAGTAGGTGCTGCCCGAGGCCAGAGGGGTACCGGCGGAGGTGTAGGTCACGGAGCCGTCCCAGCCGATGGCCGCGCCCAGGGCGGTGGCCAGCACCCGGGTGGGCACCAGGGTGTCGCCGGTGTCGTCCACCTTCACGCCGTCGGGGATGTACAGGTACCGGTCGTTGATGACCAGGAAGTTGGTGCCGATGCGGGCATACATGGTGAAGTCGTCCGCCCGGGCCACCAGCTGGTTGTTCTCCCAGGTAATGACCGCGTCGGGCCGGAGGGCCAGGGTGACGCCGTAGAAGGAGGTGTAGGTGGTATCACCGTACAGGGTGGCGTGGAAATTGGTCTGCTCCACGCCGTTCACCACCACGGGGGCGGTGGTATTCTCTGCCGCCAGCGCATGACCGCTGAGGCTGATCGTCAGTGCAAGTCCGAGTAAGGCGCAGGAAAAACGCTTCTTCATGTGTCCACTCCTCAAACCCGTTTCCGTTCGGAAACTTTTTGTTACCATATTGTAACCTATCTGTTTCCAAATTGCAAGAGTTTTCTTTGGCGTCTCCTGTCGCCCCCTCAAAAAGTGCGCAAAAGTGCCCGTACCTGTCCGGTACGGGCACTTTTAAACAGCTTAGTGCTGGGCGTTGATGGTGTAGTTGGGCGCCTCTTTGGTGATATACACGTCGTGGGGGTGGCTCTCGCGGAGACCGGCGGCGGTGATCTGGATGAACTGGGCCTTCTTCTGCAGCTCAGACACGGTGCCGCAGCCGCAGTAGCCCATACCGGCCCGCAGGCCGCCCATCATCTGATAGATGGTGTCGGAGGTAGATCCCTTGTAGGGCACGCGGCCTTCCACACCTTCGGGGACCAGCTTCTTGTTGTTCTGCTGGAAGTAACGGTCCCTGGAGCCCTTGGCCATGGCGCCCAGGGAGCCCATGCCGCGGTAGACCTTGAACTGGCGGCCCTGGTAGACCTCGGTGTCCCCGGGGGACTCCTCGCAGCCGGCCAGCAGGGAGCCCAGCATGACCACGTTGGCGCCGGCGGCAATGGCCTTGGCGATGTCGCCGGAGTACTTCACGCCGCCGTCGGCGATGATGGGAATGCCGTACTTGTCAGCCACGCAGGCGGCGTCGTACACGGCGGTGATCTGGGGCACGCCGATACCGGCCACCACGCGGGTGGTGCAGATGGAGCCGGGGCCGATGCCCACCTTCACGCAGTCGGCGCCGGCCTCGATGAGGGCCTTGGTGCCCTCGGCGGTGGCCACGTTGCCGGCGATGAGCTGCACGTCGGGGTACAGGGCCTTGATGCGCTTGACGCACTCCAGGATATTGTGGCTGTGGCCGTGGGCGGAGTCCAGGCACAGCACGTCGGCGCCGGCCTCCACCAGGGCGGCCACACGGTCCAGCACGTCGTTGGTCACGCCGATGGCGGCGCCCACCAGCAGGCGGCCCTTGGCGTCACGGGCGGAGTTGGGGTACACCGTGGCCTTCTCGATGTCCTTGATGGTGATGAGGCCCTTGAGGCGGAACTCGTCGTCCACCAGGGGGAGCTTCTCGATCTTGTGCTTGCGGAGGATCTCCTTGGCCTCCTCCAGGGTGATGCCCTCCTTGGCGGTGACCAGGTTTTCCTTGGTCATCACGTTGTCGATGAGCTGGGACATGTCCACCTCGAACTTCATGTCCCGGTTGGTGATGATGCCGATGAGCTTTCCGTTGTCGCAGATGGGCACGCCGGAGATGCGGTACTTGGCCATCAGCTCATCCGCCTCGGCCAGGGTGTGGCCGGGGGCCAGCCAGAAGGGGTTGGTGATAACGCCGTTCTCGCTGCGCTTGACCATGTCCACCTGCTCGGCCTGAGCGCCGATGGACATATTCTTGTGGATAATGCCGATGCCGCCCTCACGGGCAATGGCGATGGCCATGCGGTACTCGGTGACGGTATCCATGGCGGCGCTCATGAGAGGGATATTCAGCTGAATCTTCTTGGTAAGCTGGGTGTGCAGGTCGATGTCGGCGGGGAGCACGTCGCTGGCCGCGGGGACCAGCAGCACGTCGTCGAAGGTCAGGCCCTGCTTGGTAAACTTCTGTCGCTCATCGGTATTGACCATATCGCATCTCCTTTATCTTTTCCAGTGAATTTTCACTCGGTATACGGGATAAAACTCCATGCGCATGAAGTCTGGAACTGCAAATGGACACTTGTCCCATCCGAATAAATTTTTCCTATTTTACGGCGTACGAACCGTCTTGTCAAGAGGCGGTCCGTTCATTCTTGCAGGTTGGCCAAAGTGAGGGCTGCATCGAAGCGGATTTTGCCCTCTTCGCCCATACCCTGGACCAACTTTCTCTCTTCCGCCTGGCCGGTGAACAGGTCGATGGCCTCGCCGGGGCGGCACTCGGCCAGGTAGCACAGCTGGAGCTCAGACACATACTGCCCGCTGGCCATCCGCTCCAGATGGAGGGCGTCGCAGGCGAAGTCGGCGTAGCGCACGTTGTTGACATGGCCGTTGATGTCGGCGTCGCTGTAGTGGAGTGTGCGGTGCTCGGCCAGGGTCAGGTCCCCGGGCATCCGCAGGCTGGTCAGCCGCCTGTCCTTGCACAGCGCGCCGCCGTCGGTGCCCGCGAACTCCTCCACGTTGCTCAGCCGGAACAGCTTGTGGGTGTCCAGGTCGGCCAGCACCCAGGAGGACACCGCCTCCCCCACCGGCTCCCCCTTCACAAAGAGGTCAAAGTCCCGGTACATGGCGGCGCCGTGGGCGCCCCGGTGCCAGGTGCGCACCGTCACCGGCTCGCTCCAGTGGAGGGGCCGGGAGAGCCGGTACCAGATGCGGGAGAGCATCCAGAACACGTTGTACCGGTCGATCATCTCGTCCCGGGACACGTGGAGCTCCACCGCCGCCGAGGTGGCCGCCTCCTGGAGGATGCCCAGCAGGGCCGAAGGCCGGCACTGGTCAAAGGGGTCTACGTCCCGGGAGTCCACAGGGTAGGTATTTTCATAGTAAACGCTCAAGATCGTTCTTCCTTTCCCGGTATGCCCAGGCTGCCGGAGTCCTCTCCGGCAGTCCGCCCTGTCCTGGGGGGACAGGGCCCGTCCTCAGCGCCCGCTGTGGGCGCCGTGGATCACAATGGTGTTCTTGCAGCAGATGTCGTCGATGTCCGAGGCGGTGGCGGCGGGGATGCGCATGGCCGCGCCGCAGTCGGCGCAGAACAGGTCGATGGAGCTGTAGTTCACCTGCATCTTCCACCGCTTGGAGCCGCAGGCGCAGGAGATGCCGCCCCGGGCGGCGATGTCCTTGAGCTCGGAGAGCACCTCGTGCATCACCAGCTCGTCCAGGAAGGTCCCCTTCTCCCCCGCGTCGCGCTCCACCTTGTCCACCGCCTCCTCCAGGCGGCGCACGGCGGCAAACACCGGCCCCTCCTCTCCCACGTAGCAGCAGTCCAGGCCGGACGCAGCGCAGGAGAAGGCCAGCGCCTTCTCGTGGAGAAAGGCCCTGGCGGAACAGGTGACGGTGTGCTCGGTCTGACAGAACAGGCAGGGCACGGTCAGCTTCACCCGGTCCCCCATCATCTCCACCCGGAGGGCGGACTTGCCGCAGGGACAGGGCAGCTCATTGGCCGAGGCGGCCAGCTGAAAGACGCTGCGCTCCACGATCACGCTCTGCCGGCAGGAGGGGCAGATGTAGGCCAGCGTCCGTTTGCTCTCTTGTTCCATGAAAAAAATCCCTCATTTCGCCGCCGGAGACAGCAATGCCGTCTCTGCGAACAGATAATAGCATTATACCGCAAATACCGCCGTTTGACCAGCACATCCGCCGACAAAATGTACCCTTATATTTTCTTCTCTTTTTGTTCAAACTAGGCCCATATCCGAACATGTGAGGTGGCGCGTATGGAGACAAAGCGTCTGGGTTCCCAGACGGTGGCGCTGGCCTGCCCGCCCGCTGTGGCGGGCTATGCCAGCGTGGTGGGCAAAAAAGAGGGCGACGGCCCGCTCTCGTCCTTCTTCGACCACATCGAGCAGGACGACAGTTTTGGCGAGAAGAGCTGGGAGAAGGCGGAGAGCGCCATGCAGCGGCTGGCTCTGTCCATGGCGCTGAACAAGGCGGAGCTGGCCGCCCCGGCCCTGGACTATATCTTCGCCGGGGACCTGCTGAACCAGTGCATCGGCACCGGATTTGCCCTGCGTGGACAGGACATCCCCTTCTACGGGCTGTACGGCGCCTGTTCCACCATGGCGGAGAGCCTGTCCCTGGCGGCGCTGATGATCGACGGCGGGTTTGCCCGCCATGCGGCGGCCCTGACCTCCTCCCACTTCTGCTCGGCGGAGCGGCAGTACCGCACGCCTCTGGAGTACGGCGGCCAGCGCACCCCCACCGCCCAGTGGACGGTGACCGGCTCGGGCTGCACCATTCTGGCCGCCCAGGGGAACGGGCCCAGGGTGACCCACGTGACCACGGGCAAGATCGCGGACAAGGGCATCAAGGACGCCAACAATATGGGCGCGGCTATGGCCCCCGCCGCCTACGAGACCATCAAGGCCCACCTTCAGGACACCGGGCGTAAACCCTCCTGCTACGACCTGATCCTCACCGGCGACCTGGGCAAGCTGGGCCGGGACATCGTGGAGGACCTGTTCCGCCGGGACGGGGTGGAGCTGTCCAACCTGGCCGACTGCGGCACCATGATCTACGACCTGGAGGGTCAGGATGTCCACTGCGGCGGCTCCGGATGCGGCTGCTCCGCCGTGGTGCTCAACGGGTATCTGATGGACGGTCTGAAGCGGGGCCGGTGGAAGCGGCTCCTCTTCTGCGGCACCGGGGCCCTCCTCTCCCCCACCTCCACCCAGCAGGGGGAGTCCATCCCCGCCATCTGCCACGCGGTGGCGCTGGCGGCCCCGGGCTGCGAGACTGTATAAAGGAGGAATCACAATGGAAATGCTGTGGGAATACGGCCGGGCCTTTCTGTGCGGCGGCCTGCTCTGCCTCATCGGCCAGCTGCTCATCGACAAGACCAAGCTGACCCCCGCCCGCATCCTGGTGGCCTATGTGGTCTCCGGCGTGGTGCTGGGCGGCCTGGGGCTGTACAAATACGTGGTGGAGTTCGGCGGCGCGGGGGCCACCGTCCCCCTCACCGGCTTCGGCTATCTGCTGGCCAAAGGCGTGGCCAAGGCGGTGGAGGAACAGGGAGTGCTGGGGGTGCTCACAGGCGGCGTCACCGCCGCGGCGGGCGGCATCACCGCCGCCATCTTCTTCAGCTGGCTCTCCGCCCTCATCTTCCGGCCCAAGCCCAAGGACTGAACCGCCCAGACAGCACAAAAGGGAACCGTTCCGGTTCCCTTTTGCGGATGGGTTCTGTTATCCCCTGTAACCCCGGTAGCCTCTCCGGACTCCGGAGCGACGGGAGCGGCGGCGCTTCCGGGTGGCCACCCGGCAGATGATGAACACCACCAGGGCCACCAGCACCAGCGCCACGCCCAGCACCACCAGGGTGATCCAGTTGGGCTGGCGGAGCAGGGCGACGGGGTTGACGCTCTCGTCCCGCACCTTGCGGCCCTCAGGCCCCGCGTACCGCTGGGGCACCTGGGGCACGCCGTCCGTGGGGGTGAAGGAGGCCAGGTAGGTGGCCACCGCGTACCACTCCTTCAGCTCGGAGCCGTCCTCCAGGTGGATGATGTGGGCCTCATAGTCGGTGATGGGGTTGCCCCACTCGTCCTTGGGTGTGATCTTCAGGATGCCGTAGGACATGTCGGTCACGGTGCCCAGCATCTGGCTGGAGTAGAGGTTGGTCACCACCCGGTAGAGCTTGTTGTCGTCAATGGCCTCGGTGGTGCCGTCAGAGTGGAGGAGGGCCGGGTCAGTCACCCGGTTGAAGAGCATCCGGTGCATATTAAAGGTGTAGCGCACACCGGAGCTGTACAGCTGGGCGCCCGAGAAGATGGGTCCCACCGACGGGTCCAGCTCCAGCACGGTCTTCAGCTCCTTGCCGGTGAGCCACACGTCGATCAGCGGGTAGCCCGGCGAGCCGTCCGCGCCCGAGCCGATGGAGCTGACGTTGAAGGCGTCGGAGACCGTGATGTCCCCCTGGGAGAAGCTGGCCCGGATGACTCCCGAGTTGACAAAGGCCGCCGTGATGGGCGCCGCGTTGGTGCCCGCCTCGGTCTGGCGCACGGCGTAGATATAGGCGTCGGTGATCAGGTTGCCCAGGCTGTCCTCCTCCTGCTCCCGGGCGAACTGGGAGACAGGGGTGAAGTCGAAGGGGCTGTAGGCCAGCACCTGGTCAAAGGTCATGCCGAACTGGGACAGATACTCCGTCTCCACCAGGTCCTTGTACCCGGACACCTGGGCGGCGATCTGCGCATTCTCCGGCACGTTCTCGTCGATGGGGATCAGCTCGTAGTCCAGGACCGCGTTGTTGCCCTCCGCGTCCTTTTTGATGGTCACCTTGCCCAGGTTGGTGCAGTACTCCCCCGTGCAGCCGATGACGGTGTTGTTCACAATCGTGGGCTCCACCATGGTGGAGTGGGTGTGGCCGGAGACGATGAAGTCGATGCCGTCCACGTTCTTGGCCAGCAGCTCGTCCTCCGACTTCTTGGGGTCCGGGTTGGTGCCGCTGTGGGACAGGCAGATGAGAAAATCGTACTCCTCGTTGGCCTTGATCTCGTCCACCACCCGCTGGGCCGCCTGGACAATGGGCTCAAACTCCATGCCCGACATGGGCGCGCAGGCGTCCGCGTCCTCGCCCAGGACGCCGAACACCGCGAAGCGCACCCCGTCCCGCTCGATCATCACATAGTCGGTGACGCCATAGTCCGCCATGGCCTCCACCACTGCCTTGTCCCCCTCCGGGTCCTTGGGGGTGACGTAGTTGGCCTGGACCAGGGCGGGCAGCGGGTCGCCGCTCCGGACAGCCGCCTCCAGCATCTTGGCCAGACCGTCCGCCCGGTACTCGTACTCGTGGTTTCCGAAGGTGGCCGCGTCGTACCCCAGGGCCCCCAGACTGCGCAGTTCGCTGGCCTGGGTGGTATAGATGGTCTGGAACAGGGTGCCCATGGAGAAGTCGCCCCCGTCCACCGTGATGCAGGCGTACCCCGACGCCTCCGCCTGGGCCCGCTCGTCCTCCAGGGCGGTCATCAGCCGGGCAAAGCCGCCGTACTCCCCGCCGCCCTCCTTTTCCGCCGGAAGCAGATGGGAGTGCATATCGTGGGTGAACAGGATGGTGGCGGTCTTGCCCTCGTCCTCCTGGGCCCACGCAGGCGTTATCAGGCACCCCACAGACAATACCAATGTGACCAACAGCACAAAAATTTGTCTTGCACGCTTTTTCATGGTCTTCCCTCCCAGTGTTATGCTCTCATTATGCCATAATTCCGTTGAAATTGGAAGTTGTATTTGCGCGAATTGTACAAACGCCCCGGCCGCCTCCGGCGTTCTTTCCAATTATTCTTCCTTTTTTACCCATATTTTTTAATATAATTTTAAATATTAGATTACGTGATTTTTCTATTGATATCACAGAGTAACCGTGTTATACTATACCAAAGAAAAGCGGGACCTCCGCTTCTCTCCGATTTGTGTATACCTTCCCCCGCCCGCAGTGCGCGGCGGAGAACACCTCACTTTTTCAATCGCGCAACAGCGCATGGAGGTTTCTTATGGACGAACTTATGATGTATCCCGAATTTTCCGCTCCCCGGGTGGCTCCCGCCCGGGTCAGCCGCCGTCCCCAGGAGAAGGGCCGCAACCCCTATGACGGCCTGCGTCCCTGGTCCGCCATCACCCACGGCGTGGGCGCCGTGCTGGCTGTGCTGGGAACCGTGCTGCTGCTGGTCCGCTCCGCCCTGATGGGCCTGGACGGCTGGCACATCGTCTCCTTTGCCATCTACGGTGCCTCCATGATCGGACTTTACACCGCCAGCACCCTGTACCACTGCCTGCACACCGGCGTGCGCGGCCGCATCGCCCTGCGCAAGTTCGACCACGCCTCCATCTACCTGCTCATCGCCGGCAGCTATACCCCCATCTGCCTGACCGTGCTCCGCACCGTGGGCGCCTGGGGCTGGGCCCTGTTCTCCATTATCTGGGTCCTGGCTCTGGCCGGCGTGGTCCTCACCATGGGCTGGATCAACATGCCCCGCCAGCTCACTGCCGCCATCTATATCTCCATGGGCTGGATGGCCGTGGTGGCTGTCTATCCCCTCTACCTGACCGTGGGCTGGGCCGGCCTGTCCTGGCTGCTGGCCGGCGGCGTGCTCTACACCATCGGCGGCGTGTCCTACGCCCTGAAGTGGCCCGGTCGGGACAATCCCCGCTTCGGCTGCCACGAAATCTTCCACGTCTTTATCGTTCTGGGCAGCATCTGCCACTTCCTGCTGATGTACCGGGTGGTCTGCTTCCTCTGAGCCCTGAATCCGCATCAAAAAACGCCTGTGTGGCCGAGCCACACAGGCGTTTTCCCTGCTCAATGCAGTTTATTCCGCTCCGGTCTCTTCTTCCGGCTTGGGCTCCTCCCGGGGCGGCTCCGGCGGCAGCTCACCCATGGTGCCCACACAGCGGTTGATGGGGGTGCCCAGGTTGTGGAACTTCTCCTCATAGTCGGTCATTACGCCACAGATGCCGTTGGCGTGCAGGTCCCGGGTCACCTCGGAGAGTTCAAAGCCCGCCTGGGGGAACTGGGTCAGCGACCACTCGAACAGATCCCGGTTGTCCGTCTTGAAGTGGATCTGTCCCCCCTCCTTCAGCACCTCCCGGTACTTCTTCAGGAAGGCCACAAAGGTCAGCCGCCGCTTGGCGTGCCGCTTGGTGGGCCAGGGATCACAGAAGTTGATGTAGATCAGATCCACCTCGCCGGGGGCAAAATACTCCGGCAGCTTGGCCGCGTCTCCGTCTACAAAGAATACGTTGTGGAGCTCCATGGCCGTCACCCGCTCCATGGCAATCACCATGGCGTCCGGCACACGCTCCACCGCGATGAAAAGAATGTCCGGGTTCTGCGCCGCCGTCTCCGCGGTGAAACGCCCCTTGCCGCAGCCCAGCTCCAGCCGCAGTTCCCTGGCCTCCGGCATCAGGTCCCGCCAGTGCCCCCGTCTGGCCTCGGGATCACGGATCTGGCACGCCGCGCACCGCTCCATTCTCGGAATCAGATTTGGCTTTTTCCGCATTCTCATATTGTCTGCACCTCGCTTAAAAATCGTTAGTATCATACCATATCACGTGCTTTTCTGTAAAGGCGCTCTTGCAATCTCCTCCGCTTTATCGTATACTGACAAAGTTCGGTTGCTCCTCTTTGCCTTTTGACACCGCCGCCTGATTGTGGACCTGAAGCAGGGCCATACATGTTTATCCATGAAATGCTTGATTTCTCGCCCCCTGCCGTGTTATGATGCAGAGAGCAAGATATTGACCGGCGACGGCAGGGTTTTATACGCTTTTATTGTTCTATCAGACAGGAAATTGAATATCCGGGTGTAGCGCAGTTGGTAGCGCGCTTGCTTTGGGAGCGCGCGGGGGCCATCCATGAGGACAAAACCGCAACCCCGCAACCCGCTGGGACACTACCAGAAGCGGGAACCATTTCGGCAAAGTCGTTGGTCAAAAAACGGCCTTGACCACATGTTTGACCACAGTTATAATCATTTTATATCCGGGTGTAGCGCAGTTGGTAGCGCGCTTGCTTTGGGAGAATACGCCCAGGCCGCCCCACAATTTCATATCGAGGTGTAGCGCAGTTGGTAGCGCGCTTGGTTTGGGACCAAGATGCCGCGGGTTCGAATCCTGTCACCTCGACCAGCTTGAATAGAAAAAACCGCCTGAACAGGCGGTTTTTTCTGCGTTCTGGGGAAAATTTTAGGAGGCCGTCCCACCGGCACACCTCTTCCGAAAAGACCAGCGGGAAGAATCAAAACCGGTACCGGCAGAAGGTGGCCCAAAGCGGCAAATCCCTAACCAATCCCTAACCGCAGAAGGGCATGGAAAATGCGCCGTTCACAGATTTTCCGCCCACCATCTTCACGCTATTACTTGGCGGGATAGGGTTTGCTGGTGTTGGTCCGTCCCAGGATATAATCCGTGGATACCTGATAATAGTCCGCCAACTTCAGCAGATGGACCACTGGGATGGTCTGGAACCCACGCTCATAGCGGGAGTAGACGGTCTGGCTGATTCCCAGAATTTCCGCCACATCCTCCTGCCGCAGATCTTTATCTTCACGCAGATCTTTCAGTCTTTGAAAATACATGCAGCCCACCGTCCTTAGTACTGATTGATACTATTGACGATAAAGCATCTTTCTATTAGAATGTTGCTGGTAGAACTTATCAGTACTAAGAAGGTGTTTGAATGGAATTGTTGCAGGAGATTCTCTGTCATGTTCTGGCAGACAAGAAGGTTCAGATATCATTCTCTGGCCTTGCCGATACAGAGATCATCAAAATTGCTGAGCTGGAGTGCTACAAGGCGCTGCAAAAAATCAAAACCATTCTGGAGGACGACTCCCTGGAGGACAGCGAATGCTTTTATCGGACCCCCGAAATTGTCTGCGTGTTTGAGGATCTGGGTTCCGGCTGCGGCAACCGGCATGATTTTGGCTGACTCCATAGACGAGTAACCTCCCGCTGAACTGGATTTCCGCGGGAGGTTATCTTTGTCTATTGTTTAATAAAATCTGTTATGCCTGGTAGTAAAGTGAGGCAGAATCAGAGCAACAGACAGTTGCTTTGCTTTTTGTTCCCATCGTGGTACAATTCCGGTAAGGTGGTGATCGATATGGAACCCAAAGAAATTCTTCTGGAACTGCGCACCAAGCATGGGCTCTCACAGGAGCAGTTGGCGGAAAAGGTACATGTAACCCGGCAGGCAGTATCCCGCTGGGAGACAGGCGAAACGGTACCCAATACGGAGACTTTGAAGCTGCTTTCCAGGCTGTTTGATGTCTCCATCAACACCCTGCTGGGCTCGCCCCGACAGCTGATCTGTCAGTGCTGCGGTATGCCCCTGGAGGACGCCAATATCAGCCGGGAAACAGATGGCACTTTTAACGAAGAGTACTGCAAGTGGTGCTACGCTGACGGAAAATTTGTTTATACGAGTCTTGAGGAATTGCTGTGCTTCCTGGAGAATCATATGTCCAATGAAACCTGGCCTCCTGAACAGGTCAGAGCCTACTTCGAAACCCAATTGCCAAAATTAAACCACTGGAAATAGGACAAATCATCAATACCTTCCTCTGAAACATGAGATTTTCAGAGGAAGGTATTTTTATGAATAACTGATGCAGCCAGATTCCTCTGCGGCAACCGGCATGATTTTGGTTGAATTATCTGACAAAGAAAACGGGGCGATACGCTGGGAACCGTATCGCCCCATTTTGAATCGCTGCTTTCACCCCACTCTCTCAAAGGGTATCACTTTACATTCCCCATCCTCTGTTGGTTCTGGCGGCTCCGGTTCCGGCCTGGCTGTGGCCATTTCCATAAAGCCGCCGATCTTCTCCGCCGCACCTCTCTGCATATCGCTGGTAATGTGGGTATAGGTGTCCAGAGTAAATCCGGCGCTGTAGTGGCCCAGCATGCTGGACAGCGTTTTCACATCCACGCCGCTGGAGAGGGCCATGGTGGCGAAGGTGTGGCGCAGATCATGGAAGCGCACATGCTCCTCGATGCCGGCCTTTGCCAGCAGCTTCCGGTTGATCCTGGATACCGCGTCCGGACTCCAATAACCGCCGGTGCGGGGCGACGGGAACATGATGGGATTGTCCGGGTGCTGTTCATGCTCCCGGACCAGCAAGTCCACCGCCTGCTGGGAGAGCGCCACCCTGCGGACCGAGTTTTTGGTTTTCGGCTCCGTTACTACCAGCTCCCCGTCGATGCGGGTGACCTGCTTGCTCACCGACAGGATGCGGTCCTTCACATTCAGGTCGTCCCACCGGAGGGCCAGCAGCTCTCCCCGCCGCAGTCCGCTTGACAGTTCCAGGAAGAACATGGGCAGGACGCCGTACTGTTCCGCTTCCCGTAGATAAGCCCCCAGCTTTTCCGGCGGCAGGATGGTCATCTCCTTTTTCTCCTTGGGCGGGATGCGGCAGTTGTCGCAGGGATTATACGGAATGATCCGCTCCTTGACCGCCTGCTTCAGCGCCGAGGAGAGCACCATGTGGATGCGCCGCACCGTGCTTCCAGACAGGGCCGTGTCGGCCGTTTTCTCGAAGCGCTGCACCCGCCCGCTGGTTTTGGAATCGTTGTACATCTTCTGGATCTGGATGGCGGTGAGCCGTTTGAGTTTGACTCCTCCGATAGCCGGTACGATGTGGTTTTCGATCATGTTCTCATAGGTCTTGGCGGTGTTGGGTCGGATCACCGGCTTGCTGTAGGTTTCAAACCACAGCCTGCACCACTCCGCCACGGTGTAGTCCCCGTTGTGGTTGACCGGGATGCCCCGGTTGTCACGGATGGCCTTTGCCAGTTTCTCCTTGCATTCGGCCTGCGTCCGGGCGGACACGCTTTTCTGGATGGCGCGGCCGGTGCTGGGGTCGATGCCCTGGGTGTATCGGCCCTCCCAGCGGCCGTTGGGCTTTTTACGGATGCTGCCCTCGCCGTTGGCTCGTTTCTTTGCCATTGCTCATCCCTCCTTTACAACTCGCTAAGCGCCTCGCTTCACTCGGTTGCTCGCATGCATTGCGCCTGCGGGCGCTTATGGCAACACAAACAAATACCACAGAATCTTTGAAATAGCCACTAAAATATTTCCGTCTTTTTGGCCGCCTGCTCGTCGATCCACGCCATGAATTTATCACGTGGGACGATGATCCGGCTGCCCAGGGTGATGGTGGGGAAATCCTTCCGGTGGGCCACCTCATAGGCGTGGACCAGCCCGATGCCCAGCACATCGGCCACATCCTGCACGGTCAGCATCAGGGGCAGCTCGTTGAAGGAGTTGTACTTGGATCGTTTCATCGGATTCCTTTCTACCCTTCCGGCGGAAGGGATTTTATTCTTTGTTTTGCGGCGCAATTTCTGGAGGGGGTCACATCCCGCCTATGACCATGCCACCCTGGTTCTGCTTCTCCTCATGGTCATCCGGCTTGTGGCCCATAGCGATTTTCTTTGCCCGGATTTTTCTTCTTAGTTTGCTGTCCACCTGCAGGCCGGTGCTGGACTGGGGCAGGGAGCGATCCTCGAAGATCCGGCTCATGTGGTAGAGCAGCTGAGTGACCGCCAGCATCACAGAGGGCGGGCGGAGATCGTTTCTCTGCTCCAAAAAGAACTGAGCATACTGATTTCCCTGGACCGCGGAACGGCTGAACCACATCATTGCCTGGGCCTGATCCCGTGGTAGGCCCTGTCCCGTCAGGTGCAGCTTGCCCATCATGTACTGGGCGTACTGGTTTCCCGCCTCCGCCGATTTGGTGAACCAATCCGCCGCTCTGGCGGTGTCCTTGTTGACAGCGTTCCCCTCCAGATACTCTTTGCCCAGACGGTAAGCAGCAAAGTGGCTTCCGTTTTCCG
>NZ_CALXEG010000053.1 GCF_944387275.1 uncultured Pseudoflavonifractor sp.
GTCGTTGTCGTAGCAGAGCACCAGCTCCTTGGTGTACCGGGCCAGGATGCGGGCGTGCTCCTCGGTGAGGGCGGTGCCCATAGTGGCCACCACGTTGTCGAACCCGGCCTGATGGAGGGTGATGACGTCGATGTTGCCCTCCACCAGGATCAGATTGGGCCGCTTGGTGTTCTTGGCAAAGTTGAGGGCGTAGATGAGCCGCCCCTTCTTGAACGCCACGGTCTCCGGGGTGTTGAGGTACTTGGCCCCCTCCTCCCCCGGCAAAATGCGGCTGGTAAACCCGGCCACGTCCCCCCGCACGTCGATGACGGGGAGCATGAGCCGGGCGCGGAACTTGTCGTAAATGCCGCCGTTCTTGCCCGCCACCGCCAGGCCCGCGTCGATGAGCTCCATCTTGCTGTACCCCTTGGCGGTGAGGGCCTTGGTGAGGGCGTCCCACTGGTCGGGGGCGGCGCCCAGACCAAAGCGGGTGGCGGTCCGGGGGGAGATCTGCCGCTGGGCGATGTACTCCCGCACCCGCTGGCCGCCGGGGCCCTTCAGATAGTCGTGGTAGAACCGGGCGGCGTCCTTGTTGGCCGCCAGGACCCGGGCCCGCTTTTTCCGCCCGGCGTCGTCGCTGCCCGTCTCGGGCACCTCCATCCCCGCCCGCTTGGCCAGGAACCGCACCGCGTCGGGAAAGGACAGGTTCTCGATCTCCATGATAAAGGAGATGACCCCGCCCCCCTTGCCGCAGCCGAAGCAGTGGTAGATCTGCTTGTCCTGATTGACGGAAAAGGAAGGGGTCTTCTCGTTGTGGAAGGGGCACAGCCCCCACAGATTGCTCCCCTTTTTGTTCAGCGTCACATAGGAGGACACCACGTCGGAGATCTCGCTCCGGGCCACCAACTCGTCAATAAATTGTTCCGGAATCGGCACGGTAGCCCTCCTTTCCCCTATGATTGCCAGAGTTTTACGCGGCCATACGGAATCTGCCCTATTTCACGCTCCAGGCCGCCGGGATGAACAGCTCTCCGAACTTCTCCACCGCGTACTTGTCGGTCATGCCCGAAATATAATCGCAGGCAGCCCGCTCCACGCCCTCCTTCACCCGGATGTCCTGGTACTCCGCCGGCAGCTCGTCCGGCTCCCGGACGTAGTGCTCAAACAGCCGCCAGAGCATGTCCTGGGCCTTGGTCTCCTCCCCCTTGGCCCGGGGGTTGGTGTACACCGAGTCGAACATGAAGGCCCGCAGCTCCGCCATGGCCTCCCGGCAGGCGGGAGACTGGACGATGTCGTCCTTTCCCGCGCTCTGGGCGATCACGTCGGTGGTCAGGGTGTTGATGCGCTCGGAGTGGGTGAAGCCCAGCACCTGGGAGATGGCAATGGGGATGTCCGTGGGAAAGATGATCTGTCCCCGCATGGCGTCGTCAATGTCGTGATTGATGTAGGCGATCTTGTCGGCCAGGCGGATGATCCGGCCCTCCAGGGTCTCGGCCCGGTCGGGGCCGGTGTGGCACAGGATGGCCCGCCGCACCTCCCAGGTCAGGTTGAGCCCCTCGCCGTCCTTCTCCAGCACGTCCACCACCCGGAGGGACTGGACGTTGTGCCGGAAGCCGCCGGGCATCAGCTCGTCCAGGGCCCGCTCCCCGGCGTGGCCGAAGGGGGTGTGGCCCAGGTCGTGGCCGAAGGCGGCCGCCTCGGTCAGGTCCTCGTTGAGCCGCAGGCCCCGGGCGATGGTCCGGGCGATGCGGGAGACCTCGATGGTGTGGGTCATGCGGGTGCGGTAGTGGTCCCCCTCGGGCTGGAGAAACACCTGGGTCTTGTGCATCAGCCGCCGGAATGCCTTGGAGTGGACGATCCGGTCCATGTCCCGCTGGAAGCAGGTGCGCACCGGGCACTCCGCAATGGGCCGGGCACGCCCCCTGGACTCCGCCGCCAGACAGGCGCGGGGTGAGAGGATCTGCCGCTCCATGGCCTCGGTCTGCTCTCTTACCGTCATAGCCGCCGCCCCCTTGATCCCGTCCGGAAAATCTGCCTGTATACTGTATACGCCGTTCCTTTCAAAAACCCTTCAAAAAAACAAAAAAATTTTTCTTCCGCCCCAGGCTCTTTTTGCCGGGCAGAAATCAGGGCCTGTCCTGCCGGAATCCGGCGGAGCAAGCCCCCGTTATGTCCTGTTACCGGGCCATGGGCACCGCCTTGAAGGCCTCGCCCAGGATCTGCACCGCCGTGCCGCCGGCGGTGAGCTCGGTCATCCGGGCGGAGAAGGCCTCCACCTGTCCCTCGGGGAGCAGGGCGTGGACGGTCACGTCGGCAGCGTACTCGGTCTCCCCCAGCACGCCCCCGTGGCCCTCCACCTCCAGCTTCACCCGGTCGAAGAAGGAGTAGGGGCAGGGCACCGCCGCCTCCACCCAGCGGCGCACCACGGAGATGCCAGCCGCGTCCAGAGCGTCCTTGGCGCTCTGGGTGTAGGCCCGCACCAGGCCCCCGGCCCCCAGCAGCACGCCGCCGAAGTACCGGGTCACCACGCACACCACGTTGGTGACCTCCTCCCGCTGGAACACGTTGAGCATGGGCTGCCCCGCCGTGCCCTGGGGCTCCCCGTCGTCGGAGTACCGCTCCACGCCCCCGTCCCGCAGACGGTAGCACCAGCAGTTGTGCCGGGCGTCGTAGTGCTTCTTCTTCACCTGCTCCACAAAGGCCCGGGCCTCTTCCTCGGTCTCCACCGGCTTTACCTGGCCGATAAACCGGGACCGCTTTTCCACCAGCTCCGCCTCAGCGGAGGCAGTCGGGATATAGTATTCCGTCATGGCCGTCCCTCACTTTTTCGCTTCTCCCAGTCCCTGCGGGTCATGGCGTAGCACAGCACCAGGCGGGACTCATAATCAAAGGCCTCCAGCTGCTGCATCCGGAGAAAGCGGAAGGAAAAGCCGCACTTCCGGATCACCCGCTTGGACCTCTGATTGCCGTCATAGTGGTCGCACCAGATGGTGTGGAGCCCCAGGTCCTCAAACCCATAGCGCAGCAGTTCCTCCACCGCCTCGGGGATGAGGCCGCGCCCCCAGTAGGCCGGGTCCAGGGAGTAGCCGATCTCGTCGTCCGGTCCCCCGGCCTCCTTCCGGTGCCGGCCGGTGAACCCGGCCGAGCCGATGACCCGGCCGTCCTGCCGGTGCACCACGGCAAAGGTCCCCGGCTCCGAAAGCACGGTGCGGATGGTCTCCCGGCTCTCCTCCACATCCCTGTGGGGCTTCCAGCCCGCGGCGGGGCCCACCCTGGGGTCCCGGGCGTAGGAAAAAAGCTGTTCTGCGTCCCGCTCTTCAAAGGGCCGCAGGATCAGCCGCTCTGTCTCAAGCTGTCTCATGGCTCCTCCTCCGGCGCGCGTAAAAATTCTCCGGTGGTCCGGCGGCGCTCCGTCACGGCTGTTCCCCCTGCCCCAGCCGTCTCTGCTCCCAGCGCTCCCTGCCCAGGGCGTAGCGGAGGGTGGTGCAGGGGTTCCCCGCCCCGTCGGCGGCGTCCTCGGTGGCGAAGTAGGTGAAGCCCAGCTTTTCGATGACCCGCCTGGACTGCCGGTTGAAGTCAAAATGACAGCACTGGATCACGGCGCAGTTCAGCGCTCTAAACCCCCGGTCCAGCAGGGCGGCGGCCGCCTCGGGGGCCAGCCCCCGGCCCCAGTAAGGCCGGGCCACCCAGTACCCCAGCTCCATCTGGGCCATGCCCTCGGGCACCGGCAGGTCCGGACAGGGCACGTCCTGGGGGTAGAGCCCGATGCTGCCCACCGGCTCCCCCGTCTCCTTCAGGACCATGGCGTAGGTCTCGGGCAGGCCCAGGGCGCCGTGGATAATCTCCAGGCTGTTGGCCTGGCTGGTGTGGGGCGGCCACCCCGCCCGGGGCCCCAGCTCCGGGTCGGACGCCCACCGGTAGAGCACCGGCGCGTCGCCGTCCTCCCAGGGCCGCAGGATCAGCCGTTCAGTCTCGATCTGGCTCATGGCTCCTCCTCTTCCGGCGCCAGGAGGACGGAGAGCATCCGCTCCGGCGCGCTGAGAAATTCTCTGGTGATCCGGTAGTGCTCGGTGTCCCGGTAGTCCACCCGCTCCACCCCGTCCGGGCCGTCAAACCGCAGGATGTCCGCCTGGGGATAGGCCATCAGGATGGGGGAATGGGTGGCGATGAGCAGCTGCCCGCCCCGGGACACCAGGTCGTGCATCAGCGCCAGAAAGGAGAGCTGGCGCATGGGGGACAGAGCGGATTCCGGCTCGTCCAGCAGGTAGAGCCCCCTGCCCCAGAAGCGGTTTTTGGCCAGAGCCAGCAGGCTCTCCCCGTGGGACTGGCCGTGGAGGGAGCGCCCGCCCACGTACTGGAGATAGCCCGGCGTCAGGGGGTCGTCCTCCATCTCGTCCACGTAGCTGGCCATGTTGTACAGGCTCTCCGCCCGGAGAAAGTACCCGTCCTCAGGGATCTCCGGGCTGCGGACCAGCCGAAGGGCCTTATACAGGCCGGAGTGGGTGTCCCGGCTGGCAAAGCGGAAATTGCGGGAGCCCCCCTCCGGGTTGAAGCCCCAGGCCACGGCGATGGCCTCCAGCAGGGTGGACTTGCCGCTGCCGTTCTCCCCCACGAAGAAGGTGACGCTGCTGCGGAACTCCAGCCGCTTCAGCCGGGCGATGGCCGGGATGCGGAAGGCGTAGTCCTCCGCTTCCCGCTCCACAGGCCGCTTCTCCACGCCCCGCAGGTACAGCGCGCCCTTTCCCCCTTCCATATTCAGTCCTCCCAGAACTCCTTGGGCGGCGTCCATCCGGAGACGATGAAGTCCTTCAGCCGGCCCAGCTGGATGGGGGTGCACACCGCCTCCACCTCGATGGCCTCGCCGTAGTCCACCCGCTCCACCTTGGCCTCCCGGTGGAGCATGTCCACCACGCCCCCCTGATCGTAGGGGATGCGCAGCACCACCCGGTGGGCCCCGGCGTCCAGCCGGTCGCCGATCTTCTTGAGCAGTTCATCCAGCCCCGCGCCGGTCTTGGCGGAGATGGATACGATGTCCTCCCCGTGGGGCACGATGTCCCCCACGTACAGGTCGGACTTGTTGAACACGTCGATGCGGGGCGTCTGGGCGGCGCCCAGCTCCACGATCAGCTTTTCCACCACCGCCGCCTGCTCCCGCCACTCCGGGTTGGACGCGTCGATGACGTGGAGCAGCAGGTCGGCGTAACTCAGCTCCTCCAGGGTGGCCTTGAAGGCCTCCACCAGATGGTGGGGCAGCTTGGAGATAAAGCCCACCGTGTCCGAGATGAGGACGGTGCAGGTGTCGGAAATCTCCAGGGTGCGGGTGGTGGTGTCCAGGGTGTCGAACAGGCGGTTGTTGGCCGGGATATCCGCCCCGGTCAGCTTGTTGAGCAGGGTGGACTTGCCCGCGTTGGTGTAGCCCACGATGGCCACCACCGGCACCTCGTTCTTGATCCGCCGCTCCCGCTGGGTGGCCCGCACCCGGCGCACCTGCTCCAGGTCCTCCTCCAGCTTGGCGATCTTCTTGCGGATGTGCCGCCGGTCGGTCTCCAGCTGAGTCTCGCCGGGGCCGCGGGTGCCGATGGCGCCCTCCTGCCGCTCCAGATGGGTCCACATGCCCAGCAGCCGGGGCAGCAGGTACTTGTACTGGGCCAGCTCCACCTGGAGGCGGCCCTCCTTGGTCCGGGCCCGCTGGGCGAAGATGTCCAGGATCAGGGCCGACCGGTCCAGCACCGACACGCCCAGGTCGTCGGACAGGGCCCGCTGCTGGGAGGGGGACAGGGCGTTGTCAAAGACCACCATGTCCGCCCCCATGCACTCCACCAGCTCCTTGACCTCACGGACCTTGCCCTCGCCGATGAAGGTGCGGGGGTCGGGGGCGTCCTTGTTCTGGAGCACCTCGCCCACGCACTCGCCCCCCGCCGTCTCCAGCAGGGCGGCAAGCTCCTCCATGGACTTCTCGTCGGTATTCTCCGTCCGGCTCAGGCAGGAGGCGTTGAGGCCCACCAGCACCGCCCGGTTCCGCTTTTCCTCTGTGGTATGTTCCGTCATAGAACCTCCGCCGCCGGAATATCACTCCGGCGTTTTCTTGTTATTCCCGCACCAGGCACTCCACGATCTCGCCCACATAGGTGACGTGGAAATCGCCGTTGGGGTAGTTCTTCCCGATCAGGCTCTTGTCCAGGAAGCAGCTCTCGTCCATGGCCTGGCGGAACACCTTCCGGCACACCAGCACCAGCTCCGCCTGCTCAAAGTAGGGGGCGTTGCCCGCGCCGGCGGCCACGGTGAAGCCGCACTCGGCCACCTTGTCCACCTCCCGGCCGCTCTTGCTGCCGCACAGGGACAGGGCCTTGCGGTACTCCTCCCCGAAGAAGGCCAGGGTGAAGTACTCCTCCCGGTCCACAAACTCCTTGGTGTACCGCTGGGGCCGGATATAGCAGGTGGCCACGCACTTGTTCCAGAGAACCCCCAGGCCGCCCCAGCTGGCGGTCATGGTGTTGCAGTGCTCCGGCGTACCGGCGGTGATGAGCATCCACTGGTCGTTCACCATGGAGAACACGTTCTTGTCCAGAGTCTTGGGATCGATCTTCTTAAACATGTGGTTCCCTCCTGTTATCATGGTACTCTCTCTATTCTATGCGGGACTGTCCCGCTCTCTGCCGCTCCCGGCCCGGAATACAAAAAAGCCCGTACCGGTACCGGTACGGGCTCTTTGACCAAATCCAGCTTACTTGTCCAGGCCGAACTTCTTGTTGAAGCGGCTGACACGTCCGCCAGTATCCACCATCTTCTGCTTGCCGGTGAAAAAGGGGTGGCACTTGGAGCAGACTTCGACGCGGATGTCCTGCTTCGTGGAGCCGGTCTCAATCACGTTGCCGCAGGCGCACTTAATGGTAGTCTGCTGATAGTTGGGATGGATGCCTTCCTTCATGCTGGTTCACCTCTTTCTCTTCGGAGGATAGGCGCAAGGACACACGTCCTCACAACGCATTTGATATCATAGCACTCTTCTTCAGAAAATGCAACTATTTTTTTCAAATTTATCATTTCTTTTTTCGCGGGGCGGAGCCGCCCGGTCAGACCTCCACCGCCTGGTCCAGGGCGAAGAACCACAGAGCCCGGCGGACCACCGGCCTGCCGGTCATCTCCTCCAGGGCGCGGCTGTACGCCGCCAGCTGAGGGCGGTACTCCTCCGCCCGCGCCCGGACAGTGCGGCGGGTCACCCGGTCGGTCTTGAAGTCCACCACCGTGATGCCCTCCAGGGTCTCAAAGCAGCAGTCCACCACGCCCTGGAGCAGCACCTGCTCCCCCTCCCCGGCGCCGGGGCAGTAGTCGGCGGCGGGCACCAGGATGGAGAACTTGAACTCCCGCCGCAGGGACACCGACTCCATCAGCTCCCGGCCCAGCGGGGACTGGAAGAAGGCCGCGATTTTGGCCGGGTCCACCGCCTCCCCCTGCTCGGGGGTGATGTAGGCCCCCGCCACCAGGCGGGCGATCTCCTCCTTCACCTGCGCCTGCGTGCCCGCCCGCTCGAAGTCGATGTACTGCATGACCAGGTGGAGGGCGGTGCCCTTCTGGGCCGGAGTGAGGCCGAACTCCTCCTCGGCAAACCGGGGGCGGCGCAGGGCGGCCCGCTTGCCCGCGGGGGCGGCGGACTCCTCCGGCTCACCCTGAGGCAGCGCAATCCTCTGCCCCGCCTCCTGGGCGGCCTCCCGGTCCAGCTCCCGGCCCTTGAGCTGGGTGGCGGTCAGCTTGGAGGGGATCTCCACGTCCCCGGCGTGGGGGTACTGCCAGGTGAGCACGCCGGTCAAATCCCGCCCGGGCTTCTCCTCCCCCCTCCCGGGCAAAACGGCTGCCTTCCGCTCGGGGGGCTGGAGCAGATCGCTGCCGTCCACCCAGCGGATATCCCAGTCCGGCCCCAGGTCCGCCGCCGCAATGGGCAGCGGGTAGTCCGCCGCCCGCCGGATGGCCACCGCGTCCGGCCGGGTGAGCACCGGCAGCAGCACCCACTGGCCCACCGACTGGCAGCCGGAGAGCACCTGGGGGTCAACGGGGTACTCGGCGTCCTCGGCCAGCTTTCTCAGGTCGGCCGCACCCCGGGTGAGGGCGCAGGAGAGGATCAGCTTCTCCTTTGCCCGGGTCATGGCCACGTAGAGCAGCCGCAGCTCCTCGGCCATCATCTCATACTCCAGCTGGCGGGCCACCGCACGCCGGGCCAGGGTGGGGTACTCGATCATCCGCTCCGTGTCCAGCCGCTTGGGGCCCACGCCCAGCTGGGGGTGGAACAGGATGGGCCGCTGCATGTCGTCCCGGTTGAGCCGCCGGGTGAGTCCGGCCAGCAGCACGATGGGGAACTCCAGGCCCTTGGACTTGTGGATGGACAGGATGCGCACGCCGCCCCCCTCCCGGGCCGCCTGGGGCGCGGCCAGCTTGTTGCCGTTGTCCCGCAGGCGGGTCAGGTAGGTGAGAAAGCCGAACAGGCCCTTGTGCCCGGCGGCCTCGAACTGCCGGGCCAGCTCGCACAGGGCCAGCAGGTTCCCCTGCCGCTTCTCCCCCTCGTCCATGGCGCCGAAGATGCCCAGCAGGTTGGTGCGGTCGTAGATCTGCCACAGCAGCTGGTGGCTGTTCCGGTCCCCGGAGCGGAAGCGCAGGTCCTCCAGCTCGGCCAGGAAGGCGGCGCAGTCCGCCCCGCCCTCCTCCGCCCCCTTCACCAGGGCGGCGTAGAAGTCCGTGTCCGGCGAGGCGGAGCGCAGCACCGCCAGCCGGTCCGCCGTGAAGCCGTACACCGGGGACCGGAGGACCGAGATCAGGGGCACGTCCTGCCGGGGGTTGTCCACGATCTGGAGCAGAGACAGGGCCACCGACACCTCGGTGGTCTCGAAGTAGTCGCCGCCCGCGTCGGCCTCCCAGGGGATGTCCCGCTCCCCCAGGGCGCGGGCGTAGTGGTGGAGCACCGAGTTGGGGGAGCGGACCAGGATGACCATGTCGCCGTACCCGGCGGGACGGGTGCCCCCCTCGCCGTCGGACACGGGGAAGCCGCCGTCCTTCAGCTCCTTGATGCGTTTTGCCAGGAACCGGGCCTCCAGCAGGTCACGGGGGGTCTTCTCGCCGCTCTCATCCTCGTCATCCCCACCGCCGGAGGCCAGGTCCAGGGCGTCCAGCTCCACGGCGTAGTCCGCACCATCTGGGTAGGATGCGCCGGGGTAGAGCGCCTCGTCGGCGGTGTAGTCCATCTCGCCGAAGGCGCGGGACATGATGCCCCGGAAGATGAAGTTGGCCCCCTCCAGCACCTGGGTCCGGGAGCGGAAGTTCTTGGACAGGATGATCCGTCTCGGCTCTCCCTCTTCCGCTGTCTCATAGGGCGTGAAGGTGCGGTACTTCTCCAGGAAAATGGTGGGGTCGGCCAGGCGGAAGCGGTAGATGGACTGCTTCACGTCCCCCACCATGAACAGATTTTTCCCGTCCTGGGAGATGGCGGAGAAGATGGCATTCTGGACGGCGTTGGTGTCCTGATACTCGTCCACCATGATCTCGTCGTACCGGGCCGACCACTGCTTTGCCAGGGGCGTGGGGCCGCCGTCCTCCCCCACCAGCAGGCGCACCGCCATGTGCTCCAGGTCGGAGAAGTCCAGCACGCCCCGGCGCTCCTTCTCGGCGGCATAGGCCGCCTCGAAGTCCTTCACCAGGGCAAACAGCCCCCGGACGGCGGGGTACACCGCCGCCATGTCGGAGAGCAGCCCGGCGCTGTCGTCGGAGAAGCCCTCGGCCAGCTTTTCCAGCCGCTTCTTGCACCGGCTGCGCACCGACTTGACCCGCTCCGCCGCCTCAGGGCACTCGGTCATCTTCTTCCGCCCCGCCGGGGGAAAGGGGATGGGCAGGGCGGCGGCAGCGGCGTCCCAGCCCTGGGCCGCCCCGTCCAGGAAGGCCTGGAGCCCGGCCATGGTGGCCGAGATGGTGGGGGCGTAGTTGGCGTCCAGGTTGGGGTCGCAGGCGCAGTCCTCCAGGGCGGCGGCCATGCGGCTCAGCCAGTACCTGGCCTGAGCGGCGGCGTCCTCCAGCAGCAGTTTGCCCCAGGGGGTCTCCCCCGCGTCGGTCACGCCCTCCAGAGAGAAGGCCGCCCCCTGCTGGTCCAGCCAGGCCGCCGGGTCCGGGTGGCTCTGGACCCGCCCTCGGATGTCCAGCACAATCTGCATCAGGCGGCTGTCGTCCCGCCCGGCGGACATGGTGTCCACCAGTCTGGCGAAGTCGCTGTCCGGGGTGATGTCCTCATACCGCCGGTCCATCACCTCGTCCAGGGCCCGCAGCATGAGCACCCCCGCCTCCCCCTCGTCGCACAGGCGGAAATCCGGGTTCACGTCCAGCATGTGGCCGCACTCCCGGAGGAGCTGGGCGCAGAAGGCGTGGACTGTGGAGATTTGAGCCTTGTAGACCAGGGCCTGCTGGCGGCGGAGGTGGCGGTCGGTGGGATTGCGGGAGAGCCGCTGGGACAGCTCCTCCACAATGCGGGAGCGCAGTTCGGCGGCGGCGGCCTTGGTGTAGGTGATGACCAGGAAGCGGTCGATGTCCAGGCCCTCGTGCTCCACCCGGCCCAGCAGCCGCTCCACCAGCACTCTTGTCTTGCCCGAGCCGGCGGCGGCGGACACCAGCAGGGCCCCGCCCCGGTTGTTCACCACGGCGGCCTGCTGCTCTGTCAGCTGAAAGGCCATAACAATTCCCCCTCTTACGTGTTGTCCGTCTGTCCGCCGCCCTCCTGCTCCTCCACCCGGGCCCAGAACGCCCCGGCGCTCACCGTGGGCAGCCAGCGGCGGCGGTCGGAGCCCCTGCCCTCCTCAAAGTGGCAGGCCACGGCGTAGTCGCAGTATTGGCAGGCGTTTTTCTCCGGCCCCTTCCAGAAGGGGTCGGCGGCGATGTTTCCGGTGGCAATCTCTCCGCCGATGTCCCGGAGCACCCGCTGGATGTGCCGCTCCAGACGGCCCAGCCGCTCGGCGGACACCAGGGCGTCCCCGGTGATGGCCCCCGTGCGGGCGGACACCTTCACCGGCAGGAAGCGGATGCCCTCCGGGCCGGGGTGCTCCATGGCCTCCAGCACCTCCGGGTCGTCCAGCACCAGGCCCCGGCGGCGCAGCTCCTTGTCCACCGCCTGGCGGCGGGCCGTCTCGGTCATGGTGCGGCTGCCGGCGATGACCGCGTCCCGGGCGGGCAAGTAGAGCACTCCCGCCGGGTCTATCTCATGTCCGCCGAACAGGTCCTTGCCCTCCTTCTGGAGGGTGAAGAGGTAGAGCAGCATCTGAAGGCCCATGCCGTTCCACACGTCGGTCAGGTCAAAGGACTTGCGGCCGGTCTTGTAGTCCACCACCCGCAGGTTCAGGCGGCCGTCCTTCACCCAGCCGTCCACCCGGTCCACAAAGCCGGAGATGCTGATGGTCACGCCGTCCACCTCCAGCTCCACCGGGGGCAGGTCCTTCCCAGAGCCGAAGCCCAGCTCAAAGGCGATGGGCTTGAAGTCGGAGGCGGACAGCTCCTCGGCCACGTTGCGCACCACCGCCCGCACCGGCTTGAGCAGCCGCTGGAACAGGTAGCGGAACCGGGGCGTCTCCTCGGCCAGGCCGCCCAGCTCCTCCCTGATATAGCGCTCCACGATCTCGTCGGTGAGGGCGTCCAGCTTGTCGCCGTCCACGCCCCCCTCCTCGTCCCGCCATTCCTCGCTCTGGAACACATGCTCCAGCACGTAGTGGACAAAGGTGCCGTACTCCGGGGCCTGGAACCCCGCCTTCTTCCGGGGCTCCGCCTTCAGGCCGTACTGCATGAAGTAGGAGAAGTGGCAGGACTTGAATTTGTCCATCCGGGAGGCGGACATGGGCACCCGGCTGCCGTAGAGGGCGTCCACGGCGGCCCGGGACAAGCTGCCCCGGGTGCGTCCGGCGGCCTGTTCCATCCGCTCCACCAGCGGCTCGTACTCCGGCATGGCCCGCAGGGCCTGTGCCGCCTCGGGGTACCGCCCCGCCAGCTCCAGGGCGGGCCGCGGGGCGGACAGCCGGAAGGCCCCCTCCAGCTCCGCCTCGGTGACCGGGCGCAGGGCCGGGAACAGCCCCCGCAGCCGGGGGATCAGGAAGGCGGGCCGCTGCTCCTCCCCGCCGCCCCCCATGGCCGCCCAGCTCACAGACAGCCGCTCCCCCGCCAGGGCGCAGGTCTCGTAGACGATGGTCAGCTCACGATTCAGCTTCTCGGCGAGGGTGGGGGCCAGCTCCAGGCCGTAGGAGGCCAGGAGGGAGCGGTCGTCGTCGTTGAGCAGGCCGGGGGACGGGGCGGCCTGGGGGATGGCCCCGTCGTCCGCCCCCAGGAGGAACACCGCTTTGCAGTGCTTGTGGGCCAGGCGGGGCATCTCTCCGGCGGTGACCCGGTCCAGGGACACGGGGATGGCGCCCACGTCGTACTGGGAGAGCACCAGGGAGAAGAGCCGGGCGAACTCGTCGGCCTCCATGGGGGTGTCCCCCACGATCTGGGCGCACTGCTCCAGGGCGCTGCACAGGATGTCCCACAGCTGGCTGTACTCCTGGGCCAGGGCGGGCTCCCCCCGCTCCTGGAGGGCGGCGGTCCGCTCCTCCAGCCGCTCCGGCAGGCCGATGCGCTCCAGGAAGGCGTACAGGGCCTTGGTGTGGCCCAGGCCGGTGTGGTCCGGGTTCTTCCGCAGCTCCTCCAGGGGGGCGATGACCTGCCGCCGGACGGCATTGAGCCGCGCCAGCAGGGCCTCGTCCTCCGGCCTGAGGGGCAGGCCGTACCCCTTGGGGTGCATGGTCCAGTCCCCCTTCTGGGTCCAGCGGCTCCCCCGCAGGTCCCACTTGAGGGCGTAGTTCTCCAGCAGGTCCCGGTCCTCCTCGGCCAGGCCGGTGAGGCCGGTCTTGAGGTAGCGGAACAGGTCGTCGTACTGGTAATCCCCCGCGGCGGCGGCCAGAGCGGAGGTGATAAGGGCCAGAATGGGCTTCTGGAGGATGTCGCTCATTTTGGCCAGGAACACAGGCACGCCGTACCGGGCAAAGATAGTCTCGATGAGCTCCCCGTACCCCTCCATGCTGCGGGCGGTGACGGCGATATCCCGGAAGCGGTAGCCCTCCTCCCGCACCAGCCGGAGGATCTCCCCGGCGGTGTACTCCACCTCGGCATAGGGACTGTTTGCCTTGAAGAGGGAGAGATGGGCCGGTCTGTCGGCCCAGGGGGCCTCCGGCGGGTCGAAGAGATGGGCCTCCAGAAAGGCCAGCTCCTCCGTCCCCTCCTTGGCCCGGTCCTCCTGCACCTCCGTCCGGGCGGGGACGCCGTTCTCCCGGGCCAGCCGCAGCAGGCTGCGGGCCGTATGGCGGGCGGGCGCGAAGATGCCCGCGCTGTCCCCCTCGTCGTCCAGCCCATCGCAGGTCAGGGCCACGGTCACCGAATTGGCCTGCTTCAGCAGGGCCTTGATGACCAGATTTTCCTGGGGCGTGAAGTCGGTGAAGGCGTCCAGATACACGTCCATCCCCCTGGCCCAGCCGCTCTGCTCCAGCGCCTCCGCCAGGCGGGTCACCCGGTCCCGGGGGTCGGCGGCCCGGCGGGCGGTGAGGGCCTCGTAGGCGCCGTAGATGAGGGACAGGTCCAGCAGCTTGTCCCCTTCGGGGCCGTCGGCCTCCTCCCCCGCCGTCCACAGGTGTTTGGGCGTGACGCAGCAGCTCTTCAGCTCGTCCACCGTGGCGATGAGGCCGGAGAGAAACTCCGGCTTCCGGGAGGGGCGGCCATACACCTTCAGCTCCCCCGCCACCGCCTGGAGGGCGGCGTACATCAGCAGCAGCCGTCCCCCCGCGTCCAGGGTGGGGGCGGCCAGCCCGCCGGTGACCGCAAAGACCCGGCCCGCCATGCGGGTGAAGGAGAGCACCTCGGCGTACCGGGACACCTGGTTCCCTCCAATGGCGCACAGGCGGCGCTCCATGTCGTGGGAGTGCTGCTCCGGCACCACCAGCACCTGGGGCCGTGCGCCGCCGCTCTCCCCGATGCGCCGGAGCACGGCCGTGGTCTTTCCGCTCCCCGAGCGGCCCAGCAGCAAATTCAGCATGTGTCCCTCTCTCCTCTCGTATCCGCTTGCAGAAATGATTATACCATCGTCCGCCGCCGCCCGCCAGTGGCAGACAGAGACCTTGTCCCCTTCCGCCCCGCCTGTGTCTCCGGCCGCTGCCCCCCATCTGGCGCGGATTGTATCGGATTTGGACACTCATCCGCTTTTGTTACTTCTCTCTCAGAGTGCGGGGCATTATGATAGAAACAACATACAGACGTGTGGACCCCGCTCAGGCCGCACCCGAAGGGAGGCACTCTATTTGAAGCGCGAAGCCATTACCAGAACCATTCTGGATACTGTTGTGGACCGCGCGATTCGGGACATCGCGGAGGACTCACAGCGCAGCCTGCGCAAGCTGGTGGACATGGGCCAGACGTTCGCCAAGGGTCCCTTTCAGAAACGCTATATCGGCATGATCCAGCAGATGCTGGAGAACGGCGGCAGCCCCTATTACGACCTGGTGCAGGACACGGTGCGGAACACCGACCGCGCCTCTCTGCGGACCTTTGGCATCAATATGGGGTGGCAGAGCTGGACCATCGGCGCCCAGCAGATCCGTGCCGCAGAGGCCAGGGAGGGATTCGACATCCCCTGGTCCATTACCCTTCGGCTGGAGGGGGACGCCCCCGACGCCCCGGGGGATTATCTCCGCCTGCTGGACGAGGGGCGGAGCCTGGGCATCTACGCCTACTTTCTCCACTGCGGCGGCTCTGACGGAGCCATCAGCCTGGCGCTGGAGATGGCCCGCAGGGCGCCGGAGTGCGCCTTTCTCGTCTTTCTCTCCCCCGCGCTGGTGGAGCCCTGGGTGGACGAGCTCTCCGCCTGCCCCAACCTGCTGATCCTGCTGGACGCCGGTGTCCCCGACTGGCAGACCGCCGCCGCCCTGCTCCGGGACGCCCGCCGCTTTTTCGGCTACTTCGTCCGGTGCAACAGCGAGGCGTGCGCCGCCGAGGTGCTCTCCGGCGCGTGGGTCCAGTCCCTGCTGGGCCACGGCGGCTCCATGGCCTTTCTCCTGCCGGAGAAGTCCTGTCCCACCCGTCTGTCCTCCCAGTTCTACGGCTACGTGGAGCAGGCCAGAAACACCCAGCGGTATCCCCTGCTGCTGATGGACTACTACCGGGATGTGCTGATGGTGGACGGAGTCATCTCCGACAGCCCCCGTTATCTGGAGCTGCTGCCCGACGGGCAGGCGGCCACATACGCGGACGGCAAAAAGCAGCTGCTGCCCGCCGCCCTTCCCGACCTGTCGCTGGACAGCCTGCTCCGCACCCATTTCCCGCGGCCCTGATACAACAGCGCGGCCTGCGCCCATGAGGCGCAGGCCGCGTTTTTCATCTTGTGTTCAGTTGTCCTCCGGCGTTCCGCCGTGGCGCAGGTCCAGCCGGCTGAGCCCCTGCACCAGGTTCCGCAGACGGGCCACATACTCCTCCGCCGGCATGGGCGTACCCTTGGTGAGCCAGCGGACAATGGAGGCCAGGACCGCGTCGCTGAAAAAGACGGTGAAGAACTCCTCGTCCTCCCGGTTGGAGAACAGTTCCCCGGCAATGGAGTGCATCAGGGGGGTGATGACCTCGGTAAAGTGGTCGCGGAAGGAATTCTGTCCCTCGATCTCCAGCGCGGAGCGGTAAAAGCCCTGCTCCTCGTAGAAGTACCGGCACATGCCGTTCAGGATGTCCGCGCCGCTGGCAAAGCCGCACTTCTGGATGACCTCGATGAACTCCGTGTCAAAGATCCAGTTGACCAGGTCGTATTTGTCGCGGAAGTGGTAGTAAAAGCTCTTGCGGCTCATCCCGCAGGCCTCGCAGATCTCTCCCACGCTGATTTTGGCAAAGGGCTCTCTGGCCATCAGGTCCTTCATGGTCTGGGCCAGGGCCCGCTTGGTAAGGCTGGAATCCGGCATGTGTACTCCCTCCCTATGGAGCTCCAACGTTCCCCGACAAAGCATTTTAGAGAAACTATATCACTTCACTTGGCAAAAAGCAAGAGGCGGGGCCGGTATCCGGCCCCGCCGCGCTGTCGACGCGGATCAAGTCTAAAAGAAACCAAAGCTCCAACAAATTGTAAAAAACCTCCGCATATTGGGTCAATTACGGAAAAAAGGGAGCCGAAACGGCTCCCTTTTTCCATCTGCCCTCCCGCCGGACGCAGGGGGAGAAATTGCCGGCTGTTCCGCCGGATTTTTTGTGCTGTCCGCCTTATTCCAGGCCCAGGGGGATGATCTTGCAGTAGTCCTGGATGGTGCCGCGCTTCTTGAAGCACTCCAGAATCTGCTTGCCCACCGGGTGCAGCTCCTCCACGTCGTACACGGCCAGTTCCTTCTCGAAGAACTTGTAGAGGATCTCGGCGCCCTTGTCGTAGGCCTCCTCGCCCAGCAGCTCCTGGGTCTCGGGGCGGAGGAACTTGCTGGAGATGCGCTGGCCGTCCACCTTCATCTCCTTCAGGTCGTAACCCAGAAGGGCGCAGCGGGCGGGCAGCAGGCGGTCCATCTTCATGTTCACGCCGCCGCGGCGGGCCAGGTACTCGCGGGCGATCCACTCGGCGGCAAAGCCCACCTTATAGATACCGATATGCTGGTTGGGGATGAGGACGTAGCGGGTGGCGCTGCAGGCCAGGATCTGCTCCAGCAGCAGGTTGGCCTGTCTCACCCGCAGGCCGGTGGCAAAGGGCCAGTAGGAGCCCACACCCTCGCTGGCCAGACCGGAGCCGCTGGAGGCGATGCTGGGGTTGTTGAAGCCCCGGGGCGCCACCAGACGCCACAGCCAGGCCAGAGCGGGCGGGATGATGTGCATCAGGCCCATGATGCCGTAGGTGGGCTTCTTGGCGGTGCAGGGGGGCATGCGCACGCCGAAGGAGCGCACGTCCACCTCCAC
>NZ_CALXEG010000054.1 GCF_944387275.1 uncultured Pseudoflavonifractor sp.
CCGTCGTTATTGGCGTCCACAAAGCCCAGGGCGCAGCCGCGGCAATTGGTGCCGCAGTTGTCGCAGATGCCGTCGTTATTGGCGTCCACAAAGCCCAGGGCGCAGCCGCGGCAATTGGTGCCGCAGTTGTCGCAGATGCCGTCATTGTCGGCGTCCACAAAGCCCAGGGCGCAGCCGCGGCAGTTGGTGCCGCAGTTGTCGCAGATGCCATCGTTGTCGGCATCCACAAAGCCCAGAGCGCAGCCGCGGCAGTTGGTGCCGTAGTTGTCGCACACGCCGTCATTGGCAGCGTCCACATAGCCCGCGCCGTAGCCGGTACCCTGGTAGTTGGTGCCGTAATTGTCGCAGATGCCGTCCCAGTTGGCGCCCGCAAAGCGGCTGCCGTTTCCCCGGCCGGCGGCAAAAGCGCCCGCGGTGATTACAGTGAGAACCAATACCACAGTCAGAGTGCCAATCAATACCTTTTTCATCTTCTTGCCCTCCACAATCGTGAGATAACCCTCATGGGGGTTTCAACCATAATACGATTGAGCAAGGACGTTCCATTCATTTTGCGAAAAAATTTTTTTCCGTTATTTTTCTGCCGCCGCCCGGGCCCGAGCAGGGGAGCCATAGGCGGCTGGCAGGGAGAGCCAATATCAGTTCAGGGTCTCAAGCTCCTCCATCCAGAGGCGTGCAGAGGCGTCGGAAGGCATCCGCCAGTCGCCACGGGGGGACAGAGTCACCGAGCCCACCTTGGGGCCGTCGGGCAGGCAGGAGCGCTTGAACTGCTGGGCAAAGAACCGCCGGTAGAAGTTCTTCAGCCACTTGAGGATGACAGACCGGTCGTACCGGTCCCCGAGGGCCTGCTCCGCCAGGCGGAACACCTTCCGGGGCGGGAAGCCCCAGCGGATAATATAGTAGAGGAAGAAGTCGTGGAGCTCATAGGGACCCACCAGGTCCTCGGTGCGCTGGGCGATCTCGCCGCCCACAGCGGGGAGCAGCTCGGGGGACACGGGGGTGTCCAGAATGTCCTCCAGCACGTGGGACAGGCGGGGGTCCTCCGCCACCTTGTCCCCGGCCACAAAGGACACCAGATGGCGCACCAGGGTCTTGGGGATGGAGGCGTTGACGCCGTACATGGACATGTGGTCGCCGTTGTAGGTGGCCCAGCCCAGGGCCAGCTCGCTCAGGTCGCCGGTACCCACCACCAGGCCGCCGCACTGGTTGGCGATGTCCATCAGCACCTGGGTCCGCTCTCTGGCCTGTCCGTTCTCAAAGGTCACGTCGTGGTTGTCCATGGACTGGCCGATGTCCTTGAAGTGCTGCTTCACCGCCTCGCCGATGTCGATGCGCTTCAGGGTGGCGCCCAGCCGTCCGGCCAGCTCCACAGCGTTGTCCCGGGTACGGTCGGTGGTGCCGAAGCAGGGCATGGTCACCGCGATGATGTCCGACGCGGGCCGGTCCAGCAGCTTCATGGCCACGGCGGCGATCAGGATGGCCAGGGTGGAGTCCAGTCCGCCGGACAGGCCCACTACCGCGGCTGCGGCGTGGGTATGCTCCAGCCGGCGCTTCAGGCCCAGGGCGGCGATCTTCAGGATCTCGTCGCACCGCTCGGCCCGGTCCGCGCTGTCCTCGGGCACAAAGGGGGTGGGGGAGAAGCGGCGGGTCAGGCGGGTCTCCTCCGTATCCAGGTCAAAGTTGACCCGCCCGATCTCCAGGGCCTCCTTGGAAGCGGTATAGGTGTTCATGCGCCGCCGCTCGTACACCAGACGGTCCACGTCAATCTCGCTGACGGTCAGGCCGCAGGCAAAGCGCCGCTCAGCCAGCAGGGCGCCGTTTTCGGCAATGAGATTGTGGCCGGCAAAGACCATGTCGGTGGTGGACTCGCCCTCACCGGCGTCGGCGTACACATAGCCGCACACCAGCCGGGCGGACTGGCCGGTGACCAGGGCCCGGCGGTACTCCGCCTTGCCCACCACCTCGTCGGAGGCGGACAGGTTGAGCATCACCGTGGCTCCGGCGGCGGAGAGCAGGCCGGAGGGGGGCTGGGTGCCCCACAGGTCCTCGCAGATCTCCACGCCGATGACCAGGTTGGGCATGGACTGGCAGCCGAAGAGCTGGCGGGCGCACAGGTCCACATCCTGGCCGCACAGCCTGATATATGCCTCTACGCCCTGGCCGGAGGCAAACCATCTGCCCTCGTAGAACTCGCCGTAATTGGGAAGGGCGGTCTTGGGAACCAGGCCCAAAATCTCTCCCTTGTGTATAACCGCCGCGCAGTTATACAGCTTGTTGTCCCATTTGTTCCGCACCGGCAGGCCCAGGGCGGTGACCATGTCCAGGTTCCGGGTGGCCTCCAGCACGGTGGCCAGGGCTTCCTCGGCCCCCTGGAGCAGGGTGTCGTGGAGGAACAGGTCTCCGCAGGTGTACCCGGTGAGGCACAGCTCGGGCAGCACCAGCACCTTGACGCCCTGCTTGGCCGCCTCCCGCATCAGGGTGAAGCAGGCCTCCGCATTGTGGCGGCAGTCGGCCACTTTGATCTGGGGCGTGCCCGCTGCGACTTTGATAAATCCGTCCCGCATGTAAACAACCTCCTTCGAGGAATGATATCCAGTGATTTTAACACTATATTCTACCCCAACTGCTCTGAGATTGCAACTGTTGGCAGTAGGGAGCGTATGGAGCTGTTAGGGATAATTGTCTTGAAGGAGGCGCTTGGGCTATGCTATGCTTAAATGCAGCTATAAGTTATAGGACATTTACTCAGATAGAGACGTGTGGTTCGAAAACCGGCAGAAGAGATATTGCAAGTAAAAATCTGGGGGGGGACAACGGTGTGAATCTCCAATTTGATCAGACGTTGGCCATAGATTACAGTAGCAGATCACAAATGATCAGAGTGCTCACTGAGGAATGGGTCAAAAACAATATCTATTGTCCGCGCTGTGGAAGTCCGGAGATACAGCGCTTTCCGAATAATAGTGCAGTTGCAGATTTTTTTTGCCCGAACTGTGGAAATGAATATGAGTTAAAAAGTAAAAGCGGTGTGCTGGGACACAAGATAGCAGATGGCGCATATGACACGTTTATTCGGAGAATTACCAGCTATAATAATCCTGATTTCTTTATTCTAAATTATAATGCGGATAAACTGTGCGTAGAAAACGTCTGGATGATTCCAAAGCATTTCTTTGTTCCAGAGGTAGTGGAAAAACGTAAGCCGCTTTCACCGGTAGCGCAAAGGGCTGGATGGACAGGATGTAATATTCTCTTGGACAAAATTCCTGAACAGGGCCGGATTAGAATTATTTATGGCGGGATTCCCGAAGATAAAGAAACTGTGCTGGAACAAGTGCGGCGCTCATCCCTTTTAAGTACAGACAGTTTGGAGGCACGCGGCTGGCTTATGGATGTGCTGGATTGTATAAACAGAATACAGAAGCAGCAGTTTACACTGGAAGACATATATAGATTTGAATGGCAGCTTGCAGACAAACATCCGAAGAACCACAATATCCGGGCAAAAATTCGGCAGCAACTGCAATTGCTAAGAGATAAAGGGTTCATTGCCTTTGTGGGACGTGGGATATATAGGAAAGAATAGCCACGGAGATTGAAAATTTACATTGGAGAGAGCAGGTTGAGCACCAAAAAGCCCCCGGCCGGAAGGCCGGGGGCTTTTTGGGTGTGTGTTGTTCTGCAAAGGTGTTGGAGAGGGATTGGTTGTGTTGGGAGGATTTTAAGTTCTTCTTCCTGAATCCGATATCATCATAACCAATAATTAAGGCTAAATCATGAAGGCATTGTGAATAATTTATGAACTGCTGGGGAAGGATAAAGCGCTGCCTAAAATATCCCAATTTTTTGCACGAATGGGGATTGACACCCCTATAGAGGGATAGTATAATTCACCCTAGGAAATTTGATTTACCTCATGAAAACATAAAATGTGAAGGTGGACAGACATGGATACAGAGAAACAGCGCTGGCATACGCTGGAGACGGAGCAAGTCCTCTCGTCTGTAAAGAGCGACCGGCAGCAGGGCCTGTCCGGGGCGGAGGCGGAGAGCCGCCTGGAGAAGTATGGCCCCAACGCCCTGAGCGAGGGAAAGAAGAAGTCGGTGCTCCAGGTGTTCCTGGAGCAGTTCAAGGACCTGATGGTGATGATCCTCATCGTCGCGGCCCTCATCTCCCTGGCCACCGGCGAGGCGGAGAGCACCATCGTGATTTTCGCGGTGCTCATTCTCAACGCCGTGCTGGGCACGGTGCAGCACTTCAAGGCGGAAAAGTCCCTGGAGAGCCTGAAGGCCATGTCCGCGCCCAGCGCCAAGGTGATACGGGACGGGGTGCGCACCACGGTGCCGTCGCCCCAGGTGGTCCCCGGCGACATCGTGGAGCTGGAGGCCGGCGACATGGTGGTGGCCGACGGCCGCATCCTGGAGAACTACTCCCTCAAGGTCAACGAGAGCTCCCTTACCGGTGAGAGCGAGGCGGTGGAGAAGACCGCCGATGTGATCCCCCAGGGCGACGTGGCCCTGGGCGACCGGAAGAACATGGTGTTCTCCGGCTCCCTGGTGACCTACGGCCGGGCGGTCTTTGTGGTCACCGGCACGGGCATGGACACCGAGCTGGGCAAGGTGGCCGCCCTGATGAACCAGACCCAGCAGCGCAAGACCCCCCTCCAGCAGAGCCTGGACAACTTCTCCAAAAAACTGGCCATCATCATCATGGCCATCTGCGCCCTGGTGTTTGTCCTGGCCCTGTACCGCCAGAAGCCCATTCTGGACGCCCTGATGTTCGCCGTGGCCCTGGCGGTGGCCGCCATCCCCGAGGCCCTGTCCTCCATCGTCACCATCGTCCAGGCCATGGGCACCCAGAAGATGGCCCGGCAGAACGCCATCATGAAGGATCTGAAGGCGGTGGAGACTCTGGGCGCCGTGTCCGTCATCTGCTCGGACAAGACGGGCACCCTGACCCAGAACAAGATGACCCCCCAGAAGATCTACGCCGACGGCATGCTGCTGGACGGGGACCAGCTGGACCTGGCCAACGACGTGCAGCGGCTGCTGCTGAAGGAGGCCCTTCTGGCCAGCGACGCCACCACCGACAAGGAGACCGGTGCCGAGATCGGCGACCCCACCGAGGTGGCCCTAGTCATGCTGGGCAACCGCATCGGCGTGGACGAGGTGGCCTACCGCCGCCAGCACCCCCGTCTGGGCGAGCTGGCCTTTGACTCGGACCGGAAGCTGATGTCCACCTTTCACAGTGTGGAGGGTGTGCCCACTCTGTACACAAAGGGCGCCATCGACGTGCTGCTGGAGCGCTCGGCCTGGCTGCTCACCAGCCAGGGCAAGGTGGAGATGACCCAGGAGCGCCGGGCGGAGATCGCCCGGGTGAATACGGAGCTGTCCCGGCAGGGCCTGCGGGTGCTGTCCTTCGCCTGCAAGGAGCTGGAGGCGGTCCGCCCCCTGACCCTGGAGGACGAGCGGGACTTCACCTTTGTGGGCCTGATCTCCATGATCGACCCGCCCCGTCCCGAGGCCATCCAGGCCGTGGCCGACGCCAAGCGGGGCGGCATCCGCACCATTATGATCACCGGCGACCACAAGATCACCGCCTCTGCCATTGCCAGACAGCTGGGCATCTTCCGGGATGGAGACGAGGCCCTGTCCGGCGTGGAGCTGGACGCCATGAGCGACGATGAGCTGGACCAGCGGCTGGAGAAGATCTCGGTCTATGCCCGCGTGTCCCCTGAGAACAAGATCCGCATCGTGGGGGCCTGGCAGAGAAAGGGCCGCATCGTGTCCATGACCGGCGACGGCGTCAACGACGCCCCCGCCCTCAAGGCCGCCGACATCGGCGTGGCCATGGGCATCACCGGCACCGAGGTCAGCAAGGACGCCGCGTCCATGATCCTCTCCGACGACAACTTTGCCACCATCGTCAAGGCTGTGGTCAACGGCCGCGGCGTGTACACCAACATCAAGAACGCCATCAATTTCCTGCTGTCGGGCAACATGGCGGGCATCTTCTGCGTGCTCATCACCTCCCTGGCCAACCTGCCCATGCCCTTCGCGGCGGTGCACCTGCTGTTCATTAACCTGCTCACCGACTCCCTCCCCGCCATCGCCATTGGCGTGGAGCCGGCGGGGAAGGGCCTGCTGGACCAGAAGCCCAGAGACCCCAAGGAGCCCATCCTCACCCGCTCCCTGCTCACCCGCATCATGGTCTACGGCGCCCTGATCGCCGCCGCCACCATGGGGGCCTTCTTCCTGGGCCTGAACAACGGCGGAGACGCCCTGGCCATGACCATGGCCTTCTCCACCCTCACCCTGGCCCGGCTGTTCCACGGCTTCAACTGCCGGGGCGAGTCCTCCCTGTTCCGCCTGGGCCTGACCACCAACAAGGCCAGCCTGGGCGCCTTTGCCGCCGGCGTGGTGCTCCTGGCCGCGGTGCTCTTTATCCCCGGCCTGACCACCCTGTTCCAGGTGGCGCCCCTCACCGTGCCGCTGGCGGGGGCCATTGTGGGCCTGGCCCTGGTGCCCACCCTGATCATCCAGGCGTGGAAGCTGATTCGGGACCTGAAGAAGGGCCGCTGAGCCGGAAAAATCATCCCATAAACCAACCGGGGTCCGGTCCGCACACAGTGCGGACCGGACCCCGGTCTGTTAGTCCCGCATATCGCACCGGGCGGGGAAGTCCAGATACTGGGACTCGGTCTGGACCACCAGGCGGCGGGAGCCGTCTTCGCTCAGGTCCAGCTCGGCGGGGAGGATGAAACGGACCCCCTCCGCCTGGACGTCCATGGGCCGGGTGCTGTGGTGGGCGGGAAGGAGCAGGGTGCGCATCCCCCGGGGAAAGGCACGGCCCTCCTTGTCCAGCTCCAGCAGCGTGATGGCCACAGCGGTGCGGGTGTCGGGCGGGACGGCCGGCAGGGTGAAGGCAAACTCCACCACGCAGCCGCCGGCGGCGGGGGGGATGCTCCCCAGGTAGTGCACCAGCAGCCCGTCCTGGGCGTGTGCCTCCACGGTGTGCCTGTTGGCGTGCGCTTGGGCGTGTTCCATAACAGTACCGCCTCTCGGCAAAATTCATACGCCCTGTGAGAGCGTATGTACCTATGAATCGGGCGGCGAGGCGGCAGCAGAGAAAAAAGCTGGAAGAGACGGGAGAGGACCGTCCCTTCCAGCTTATGCTCACCGCACCTGTCCGGTGCCGTAGATGACGTACTTGGAGCTGGTCAGCTCCTCCAGGCCCATGGGGCCCCGGGCGTGCATCTTCTGGGTGGAGATGCCGATCTCCGCCCCCAGGCCGAACTCAAAGCCGTCGGTGAAGCGGGTGGAGGCGTTGACATATACCGCCGCCGCGTCCACCTCGTCCAGGAAGCGCTGGGCGGCAAAGTAGTCGGAGGTGACGATGGCCTCCGAGTGGCCGGTGCCGTGGGCGGCGATAAAGTCCGTGGCCTCGTCCTGGTCCTCCACCACCTTGACGGCCAGGATGTAGTCGCCGTACTCGGTGTCCCAGTCCTCCGCCGTGGCGGGCACCGCGCCGGGCAGGATGGCGCAGGTCTCGGGACAGCCGCGGAACTCCACGTGCTTGTCGGCCAGGCGGACCTGGGCCATGGGCAGGAACTGAGCCGCCACCGCCCGGTCCACCAGCAGGCACTCGGCGGCGTTGCACACCGAGGGGCGGGAGCACTTGGCGTTGTAGAGAATGTCGGCCGCCATCTGCAGGTCGGCCTTCTCATGGACATAGATGTGGCACACGCCCACGCCGGTCTGGATGACAGGCACCCGGGCATTCTCCACCACCGAGCGGATGAGGCCCGCGCCGCCTCGGGGGATGAGCACGTCCAGATATTCGGTCAGGCCCATCAGCTCGGCGGCGCTCTCCCGGCTGGTGCTGGCCACCAGGGACACGCAGTCCATGGGCAGGCCGGACCGCTCCAGAGCGTCCCGCATGATGGACGTCAGGGCCATGTTGGAGTGGAGGGCCTCCTTGCCGCCGCGGAGGATGACCGCGTTGCCCGACTTGAGGCACAGGGCGGCGGCGTCCACCGTCACGTTGGGCCGGGCCTCATAGATGATGCCGATGACCCCCAGAGGGACCCGGCGGCGACCGATGATGAGCCCGTTGGGCCGCTTCTCCATCTTTGTGACCTGGCCGATGGGGTCGGGCAGCGCGGCCACCTGCCGCACCCCCTCCACAATGCCGGCGATCCGCTTCTCATCCAGGGCCAGCCGGTCCTGGAGAGACTGGCGCATGCCGCTCTCCCGGGCGGCGTCCAGATCCCGGGCGTTGGCGGAGAGAATCTCCTCCTGCCGGTCCAGCAGCGCCTGGGCGATGGCCTCCAGCGCTTTGTTCTTCTGGGCGGTACCCGCCACGGACAGTACCCGGGCGGCGACTTTGGCGGCCAGCCCCTGGCCTTCCAGAATTGTCATATCGATCCCCCATTTCTCCGCTGACGCGGTGAGATTTTTATATAAAATATATGTATGCAGCGATTACAGCGCCTGCTTGCCTGAGGAGAACCGGGTGCCGATGTCCTCCCCGGCCACGATGCCGTACAGGTCCTCCACCTGCGCACCGTTGGTGATGACCATGTCCACCCCGGCGGACATGGCAATCTCGGCGGCGTTGAGCTTGGTCTGCATGCCGCCGGTGCCCCGCCAGGTGCCCGCGCCCCCCGCCATGGCCCGCAGCTCAGGGGTCACCGCGTCCACATGGTGGATGAGTTTGGCGTCCGGGTTGCTGTGGGGGTCGGCGTCGTAGAGGCCGTCGATGTCGCTCAGGAGCACCAGCAGGTCGGCCTTTACCAGCCGGGCCACAATGGCGGACAGGGTGTCGTTGTCGCCCAGCACCTTGCACTTGCCCGTCTCGATCTCGGCAGAGGACACCGAGTCGTTCTCGTTGACCACCGGGATGACCCCCAGCTCCAGAAGGGATTCAAAGGTGTTGCGCAGGTGTTCCGCCCGGACGGGGGCGTCCACATCCTCGCCGGTGAGCAGGATCTGGGCCACCATCCGGTTGTACTCCCCGAAGAGCTTGTCATAGAGGTGCATGATGGCGCACTGGCCCACAGCGGCGGCGGCCTGCTTCATCCGCAGCTCGCGGGGCCGCTCCTTCAGCCCCAGCTTGGTGGTGCCCACGCCGATGGCACCCGAGGACACCAGCACGATCTCGTGGCCCATGCCCTCCAGGTCGGACAGCGTGCGGGCCAGACGCTCCATATTGTGCAGATTCAGCCGTCCGGTGTCGTGGGTGAGGGACGAAGTGCCCACTTTCACCACAATTCGGAGGCGTTGTGTCTGTGTTTCCACGTTCATTCTCCTTAATCGATCATTTTCCCCGCGGAAAAGCGCGGAATTTAGCTGATACTTAATGCGGAGCTGGATCGCTTTACCTGACAGCAAAGCGCGGCGCAGCCCTGTTACTGCCGATATTGTAGCACAACTTTTCGCAACTATAAAGCATAAAACGCTCCGATGACGAAACAATCAGGAATTGTTCAATAAAAAATGAATTTTTATGGGATTATCGACGTATTTGCTGTTGAAATTCTGCGAGATTCGATGTACAATAACACCGCTGTAAATGGGAGGTGGGCCGGATTTATGCTGAATCTAGTTCTGGTTGAACCGGAAATTCCGCAAAATACCGGCAACATCGCCCGCACCTGCGCGGCCACGCGCAGCCGCCTCCACCTGATCAAGCCCCTGGGGTTTGATATCTCGGACCGGGCGGTGAAGCGGGCCGGGCTGGATTACTGGCATATGGTGGACCTGACGGTCTATGAGAACCTGGAGGATTTCTTCGCCCGTACCGGCGCGGAGGACCTCTGGCTCATGACCACCAAGGCTCCCCGCCCTTACACAGAGGCGGAATTCCGGGACGGGTGCTGGCTGTTCTTCGGCAAGGAGACGGCTGGTCTGCCCCAGGCGTTCCGTGAGGCCCACCGGGACCGGTGCATCCGCATCCCAATGCGCCCCGACGCGCGCAGCCTGAATCTGGCAAATTCCGTCGCCATAGTGACCTACGAAGCATTGCGCCAGTTAGAGTTCCCCGGATTGTCCGGGGAAGGAGAGATGAAAGGAGCTTTCGTATGAACTACAACAAGAAGACCGTGAAAGACATCGACGTCGCCGGCAAGAAGGTCCTCCTCCGCTGCGACTTCAACGTGCCCCTGGCCAAGGACGGCAGCGGCACCATCACCGATGACAAGCGGATCCGCGCCGCTCTGCCCACTATCCAGTACCTGCTGGACCAGGGCGCTGCCGTCATCGCCTGCTCCCACCTGGGCAAGCCTGTCGCCACCTTTGACTCCTATGTGAAGAAGCAGGCCGAGAAGGGCAAGGACCCCGCCTCCATCACCGAGGAGCAGTGGAAGAAGTCCCTGGCTCAGCTGTCCCTGGCCCCTGTTGCCAAGCGCCTGAGCGAGCTGCTGGGCAAGGACGTCATCATGGCCAAGGACGTGGTGGGCCCCGACGCCATGGCCAAGGCCGCTGCGCTCCAGCCCGGCCAGATCATGCTGCTGGAGAACACCCGCTTCGAGAAGGGCGAGACCAAGAACGATCCCGAGCTGGCCAAGAAGATGGCTTCCATGGCTGAGATCTATGTGTCCGACGCCTTCGGCGCCGTGCACCGCGCTCACGCCTCCACCGCCGGCGTGGCCGACTACCTGCCCGCCGTGTCCGGCTTCCTGATCCAGAAGGAGCTGGAGATCATCGGCGGCGCTCTGGCCAATCCCAAGCGTCCTCTGGTGGCCATCCTGGGCGGCTCCAAGGTCTCCTCCAAGATCGGCGTGATCAACAACCTGCTGGAGATCGCCGACACCATCATCATCGGCGGCGGCATGGCCTACACCTTCTCCGCCGCGCAGGGCGGCAAGGTGGGCGACAGCCTGCTGGAGGCCGATTGGGAGTCCTATGCCAACGACATGGTGAAGAAGGCCGCTGAGAAGGGCGTCAAGCTGCTGCTGCCCGTGGACACCGTGGTGGCCAACGCCTTTGCCCCCGACGCTGAGAGCAAGGTGGTCAAGAACGGCGAGATCCCCGACGGCTGGCAGGGCCTGGACATCGGCCCCGAGACCGTGAAGCTGTACTGCGACGCCGTGAAGGACGCCGGCACCGTGATCTGGAACGGCCCCATGGGCGTGTTCGAGTTCCCCGCCTTCGCCAAGGGCACCGAGGCTGTGGCCGAGGCTCTGAGCAAGACCAGCGCCATCACCATCATCGGCGGCGGCGACAGCGCGGCGGCCGTGCAGCAGCTGGGCTATGCCGACAAGATGACCCACATCTCCACCGGTGGCGGCGCCTCCCTGGAGTTCATGGAGGGCAAGGAGCTGCCCGGCGTGGCCTGCCTGCTGGACGCCTGATTAGACAGGGCGCCGCCGCGCGAGCGAAAGCGAGCCGCGCCGAAGGCGCGTCCAAGCGTTTGCGCAGCAGACCTTGCCGCAGGGCGAATTCACTTCGCCCGAGGATGTAACACCTAAGGGGTCCCCGACGGAGCGCTGCTCCGCCGGGGATGCCTCCCTGAACGGGCAGCTTGACCGAGATGCCCGATCTCCGCAGGGCGCGACGAGTCCGGCGCGCCGCCTGCGCAAAGCTTCATATATATGGAAAGGATTGAACTGCAATGAACCGCCGCTACCGCAAGACCATCATCGCCGGAAACTGGAAGATGAACAAGACCCTCTCCGAGACCCGCGCCTTCGCCGAGGAGATTAAGGACATGCTGGGCAGACCCAAGTGGTGTGAGGTCGTCCTCTGCGTGCCCTATGTGAACATTCCCGCCGCTGTGCGCCTGTTCAAGGAGAGCCGCATCGCCATCGGCGCTGAGAACTGCCACTATGAGTCCCACGGCGCCTACACCGGCGAGGTCTCTGCCGAGATGCTCAAGGAGCTGGGCGTGAAGTACGTCATCATCGGCCACTCCGAGCGCCGTCAGTACTACAATGAGACCGACTTCACCGTCAACAAGAAGGTCCACGCCGCTCTGGAGGCCGGCCTGCACCCCATCGTCTGCGTGGGCGAGAGCCTGGAGCAGCGTGAGCTGGGCGTCACCATGGAGCTGATTGCCTATCAGGTCAAGGCCGCTCTGGCCGGCGTGCCCGCCGACAAGATGCGCCACGTGGTCATCGCCTACGAGCCCATCTGGGCCATCGGCACCGGCAAGACCGCTACCGCTGAGCAGGCCGCCGAGGTCTGCGAGAGCATCCGTGTGGTCATCCGCAAGCTGTACGGCGCCCGTGTCGCCCGTGCCGTCACCATCCAGTATGGCGGCTCCATGAACGCCAAGAATGCCGCTGAGCTGCTGGCTCAGCCCGACATTGACGGCGGCCTCATCGGCGGTGCGTCCCTGAAGCCCGCTGACTTCACCAGCATCGTCAACGACGCCAATCAGGAGTAAGAAGAAGCGCTGAGCACCCGGGAGCAGGCGGATAAGCCCGGAGCGGAGCAAACGGACCGGAGACCCGGAAGGGGTGGAGGCCGGCTTGCGCAGTCGGAGGGGCTTAGGCGCCGTCGCGGAGGGTGCAAGGCGTGACAGAACGCGCTGAGCACCCGGGTGCGGCAAAGCGTGACAAAAGGAGACAGCGAGCGGCGGGGCCGCAGGGGCCCGCTGCCCGCCGCTCCGATCTTACCTGAAGGAACTGAGGTTATTTATGAGTAAAACACCGACTACTCTTATCATTATGGATGGCTACGGTCTCCGCAGCGAGACCAAGGGCAACGCCATCGCCAACGCCCGCAAGCCCGTGCTGGACAAGCTGTTTGCCGAGAACCCGGTGTGCAAGCTGTCCGCCTCCGGCCTGGATGTGGGTCTGCCCGAGGGCCAGATGGGCAACTCCGAGGTGGGCCACACCAACATCGGCGCCGGCCGCGTGGTGTTCCAGGATCTGCCCCGGATCTCCAAGTCCATCAAGGACGGCGACTTCTTCCAGAACCCCGAGTACCTGCGGGCCATGGAGAACGCCAAGCAGGAGGGCCACGCCCTCCACGTGATGGGTCTGCTGTCTGACGGCGGCGTCCACAGCCACATCACCCACATCTTCGCGCTGCTGGACATGGCCAAGCAGCAGGGCGTGAAGGACGTCTATGTCCACGCCTTCCTGGACGGCCGTGACGTGCCCCCCTCCTCCGGCAAGGGCTACGTGGAGCAGCTGGCTGAGAAGTGCGCCCAGCTGGGCAACGCCCATGTCGGCGTCATCTCCGGCCGCTTCTATGCCATGGACCGTGACAAGCGCTGGGAGCGTCTGGTCAGAGCCTATGACGCCCTGGTGCTGGGCGAGGCCCCCTTTGAGGCCGACCCCGTGGCCGCCGTGCAGAAGTCCTATGACGCCGGCGTCACCGACGAGTTCGTGGAGCCTGTCATCTGCTGCAAGGACGCGGTCATCAAGTCCGGCGACAGCGTGGTGTTCATGAACTTCCGCCCCGACCGGGCCCGTGAGATCACCCGCAGCCTGGTGGACCCCGACTTTGACGGCTTTGAGCGGAAGAAGGGCTTCTTCCCCCTGACCTATGTCTGCACCACCTCCTATGACGCCACCATGCCCAACGTGACGGTGGCTTTCCCCCATCACGAGCTGAAGAACATCTTCGGCGAGTATATCTCCCGCCTGGGCCTGACCCAGCTCCGCATTGCCGAGACCGAGAAGTACGCCCACGTGACCTTCTTCTTCAACGGCGGCGTGGAGCAGGTGTTCCCCGGCGAGGACCGCTGCCTGATCCCCTCCCCCAAGGTGCCCACCTACGACCTCAAGCCCGACATGAGCGCCCGTGAGGTCACCGACGAGGCGGTGAAGCGCATCGAGAGCGGCAACTATGATGTGGTTATCCTGAACTTCGCCAACTGCGACATGGTGGGCCACACCGGCGTGTACGAGGCTGCCCGCCTGGCCGTTGAGACCGTGGACGAGTGCGTGGGCCGGGTCGTGGAGGCCACCCGCAAGATGGGCGGCGTGGCCCTCATCACTGCCGACCACGGCAACGCCGACCGGATGCTGGACGACGACGGGGTCACCCCCTACACCGCCCACACCACCAGCCTGGTGCCCTTCTGCATCGTGGGCGCCAACGTGAAGCTGCGCGACGGCCGTCTGGCCGACATCGCCCCCACCATGCTGGATCTGATGGGCCTTGAAAAGCCCGCGGAGATGGACGGCAATACCCTGATCGAGGCCTAAAAGGCTTTTCAAGGGCCATCCCGCCGCAAGGCGGACCGGCGCCTGCGCCGTCCAAGCGTTTTGCGCGGAGCGGAAAACCTTGGCGCTGACCGGATTCACTCCGGGCAGCGTGAAGTGAAATTCGGGGTCCCCGGGCGGCGAAGCCGGCTGGGGCGCCTTGAAAAGCCCGCAGAGATGGACGGCAACACCCTGATCGAGGCCGGATTTGTATGTTCGGGCGGTTCCTGCCGCCCTGACAGATAGAAGGCACGGCAGAAAGACCGGAAGCCGTGTCCCTAAAATGAAAGGAGTTTTTGAACATGAAGCAGATTATCGAGATCGTTGATGTTCTGGGCCGTGAGATTCTGGACAGCCGCGGCAACCCCACCGTCGAGGTCGAGGTCTACCTGGAGGACGGCACTGTCGGCCGCGCCAGCGTGCCCTCCGGCGCTTCCACCGGTATCTATGAGGCCTGCGAGCTCCGCGACGGCGACAAGAGCCGTTACCAGGGCAAGGGCGTCCTCAACGCCGTGAAGAACGTCAACACCGAGATCGCCGAGTGCCTGGTGGGCATGAACGTCCTGGACCAGGTGGCCATCGACAAGGCCATGATCGCTCTGGACGGCACCCCCAATAAGTCCCGTCTGGGCGCCAACGCCATCCTGGGCGCCTCCCTGGCCTGCGCCAAGGCCGCTGCCGAGAGCCTGGGCACCAGCCTGTACAACTACATCGGCGGCGTCAACGCCAAGGTCCTGCCCGTGCCCATGATGAACATCCTCAACGGCGGCGCTCACGCCACCAACAACGTGGACATCCAGGAGTTCATGATCATGCCCGTGTCCGCTCCCTCCTTCCGTGAGGCTCTGCGCCGCTGCGCCGAGGTGTTCCACACCCTGAAGACCGTTCTGAAGGAGAATGGCACTCCCGCCGCTGGCGTGGGTGACGAGGGCGGCTACGCTCCCAACCTGAAGAAGGACGAGGACGCTCTGAAGGTGATCGTCCAGGCCATTGAGAAGGCCGGCTACAAGCCCGGCGAGGACTTCATGATCGCCATCGACGCCGCCGTGTCCGAGTGGTACAACGAGGAGACCGGCTGCTACGACCTGCCCAAGGCCAAGAAGACCATGACCAAGCAGCAGATGGTCAACATGTGGAAGAAGTTCGCCGACAACTACCCCATCATCTCCATGGAGGACTGCATGGGCGAGGACGACTGGGAAGGCTGGGGCATGCTCACCAAGGCCCTGGGCGACCGCGTCCAGCTGGTGGGCGACGACCTGTTCGTCACCAACTCCGAGCGCGTGCAGAAGGGTCTGGACCTGCACGTGGCCAACGCCGTGCTGATCAAGGTCAACCAGATCGGCACCCTGACCGAGACCCTGGACACCATCCAGAAGGCCAACCGCGCCGGCTACACCGCCGTCGTGTCTCACCGCTCCGGCGAGACCGAGGACGCCACCATTGCCGACATCGTGGTGGGCATGAACGCCGGCCAGATCAAGACCGGCGCTCCCAGCCGTACCGACCGTGTGGCCAAGTACAACCAGCTGCTCCGCATCGAGGAGGAGCTGGGCGATGTGGCTCAGTACTGGGGCAAGGACGCTTTCTTCAACCTGAAGAAGTAATTTCAGCCTGCAAGGGGCCGCTGTCCGAAAGGACAGCGGCCCCGTTTTTTATGTCGCCCAGCCCCTGCCCCATCTCAGATGGGGCAGGGGCTGGGCCGTGAATAAAAAGCAGAATAAAAAGAGGAATCCCGCGCAAGTCGATAAGGTAGAATAAGTTTCGCAAAAAGAAAAAGAGACATGGTTTGCAGATCTCTGGTAGAATGAAGTCGCGACAC
>NZ_CALXEG010000055.1 GCF_944387275.1 uncultured Pseudoflavonifractor sp.
GTGTACTTCACGCCGGGGATGTCGCTGATGAGGCGCAGGGTGGAGCCGTTGCCCACGCTGCCCACCACCGCGTCCAGGCCGATGGTCTTGAACTCGTCCATGAAGGGCTCGGTGCCGATCCAGTGGTCGCCCAGGAACATCATGGCTTCCTTGCCCAGCTCGTGGGTGATGTCCACCATCTCCTTGGCCAGCTTGGCCACCTCGCGGCGCTGGAAGGCCTGGAAGTCCCTGAACTCCTTGCTGGGCACCCGGTACTGGTTGTTGTAGTAGCCCTGGTCGATGATGTACTCGGGGCGGAACTTGTAGCCCACTTCCTTCTCGAACTGCTCCAGGATGTAGGGGGACACGGAGGCGGAGTAGCCGTACCAGTCCACGTACCGCTCCCGTTTGAGCTCGTCAAACATGAGGGTGAACTGGTGGAAGAAGGTGGTGTAGCGAATCACGTTCACGTAGGGGTGCTCCGCGATGAACTTGCGCAGGCGCTCCATGGTGAACTTGTGGGTCTTGGGCTGGCGCACGTCAAAGGTGATCTGGTGTTCGAAGTTCTGCCAGTTGTTGGTCACCGCGTTGTACATGTGGACGGGGTCCCAGATCAGGTAGGCCAGGAAGCTCACGGTGTAGTCGTGATACTTCTCCACGTTCTTGATGACCACGCAGCCGGTATTTTCGTCATAGTCCCAGTTGGCGGTGTCCACGACCTCGCCGCTGGTCCGGTCGATGACCTCCCACCAGCGCTTGATGTCGTCCCGGGTGTTGACTTTCATCAGCTCGTCGCTGATGCCCTTCATCAGGGGGATGGACAGGGTATCCTCAGTGGCGGGGTAGAATCCGCTCATGATGTAGCACTGCTGCACCTCGTCGGGATTGGCCTTGGCCCACGCGTTATCCTTCCGGGTGGTGTAGTACGTGGAGTACACCTTAGCGTCCACGTTCTTCAGCTCTTCCGGATAGTCCGTACCGTCGCAGTCACGGATGGCATCAGCGCCCCAACGCTTCAGTATCTCCAGGGTCTCGGGCACCACGTCCACGTCCGTGGGGATGGTGACCCGCCCGTGCTTCCGATCAAATTCGCTCATGTTTTTCCTCCGCTTATTTGGGTTTCTTGGTCTTGTCCTTTGCTTCCTCGAAGGGCTTGTTGTACAGCAGCAGGGCGGTCAGCAGCAGCACCAGGCCCACCAGCATGATGCCCAGGCCGGCCAGCTCTCCGGTCATCTTCCAGCCGGCAACCACCAGGATCAGGCCTACTACTGTAAAAATCGCGATCAGGCTCACCCGCAGGGGCATGTGCTCTTTCCAGAATTTCATATGCTCACCTTAACCTTTCAGTCCGCCCACGGTCATGCCCTGGATCAGCTTCTTCTGAACGCAGATGTACAGGATCAGGGTGGGCAGCATGACCATCACCAGGCCGGCGTACATGATACCGTACTGGGCCGCAGACTGCTGGGCCTGCATCAGGTTCAGCAGGCCGACGGGCAGGGTCTTGGCGCCGTTGGCGGAGCTCATCAGGGTCATGGAGATGATGTACTCGTTCCAGAAGGACAGGAAGTTGAAGAGGACGATGGTCACGATAGAGGGCTGGGCCATGGGGAAGATGATCTGGATCATGGTCTTGCCGTAGCCGGCGCCGTCGATGTAGGCCGCCTCCTCATAGTCATGGGCCAGGGTGGCAAAGTAGCCCGACAGGAGGTAGATGGTGAAGGGCAGGGCGGTGGCTGCGTACACAATGGCCAGCACCACGATGTTGTTGAGCAGGAAGCCGCTGCCGAACACGTTCTTCAGGAAGGTGTCGCCGTCACGCAGCATCAGGAAGATGGGCACCACGATGTAGTTGACGTTGATGAACAGACCGGCCATAAAGGCGGTGTTCAGGAACTTGCGGCCCCGGAAGTGGAACCGGGACAGGCAGTAGGCCGCAGGCAGGGCCACCACCAGCAGGATGACCAGGGCCAGGGCAGTGACGATGACGGAGTTGAGCATGTAGTCGCCCATCTTGGCCGTGTTCCACGCGTCCACGAAGTTCTGCCAGTGGAAGCCCAGAGGCAGGGACCAGGGGTTGCCGTAAAACTCGCTGTTTTCCTTGATGGAGGCCATGAACACCCACGCCACAGGCACCAGGATGCACACGGCCAGGGCAATCAGGACCACATAGATAAATACTTTATAGAGCTTTTCGCCAGCACGATTTTCTTTCATCAAAGTCCCCTCCTCTCTTAGAATTCCAGCGGCTTACGCTTGGTGGCACGGTTCACCAGGGCCGACAGGGCGAAGGAGAACAGGAAGACCACCACGCCGATGGCCATGGAGTAGCCGTACAGGCCGGCGTCTTTCTGTCCGTACATGTAGCTCAGGGCCACCTCGCTGGCGCCGTTGGGGCCGCCGGAGGTCATGGCCTTGACGAACAGGAAGGCCATGTTGATGGTGGAGATGATGAAGAAGGTGAGGGTGGTGCGGATGTTGGTCCAGATCAGGGGGATGGTGATCTGGAAGAACTGCTTCACCCGGCCGGCGCCGTCCAGGCTGGCGGACTCATACAGGCTCTGGGGCACGCTGGCCATGGAGGCCATGTACATGACCATGTAGTAGCCGATGGCCTGCCACACCATGGCGATGATGATACTCACCATGACCAGGGGCTCATCCTTCCAGAGCACCGTCACAGTCTGGCCGGTGATCATGGACAGCAGGCTGTTGAACATGCCGTTCTCGGGCTTGTAGATGGCGGAGAAGATACCGGAGATAACGACCACGGAGAGAATGTTGGGGATGTAGAAGATCACCCGGAACAGGTTCTTGCCCTTGACGTTCTCCCGGGTGAGGATCCCGGCGAACACCAGCGCGAAGGCGAAGGTCACCATGGTGACCACCACGATGAGCAGGATGGTGTTCTGCATGGAACGGATGAACAGGGAGTCGTTGATGAGGGCCTGGAAGTTGGCAAAGCCCACGAAGGTCTCCGTGGGGGAATAGGCGCCTCTCTCAAAGAGGGACATGCGGAAGACGTTGATGGTAGGGATGATCATGAAGATCACAAAGAGAATGACTGCAGGGGCCACGCACAGCGCAACAAATCGGCTGCGTCCCTTATTCTTTTTCACACGCTCAGCTCCTTTCTGCGCCGGCTCCGGCCGGAATCGCAGCAACACACACTGGAGAGCAAAGGGGACGATGAGCAGCCTGCTACTCATCGTCCCCCCGCTCTCCTGAATACTGGTTATTCAGTTGTTTTCAAAGATGATTACTGGAGGTTGGCGCGCATCTGGTCGCTGGCGGCCTTGATGCTGTCGATCCACTCCTGCTCGCTCATGGAACCGGACACCAGGGAGTTCACGGGATCGAAGAAGACCTCGCGGACGGTGCCCAGACCGGCCACGGACTTGTAGGAGGCGAAGGAACCCAGAGCGGCCTTGGCGCCGTCGTCGTAGATGCCGTAGAAGATCTGGTTGTCGCCGGTCAGCTGGTCCACGATGCCGGTGACAGGCTGAGCAGCGCCGGCATCGGCGAACAGGTCAGCGGCGGTGTCGCTGTACATGAAGGCGATGAACTGCTTGGCGGCGTCGATGTGCTCAGCGCCGGCGGGGATCCACATCTGCTCGAAGAAGGTGTAGCTGTAGCGGTCGCCGCCCTCGGTCAGAGCGGGCAGAGCGGTCATTCCCCACTCGAAGCCGTCAGCGCGGGGAGCCTCAGCCATCTCGCCCACGATCCAGGTGCCGTTGGGCATGAACAGGGCCTTGTTGTCCAGGACCAGCTGCTGGTTCTGGGTGAAGTCCTGATCGTTGGCCTGGGCGGGGGTGATGGGGTTGGTGTAGGTGGCCAGCTTGGCAACGGTGTCGAACGCGGTCTTGGCAGCGTCGGTATCCCAGATGCCCTCAGCGTAGTGGGTGGCGTCGAAGAAGAAGTCCTCGCCGCCGGCCTCGTACATCAGAGCATAGAAGAAGGCGTCAAAGTAACCGGTGGTGGGGTAAGTAAACAGGGAGATGCCCTCAGCAGCGGCCTTGTCGCCCAGCTCCCACATCTCGTCCCAGGTGGTGGGAACCTCCCAGCCCTTCTCCTCGAACAGACCCTTGTTGTAGAACAGGCCGCAGGGGGAGTAGAACATGGGGGCCAGGTAGGTCTTGCCGTCGGCGTAGGGGTTGGTGATGGAGCTGTCGTTGACGAAGCCGGGGATGATCTTGTCGCCCACGGTCACGTCCTCGCCGGGCACGGTCATGGAGAGCACGTCGGTGATCTCGGCGATGTTGTGGTCCTTGATGAACTGCTCGGTCAGGCCAGCCTCACGGCCGGTGGCCAGGTGGATCACGTCGGGGTACTCGCCGCCCTGCATGGCGGGGCCGATGACGTCCTCCAGCTTCTTGTCCACGGTCAGCTCGACCTTGATGCCGGTCTGATCAGTGAAGGCGTCGGCGACCTTCTGCCACACGTCGGTGCCGTAGCTGGTCTCGATGGCGGCCACCTTGATGGTCTCGCCGGTGGTCTCACCGCCGGACTGGCTGCCGCTGGGAGCGGGAGTGTTGCTGGTGCCGCCGGGAGTGCTGTTGGAGCAGCCGGCAAGGAGCGAGGCGGAAAGCGCGAGGGTCAGGCCGAGAGCTGTGAGCTTCTTCAGTTTCATTTCCTTATAACCTCCTAATAAAGTTTCCCTTTTGAGCGTTTGCGAGGTGTTTGTTCACCTCTCGATAGCTCTAGTATACAGTTTCCAGTCAGGATATCAACGTTATTCTTGTCTTCAATTTTATGTATATTGCTTTTTAATGTATTTTTGATAGTAAGATCAAAAATAGGACGCTATTTTTGTGCATAAACACAATATTTACTGTATGTGGTGAACCGGTTCCACAATATCATTCAAAAATTTTAAACATTTTAAAGGGGTGTATAAAAAAATTATTTTTTCACATTGCACAATACGGAGCCGTGCTTTATAATAGAATACAACTTATAGTACTTCTAGCGCAATATTTATAAATTTACATTAAAGTGCCAAAGTGAGATGATTTTCTTGAGCAACAGCCGATATGATCTGGGTCAGGGCGGCGTGGCTCCGCTGGATCGCTCCTCTACCCGTCTTTTATATGTAAGCACTGCCAAGTATGGCGGCGACTGGCACAGCCTGCTCCACACCCATACCTGTACGGAGATCTTTTATGTGGTGGGCGGCATGGGGAAATTCCGTATCGAGGAGCTCACCCTCTCGGTGGCTGTGGATGATATGATCATCGTCAACCCCAATGTGGAGCACACCGAGGTCAGCTTCAACGCCAGCCCGCTGGAGTACATCGTCATGGGTGTGGAGGGGCTGGAGTTTGCCGCCGGTGAGAACGGAGACGACCGCTACCGCCTCGTCAACTGCGGCGGCGGCCGGGAGGACACCCTCTACTATCTCCGTGCCATGCTCTCGGAGATCGAGAACAAGGCCAGCGGCTACGATCTGGTGTGCCAGGACCTGCTGGAGGTGCTGGTGGTGCGGCTGATGCGTCGGACGGACTTCTCCCTCACCCCCGCCACGCCCGGCACCCGCACCAGCAAGGAATGCGTTACTGTACGGCGGTATATTGACAGTCATTTTAAGGAGAGCCTGTCCCTGGACGTGCTGGCCGAGGTGGCCCACGTCAACAAATATTATCTGGTCCATACCTTTTCAAAGGAGTTCGGTATCTCCCCCATCAACTATCTGATCTCCCGGAGAATCGCCGAGAGCAAGCAGCTTCTCAGCGACACCGACCACTCCCTGAGCCAGATCTCCCACATGCTGGGCTTCTCCTCGCCCAGCTATTTCTCCCAGAGCTTCCGCAAGCTGGAGGGAGTAAGTCCCATGGAGTACCGCAGGCAGTCCAAACTGCAGCGCACTTCATCATAGCCTAATCCACCGGGAGGTAATGCTTCATGCCATTTCACCCTGTCACGCTCAACCGGCCCATCCAGGTGGACCGGGTGGTGACCGTACACTACTTTGAATACTCCAGCGACTACTACTTTGAGGGGGAATGCCATGATTTCTGGGAGTTCCTCTATGTAGACAAGGGGGAGCTGGACGTGCTGGCGGGAGACCGGAAGCTGCGTCTGGTCCGGGGCCAGTTCATCTTCCACGCCCCCGGCGAATTCCATGCTCTCCGGGCCACCGGCACCTCGGCGCCCAACCTGGTGGTGGTCAGCTTCTACTGCGACGGCCCGGACATGGCCCGTTTTGTGGGCCGGGTGGACACCGCCGGCGACCCTGAGCGGGCGCTGATGGCCCGTATCGTGGAGGAGGGCTCCGCCGCCTTCTCCACGCCCCTGGACGATCCTACCACCACCGCCATGGAGCGCAGCCCGGACGCCCCCTTCGGCGCCGAGCAGCTGCTGGGAGCCGCCATTGAGGGCCTGCTCATCTCCCTGCTCCGGCGGGACGGAGCCGCCCCGCCGCCCCCCGCCAGCCTGATCCGCACCCGGGGCCGGGAGGAGCTCTTCGGCAAGGTCACCGACTACCTGCGCGCCAACCTGGGCCGCAGCCTCACCCTGGAGGAGGTGTGCCGGGACAATCTGGTGGGCCGCAGCCGGCTGCAGCAGATCTTCCGGGAGCACACCGGCGGAGGCGCCATGGAGTTCTTCGGCAAGCTGAAGATCGAGCGGGCCAAGGAGATGATCCGGGAGGGCAGCCGCAACTTCACCGAGATCGCTGCCGCCCTGGGCTACCAGTCCATCTACTACTTCTCCCGCCACTTCAAAAAGGTCACCGGCATGACCCCCAGCGAGTACGCCTCCAGCGTGAAGATCCTGGCAGGCAAGACCCGTCCCGGCGGCGGCGGACGGTGACGGGAGGGTGATTGTGGACGATTCTGCAAATATCGTGTACCTCGCCGGAACATGCAACCCTTTTGTATAAATATTGTGGGGAACTGTCTATTCCATTTTCCCCTCCCTGCGATTACAATGGGGACAGTGAAAGAAGTATTGAGCGCTTGGAACAGCAACCCTGTACGTTTTAGCGGTCAGACATTATTATAAAGGAAAAGGAGCGATTTTTATGTCTATTCTGGTCAGCGGCGGCGCCGGTTACATCGGCAGTCACACCTGTGTTGAGCTCATCCAGGCCGGCTACGACATCGTGGTGGCCGACAATCTGTGCAACTCCAGCGAGGAGTCCATCCGCCGGGTGGAGAAAATCGTGGGCAAGAAGATCCCCTTCGTCAAGGCCGAGCTGTGCAACCCCGACGAGGTGGAGGCCCTGTTCAACCAGTACCCCGACATTGACTCCGTCATCCACTTCGCCGGCCTGAAGGCCGTAGGCGAGAGCGTCCAGAAGCCCCTGGAGTACTACACCAACAACCTGGTCAACTCCCTGGTGCTCCTCAACGCCATGCGCCGCCACGGCGTGAAGAACTTTGTGTTCTCCTCCTCCGCCACTGTGTACGGCGACCCCGCCTCCGTGCCCATCCGGGAGGACTTCCCCACCGGCGGTACCACCAACCCCTACGGCACCACCAAGCTCTTCCTGGAGCGCATCCTCACCGACGTGTGCGCCGCCGACCCCACCCTGAACGTGGCCCTGCTGCGGTACTTCAACCCCATCGGCGCCCACGAGTCCGGCCTCATCGGCGAGGACCCTAACGGCATCCCCAACAACCTGGTTCCCTACATCGCCCAGGTGGCCGTGGGCAAGCTGGAGAAGCTCCACGTCTTCGGCAACGACTACCCCACGCCCGACGGCACCGGCGTGCGCGACTACATCCATGTGGTGGACCTGGCCAAGGGCCATGTGGCCGCGCTGAAGAAGCTGGCCACCAACTGCGGCCTGTTCGTGTGCAACCTGGGCACCGGCAAGGGCTACTCCGTACTGGACATCCTCCACGCCTATGAGAAGGCCTGCGGCAAGACCCTGCCCTACGTGGTGGACCCCCGCCGTCCCGGCGACATCGCCGAGTGCTACGCCGACCCCTCCAAGGCCCTCAACGAGATGGGCTGGAAGGCCCAGTACGGCATCGAGGAGATGTGCGCCTCCAGCTGGAAGTGGCAGTCCATGAACCCCAACGGCTACAAGGGCTGAGGCCCTCACCTCCCCGCGGGGGAGAAATCAGTGTGGAAACAAGGTTATTGAGGAGGCGTTTTGATTATGAAGAAACCTGTTCTCGTGGTCATGGCCGCCGGCATGGGCAGCCGGTACGGCGGTCTCAAGCAGCTGGACCCTGTGGGCGCTCACGGCCAGCTTATCATCGACTACTCCATCTATGACGCCAAGCGGGCCGGCTTTGAGACCGTGGTCTTTGTCATCAAGCCGGAGATCGAGGCCGATTTCAAGGCCGGCATCGGCGACCGGCTGAGCAAGGTGATGGACGTGAAGTACGCCTATCAGCTCAAGGAGGATCTGCCCGAGGGCTACTCCGTCCCCGAGGGCCGGGTGAAGCCCTGGGGCACCGCCCAGGCCGCCCTGGCCGCCCGGCACGTGGTGGACGGCCCCTTCGCCGTCATCAACGCCGACGACTACTACGGCCCCGAGGGCTTCCGCGAGATCTACAACTACCTGGTGGACCACCCCGACAAGGACGGCGTGTACCAGTACGCCATGGTGGGCTACCTGCTGGAGAACACCGTCACCGAGAACGGCCACGTGGCCCGGGGCGTGTGCGTGGAGAACGAGAACCACGAGCTGGTGAGCGTCACTGAGCGCACCCGCATCGAGAAGGGCGAGACCTGCCCCCGGTACACCGAGGACGAGGGCAAGACCTGGACCGATCTGCCCGGCGACACCATCGTGTCCATGAACCTGTGGGGCTTCACCCGCAGCTACCTGGATGAGGCCTGGAAGCGCTTCCCCGCCTTCCTGGACGACGCCCTCAAGAACAACCCCATCAAGGGCGAGTACTTCCTGCCCAGCGTGGTGAGCCAGCTCATCGCCGAGGGCAAGGCCCGGGTGGAGGTGCTCCGCAGCCACGACAAGTGGTACGGCGTGACCTATAAGGAGGACAAGCCCGTGGTGGTGGCCGCCATCCGGTCCATGACCGAGTCCGGCCTGTACCCCGAGAAACTTTGGGAGGTATAAGAGACCATGGCCAATACCGCTGAACTGCATCTTCAGGAAGCCCTGGCCGCCTATGACTTCGGCGCGCCCCTGGTGGGCGCCGTCCGCTTCGGCAAGGGCCACATCAACGACACCTTCTGCGTCCACGTCCAGCCCGCCGAGGGCGACTGCGTGCGTTTTATCCTCCAGCGGGTGTCCAACGCCGCCTTCTCCCGCCCCGACCAGCTGATGGCCAACATCGTGGGCGTCACCGACTACCTGCGCAAGGTCATCGCCGACGAGGGCGGCGACCCGGACCGTGAGACCCTCACCGTGCTGCGCACCCGGGACGGCAAGAGCTATTACACCGACAGCGAGGGCCGCGCCTGGCGTGTGTTCCCCTTCATCGAGGACACCGTGTGCCTCCAGGCCGCCGAGACCCCCGAGCTCTTCGAGGCCTCCGCCATGGCCTTCGGCCGCTTCCAGCACCAGCTGAAGGACTACCCCGCCGACACCCTGTACGAGACCATCTCCCGCTTCCACGACACCGAGAACCGGCTGGCCAACTTCAAGAAGGCCCTGGAGGCCGACGTGATGGGCCGCGCCAAGGACGTGCAGCCTGAGATCGACTTTGTCATGGCCCACGAGGCCGACTGCTCCGTGGCCATGTCCGCCCTGCGGGAGGGCAAGCTGCCCCTGCGGGTCACCCACAACGACACCAAGCTCAACAACGTGCTCATCGACCGCAAGACCGGCAAGGGCATCTGCGTCATCGACCTGGACACCGTTATGCCCGGCCTGGCCATCAACGACTTCGGCGACTCCATCCGCTTCGGCGCCAACCACTCCGCCGAGGATGAGCAGGACCTGTCCAAGGTCAACTTCGACCTGGGCCTCTTCGAGTCCTACACCCGGGGCTTCCTGGCCGGCTGCGCCGGCAGCCTGACCCCCGCCGAGCTGGAGTACCTGCCCTGGGGCGCCAAGCTGATGACCCTGGAGTGCGGCATCCGCTTCCTCACCGACTACCTGGAGGGCGACCACTACTTTGCCACCCATCGGGAGAGCCAGAACCTGGACCGCTGCCGGACCCAGTTCAAGCTGGTGTCCGACATGGAGAAGGCCTGGGACGACATGGCCGCTGTGGTGAAGAAGTACGCCTGAACAACGTCTCTTAACTCAAAGCAAGATATATAAAAAATCGCCTCCGGGAATTAAAATTCCCGGAGGCGATTTTATCTGTCTTGTCACCCCAGCATTCCGGCGGCCGCCTCTGCGGCGCTGACCGCGTCGGCGGTATAGCAGTCGGCGCCGATGGACTGGCAGAACTGTCCGGTCACCGGGGCGCCGCCCACCATGATCTTCACCCTGCCCCGGATGCCCGCCTCACGGGCCAGCCGGACCACCTCTCCCATGACGGGCATGGTGGTGGTCAGCAGGGCGGAGCAGGCGATGATGCCGCAGTCCTGCTCTACAGCGGCCCGGACAAAGGTCTCCGCCTCCACGTCCACCCCCAGGTCCACCACCTGGAGGCCCTTGCTCTCCATCATCATGCGCACCAGATTCTTGCCGATGTCGTGGAGATCTCCCTTCACGGTCCCGATGCACACCCGGCCCGGCATCTGCGGCCCGCGCCCAGAGAACTCCGGGCGGAGCAGCTCCATCCCGGCATTCATGGCCCGGGCGGCAATGAGCACCTCGGGCACGAAAATCTCGTTGCGCTGAAAGCGCGCCCCGACCGCGTCCATCCCCGCCATCAGGCCGCCCTCCAGAAGTTCTCCGGCAGAACGGCCCTCCTCCAGGCCCCGGGCCACCAGCTCCCGCACCAGTTTGGCCTTCCCCCGCTGCATTGCCCCGGAAATCTCGCTGAGCACACTCATGCCCGTTCTCTCCTTCTCCCCTCTCCGGGCCGCTCCTTTTCGGCCTCCAGACGGCCCCGGCGCTCCCGGAACCGGCCCGGTGTCACACCGGTATACTTTCTGAACACCTTGGTAAAATAGCTCTGATCGTCAAATCCGCACCTGTCGCAGATCTCCGCAATGGATGCGTCCGTATTGAGCAGCATGGCCCGGCTCCTGGAAATCCGCAGGGCGCTGAGGTAGCTGTTGAAGCTCTCCCCCATCTCCTCCTTGAACACCCTGCTGAAGTAGGACGGCGACAGCCCCACATGGCCCGCCGTGTCCTCCAGGGTCAGCTTGCCCCGGCAGTTCCGCTTGAGGTATTCAATGGCCTTATAGATGATATCCCTGTGCTTGACGTCCACCAGGCAGAACACCGAGCTCACGAACCGCTCGGTCACCCGGGTCAGCCACAGCACCAGGTCCTCCGCCGTGCGCAGGCGGTCGATCTCGCTGAGGTACCGGCAGTTCATGTCCAGGATCGTATCCTGGTCGCTGCCGCCGTCCACCGCCGCCCGGGAGAGCACCGCCATCAGCTCCAGCGCTCTGGCCCGCATGAGGCGGAAGTCCCCGCCGGTAGAGAAGAGGATGTGCCCCAGCAGCTCGTTGAGCAGCCGCCGGGCAGTGGCCTGGTCCCCCTCGGTGATGGCCTGGACCAGCTCCCGCTCCTTGTCCAGCGGATACCGCCCCGACGCCCCTTTCTGCTTGAGCTGCTGGATGTAGACGCCGATGTCCTGCTGCTGGGCGGCCGCCTCCCGGTGGGCCAGGAGAGCGGTGCTGTTGTCCCCCACGCACACCGCTGCGGCAAAGAGCAGGGCCGACATGTGGGACAGCCGGGCGGGCTCCATGGCGGGAGCGCACTCCAGCGCCCCGCACAGTTCCGCCATCTCCTCCGGGGAAAGCCCCTGCCACACCCCAGGATCACCAGCCAGATAGTCCTCTATGTCCATAATCAGGGCGGGGCCGCCCACCAGCGCCCCTGCCGCCTGCCCCCCTACCATGATGGGGGAGGCGAAATAGGCCAGGCCGGAGGGGCAGAAGTAGATATACCGCCCGCCAAATCGCTCCGCCTGGGCCGCGCCGTACAGGTGGAGCTTGTCGCAGGAGGCGGGCACGCCCCGCCGCGCTGCCTGGGCGCGGCAGGCCTCGCAGCCCTCACAGCCCACCCGGGCCTTGAACAGCACGCCGCCCTCCCCGTCCAGAACGGCGCAGCTGACGCCGCAGGCGGCGGAAAAGGACTCCGCCGTCTCCTTGGCCGTCTTCCAATCAAAGGCGCAGTCAACGCCCTGGCCTGCCTGTTGTTCCATGGCCGGTTCCTCCGTGTGCTCTCTGCCGTCAGGTCTGTCTCCGGCGGAACGCGTCTCTCCGGGCCCTTCCGTCCCGTTTTTTGTCCTTTCCCGCCGGTTTCTGTCTGCATTATAGCCCCCGCCAAGGTCTTTTTGCCATAAATATTCCCGCTTTAATTGGTACTTTTAGCGGCGCTTTTTCCGGTGCTGCCCGGTCCCAGGCCGGGCTCCGTCTCCGCCCCGTCCCTGCAATTCTCTCTGATTCCTGCCGGTTTTTTTATTTTTTTCTGTTTTTCAGCTTCTATCAATGAAATATCCTCTCTTTTTCACTTCTCCCCGGCGCGGACCGATATTCCGCCGCCCGGCTGGATCAGGCCGTACATTTTGGAATTTTCACAGATGCTGGGGCATACGCTTTCCAAAGTGCCCGCGCTGCGGGCATTGGCAGTTCCCGGCATCCAGCGCTGTGTGACTTTGGCAGCGGAAGCGGGCTGTTTTTGCGCAAAATGGGGTCATATTAAAAGAGGCGGCGCTGTGACGTCCGCCGGTTTTTTATTTTGAATCAGAGAGGTGGTTTTATGAAGGAGGAAGAACGGGGGCAGCGCGGGACGGCTGCGCTGCGGCTTCTGGCCGTCTGCCTGGCGGCGGCCGGACTGCTCTCCCTTGCCCCGGCGCCTGCGGCGGCGGCCGGGCCGGGAGAGACGGCCCTGGAGGCCTGGAGCTTTGGCGGCGGAGCGCAGCAGCCGTCCGCTGAAACGGTGCGCACAGTGATCCCGCTGGGCCGCGCGGTGGGCATCAAGCTCTTTTCCGACGGAGTCCTGGTGGTGGGGCTCTCGGAGATCGCCACCCAGCAGGGGGCCCAGGCCCCTGCCAAGGACTGCGGATTGCAGGAGGGCGACATCATCACCCACATCAACAGCGAGGAAGTGGACACCATCGAGGAGGTGCGTGAGATCCTCCAGGAGGTGGGAGACAGGCAGATGAGCATCCGCTGTCTCCGGGGAGAAAAGCAGCTCCAGATGACCGTCCAGGCCGTCCAGTGCAGCACCGACGGCACCTACAAGCTGGGCGCCTGGATCCGTGACTCCATGGCGGGCATCGGCACCATGACCTTCTACGACCCGGCCTCCGGCGTCTTCGGTGCCCTGGGCCACGGCATCAGCGACGTGGACACCGCAATGCTGATGCCTCTGTCCTCCGGGTCCATCATGTACGCCGAAGTGACCGATGTAAAAAAAAGCGAATCGGGCAATCCCGGCGAACTCCACGGGGCTTTTCAGGTCTCCCAGGACATGGGCGAACTCTATGCCAACACCCAGCAGGGAATTTTCGGCCGTCTGACCGACGATGGACTGGCCGAAGGCATCCAGCCGGTGGAACTGGCCACCCGGGACCAGGTCCAGATGGGTGAGGCCACCATCCTCTCCAACATCGCCGGGGACCAGGTGGAGGCGTACACGGTGGAGATCACCCGCATCTATCCCGAGAACGACGATGACCCGAGGAACATGATGATCAAGGTCACGGACCCCCGGCTGCTGGAGGCCACAGGCGGCATCGTCCAGGGCATGAGCGGCAGCCCCATCCTCCAGAACGGCAGACTGGTGGGCGCGGTGACCCATGTGCTGGTCAACGACCCCACCCAGGGCTACGGCATCCTGGCGGAGAATATGCTGGAGGCGGCAAATCAGCAGTAACTCCAAATCAGAACTGATGCTATAAAAGTAGAAGAGCCTGCTGCGGAACCAAAGTTTCGCGGCAGGCTCTTTCATGGTAAAAAATCAATCCGTGGCATTATGGGACATGGCTCTGTGCAGCCGGTCCATTTCTCGGTGAATGTGCTCCACTTCCCGGCCTTCTGTTACGCCCCATTCATGCTTCAGAATCTCCAGCTCCTCCTCCAGGCTCTCCACCGCTTCGGCGTATTTCCCCTGTATCTCATAGATATGGGCGGCGGTCATCTGGGCGTCCGTATACTTGGGGGACGGCTGCAGTTCCTGGGCACGCTTATAGTACCGGATCGCCTCGTCATAGCGGCAGGCGTACGCCATGGCATCCGCCATGTTAGCAAAGGCCAGCCAGTCGCCGCTATAATCTTCCAGCATCTGACGCCAGATGTCTTCCGCCTTTTGATGCTCGCCCCGCTGCCAGGCGATCTTGCCCTGATAGTAGGGCACCCGGCAGCTGTGATCCAACCCTCTCACGGTCTCCCAGACTTCCGAGGCCTCCTCCAGGCGCTGATCTGCGATCAGCTCGTCCAGCAGCCACAGATATCCCCCCAGATATCCGGGATTTTTCCGCACAAACTGCTGATAGTATGCGATGCGCCTGCTGTGGTTCGCCATGTCCCAATCCGGGATGGTCCCCTCCTGGGCCCGCTGGAGATTGTTGTGATTTTCCTTCACCTCCGGCGCCAGCTCCAGCGCCTCCTTTGCGTAGAATTCCGCTGTTTTTCTCAGCTCGTCGGCCTTGTGATTGAACAGGCCGGCCAGGAGCCGCAGCGCGTCGCTCTTGTGCTCCTTCCCGCTGAGTTTTCCCTTCAAAAACCCCTCGGCCTGGCGGAATTCTTCGGTGCTCAGCACCTCCTGCATGGCAAGCATATTCTCGATCCGCTCAAACTGTGTCTGCTCCGACAGGTCGAAGAGATCGTCAATGGTGCAGCCGAAGTAGACCGCGATCTCCGGGAGCAGCTGGATGTCCGGCATGGAGGCTCCCGTTTCCCTTAGTTAAAGATATTGTTGGGTATCTCAAGATGTGTCATTCGATTTTGCCGATAAAGCGGTAGAAG
>NZ_CALXEG010000056.1 GCF_944387275.1 uncultured Pseudoflavonifractor sp.
ACATCCTCCGGGCTGTCCATCAGCCAGAAGCCGGTGGGCAGCTTGGTATCAATCCATGCCGGGTCGTACAGCAGTACGTCCTCCGGCAGATAGCTATTCGACATGTCGTGTCTCCTTTCTCGCTTGAGCCTTCTTCGTGGGCTCGTCCAGCCACCGCTGGTTGCGCAGGTACCGGCAGGCGTAGGGCGCCGGCCAGTCCTCCGCCTTGGTCTGCCAGAGCAGCGCCCGGGCGATGGCGTCAATGAGCTCGTCGCTGGGCTTGAGCCTGTCCCACTCCCGCACAGCGGACACCCGGTCCTCATGGCGGGGATAGTAGGCCCAGAACTTCTCGAACCGCTCCGGCTTCCACTGGGGGACACTCTTGGGGGAACGTTTCTTTTTTCCGCCTTGTCCCCCTTGGGGGACTATAGGGGGATCTTGTTTATTAGTTTGTTCTTTATTATTTTGTTGCGGCGAATTCTTCGTGTACGGTGAAACCGTGTACGGTAAATCAGGACACGGTGCGCCGCTTTCCCCCTCTGGTCGGTCCGGGCTATCCGCCTCATCCTCAGGCTCCTCCCCGCCGCCGAAGTCGTTGGGCACGTCGGTCAGGATATACCTGGCCCTGCCGAACTGGCCGGAGGCGGCGTGCTCCTGGGTCTGCCGTCTCAGGTACCCCGCCTCCTCCAGCTCCTTGAGCATCTTGGCCATGGTGTCCTTGGAGACCTCCAGCTTTGCCGCCATGCCCCGGATGGAGTAGTCCCAGTCATCCGGCAGGCTCAGCATGGCGATGAGCGCAAAGCGGGTTTGCAGTCTCAGGCGGCTGTCCCATATCAGGTCGTTCTTTACGTTGGTGTACGGCAGCTTCCGCCGCCGCACCTCAATCTGTCTGCTCTGCACCCCGTCACCCCCTTCTTATGCTCAAACTGCTCACTGCTCCATCAAGCGCATGGCGGCCTTGAGCTTGTCCATGCGGGCAGCCACCAGACGGTCCACAGCCTCCTGCATCAGCTGTTCCATCAGGGTCAGGTCCACCGTCTTATAGCCCCGATGCTTATATTCCACCAGGCCGCCGGGGCTGACATTGTAGGTGTATGTACCGGTCTCCTCGTTGAAAGCTGCCCAGCCGAAGGGCGTGCGGCCCTGCTGGAGCGCCCGCATCATGGTCGGAGAGCTTGTCCCCAGGTATGACGCCGCCAGTGGGATGGGCACGTTATCGTATTTCATGATTTCCTCGTCCGACGGACGGGGTGCGTTAGACCGTCTCGGCATTGCTGCTCGCCTCCTTCACCGCTTCGTTGTAGGCCTCCATGGCCCGTTTCATCAGCTTGAGCTTCTCGCTGGCGGTGTAGCACGGAGAATCCATAATTGACTCCAGGTCGTACACCAGTGCCCAGGGGTCGCTCCGCCATCGGATGGCCCACTCAGAAAAATGCTTTTCCCAGTACGCCTCATCGCGCTTGGTCATCTCATCCCCCTCCTCTCCGGCCAGGCCAGCGCTACGGCCAGCCCGGTCATCAGCGCCGCCAGGGTCACGGCCCCGGCCCGGACGCTCACAAAACCGCACTCAATGTTGCCCACGGTGCCCAGGGCCATGACGGCCAGCAGAGCGCAAAAGGGTACACGAATCCAGCGGAAATTCGTTGCATTTCCGCCGCGCTTATGATATACTTTCATTAGTTGAATCTCCTTTTTCCGTCCTCAGGTCTCGCACACCTGGGGGCGGATTTTTTTATGCCTGCTGGCTCCGGTTTTGCGGATATCAGCGCCAAAACCAAGGCGAACATTTCTACAAGCTCATCCACAATTTCGTCAAACTCCGGGCTCTCACTGTCGTCAATAACATTGTCCTCAGTGATAAGCATCAGCCGTCTGGCTCCGCGTCTCTCGGCAAAAGAGTCGAGCCTGTTTCTCAGCTTGGCGCTGGCCTCCAGCGCTCCAATCTGCGGCACATCTGGCACCACCCGGCCATACATGGTGTTCTTTTTTCGCACGTGTTGCACTATCAGATGCAGGGTGTTGTACAGGCCGAACATATCCGCCACTACTTCGTCAGGCGGCACCCGCTGGCCGGTCTCGTAGGCCCGCAGACTTTCGACACTAATGCCCAGCTGCTCGGCGGCGTATTCCTGAGTAAAACCCCTCTCCTTTCTTGCCCTTTTGTATATATTCCGGCATTTCTCCGGCATGGTAATCACCTCCTTTTCGGGATAAAATTAAGTCAGATAGTTCAGCAAGCCTCCGGGACAGGCATAATCTCCACGTCTCCGTCCTGCCGGCAGATGACCAGAGCTATATCGCCCCAGCGGTCCGTGATTCGGACGGCGTTACGGGTCACCCGCTCCACCAGGGCCAGCTGGCCCGGCTCAAACTGACTATCCAACCAGCGGATAATCCGCCGCAGCTCCGGGGTGTCCCCCTGCATCATGCTTTCCCCTCCTCTCAGCTGACCGCCCCAGTCGATTCTGTACTTCCCTTCCCCACCGTGGTAGAATGTGAGCGGTGGAAGGGAGGTGAAACCATGCTAGAATTGACACCTCAAGAATGTGAGGCTCTCGAAAAACGTGCCTTGGAGAAAACCATTCAGCTTACTCCAGATGCAACCGGGATTGAAAAACTGGCTGAAATGATTGCACAGACCGCAGTACGCGCCACGATTGCAACCATTAGGGAGTATGAGCAGATGAAAGCTGAGCGCTGATTCCGTCCGCCAGTTTCTCTGCTATCAAGCCGAGTGGTTCCTCCTCTCGCCGTTCTTGTAGTGCCGCTACAAGAACGGCGATTTCTTTTGCATCGCCTTTGATTACAAGCTCCAAGTAACTTTCCCCTCCTTTCAGCTGGCCGCCTGGGGTGGCGTGCGGCCATACAGTTCGTCGATAGAACAGTACAGCGCATCGGCCAGGGCAGGCAGCTTGTCCGCATTGGGCATGGTAAGACCCAATTCCCATTTCCGCACAGCGACTTTGGAAACCCCGAGCCTGTCCCCCAGCTGTGTGCGGGTCAAACCCAGCGCCTCTCTGCGTTCTTTAATCCTCATCCAGTCTCACCTCCCTTTTATTCTTGCTTACACCTGTTCCTTGTGATAGAATGAAACCACAGGTTTTCGCCAAAGAAAAATAACCGATCTGATTTGCCTGTACGACTATGCCTGACAGCACGGTGCATTGGGGTGATAGGTGTGGATAATTCCTCAGGTCTTGATGACATTGAGTTGACCGCATCAGAACTAAAGGCACTCCGCTCTATCTTGCGGCAGGGCGCTGTATCAGACGAGCCTCTTCAGCACAACACAGAGCCATATCCTTACCTGTATCGTACCAAGCTGATAGAACGGTTCTACTCAACCAGCTTCCCGTACAGAGACAGAGGCGAACTTTCTATACCCTTGAATGCGCTCCGTGTGAGTGACCTGGGACGTATGTACCTTGCGCGCGCGTCCCGCACTAAGGGAGAAAGCCGTCTTTCCCTTTTACTGTCTGCAATCGCGGTCCTCATTTCACTCGCAGCTTTTATTCGCTCCTTCTTCCCCTGAGCCAGACTCTATTGGCCCAGGTATCCGGAATACACCAGTACACATCGTGAGTACGATGCATTTTTCTCCGGTATAGCGTTCAAGCTCTTCCTCCAGTTTTTTCTTCGCTTCTCCGTACAGGTCACAAGAGACAGAGAATAAGAGCATCTTATCTCACCCCCTTTCCTTTCACCTGGAAACTATTAGTTTTCCTTGTGGCTTAATCATAATCTCGATTTTTAAGATTGTCAATCTAAAATATCAAGAACATAAAATCTTGTGAAAATTCTATAATCTCGTTTTCTAAGATTTGTGCAGTTTGGAGGTGATTTGCTTGTCCACACCTGTTGAGCGAATTTTTTCTCTTCTGAAAGTAAAGGAGATTGAGCAGAAGGAGTTTGCTCAGTTGCTTGGAACCACCGACAAGACTGTTAGTGCATGGAAAACAGGGCGGTCGCAGTCTTACACAAAATATCTCCCCAAAATTTCCGAGGTACTAGGAACGACCGTGGAATACCTCCTTACAGGGAAAAAAGAAGCGCCCGCTGCCGAAGATGGCAGCGAGCGTGAAAAAGAGTTCGTTCAGTTGTTCCAGAAACTTACGCCGGAGCAGCAGGACATGGTGCTGGCCCAGCTGAAAGGCGTCGTAGATTCTCAAGGCAACTAACTTGGTCTTTCTCCTGGAGCTGTCGAAATAACTCCAACGCGGCAGCGAGCTTTTCATCCGGCGTCATCTCATGTCCTCCCCTCAGGTTTCCCCGCAGTACGTATGCTGTGCTCTCGTTCATTATAGAACATTCGTTTGATTCTTGCAATACACCGAAGCAGAAAGTCTAATAAATTTGTGTCCGACTTGGACACGCTGAAAGGAAAGAAGAAAATGAAGAAAACGCTCGCGCTCATATGTTGCTTGTCTGTTTTAACATTAGCCGCGTGCAACACACCAACCGCAACAGAAAGCCCTCAAGTCTCTGCCGTGTCAGAATCAGACGCCACAGCTTCACCTCAATCTCCTTCTATGGAAGAAACCGTTTTCAACACCACAGTTAACGAGGTCATCTCTGTACTGGATTCGGGTGTGGAAGACTATGCCTATATACTGCCGTCCGACATTACACCTACCACATCGGATTGGGATGCCGTTGGAAAAACTGTAGCAGGTACATATTACTCTTACCTGATATATGACGGGGTTACGCTCAACATCGTGGATTCCGCCCAGTCCGGCAAGGTGCAGAGTGTGTCTCTGATTGCAGATATTTCTAAGCTGACAGAAGAATCCTCCTGGGATTTTATCTGTTACAAATCCATACTCGTGGCCATGTTTGAGCCTGACAACGATCGTTGGAGTTCTATTGACACAGACTTAAACATCGACAGCACCGATTTTTCGGAGGACAACATCTATCTTTCGTCTGGAACTGTCGCGGAATATACGTACACAATCGTGGGCGGCCTGGCCACTCTTTCCATCGATCCGAAATAACGTGTCCAACTTGTACACGCCCCAAATCCGCAAGCGCTTGCGGATTTGCCCATGAATACCAAAACCGCCCTCAGCCATCCGGCCGGGGGCGGTTGCTCTAGGAGGTGTTTTTTTGAAAAGAGCGAACGGAAGCGGAACTGTGGTTAAGCTGTCTGGCCAGCGCCGACGCCCATACGTTGTGCGCGTCTCCTTCCGGGATAAATACGGGAAAATCAAACAGGTGGCGCTCAGCTACCACAGTAAGGCCGCAGAAGCCCAGGCCGCCCTGGACGCCTATAACCAGAGTCGCGCCGCAGGGCTGATAGCTGCTCCTGAACAGCTCGCCATGACTGTATCGCAGGTCTATGAGTACTGGTCGGGCAGAGAGTATAAGCGGCTCAATCCTGCATCCGTGACCAGCCATAAAGCTGCGTGGAATAAACGTGTGTCGCGGTTTGCGGACAAGAAAATGAGGGACATGACACTGGATCAGTGGCAGTCTATCCTGGACGAGGATGAGGAGAACGGTCTCTCCCAGTCCCTCATCAATAACGACGCCATGCTCATCAAGGCTCTCTATCGGTACAGCATGGAGCGGGATATCGTAGCCAAGGACTACTCCAAGTATCTCGACATCCCGTCTGTTGACGCCAAGAGAGCGAAGGGCGCATTTTCAGACATGCAGATGGCCAAGCTGGAGCAGTTGGCCCGGGACGGCTTCCCGTGGGCGGATACGGCTCTGATGCTCTGCTATACAGGATTCCGGATCTCTGAGTTTCTGGAGCTGACGGTCTTTTCCTACCATGCTGATGGTGACTATCTCCAGGGAGGGAAAAAGACCAGGGCCGGTAAAGACAGGATTGTCCCGGTACATCCCAAGATTAAGCCTTACCTGTTGTCCTGGATTAAGCGTGGAGGCGACACCATCATATCCGTGGACGGAGAGCCCATGACCGCGCAGCAATACCGCACGGTGGCCTTCCCAGCGATTGCGGAAGCGCTGGGTACACCGGAGGCCACACCCCACTGGTGTCGCCATACCTTTGCCACCCGTCTCCATGCCGCCGGTGTGGATGAGCTGACCATAAAGTGGCTCATAGGGCACTCAACGGAGTCAAATATCACCCAGCACTACACCCATGCGACGATTGAACTTCTGCAACGGGCTATGCGGAAATTGGCATAAGCAAAATACACAAAAATAGGATGTTAGAATCCGGTTAATAACAAGCTCATAACAGAAATTCCCGCAACCCATTGCGCCGCAAGGGTTTTCTAAATTCGATAAGTTATAGAATCATTAAGAAAAAGGGAATTTCTCATTTCGAAATTCCAGATTTTATCACATTATAGACAGAACAGCGCGGCTTTTTTCACATTTTGCGAAAAAAGCCGCGCTGTTTTGCCAATCTGATATTTTATGAAGCTCCCGCCAGGTCCCTCCACTGGATCTGATACTCGCCTTCTCCGGCGGCGCACACAGCCGCCCGCCAGCCCTCGCCGGCAAAGTCCTGCAGCAGCAGTCCCTCCGCCCGCTCTCCGGGCAGGGGCGGGCAGATCCTGGCCGGTCCGGCGATGCTGCCGCCCACCCGCTTGACCCAGCTCTCCTTCCGGGTCCACAGCTGGCAGAACTTGTCCCAGCCGCCGCCCTGCTCCAGGAACCACCGGTACTCCCGGATGTCCAGCGAATGGCGGGGCAGACCGTCCCGGTGGGGCCGCACCCGCTCGATATCCACGCCCACAGGCCGGTCGGAAAACGCGCACAGGGCCAGATTGCCGCTGTGGCTCAGGTTGAAGTGGACGTCCGGCAGGTCGGGGAAATAGGGCTTCCCCATGGGCCCGCGGACCACGGGCGGCATCTCCTCCAGACCCCAGATCTCCCGCAGGCCCAGGGCCAGCAGCCGGCGGGACGCAGCCCGTCCCTCCTGGTCTCTGCTCCCCAATATCAACAGCATCGCCATTTCCCCCTTCCGTCTCAAGTGTTATGTCTATTTTAATCCTTTTTACCTTGTATTTTCAATCCGGTTTTTGTACAATATCTGCAAAATCCCGGGGGCACGCCCCTGCGCACGCTTTTCCCGGGCAATGAGGAGTGACGTTCCATGGAAAAATTGCAGTATATCTGCCCCAAGTGCGGCTGCCGCACCTATGAGCACGACCAGTTCCAGGCTACCGGCGGCAACTTCGCCAAGCTGTTCGACATTCAGAACAAGAAGTTCTACACCATCACCTGCACCCAGTGCGGCTACACCGAGCTCTACAAGGCCCAGACCGGCACCGGCTGGGACATCCTGGACTTTCTCATCGGCGGCTGAGGCAAAAAACGGCGGCGGGAGCTGTCCCGCCGCCGTTGGCTTTCTGTATCGGTCTGTACCGGTTCCTCAGTCGTCCAGCACCTGCACGCCGGCGCCCAGCACGCCGCTGCCGATGTAGACGCTGAGGGTGGCGTCTATGGCGCCCTCCCAGAAATGTTCGTAGTTGGGGAATTCCTGCTCCATCCTGGCGCGGAGCTGGGCCATCTCCTCCGGCGCGCCGCCGTTGGCCACGCCCAGATTGTACCGCTTGTGGTCCCCCAGCGCCTTGCGCACCAGCTCCAGCAGCTTGTCCTGCACGGCCTTGCGCCCCCGGACCTTGGCCACGCTCTGGAGCTGTCCGTCGGGGGCAAAGGTAATGAGGGGCTTGATGTTGAGCACAGTCCCCGCCATGGCGGTCACCTTGCCGATGCGCCCGCCCTTGGCCAGGTACTCCAGGGTGTCCACCGAGAAGAAGGGGAAGGTGTTGGCGATCAGCTTGGGCACCCGCTCCTTCACCAGCTTCTCCCAGGTCATGCCGCTCTCAATGTCCTCCCAGGCCTGGAGCACGATGATGCCGATGCCCAGTGCGCCGCTGACCGAGTCGAACACCGCCACATCCAGGTCGTGGCGGCTCTCCCCCAGCAGCCGGATCATGTTGTAGGTGCCCGACAGGCCGGAGGACAGGTGGATGGCCAGCACCCGCTCGTAGCCCTCCGCCTTGATGCGGCTGAGGATGCGGTCGGCGGTGAAGAAGTCGGGCAGAGAGGTCTTGGGCAGCTCCCCCGCCGCCAGGCGGCGGTAGATGTCGGGCGCGAAGATGTCCACGCCGTCGGAGTACTCCCCATCCCGGCAGGTGATCTTCAGGGGCACGGTGAAGATGGGCTTTCCCGCCCGCAGCTCCGGCGACAGATCGGAGCAGGAGTCGGTCAGAATGGCGATCTTATAGGGGTTTGACAATTTCATCACCCTACTCTATAATTAGCATGTAGCATAACGATGTTATGTGACTATTATATCCAATTCTTCCACCTCTGTCAAGCGAGAAGGAGGCCCATTATGGACTATCGCGAGCGGCGGAAGGCCCAGGCCAGGCAGACGGAACAGGCCATCCTCCAGGCCGCCATGGAGCTGTCCCACGAGGACAGCTTTGACCGGATCTCCATCCGGGACATCTGCCGCCGGGCCGGTATCACAACCGGTGCGTTTTACCACCACTTCAAGTCAAAGGAAGATATGCTGGTACGGGGCTTTGCCTCTCTGGACGTGTACATGGAGCGGGCCCTGATGGGCCACGAGAAGGACGACCCGGTGGAACGGCTGTGGCTGCTGCTGTCCAGCTACGCCGGTTTTATGGAGGAGGAGGGCCACGAGCTGGTGGCCCGGTACTATGTCCACCGCCTGTCCAACCCCTCCTTTGAGTCCATGGACCCCTCCCGTTTCACCCACCGGGCCATGCTGGAGTGCCTGCGGCAGACCCGGGACCTGGGGCTGCTGATGCCGGGCAAGTCGCCGGAATGGGTGGCGGACTTCCTGTTCCGCCACTTCCGGGGCGTGGCCATCGACTGGATCCTCCACCAGGGCTCCTACCCATTATTGCCCAAGCTGGAACAGGACTATCAGTTCTTCGCCCAGATCTTCCAGCGGTCCGCGTAACCTCCCCTGCACACGTCAAAACGGGGCGCGTCATAAGACGCGCCCCGTTTTTTACCCTCTCACCACTTGTTCTCCACCCGCTCGGCAAAGCCCATAAAGTTCCGCAGCTCCACCGCCTTGCCGTCGTCCAGCACCGCCCGGCCGGTGAAGCGGCCGAACACCTGGTGCTGGTCGGACTTGATGACCCCCGCGCTGGCGCAGGCCGCCCGGTCCAGAACGGGCTGAAAGTCCATCTCAAAGCGGCCGTCGTCGCTGGTGAAGGTCCAGTTGGCCATGTAGTCGTAGCGGCCGCCCTTTTTCGGGATATGGAAGGCCACCTTAGAGAGCTTGTGGGCCTTCCCGTTGCAGAAGAGCATGTTCTCCGTGGCCGCCGAGGTGTCCCCAAAGCCGTAGCCGATGTTGAACCCGAAGGGCACCCCGTCCGCCAGACCGGAGGCGGAGCCCCAGTACCAGGTGTTGTGGTAGGTCCACACCCCCCGGCCCCAGTCCAGGGTGCCGAAGGAATCCCCCGGGCGGAAGGTGTAGGTCTTCTCCCCCAGGGTGACCGTCCCCGAGGCCCGCATGCAGTTGATCTTCTGGTTGTAGTAGAAGTGCCCCGGCTTGCCGAAGGGGGTGCAGATGACCATGGACTCCTCCGGCTCATCCGTGAGCACCACCCGGGCGTCCAGTGCCTGGCCGTCCCGGAACTTGTCCATGTGGGCCACCAGCAGCCGCTTCTCTCCGCCGGCCCGGAAGAAGAGGCCGTACCCCTTCCCCGACACCGCCGTGTCCCCCCGCTCCGAGGTGGCGGGCAGGCCGGTGCTGCCCATGGGCAGGAGCCGCATGGGGCTCCTGGTCACCTGCCAGCCCTGGTCAAAATCCAGGAGGGAGATGGAGTCCAGGCCCATGTAGGAGTTGTCCGCAATGGTGAGGGCCAGGGCAAAATGGTCGTTCATCACCAGGTAGTAGTCCCACTCCTTCAGCCGGGTGATCCCGCCCCTGACCTTGCTGCGGTCGTACACCGGCAGGAGCCGCTTGGCGTATCCCGCCTCCGTCAGGTTGCCCCTGCCGTCCAGCAGGGGGATGGGCCTTGTGATCTCATGCTGTTCCACGGCGCTCCCTCCTTTTGTCCCACATATCCGGGTTGTCTGTGTCTATTATATCCTACCTGTCTCCCCGGAGCAAGCGGGCATAGGGACAACCAGCGGGCGCATATCCTGTCTGGACGGGAGGTGGGAGCATGATATCCAAACTGCTGGCCAGACAGTGGGTGCGGGACGCCATTCTGGGGCTGGCCCTGCTGTGCGCCACCCTGGGGCTCATGTTCTATCCCCAGGAGGCCATGTCGGCGGCCAGGGACGGGCTGAAGCTGTGCTACAACGTGATCATCCCCTCCCTGTTCCCCTTCTTCGTCCTGTCCTCTCTGGTGGTGGAGCTGGGGCTGGCGGGCTACCTGGGCCGGGCGCTGGAAAAGGTCATGCGCCCCCTGTTCAACGTCAGCGGCGCCTGCGCCTCCGCCTTTGCCCTGGGCTTTATCGGCGGCTACCCCGTGGGCGCCAAGACCGCTATCAGCCTCTATGAAAAGGGCATGTGCACCCGCACCGAGGCGGAGCGGCTGCTCTCCTTCTGCAACAACTCCGGCCCCGCCTTCATCCTGGGCGTGGTGGGGGCGGGGGTGTTCGGCAGCAGCCGGGTGGGCCTGCTGCTCTACCTGGCCCACGCCGCCGCGTCGGTGTGTGTGGGCATCCTCTTCCGCTTCTACAAGGCGGGCGGCGCCAAACGGGACAGCGCGCGCCCTGCGCCCCGGTTCCAGGCCCAGCGCTTTACCGCCGCCTTCACCGGGTCCATCAAGAACTCCTTCCTCTCCACCCTCAACATCTGCGCCTTTGTGGTGTTCTTCACCGTGGTCATCAAGCTGCTCTTTCTGTCCGGGATTCTCTCCGGCCTGGCCTGGGCCCTGGGGACCCTGCTGTCCCCCCTGGGCTTCTCCCAGGAGTGGGCGGAGCGGCTGCTCACCGGCTTTCTGGAGATCTCCTCCGGCGTGTGGACCCTGTCCGGCTCCGGGGCCCTGGCGGGACGGCTGTCCATGGCCGCCTTCATGCTGGGCTGGGCCGGGGTATCCGTCCACTGCCAGGTGCTGTCCTTTATCGGCGGCAGCGGCCTGAGCGTGCGCACCTATCTGGTGGGAAAACTGCTCCACGGCGGACTGTCCGCCCTGTTTGTGGCGGCGCTGTCCCGCCTCTTCTCCTTCGAGGCCCCCGCCGCCGCATACCTGGCCGACCAGGTGGCCTCCATCGCCGCGCTGGACTTCCGCACCGCGCTGGTCATCTCCACCGTGTCCGCCTGGGTGGTGTGGCTTCTCTTCTTCGCCGCCGCTGCCGCCGCCATCCGCCGCTGCCGTCGGGCCTGAATCCCTCTTTTTTCCCCTTCTTCCCTGTTTTTGTGGAAAATCCCGCCCCGATGCGGTATACTGTTATACAAGAAAAGAATCGCCTTCCGGAGGGAACTGCCATGCTGTTTCAAAAATCCATTGAGCCCCGCTGCGCCTACTGCACCCGCTCCGCGCCGCTGGACGACGATAGCCTGCTGTGCGCCAAAAAAGGGGTGGTGTCCCCCGGGGGCCACTGCCGTGCCTTTCAGTACGACCCCTTCAAGCGGGTGCCGCCCAGACCGGTGGCCCCCGACTTCAGCAAGCTCAAGGACGAGGACTTCACACTGTGATCTTACGGAAAAGGAGGCCGGAGCAGATGCTCCGGCCTCCTTTTTGTCTTTTTATCAGCGCTCCCACTTCTCCACCAGGGCGCGGATCTGATCGGCGAACTTGGCCAGGTCCTTGTTGGTGCCGCCCTTGTTGTGTCGGATGGCCTCCATGAGCTTCTCGCCCGCCTCCTCCAGGCGGCGGTAGGCGGGAGAGCCGGCGTCCTGAGGCGCGGCCTTCCTGGGCTGGGGGATGCCCGCCGCCAGCACCTTGCCGGCGAGCAGGTCGTAGACCTCCTCATACTCGGGGGCGTGGGCGGAGAAGCCCTGCTCCCGCAGGGTGTTGGCGTAGATCTCGGTGACCGCCGCGTCGCCGTGGACCACAAAGACCTCCTTGGGCCTGGGGTTGTAGTAGTTGATCCAGGCCAGCAGGCCGTTGCGGTCGGCGTGGGAGGACAGGCCGTGGCACTGGGTGATATCCGCGTTGACGGCGATGGTCTCGCCGAAGAGCTTGACCTCCTTGACACCCTCCAGCAGGCGGCGGCCCAGGCTGCCCTCCGCCTGGAAGCCCACAAAGACCACCGTGCACTCCCTGCGCCACAGATTGTGCTTCAGATGGTGGCGGATACGGCCGGCGTCGCACATGCCCGAGGCGGAGATGATGACCTTGGGGGTCTTGTCCGCGTTCAGGGCCTTGGACTCCTCGCTGCTCTCCACCAGGGTCAGGCCGGGGAAGGTGAATAGGGCCTCGCCGTCCCGCACCACCTCCAGGGCCTCCTCGTCCAGATAGCCGTGGAGGTCTCCAGAGAAGATACGGGTGGCCTCACGGGCCAGGGGGGAGTCCACGCAGACCTGGAAGTTGGGGGCGTTGGGGGTCAGGTTCTCCTCCTTGATCTCCCGGATAAAGTAGAGCAGCTCCTGGGTGCGGCCCACCGCAAAGGAGGGGATCACCACGTTGCCGCCCCGGCCCAGGGTGCGGTCGATGATGGCCGCCAGCTCCTCCTTGTACTCCCCCCTGCCCTGGTGGAGCCGGTCGCCGTAGGTGCTCTCGGTGAGGACGTAGTCCGCCTCCTGGATGTACTGGGGGTCCCGGATGATGGGCTGGTCGTGGTTGCCGATGTCGCCGGAGAAGACGATCTTCCGAGTCTGTCCCTCCTCGGTCAGCCAGATCTCCGCGCTGGCCGAGCCCAGCAGGTGCCCGGCGTCGGTGAACCGGAGGCGGGCAATGCCGGGGAGGATCTCCAGCTCCTGGCCGTACTCGCAGGAGACCAGCTGCTTCAACGTCAGCTCCGCGTCTTCCACGGTGTACAGCGGCTCCACCGGCGGCCGGCCGGCGCGCTTGCCCTTCTGGTTCTCCCACTGGGCGTCGCTCTCCTGAATGTGGGCCGAGTCCTGCAGCATGATGGACAGCAGCTGGGCGGTGAGCCGGGTGCAGTAGATGGGGCCGTCAAAGCCCTGCTTTACCAGCAGGGGCAGACGGCCGGAGTGGTCGATGTGGGCGTGGGTCACCACAACGGCGTCGATATACCCGGGCGTAAAGTCCAGCCTGCTGTTGTCCTGCTCGTCCCGCCCCTGCTGGAGTCCGCAGTCCACCAGGATCCGCTTCCCGCCGCACTCCACACAGTGACAGCTGCCGGTGACCGCCTTGGCTGCGCCGAAAAAGGTCAGTTTCATACCAGGCACCTCCTTTTTTGCTTCTGAGTTCATTGTACCTTCCCCACTTGGGAAATGCAATCAGGAGGTGATGCTCAGCGTGTAGAATTTCCCCGTTTCCCCCCTCACCGGAGGCTGTCCACCGCCAGGCGCTGGACATAGGCGGAGAGCGTCCGGTAGGAGGGACAGAGAATCCGCCGCCCCACCGCAAGAGACAGGGCCTCGTTCCAGTCCTCCAGGCTGTAGGTGTCCAGCGGCTGGGCGGTCAGCAGGGTGAGCAGCCACACCGGATCGGGGCGATCCACGCCCTGCCCCTCCCGGAGACGGCGCAGAATGGGGTTTTCCATGGGTATCCCGCCTTTCTTCTTCCCATTCTATGCGCCTCCGGCCCGGAAGAACCCCTGGAACACGAAAAGAGCGGGGGAAAGTCTCCCCCGCTCTTCGGATCGGTGTTCTTTTACACCACCTGGGCCTTGATCAGGTTGGTGGTGCCGCTCTTGTCCCACGGAACCAGTTCCGCGGGAACCCTGTCTTTGATCTGCTGGGGCGGAGTGAATCAGCCCCGCATCAAGGCAAAGCCTTGGAATCGGCAAGAGCGGGGGAAAGTCTCCCCCGCTCTTCGGATTGGTGTTCTCTTACACCACCTGGGCCTTGATCAGGTTGGTGGTGCCGTTCTTGTCCCACGGAACCAGTTCCGCGGGAACCCTGTCCT
>NZ_CALXEG010000057.1 GCF_944387275.1 uncultured Pseudoflavonifractor sp.
TTATTCGGTCTGGAAACCAGGTGTAACAAGTGTAAGAGGGGGTAGAAACTGCATGGAAAAGTTGAAAGAATCCCGCGGGTGTGGTAAACTTATCGTGAGGGACGGATGGCTGATCTGTCCCGGCTGCCACAAGCGCGTGCTCCGTGTGGAGCCGAACACGGCAGCGCAAAACTTAATCGTCTACTGCCGCAACTGCAAACGCACGGTGACGGTAGACATCGACAGAGGCCAGTGCTTTGAGAGCCAGAGCCCGACATGATCCCAGAATGGGATGCGGTCGGGCGCTGGCTTTTTGTTTTGCCCGGAGGTGATAGCCCGTGGCCTTAAAGCCGCTCCGGCCCTGCCGCCATCCCGGATGCCGGGAACTGACCAGGGACGGCTACTGTCCCAAGCACAAGCCAAAGCGGGCCGCCCGCCGGGCGTCGGCGGAGTGGCACGGCTGGTACAGTCTGAGCATCTGGACCGATGACCTGCGCCCGGCCCAGCTGCTGCGGGAGCCGTGGTGCCGGGAGTGCGCCAGGCGGGGCGTCCGCACCCGGGCCACGGTGGTAGACCACGTCAAGCCCCACAAAGGCGACTGGCAGATGTTCATTGACCCGGCCAACCACCAGAGCCTATGCGATCGTTGCCACAACCGCAAGACCGCCCGGGAGATGGCGGAGGAGCGCAGGGAAAACGGCAAAAACTGAGGGGCTGCCGGAGCGCGAGGCTACGTCCGCGCCCGTGGATGCCCGCAGGCGCGCGGGTGCGCATGGCCGCTCGCGCCCGGGGCAAGCCGAAGGCTTGCGGACCCGCCCCGACCCCAAAAAAGTTTCAGGGGCGATGACAGAAGACCGCGCGGCCTCTCGATTGTGAGAAATAGTCCCCCATCAGGGTTTCGGCCCCGTGGGGCAGGAGGTGAGGAGCATGCCGACGCCGCCCAAGGCGCTGGACAACATGAACAAGAACCTGACCGACGAGGAGCGGCAGCTCCGGGAACAGGCGGAGCAGGGCGTTATCCCCGACCGGGGCAGGGAGTCCCGGATGGAACGGCCCGCCCTCATGACCAGAAACGCCGCCGCCGGGCGGTACTGGAAGAAGGTCCTGGAGCGTATGGACGGCCTGGTCATCCTGGACGACCTGGACAGCGATGCCCTGGGCGTCTACTGCGTGATGCTGGCCCGGTACGAGACCCAGTGCAAGGTGCTGGCCCAGGCTATCCGAAAGCTGAAGGACGCCAAGGACGACCCGGAGGCGGTGGCCGACGCGGTGTCCAAGCTGGACGCCGTGAGCGGCAAGATGCAGTCCCTGGAGCGGAACATCCTCCAGTACGCGGAGAAGCTGGGGCTCACCCCCTCCGGCCGGGTGCGGCTGGCCCAGAAGCGGGCCCAGGCCGCAGCTGAGGCCAGAGCGGACCCGGCCAGTGACCTCTATGGCGACTAGATGGCAGTCCGGCCTGCACCACCCCGTCAGCGTCTACGCCAAGCAGGTGACCCAGGGGCGGCTGCGTGAACAGTGCTGCAAGTATGAGATCCTGGCCTGCCAGCGTCACCTGGACGACCTGAAACGCCAGGGGACGGAGGATTTCCCCTACGTGTTCGACACCACCCGGGCGGACCGGATTATCCGCTGGTTCGGCCAGTGCATCCAGGTGCGCGGCGTGGACGCGGGCAAGCCCATCCAGCTGGAGCCATGGCAGGTGTTTGACCTGGGCTGTACCTACGGCTGGGTCCACAAGGACACCGGCGCCAGGCGCTTCTCCCACACCTACAACAAGCGGGCCCGGGGCAACTACAAGTCCAGCGAGAAGTCCTGTCAGGGCCTGTACCACATGTGCGGCGACGCCATCTACCCACCCTACCACCCGGAGCTGGCCCGGTTCGAGCAGGAGCCCGAGGTGGAGTGCGCCGCCGTGGACCGGAGCCAGGCCATGCGAGTGCTGGGTGACGCCAAGAAGATCGCCAGGGCCAGCCCCAACATTGCCAAGCGGCTGGTGGTGCCCCGGTCCAACCCCATTGTCCACCGGACCCGGGGCGGGTACATGCGGGCCCTGTCCAAGGACACCAAGAACAAGGACTCGGGCGCGCCCACCTACTTCATCGTGGACGAGTACCACGCCCACCCCAATTCGGAGATCTACGACCTGGGCACCAACTCCTTCGGCAAGCGGGAGCAGTCCCTGCTGGACGTGATCACCACCGCCGGCGACGACGCGGGCAGCAAGCCCTGCTACGAGGAGGAGCTGTACGCCAAGCGGGTGCTGGAGGACCCCACGGTGACCGACGAGAGCTATTTCGTCATGATCCGGGAGCTGGACGAGGGGGACAACCCCCACGACGAGGCGGCATGGGCCAAGCCCAACCCCTGCCTGCGGTACCCCAGCCGGTACAGTGAGATCCTGCTCAAGCAGATCCGGGACGAGCACAACGCGGCTTACGCCTCCAACGACCCCAACAAGATCCGCAAGTTCCTCACCCGGCGGATGTGCCTGTGGCAGGTGGGCAGCGTCAACCGCTACCTGGACGAGAACTGTATGGCCAAGGCCAGGGCGGCCATGGTGCCGCCGGCGGACTTCGCCACCCTCACCGATGGGCTGGCCTGCAACTGCGGCTTCGACCTGGGCAAGCGCATCGACCTGAGCGGCGCGGCGGCGGTGTTCGACCTGCCGGACGGGCGCATCGCCATTAAAATGCACGGCTTCATGCCGGAGAACGGCGCCGACCGCCACGAGAAGACCGACCGGGTGCCCTACAAGTTCTGGGCCCAGGGCGGCTACTGCACCCTCACCCCCGGCGACGTCACCGACAACAGCTATGTGTACAACTGGATTTGTGCCGGCGAGCGGGACCATGGCTGGCAGGTGGAGGAGGTGGACTACGACGGCCACAACGCCACCGACCTGGCCATCCGCATGAACGAGGACCGGAACCGGGAGGACTTCTGCGTGGAGGTGGCCCAGACCTGTGCCGGGCAGAACCTGGCGGTCAAGACCTTCCGGGAGCTGCTGCTCCAGGACCGGGTGGTCATGGAGGAGAGCCCGCTGGCCCTCTGGTGCCTCCAGAACGCCATTGAGATCCAGAACAACTACGGGGATATCAAGCTCTCCAAGCGGCACAAGGACGACACCGAGCGCATCGACCCCGTGGCGGCGGCCATGAACGCGCTGGCCCGGGTGCTGGTGAAGCGGACGCCGGGGAGCAATATCAACGAGCACATTCAGTCCAGTGATTGGAGTCTGTGAGATGAAAGAGAAAACGTGCGGGCCTCTTTGGAAGGCCGTCAAAGCAGCGGCCAGGTGGTTTGCCCTGTACCTGGACGACCTGCTGCTGATTGCGTCCGGCATCTGCCTGGTGACGGCGGCCCATGAGGCCTTTGGCCGGGCGGCCGGGTTTGCGGCTGCCGGCGTGTGCCTGGCGGTCTACGCCTTTATCATCGCCAGGTCGAGAGGAGGGAGAGGATGATTTTCGGGAAGGCCATGCAGGCGCCCAGGGCCTCCGTGGCGGAACAGGTCCTCGGGTGGGACGATGTGCAGGCATGGTTCAAACGGGTATTCACCGCCGGAGAGCTGATGAAGAGCAGCCAGGGCAACGCGGAGCATCTGTCCCCCGTGGCGGCGGCCCACCGCATCCTGACCAACTCCTTCGGCCTGATCCCCTTCGGCGCGTACAGGAAGGACGGAGACGCCCGGGTCCCCTATGACGACGAGCAGCTCCGCATGGTGCTGAAGGTGCGGCCCAACGACTGCATGTCCCCGTTCATGCTGCGCAAGGTGCTGATGTCCAACGCATTCTGGCACGGTTTCGGCGCGGTGTGGAACCGGCGCGACGGCGCCGGGCGCGTCGTGCAGCGCCTGCCGCTGCCCACCGAGTGCTGCTCCATCCTCAAGGACAGCGAGAGCGGGCAGTACTGGTATCAGTACAGCGTGGACGGCGTGGTGAAAAAGTTCTCCAACTATGAGCTGTCGTTTCTGTTCTTTGAGACCTATGACGGGATTCACGGCCGGGGCTTCCTGCACCTGGCCCGGGAAGCCATCGCGGTTGACGCCATGGCCCAGCGGTACGGCAAGAAGTTCTACCAGAATGGGGCGCGGCTCTCCGGCATCGTGGAGATTGACACCGACGCCAGCAAGGAGACCAGGGACAAGGTAAAGGCAGAGTTCCAGTCCTATGCGTCGGACGACGCCTTTGCAGTGGCTGTCCTGGACCATAACATGAAGTACACGCCCCTGGGCCTCAACCAGAGGGACAGCCAGTTTATCGAGAGCCGGGAGTTTGCCGTGGAGGAGGTGGCCCGGTTTTCCGGGGTGCCCAAGCACATGCTCCAGACCGGAAAGGAGAGCTACAACAGCAACGCCCAGCAGCGGCTCAACTATGTGACCGACGTGCTCCTGCCCTATGTGGTGCAGTGCGAGAACGAGGACTCCTGGAAGCTCCCCACGCCCGCACAGAGGCGGGACGGGGTCTATGTCCACGGGACGGTGGAGGCGCTGCTGCGGGCCGACCCCAACACCAGGGCCGACTTCTATGTGAAGCTCATTGAGCACTCGGTGATGAACCCGGACGAGTGCCGGGCCAGAGAGGAGCTCAACCCTGTTCCGGGCGGACTGGGGAAGCAGTTCCTTGTGACCAAGAATCTGGGCTCTCTGGAGTCCGTACTGAGAGGAGAGGATGCAAATGCCTGATATCGCACTGCGCGGCGAGCTGTGGGACAACGACTCCGCCGACGTGCTCCGCTGGTGGGGCTTCCGGGACATCACCGCCCCCATGGACATCCAAGCGGCGCTGGATGCCGCCGGCGGGGAGGATGTGACGGTGCTCATCAATTCCCCCGGCGGGGACATGACGGTGGGCACGGAGATTCGCTCCATGCTCCGCCGCTACCCCGGAAACACCACCGCCCTCTTCCAGGGCTACGGGGCCAGCGCGGCCACCCTGGCCGCCACCGGCTGCAAGACCATCCAGAGCGAACCGGGGGCCCTGCTGTGCTACCATAACCCCAGCGGCACGGCGGAGGGGGATTACCGCGACATGCGCCGCTCCGCCGAGGCCCTGCGCAACGCCCGGGACTGCGTGCTGGAGGTATACGCCGCCCACAGCAGCGCCAAAAGCCGGGATGAGCTGATGGCCCTGATGGACAAGAACATCTGGATCAGCCCCAGCCAGGCCCTGGACTACGGCCTGATTGACGAGATTGTGGGCCTGCCCGGCGGAGAGGAGGACCCCGCCGCCTTTGTGGCGGCAGCGGGGAGCCGCATCCGGCTGACGGCCAGCATGCGCCGGAGGTACCAGGACCATCTGGCGGACAGCCGCCGGGAGGGCGAGGTCAGGGAAAAGGCAAAGCGTGCCCTTGCAAAGCTGCGGGCACTTGCAAATTTTTGACGGTTGACGAAAGGAGAAAATCAATGGACTTCATGGAGAAGATCACCGCGCTGCGGGAGCAGAAGGGCCAGCTGCTCAATAGGGCCCAGACCCTGGCCGACGAGGGCAATTATGCCGAGGTGGACAAGATCACCGAGCAGATGGAGGGAATCAACAATCAGATTTCCAGCCTGGAGAAGCTGGCCAGGCAGAGTCGGGAGAGCGCCGAGCCCGTCTATGACGGCGTCCTGCACAGCGGCCCCAAGACCGCCAGGGAGGACAGGGGCAGAGAGGACAAGCCCTTTGCCTCCATCGGCGAGCAGCTGACGGCCATCTACAAATTCCGCAAGAACCATGTGGAGGACAAACGGCTCCAGCAGGTGAACAACGCGGTCCTGGGCTCCAATGAGAGCATGGGCGCGGACGGCGGCTTTGCCATCCAGACCGACTTTGCCGGCGCTATCCTGGAGAGCGCGGTCCAGGCCAGCCCCCTGCTCAACCGGCTGGACCGGTATACCTGCTCCAGCGCGGCCAACTCCATGCGCTGGATCAGCGCCGACGAGACCGACGTGAGCAAGTCCGTATTCGGCGGCGTGCAGATGTACTGGGCCGCTGAGGGGGCCACCGTGGCGGCCAGCAAGCCCCAGTTCCGGGAGATGAAGCTGGACCTGGAGAAGATGATGGGCTTCCTCTACTGCACCGATGAGATGCTCCAGGACGCCGCGTTCATGACCGGCTTTGCCTCCACCGGCTTCTCCCTGGCCGCCGACCGCCTGCTGACCGAGGCGGTGATCGCCGGCGACGGCGTTGGCAAGCCCCTCGGCCTCATCAACTCCGGCGCCCTTGTCACGGTGGCCAAGGAGCAGTCCCAGGCCAACTATACCTTCGTGGGCAACAACGCGGTGAAGATGCAGGCCAGCGCCATGCCCCGCAACCGGGAGCGGCTGGTGTGGCTGATGCACCCCGACGTGGAGGAGCAGCTGCCCCTGCTGGCCATCCAGAGCGGCGACGAGTCCAAGTTCCTCTGGAACCCCGAGGGCGGCCTGGGCGCCTTTGACACCCAGCGGGTCCTCAACAAACCCGTCCTCTTTGAGGACAGCTGCTCCGCCCTGGGCAGCAAGGGCGACATCCTGCTGGTGGACCCCTTCCAGTACATCCTGCTGACCAAGGGCGCCGCCAAGCAGGACTGGTCCATCCATGTGGAGTTCCTCACCGACCAGAACTGCTTCCGCATGGTGTTCCGCTGCAACGGCACGCCCAAGGTGAGCAAGCCCCTGACCATCAAGAACAGCACCAAGCCCCGCAGCCCCTTTGTGGCGCTGGCGAACAGAAAGTGAGGAGAGAGTATGAACCGTATCAGTGAAGCACTGGCGTTCCAGAATGTCTTTGCGCCCCAGTCTGTGGCCGCCACCACCGACAAGACCACCGCCTATGTGGACGCATCCGGCGCGAGAGAGGTGGCGTTCCTGCTCTCCACTGCGGCGCTGGGGGCCAATAAGAGCCTGACCGTCACCCTCCTGGCCTCTGATGACAGCGGCGGAAGCGATGCCCAGGAGATTGGGACCGCCAAATTCACCGACAAGGAGGGCACCGACCCCAGGGTGGCGGTGGTGGCCTGCAAGACCAGCGCCGCGCATGGCCGTTATGTTGCGGTCAAGTTTCAGCATGACGGGGACGCGGAGGTGGTCTGCGGCGTGACGGCGGCCTCCGACGGACTGTATCTGCCGGCCGGAAACGGCTGGGTGCTGGCGGTCTGATATGGCCCTGACAGAGGAGCGCCGGGCGGCGCTGCTGGCCTACTGCAAGCTCACCGAGCTCGCTGACGACCCGGAGGTGGCGGCCGTCATCCCTGTGCTGTATGACGCGGCGGTGGGCTATATGGACGGCGCGGGGGTATCCCCGCCCGCCACCGGTACGGCCCGGGCCGCCCAGTACGACCTGGTGGTCAACGCCATGGTGCTGGACGCCTGGGACCGCCGGGACATGACCGAGACCTCCGGACAGGTCACGGAGAACCCGGCCTTCCGCCGAGTGCTCAATCAGCTGAAGCTGACGGAGGGCATGGTGTCCGATTCGGACACCGGAGGATAAAAACCGCCCCGGCCATGAGCCGGGGCGGACTGAGAGAGGAGAAGCATGGAGCGGTACATTGACGCCGGCAGCCTGGACCAGCGCCTGGAGCTGCTGGAGCTGAAGGAGACTGCGGAGAACACCTGGGAGTGGGTGAGCGCCGGGCGGCTGTGGGCCGCCGTGACGCTGGACGGCGGCCGGAACCTGTTCTCCACGGTGGGCATCGGGGCCAGGAACGCCAAGCTGGTGCTCCGCAGGCGGCCCCTCACCCTCCACCAGGCCCTGCGGTGGAAGGGGCAGCACCTGTATCTCACCAGCGTCACCCAGCGGGACAGGACCCATCTGGACGTCCAGGCCGCCCTGGTGACAGTGGACACCGTAACGCTGCGGGCGGACGGGACGGTCGCCGGAATGACCTTCCCCGGCGTACTGACGGAGAAGTACGCCCGCCACGGCCAGGAGTGGCCCATGTCGGTCAATGAGCTGGGGCTGGTGCTGGTGACCCCCAAGACGGTGAAACTGCGTCCCGGCTGCCTGGTGGAAGCCAGGGGGAGCGCCTGGGAGGTGCTGGTCCCCCATGAGCTGGACGAGTTCAAAAACGAGTATGAGATTGGAAAGCGGGCTGATCTGTAATGAGCGGACGGGTACGATTTGAGAGGAAGCGGCTGGATCAGTTTCTGAGGTTTTGGGAGCCGCTGTTTGAGAAGGTCCCGGAGGCCAGACGGGCGGCGGTGGAGGCCATGGGCGAGACCGTGAAGCAGGAGCTGGACGCCCAGATCAGAGCGGCGGATCTTGAGGAGGACGCCAAGGGGACCGTGATCTCCTGGCAGGAGGTTCGCCTGGGCAGCGGCGGAGGATATGTGGCGGTGAGCCCCGTGAAGGGGAAATCAGCCCAGTCCAGAGACCGGACAAAGCGGGGTGAAGAGCTTCGGCAGCACACCTATCGCGGCGCAGCTGTTACATCCCACCAGATCACAAAGTGGCTGGAGAAGGGGCACGGCGCCCGGCAGGCTGACCCCACAAAGGCCTATGCCTGGAGCCGTTCCCGCTGGAACAGAGACCACACCGCGCCGATCAACGACCGGACCGGGAAGCAGTACGTCCAGGGCCGCATGTTCTACAGCTGGGCCAGCCTCAAGGCCCGGGACATCGCCCTCAGAGCGGCCAGCAGGGTGCTGGAGCGGATTGGAGACGAGGTGGACTACTGATGGAGAGCAGCGCCGTTATGAGCCGTGTGAAGGCCATGCTGGAGGAGACCTTCCGGGAGCCGGTCTATGTGGACCGGCTCCCCAAGGACTTTCAGCGGCCCTCCTTCGCCGTGGAGCTGCAAAAGACAGAGTATCAGGACATGAACCTGGTGCTGGTGCGCAAGACGGCCACCATCCTCATCACCTGCTTCGTGGAGGTGGACTCCTACTACGACAGCAGCAGGGAGGAGCTGAACCGCCGCCAGGACACGGTCATGGGCCTGTTTGCCCGTGGGTGCCTGGACGTGGAGGACCGCCATCCCGCCGCCATGGCCGCCCGGGGACAGGGAAGCCCGGATTTCTGCGAGGTGACCCTGACGGTGACCTGGAGCGACGACCGCCCGGGCTACACGGACCCGGAGGAGACCGCGCCCCTGATGGAGCGGTACGAAGTCATCAAAGAGATCTCCGCCGGTATTCCCGGCAATCAAAATGAGAGGTGAATGACATGGCAGCAACCATCGGGCTGCCCACGCTGAAGATCGCCTTTGAGAAGGCGGCTGAGCAGGTGGCCAACCGGAGCAAGAAGGGCTATGTGGCCCTGTTCGTGCGGGACGCCCAGGAGAACGGCGTCCACGCCCTCAGCAGCGAGGCCCTGATCCCCTCCAAGCTGGGGGAGGCAAACAAGGAATATGTCAGACAGTGCTTTACCGGCAGCGACCGGGGCGGCCCCAGTCTGGTGTATCTGGTGGTCATCGCCACCGGCACCGACGACACCACCGCCCTGGAGGCCGGACTGAAGAGCATCGAGCAGTACTCCATCGACTACCTGGCCGGCCCCCCTGACGTGACCGACCAGGAGCTGGCCAAGCTGGTGGAGTGGGTCAAGGCCCAGCGGGCCATGTACCGCACCGTGAAGCTGGTGAAGCCCTGGAAAGCGGCGGGCAGCGACGACATGGGCATCATCGAGCTGGACGAGAGCGGTATGACCGACAAGGACGGCGCCGTGACTGCCGCCGAGTACTGCGGCCGCATCGCCGGCATCCTGGCGGGCATCCCCATGGGCATGAGCTGCACCTACGCCGCCCTGCCTGAGCTCACCGCCGTCACGGCCCGCACCACCGAGGAGCAGACTGAGGCCATCAACAACGGCAAGCTCATCCTCATCCACGACGGCATCCAGGCCAAAATCGCCCGGGGCGTCAACTCCCTCACCACCATCCCGGCCACCGGGAAGGCGGACTGGAGCAAAATCAAGATTGTGGAGGGCATGGACCTCATCACCTACTTCCTGCGCACTACCATCGAGAACAGCTGGATGGGCCGGTACCCCAACACCTACGACAACAAGCAGCTGCTGGTGACCGCCATCTACAACTACTTCCTGGAGCTGGAGCAGGCGGGTGTCCTGTCCGCCGGCGAGAGCTTCGTGGAGGTGGACTACAACCGGCAGCTCCAGTATCTCCAGAGCCAGGGCGTGGAAACCTCCACCCTGACCGAGCAGCAGGTGCTGGAGTACCAGACCGGCAGCTATGTGTTCCTCAAGTGCGGCGGCCGCCTGGTGGACGCCATGGAGGACTTTGAGGTCCTATTCAACAACCTGTAAGGAGGAGAGAGCATGGCAAAGAACAAGTTTTCCGCCAAGCGGATTCCCAACGGCACCTACGGCGCGGTGTGGCTGGACGCCGAGCGCCTGGCCGAGTGCTACGGCTGCCAGGGCAAGATCCAGGTCAGCAGCGACACCATCAACCTGTGCGGAGAGTTCATGGAGGCCAGCAAGCCGGTGAGCGCCAAGGGCACCGGCTCCCTGACGCTCTACAAGGTGGACTCCGGTCTCATCCAGAAGCTCCAGGGCATTCAGGACGGCCAGGTACCCGAGTTCACCGTGGTGTCCAACCTGGCCGACCCGGACAGCGCCGGCGCCGAGCGCATTGCCTACTACGGCGTGCAGTTCACCGACCTGACTCTGGCCGACTGGCAGGCCGCCACCAGCGGCAAGGTGACGGCGCCCTTTACCTTCACTGGCTTCCAGCTGCTGGACGCCATCGCGGTACAGTGAGGAGGGATAACATGAGCGAAGAGAAAACCGACATCCTGTCCCTGCTGCTGCGGCCTGAGCTGCCCAACGTCCAGGAGCAGCTGCCCACCGCCCGCTACAAGGTCAAGCGCCTGAGCGAGCTGACCGGCAGCGACGTGGTCTTTACCCTGCGGGCCCTGCCCTACGGCAAGGTCCAGCGCATCCGGGAGACCGTCGCTGGGGACGCCAATATCAGCATCCTGCTCTCCGGCTGCGCCGAGCCCGACCTGAAATCCCCCGCCCTGAAGGAGAAGTTCGGCGGCGTTACGCCGGAGGAGACGGTGAAGGCCATGCTGCTCCCCGGCGAGATTGAGGACCTGGCCCGGGCCGTGGAGCGGCTGTGCGGCTACCGCAGGCTGACCATTGAAGAAGTAAAAAACGCCTAGAGGAGGGCGGTGACCCCGAGTTGAATCTGGTGTTCTATCTGTTCACCCGCCACCACTGGACGCCGGAGATGTACTACGGCATGGGCCACGGCGGCAGAGATTTGACCTGGGGCATGGCCCTCCATGAGATGGAAGCGTCCGAACCGTCGTGAGCCGGGCGGACAGCAAAAAAGCCGCCCCCGGATGGGGGCGGCAGAAATACATTACTTGGGGGGAGAGGATGACCAGACGGCCCATACCAGCGTGCCCACAGTGAGGATACCTACCAGAGCAGCCAGTCGGCTGTCCAGAAAAGCACCGGCGGCAACAGTGGCCAGGCACATACACACCGCGCCCAGCCAGATGAGCCCTCGTGACCTGTGACACTCCTGGTGAAAGCGGGTCCGGGGAGCACCGGTATGGGAAAGCTGAATGTCCAGAGCATTTAGCTGGGCCTTCTTTTTTTCCAACTGCTGCTCCAACTCTGTGAGAAAGGCCCGCTCCGGTGCGTCATGGTCCAAATCACGAATGGGCGCCATGCGGGGGTCGGAGATGGAGGACGTCAGGGCGGCAATCCGGTCCAGCAGCAGTTCCCTCTGTTGACAAAGTGTCATAAACAGGTCCTCCTTTCCAGTTTATACCCTAATTATAGCAGAAAGAAATAGGAAGTCAACGGGAGGTGAGAGCATGGCGGATGAAGTAGGCATCGTAATGAAGCTCTACGACGAGGTGAGCCCCACCCTCAAGTCCATCACCGGAAGCTCCAAGGCCTTTGACAAGACCATGGATGACCTGGAGGAGAGCCTGAAGGCTTACGACAAGGCCCAGACCACGCTGACCGAGAAGATGTCCGGCCTGAAGAAGGAACTGGCGGAGAGCAACGTCAAGGTGAAGGAGGCCCAGCAGGCCTACAAGAAGCTGAAGGACGAGACCAGCAAGGGGGCGCTGGATGACGCCATCGACGAGCAGACCAGGCTGCGCCGGGAGATGGAGGAGACAAGGACCGTCATCGACGCCAACGCCACGGCCTACAAGAACCTCTACAAAGAGGTCACCTCGGCGGCCTCCGCTGAGAGCAGGCTGAGCAACCGGGCAGGAGACGGCGGAAGTGCGCTGATGGAAGGGCTGAAGAGTGCGGGAATTACCAAGATGCTGGGTGATTCCGCCGCGCAGCTGGCCGGGTTTGTGCTGGAGAGCGCTGTGGGCCAGCCCACTGCCACAGCGGTGGGCGGCATTTTGTCGGGGATTGCCTCCGGCGCAGCCATGGGAGCCATGACCGGCACGCCCCACGGAATTGCCATTGGAGCAGCCCTGGGCGGCCTTTCTGGCGTTGCTAACGCCATCACAACTGTGGGAAGCTCACAGGATGAGGCCTTCAAGAGTTATGTTCAGGAGGCAACGGAAGGACAGATGGAGGAGATGGCAACCTCCATTACCTCCGGCAGTTCCATTGCAGCGCAGCGGGAACTGGATGCCATCGCGTTTAATCAGCTTCTGGGAAGCGGCGTGGGCGACCGTTATCTTGAGGACCTCCGTGCTCTGGCAGCGGCCACGCCTATGGAATACAGCGACCTGACGGCCATGTCCCGGGCGCTGGCCACAGGTTTTGGAGGCGATACGGACCGGATGCTGGAATTGATGACCGGTATCGGAAACGCAGGCAGCGCTGTAGGCGTGGACGCATCCGGAATGACCGTTATGGCCCAGGCACTGAGCCGAATGCAATCCAGCGACAAGGCCAGCCTGGAGTACCTCAATATGTTCCAGGAACGGGGCGTGGACGTTATTGGAATGCTGGCCGGCAGTCTTGGGGTGACCCAGGGCGAGGTCTACGACATGATCTCAAAGGGGTCCATCTCAGGGACCCAGGCGGTCAGCATCATTCAACAGGGGCTGGAACAATATGCCGGAGCTATGAACGAGATGTCCCAAACGTTCAGCGGACTGGAGTCCACGTTGTCTGACGCTCAGGCCGAGATGGACAACGCCTACGGCGAAGGGTACAACAGAGTCAGAAAGGAAGGCTACCAAGCTGAAATTGACTGGCTTACCGGGGAAAGCGGAGCGGCCATGCAGGAGGCGTATAACGCTATCGGCGCATGGCAGGCAGAGCTGGAGAACAGCAAAGAGCAATTTATCCGGGATGCCCAGGATGCTGTGCTCAACTCGGACGCATATCAGGAGGCGATTGCCAGCGGAACGGAAGAAGGGTATGTCAAAGCCGGAGAGATGCTGGCGAAAGCGAAAATCCAGGGCATAAACGAGTATAACGCCAGCGAGGGCGCCCAGCTTATGGTGGAGTATGAGTTGTCGCTTGCGGATGGAATCCGTGAGGATACCCGAAGCAATGAGGCGTACTGGGACGCCGGATACCGGAAGGGACAGGAGTACAGCAAGGGACTTATGGCCGGTATGAACTACCATTGGGATGAGGAGGCCTATCGGGAGGCATTGGGCCTGCCCGAACCGGCTCCCAAAGTAGAGGTGGACCCGGATGCGCCCTGGTACGAGCGGGTCCAGGCAGGCTTGCAGGCGTACCAGGACCGGCTGATGGCCGGAATCAACGGCAGCCATGCCTACGGCCTGGACCGGGTGCCCCGGAACGGGCTGTACTACCTCCACCAGGACGAGCGGGTGCTCACCGCCCGTGAGGCAGGGGAGCAGAGCCGCAA
>NZ_CALXEG010000058.1 GCF_944387275.1 uncultured Pseudoflavonifractor sp.
GGCGCCGCCGATGCAGGTGGCCGCGCCGCCGAAGGGCTCGATCTCAGTGGGGTGGTTGTGGGTCTCGTTCTTGAACATGAGGAGCCAGTCCTGCTCCTCGCCGTCCACCGTGGCGGTGACGTGGACCGAGCAGGCGTTGATCTCCTCGCTCTCGTCCAGACCGGTGAGCACGCCCCGCTTCTTGAGCACCTTGGCGCCCAGGGTGGCCATGTCCATCAGGGTCTGGGGCCGGACGGCGGCCTTCTCGGGGCCGTAGACCTCCTCGCGGGCGGCCAGGTACTCCTGATAGGCCTGGGCCACCTCGCTGTCCAGGATCTCGGCGCTGTCGATGTGGGTGCCGAAGGTGGTGTGGCGGCAGTGGTCGGACCAGTAGGTGTCCACCACCCGCAGCTCGGTGACGGTGGGGTCCCGCTTCTCCTCGTCCCGGAAATAGGCCTGCATGAACTTCAGGTCGTTCAGGTCCATGGCCAGGCCGTACTCCCCCAGCATGGCGTTGAGGGCGGTCTCGTCCATGGCGGTGAAGCCGTCGATGGTCTTGACGGCCGGGGGCATGGGGTAGTCCTGGGCCAGGGTGGCGGGCTTGTCCATGGACGCCTCCCGGCACTCCACCGGGTTGATGAGGTAGCCCTTGATCCGCTTCAGGTCCCCCTCGGTGAGCTCGCCCATGAGGACGTAGACCTTGGCGCAGGCCACACGGGGCCGCTCGCCGCCGGTGAGGAGCTGGATGCACTGCTGGGCGGAGTCGGCCCGCTGGTCGTACTGGCCGGGCAGGGCCTCCACTGCCAGGATGGTGCACACGCCGCCGGGGGCGGGCATATCCTCCTCATAAAAGGTGTCGCACTGGGGCTCGGAGAACACCGTGTCCCGGGCGGCCTGCCAGGCGGCCTGGTCCAGCCCGTCCACGTCGTACCGGTTGAGAATGCGCACGCCGGTGAGGGCGGCAATGCCCAGCTGCTCCCGCAGCTCCCGCATGACCCCCATGGCCTCCACATCAAATCCGGACCGCTTCTCCACATAGCAGCGGAAGACCTGTTCCATCTTCAATTCCTCCAACAAATCAATTCTCTCTGGTTCTCTGATTCTCTATGTTCAATGCCCCTGGGGCAGTGAATCCTCCGGTCAGCCCATCTCCCAGCCGGTCAGGCCGTAGAACACGTTCTGCTGGGTGGGGGAGAGGCCGGTCAGGCTGCCCCAGTGGGTGAGCACCGACCAGTTTTTAAAGCAGATGGGGGTAATGGGCGCCGTCTCCGCCAGGTGGGCGTACAGGGCGGAGGCCGCGGCGGAGCGGCCGTCCTCCCCCGCCGCCCGGAAGGCGGCCAGCAGGGTCTGGGCGTCGGCGTCGCTGTATTTGCCGTAGTTCAGGGCCCCGGCCGGGGCGATGAGGGCGGTCAGGTCAAAGTCGCCGGTGAGTTTGACCTCCCCCAGGTACAGGTCAAACTCCCCCGCCGTCAGGGCGGCCACATAGTCCTCCCAGGCCAGCTTGTCCAGCTGCACCGTCACCCCCAGCTTCTCCAGCCCCTGGGCCAGGTACTCGGCGGCGGACACCTTGTAGGTGTTGTCCGTGTTGACGATAAAGCGCAGGCTCAGGTTCTGCCAGCCGTTGGTGCGCAGGCCGTCCGCCCCCAGGCTCCACCCGGCCCCCTCCAGCAGCTGCTCCGCCGTCTGGGGGGCGTACTCCAGGGAATCGGCCAGGGTCTGGTCGTACAGGGGGCTGGCCGGGGACACGGGCAGGGCCGCCGCCCGGGCGTGCTGGGACAGGATGGACTTGGTCACCGCCGAGCGCTCGTAGCCGTAGGACAGGGCCTTGCGCAGGCCCTGGTCGGCGCAGGGGCCGGAGGCGGTGTTGTACCCTATGTAGAGCATCACCGATGTGGCGTAGTCCCACACCTCGTAGGTGCCCGAGTAGCCCAGGGCGTTGGAGCCGGTGATGTCCACGGTGACCATGGAGATGTCCTGGGTGTCAAAGGCGTGGATCATGCCGTTGGCCTCCCGCACGTCGTGGAGGGGGATCCGCGCCAGCGGCACCGTCTCCCCCTTCCACCAGCCGGTCCTGGCCTCCAGGGCCAGGCTGTCCCCCTCTCCGGTGAGGACGTAGGGGCCGGTGCCCAGGGGGGTGCCCCCGGTCTCCTTGACCACAGGGACGTCCAGCAGGGCGGGCAGGGCGCCGTTGGGGGCGGACAGGGTGACGGTCACCGTGTTCCCCTCCCCCGCCGCCACGCCGGTGACGCCGGAAAAGCGCCCGGCGTAGGGGGAGTTCTCCCCCATGGCCAGCTGGAGGGAGTAGACCACGTCGGAGGCAGTCAGCAGGCTGCCGTCGGAGAAGGTGACCCCCTCCCGCAGGGTGAAGGTCCAGATAAGGCCGGTCTCGTCGGTCTGGGCGGAGGCGCACAGCACCGGCGACGGGGTGAAGCTCTGGTCCAGCTCATAGAGCCCCTCGTACATCAGGGGGGCCAGGGTCAGGTTGGTCCGGTTTCCGCCGGTGATGGGGTGGAAGGACTCGGAGGCATAGCAGGGCAGCACGAATTCCCGCTGCTCGGTCTGGGTCTGGGACTGTCCCGCCGTCTCAGTGGGGGCGGGCGTGGTGGGGGCGGGGGTCTCCTCCGCCGTCTCCGGGCCGCAGGCGGCGCAGGAGAGCAGCAGGACCCCGCTCAGCAGCAGGGCAGACAGGCGCTTTTTCATCGCTTCCCCCATTCCAGGGCGATGGCCGCCCCCTGGCTTCCCCGTTCCCCCTTGGTGAAGCGGTGGGACCAGTACTTGTCGTGGAGGCAGACGGTGCAGTCGGGGGACACGGCGATGTGGTCCTCGGTCAGCCCCTGCCGGCGGAGCCGGAAGGCGTTGATACCCTTCAGGTCCACCCGGAACTTGCCGCCGGGATGGGCGTCGATGAACTCCAGGGCCTTGAACCCCAGGGCGGATGTCATGGCGTTGGGCACGTCCTCGCCGGTCTCAAAGCAGCAGCGGGAGATGCCCGGGCCGATGGCGGCCCGGATGTCCTCGCTGCGGCAGCCGTACAGGTCCCGCATCTTCTCGCAGGCCCGCTCCACAATGCCGTTGGCGGTGCCCCGCCACCCGGCGTGGACGGCGGCCACCACCCGGCGCACCGGGTCGTGGAGCAGGATGGGCAGGCAGTCGGCGGAGAACACCACCAGGCACAGCCCGGGCACGTCGGTGATGAGGCCGTCGGCCTCATAGTCCGGCTTCCGCGCCAGGCCGGAGCCCGCGTCGGCGGCGGTGCACACCCGCACCGTGTCCCCGTGGACCTGGCAGGAGAACACCATCTTGTCCACATCCGCGCCGATGGCGGCGCAGAAGCGGCGGTAGTTCTCCTCCACGGCCTGCCGGTCATCCCCCCGGTTCGCGCCCAGGTTCAGGGAGGCGTAGATGCCCTGGGACACGCCCCCCAGCCGGGTGGAAAAGCCGTGGACCACGCCGGGGCCCATGTCCTCGCCCTGGCCGAAGGTGACTCCATTTACCGTTTTCTCTGTAAACTTCATACATTCCCCTTTAAAAGAAAAGTGAAAAATGAAAGGAAAAACCAAAAAGGCGGTCCCGGAGGGAGGGGGTCTTCCCCGCCTCCCTCCGGAGGTTCTCAGCCCTTATTACGTTTCACTTTCCATTTTTCACTGCTGCCGGGCCCGGCCCGGTGTGTCGGTTATTGGGAAAATTTCCAGCCGCTTACCGCTGGTCGGGGTGGTACTCCTTGCAGGTGCACTTCTTCAAGGCGCGGGCGCTTCCTGCGGGAAGTGCAGTATGACGGCCGCGCCTTCCGGGGGGCACCAGTTCCCCCCGGAGACCCCCCCTCCGCTCTCCGAGGGGAATTTTCCTTCGGTGCGGAGGTTACCCCACGGCTTTACTGCTGGTCGGGGTGGTACTCCTTGCAGGTGCACTTCTTCCACTTCAGACCGCTGCCGCAGGGGCAGGGGTCGTTGCGGCCGATCTTAACCACTTTCTTGGCGGGCTGCTTCTTCACAGTGCCGTCGTCGGCGCCGCTCTCGCCGGTGACCTTGGCCACCCGCTCCCGCTTGACCTCGCCGCCCACCTTGACCCGGGCCAGGAACAGACGGCGCACCGTCTCCTCCTGAATGGCGGCGATCATGTTCTCAAACATCTCGTAGCCTTCCCGCTTGTACTCCACAACCGGGTCGTGCTGGCCGTAGCCCCGCAGGCCGATGCCCTGGCGCAGCTCGGTCATGGCGTCGATGTTGTCCATCCAGTACTCGTCCACGACCCGGAGCATGATGACCCGCTCCAGCTCCCGCATAAGGGGCTCGCCCAGCTCCTGCTCCTTGCGGGCGTAGAGGTCCCGGGCCTTGCCCAGCACCAGCTCCACCAGCTCTTCGGCGTTGTAGCCCTCCAGCTCCTTGTCGGTGAGCTTGAGCTCCTCGGGGTGGAGGAACACGCCACGGAAGGGGGCCACGGCCTCCCGGAACTGCTCGGCGTCCATGTGCTTCTGCTCGCCCATGTGGCCGTGGATGGCGTTGGACACCACGGTGTGCATCATGTTCTGGACAGCCTCCTTGAGGTTGTCCCCGTCCAGCACCTTGCGGCGCTGCTCGTAGATGACCTTACGCTGGGTGTTCATCACGTCGTCGTACTCCAGCACCGTCTTACGGGTCTGGAAGTTCTTGGACTCCACCCGCTTCTGGGCGGACTCGATGGCGTTGGTGAGCATCTTCTGCTCGATGGGGGTATCCTCGTCCACGCCCAGGGACTCCATCATGTTCATCACCCGCTCGGAGCCGAACAGGCGCATGATGTCGTCCTCCAGGGACAGGTAGAACCGGCTCTCGCCGGGGTCGCCCTGACGGCCGGCACGGCCGCGGAGCTGGTTGTCGATACGGCGGGACTCGTGGCGCTCGGTGCCCAGGATGAACAGGCCACCGGCGGCGCGGACCTTCTCGGCCTCGCCCTTGATGGCCTCCTTGTACTTGGCCTCGGCCTCGGCGAACATCTTGCGGGCGTTGAGGATCTCCTCGTTGTCGGTCTCGGCGTAGCCGGTGGACTCGGCGATGAGCTCGTCGGACAGGCCGGCCTTGCGCAGGTCGTTCTTGGCCAGGAACTCGGCGTTGCCGCCCAGCATGATATCGGTACCACGGCCGGCCATGTTGGTGGCCACGGTGACGGCCCCCAGCTTACCGGCCTGGGCCACGATCTCGGCTTCCTTCTCGTGGAACTTGGCGTTGAGGACGTTGTGCTTGATGCCCTTGCGGCGGAGCATCTCGCTGAGTTCCTCGGACTTCTCGATGGACACGGTGCCCACCAGCACGGGCTGGCCCTTGGCGTGGCACTCCTCGATCTGCTTGACCACGGCCCGGAGCTTGCCGGCCTCGGTCTTGTAGACCACGTCGTGGTGGTCGATACGGGCCAGAGGCCTGTTGGTGGGGATCTCCACGATGTCCAGCTCGTAGATTTCGTTGAACTCGTCCTCCTCGGTCATGGCGGTACCGGTCATGCCGGAGAGCTTGTCGTAGAGGCGGAAGTAGTTCTGGAAGGTGATGGTGGCCAGGGTCTTGGACTCGCGGGCCACCTGGACCTTCTCCTTGGCCTCGATGGCCTGGTGCAGGCCCTCGGAGTACCGGCGGCCGTACATCAGACGGCCGGTGAACTCGTCCACGATGATGACCTCGCCGTCCTTGACCACGTAGTCCTTGTCCCGGCGCATCAGGCCCCAGGCCCGGATGGCCTGGTTGATGTGGTGGGAGAGGGTGGTGTTCTCCGGGTCGGCCAGGTTCTCGATGTTGAAGGCCTTCTCCGCCTTCTCGATGCCCCGGGCGGTGAGGGTGACGGTGCGGGCCTTCTCGTCCACCACGTAGTCGGCGTCGATGTCGGGGTCCTCCTCCTCCTTCTCGTCCACGCTGGCCACCTTCTTGGGCTTGAGGCGGGAGACGAAGGAGTCCACGATCTGGTAGAGCTGGGTGGACTGGTCGCCCTGACCGGAGATGATCAGGGGGGTACGGGCCTCGTCGATGAGGATGGAGTCCACCTCGTCCACGATGGCGAAGGCGTGGCCCCGCTGGACCATCTCCTGCTTGTAGATGGCCATGTTGTCACGCAGGTAGTCGAAGCCGAACTCGTTGTTGGTGCCGTAAGTGATGTCGGCGGCGTAGGAGGCGTGGCGCTGGGCGGGGGACACGTCGTGGATGACCAGGCCCACGGTCAGGCCCAAGAAGCGGTAGACCTTGCCCATCCACTCGCTGTCGCGCTTGGCCAGGTAGTCGTTGACGGTCACGATGTGGACGCCCTCGCCGGTGAGGGCGTTGAGGTAGGCGGGCAGGGTGGCCACCAGGGTCTTGCCTTCGCCGGTCTTCATCTCGGCGATGCGGCCCTGGTGGAGGATGATGCCGCCGATGAGCTGCACCCGATAGGGGCGCATGCCCAGCACACGCCAGGATGCCTCCCGGCAGACGGCAAAGGCCTCGGGCAGGATATCGTCGGTGGTCTCGCCGTTCTTCAGGCGGGCCTTGAACTCGTCGGTCTTGGCCCGGAGCTCCTCGTCGGTGAGGGCCTTGTAGGGCTCCTCCAGGGCCTCAATCTTCTTTACGATGGGCTCGATCTCCTTGAGCTTCCGCTGGGAGCTGGTGCCGAAGATCTTCTTGAGCAGGTTAGCCATTTCTATCGTTCACCTTTCTTCCGTGCATTGGCAAAGGCCCGGGGCAGGCGGCTCCCGGCCGGAATTTCCTAAGTTAGCAGTATACCATAAACCTCCTGAATAAAAAAGTAGAAATTATGAACAAACCAGCGGGAGGAAAAAGTGTTTTTGTCGCCCGCGGCCGGGAATTTCCACTGAAAAAAGGTCGGTTTGGAAATTCTGTCCGTCCCGCCCTCTCGCCGGCGCTTTTTTCTTTCCCCATTTACGCCGCTTTTCTTTGGTGGTACAATGTATTCTGTATTGGTATCCGCATTTTTGCCGGAAAAGGAGCTGCTATGAAACGCCGCATTCTCTCTCTGGCCGCCGGACTTCTGCTGGTGCTCTCCGCCTGCGCCCCGGCCGGCCCCCAGTCCTCTGAGGAGCTGATCTACCCCACGTCCCACCCCTCGTCCACCCCGCCCCCCACGGAGAGCCAGGCCGTCCAGACCACGCCCGAGCCCTCCGCCTCCTCCCCCGCGCCCACGCCCACTGAGAGCCAGCCTGTCCAGACCGCCCAGGCCGGTGCGCCGGTGTGGGGCGTCCAGGAGAGCGAGTGCTCCCAGGCCGACGATGAGGACAAGGACGTGCTGCTGGTCCAGGGCAAGTTCTCCCTGCCCCTGATCGAAAACGCCAAGGGCGTGGCCGCCTATGAGGCCATCAACCAGTGGTACATGGACCTGTCCGCCGGGCTGCGGAGCGACACCCTGGCCAACGCCGGCCAGGCCGACGCGGACTACGCCCTGTCCAAGTCCATGGGGTACGCCTTCACCTACTACACCGACGAGGAATCCTATGAGATCACCCACCAGACCGACCGGATGGTGAGCATCCTGCGCACCCACTACGGCCACACCGGCGGCACCTACCCCACCCTGCTCTACATGGCCGACCACTTTGACCTGACCACCGGCGAGGTGCTCACCTTTGACGACTTCTTCACCGACCCGGACGCCGCCGCGTCCATCGCCCTGAAGGAGGTGCTCCGCCAGGCCGCCCAGGGGGACGCAAACGGCACCACCTACGACGCCGCCCTGACCGAGAGCCTGTTCGACCGGGAAAACTTCTACCTCACCGCCGACGCGGTGGTCTTCTTCTACCAGCCCCAGGACCTGGCCCCCAACGCCGCCGGCGCCCCCACCTTCCCGGTGGACCGGAGCCTGTTCGGGGACCTGCTGGCGCCCTGGGCCTGACAACTTTGACGATTTGGTGATACTATGCTCAACTGCAACGTAAAGGTAAACGACGTGTGCCGCCTCATCATCGAGGGGTACACCGCCGACGGCACCGGCGTGGCCCGGCTGGACGGGATCGTGGTCTTTGTCCAGGGGGGCGTACGGGGCGAGGAGTGCGACGTGCGCATCGAGAAGGTGGGCCGGAGCAACCTGTTCGGCAAGGTGGTGCGGGTGTTCCAGCCCTCCCCCGCCCGGATCATGCCCCAGTGCATCCACTACACCAAGTGCGGCGGCTGCCAGTTCCGGCACATGAACTACGCCGAGGAGCTGGAGGCCAAGCGCATCCGGGTGGAGGACTGCCTCCAGCGCATCGCCGGGCTGGACGTGACGGTGCCCGTCATCCACGGGGCCAAGGACACGCGCCGCTACCGCAACAAGGTCCAGTTCCCGGTCCAGCCCGGGCCGGAGGGCCCCCGGGTGGGCTTCTACCGCCAGCGGACCCACCAGGTCATCTCGGTGGAGGACTGCCTCCTCCAGCCGGAGACCGCCGCCCGGCTCCGGGCCGCCGCGGTGTCCTGGATGCAGTGGAACAACATCTCCGCCTACGACGAAAAGACCGGCCGGGGGCTGGTGCGCCATGTGTACGTCCGGGTGAACCGGGTGGGACAGTCCCTGTTCTGCCTGCTGGTCAACGGCAAGTCGGTGCCCCATGAGGACGCCCTGGTCCAGGCCCTGCGCAACGTGGAGCCCGGGCTGGTGGGCGTGGTGCTGGGGGTCAACGAGAAGAAGAACAACGTCATCCTGGGCGACTCCTACCGCACCCTCTGGGGCCGGGACGCCCTGGAGGACACCCTGTGCGGCTTCACCTTCCGGCTGTCCGTGCCCTCCTTCTACCAGGTCAACGCAAACCAGGCCGAGGTGCTCTACGGCCGGGCCCTGGACTTTGCCGGTCTCACCGGTAAGGAGACCGTGCTGGACCTGTACTGCGGCATCGGCACCATCAGCCTGGTGATGGCCCGGCAGGCGGGCAAGGTGTTTGGCGCCGAAGTGGTGCCCCAGGCGGTGGAGGACGCCAAGGAAAACGCCCTGCGCAACGGGGTGGACAACGCCGAGTTCCTCTGCGGCGACGCGGGGGAGGCCGCCCGGGCCCTGGCCGCCCGGGGCGTGAAGCCCGACGTGGTGTGTGTGGACCCGCCCCGGAAGGGCCTGGCCGAGGACGTGGTGGACACCATCGCCGCCATGGCTCCGGAGCGGGTGGTGTACGTCTCCTGCGACCCGGCTACCCTGGCCCGGGACGTGAAGCGCTTCACCGCCCTGGGCTACACCCTCCGCAGGGTCGAGGCGGTGGACATGTTTCCCCGCACCGCCCACGTGGAGAGCGTAGTGCTGCTCACCAGGGAATAAGTCAACAGGAGGCTTCCATGATCTTTCTTGAAACGCCCCGGCTGATGCTCCGCACTGTGGCACCGGAGGACGCCGCCGCCATCCACGGCTGGCGCAACGACCCCCGCTGCGTCCGGTACCAGCGGGGACAGGTCCGGGAGTACGGAGAAATCGCCGCTCTGGTGGAGGAGCACAGGGACGACGTTTTCTCTGTGGACGCCCCTTTTATGGCCGTGATGGCGCTCAAGGACATTAGCGAGCCGGTGGGCGAGATTGTGGTGATGCCCCAGGACGGCGCCATCTCCCTGGGCTTTACCGTCTCACCTCTGCACCAGCGCCGGGGCTACGCCTTTGAGGCCCTGACCGCCCTCACGGAGCTGCTGCACACCCGTTTCCCCCACTGGGAATTTCTCTGCTTCACCGACCCGGAGAATGTGCCCAGCATGGCGCTGCTCACCAGGCTGGGCTACCGTGACCTGGGCTATGTGCCCGCCATGGAGTCCCGGGTGTTCGGCAAGTGGGTCACCGGGCAGACGGAAGCGGAAATTGCCCGGGCGGCAGGCACACCGCCCGGATCACCGGAGGAACCATGAACTGCAAGATAGCCATTTGTGACGATTCATCGGCGGACCGGCAGTACCTGTCCGCCCTGGCGGACCGTTGGGCGGCGGACCGGGGCCACACCCTTCAGACCGCCTTCTTCTCCTCCGCCGAGGAGTTTCTCTTTCACTACGCCGAGGAGAAGGACTACGACATCCTGCTCCTGGACGTGGAGATGGGAGCCATGGACGGCGTGACCATGGCCCGAACCCTGCGCCGGGACAACGAGACGGTTCAGATCATCTTTGTCACCGGCTACTCCGACTACATCGCCGAGGGCTACGACGTGGCCGCCCTCCACTATCTGATGAAGCCCGTCCGGGAGGACAAGCTGTTCTCCGTGCTGGACCGGGCGGTGGAAAAGCTCTCCCGGAATGAAAAAGTGCTCCACTTCGAGGTGGGCGGCGAGATGGTCCGGGTCCCGGTCCACCAGATCAAATACGCCGCCGTGTCGGGCAACTATGTGACCATCCACGCCGCCGGGGAAATCACCGTGAAAATGACCCTGGGGGAGCTGGAGGGGCAGCTGGACAGCCGCTTTTACCGGGCGGGGCGGTCCATTCTCGTGAACCTGACCAAGATCAGCCGGGTCACCAAGTCGGAGATCAGGCTCAGCGACGGCACGGCCATCCCTCTGCCCAGAGGGGCCTACGAGGGCGTGAACCGGGCCATTATCAACATGGGGTGAGGGGCATGGGGCTCTTTTCCAAGCGAATTGACCGGCAGATCGCCTCCTACCAGCAGGAGCTGGTGGAGACCCACTACCGGGAAGTGGACAACATGTACCGGCAGATCCGGGGCTGGCGGCACGACTACCGCAACCACATCCAGACCATGAAGGCCTATGCCGCCGCCGGTGACTGGGAGGCCATCAAGCGGTACCTTGACCTGCTGGACCAGGACCTGACTACCGTGGACACGGTCATCAAGACCGGCAACCCCATGGCGGACGCCATTCTCAACTCCAAGATTTCCCTGGCCCGGTCCAAGGGCATCCAGGTGGTGGCGGACGCCTCCATCCCGGTGAAGCTGAAGTCGTCGGAGATTGACCTGTGCTGCATCTTGGGCAACCTCTTTGACAACGCCATTGAGGCCAGCCTTCAGCTGCCCGAGGAGCGGCGCCTCATCCGGGTGTACATGGACATGAAGAACACCCAGCTCTACATCTCCTTTACCAACTTCACCGCCGGGAAGAAGCTCAGCAAGGTTGGAAAACTCTTCCGCACCACCAAGGGCGAGGGCCACGGCTTCGGGCTGGTGCGCATCGACGCCATTGTGGAGAGGCTGGACGGGTACATCAGCCGCAACAGCGAGGACGGCGCCTTTACCACCGAGATCCTGCTCCCCCAGGCGTGAGGTCTGCAATTCGTCCCCCCAGCATAACGATTCGTCCCCAGAATATTCTGGGGACGATTTTTTTGGTAGGATGGTACCAGAGGTGACAGACATGGAAGAAAAGAAGAAATCCCCCTACAACATGTGGCAGAACACCGGCTTTATGCTCTCCGCCGCCTGGCACAACTGCCCCAGCGTGATTTTCCTGTGCGTCGCGCTGGCGGTGGTCACTGCCGCCCAGACCGTGGCCGAGCTGCTCATCGCCCCTGCGGTGATCGCCAGGGTGGAGGAATCCGCGCCGCTGGAATCCCTGCTCCTGACCATCGCCGGGTTCTCCCTGGCCCTGCTGCTCCTGTCCGGCCTGAAGCGGTATCTGGACACCAACACCCTGTTCGGCCGGGTCCATATCCGCATGAAGCTGGCCCGGAGCGTGGGCCTGAAGGTCTCCCGGACCTCCTATCCCAACCTGATGGACGCCCAGTTCAATGACATGGAGTCCAAGGCCTTCCACGCCTGCGGCAACAATGAAGAGGCCACCGAGCAGATCTGGACCACCTGGACCACCATTCTCACCAACCTGCTGGGCTTTGCCGCTTATCTGGCCATCCTCTCCGGCCTGCATCCCCTTCTGTTCTGCGTCATCGCCGTCACCGCCGCGGTGGGGTATTTTGTGGACAAGAAGGTCAGCGGGTGGGGCTACCGGCACCGGGAGGAGGCCGCCAGGCCCATCAAGGAGATGGGCTATATCCGCCAGACCGCCACCGGCCGCCCCCACGCCAAGGACATCCGTATGTTCGGTCTGGGGCCCTGGATGAATGAGGTGTGGCGCAAGTCCATGTCCCTGTTCCGTGCTTTTCTCCGCAGGCGGGAGTCGGTCTACCTGTGGATCAACCTGACCGACCTGCTGCTGACCCTCATCCGCAACGGCGTCGCCTACGCCTACCTTCTGTGGCTCACCCTGACCACCGGCATGAGCGCCGCGGAATTTCTGCTCTACTTCACCGCCGCCAGCGGCTTCACCCAGTGGGTCACCGGCATTCTGGACATGTTCAACCAGCTCCACCGGGAGAGCCTGGACATCTCCACGGTGCGGGAATTTCTGGACTATCCGGAGTCCTTCCGGTTTGAGGACGGAGAACCTCTGCCCAAGGACCTGTCCACCCCCTGCGAAATCCGTCTGGAGAACGTGTCCTTCCGGTACCCCAAGGCGGAGAAAGACACCCTTCAGCACATCAATCTGACCATCCATCCCGGGGAAAAGCTGGCCATCGTGGGCCTCAACGGTGCCGGAAAGACCACCCTGGTGCGGCTGGTCTGCGGCTTTCTGGACCCCACCGAGGGCCGGGTGCTCCTCAACGGGGAGGACATCCGCCGCTATGACCGCCGGGCCTACTATGAGCTGTTCTCCGCCGTGTTCCAGGACTTCTCCGTGCTGGAGGCCAGCGTGGCGGAAAACGTGGCCCAGCGGGTGGAGGGCATCGACACCGACCGGGTCATGGCCTGTCTGGACCAGGCGGGTCTGACGGAAAAGGTGGAGTCCCTGCCCAAGGGGGTGGCCACCGCCATCGGCCGCCAGGTCTTTGAGGACGGCGTGGAGCTGTCCGGCGGCCAGACCCAGCGGCTGATGCTGGCCAGGGCTCTGTACAAGGACGGACCCATTCTGGTTCTCGACGAGCCCACCGCCGCCCTGGACCCCATCGCCGAGGAGGACATTTATCGGAAGTACAGCGGGATGACCGGGGGCAAGACCTCCCTGTTCATCTCCCACCGGCTGGCCTCCACCCGGTTCTGCGACCGCATCCTGTTCCTGGAGCAGGGGCGCATTGCCGAGGAGGGGACCCATAATGAGCTGCTGGCTCTGGGCGGCGGCTACGCAAAGCTCTTTGACGTACAGAGCCAGTATTACAGGGAAGGGGGCGAACACCATGGCGAATAAGGAGAAAAAGCTGGGCTATCTGGCGGCCTGGAAACTGAATCTGCGGGCGTGGGGCATCTGGCGAAAGCTCTGTCCCCAGGTGTTTGTCTCTCTCCTGCTCTCCTCCGTGGTCAAGGCCGTCACGCCCTATGTGACAATCTTCCTGTCCGCCCGCATCATTGACGAGCTGTCAGGCGCCCGCAGGCCGGACCAGCTGCTCCGGTGGGTGGTCCTCACCCTGGCCTGTACGGCGGCGTGCGCCCTGCTCCAGGGCGTGCTCACCCGCTGGTCCAACTACGCCAGGGACTGCGCCGGACAGCTGGACGACCAGATCTATATGGACAAGATGGTGGCGCTGGACTACGCCGACGTGGACCGGCAGGCGGTGTTCGACCTATACTCCCAGATCCGGCAGAACGAAAACTGGTCCGGCTGGGGCCTCCCCAAGGTCATCTCCTTTTTTGAGTCCTTTGTCACGGCAGTGGTCCAGGTTCTGGGCGGCGTGGGCCTGTCGGTCAGCCTGTTCCTCTCCCCTGTCCCTGCGGGCAGCAGCCTGGCCTTCCTCAACCATCCCCTCTCT
>NZ_CALXEG010000059.1 GCF_944387275.1 uncultured Pseudoflavonifractor sp.
ACCTTGTGGCTGCCGCCGTTGAGGCCGGGGCCGCCGGTGAACAGGCCGTAGCCGTAGGACACCTGGCACACGTCCTCATTGGTGCCGCCGGCGGCCACGATGGCCCGGGCGCAGCAGTCCTCCCACAGGTCGATGTCGTGCTGGGTGTAGAATGCCACCACCCGCTTGCCGGTGGTGCCCGAGGTGGACTGGATGCGCACGCAGTCCTTCAGAGGCCGGGCCACCAGGCCGTAGGGGTAGGCCTCCCGCAGGTCGGCCTTGCTGACAAAGGGCAGCTTGTGCAGGTCGTCCACGCCCTTGATGTCCGCCGGGGTCAGCCCCTTCTCCTCCATCTTCTTCCGGTAGTAGGGCACGTTGTCCCACACGTTGTGTACCTGCTTCACCAGGCGCTCGTCCTGCCAGGCGCGGATCTGCTCCCGGCTGGCGCACTCGATCTCCTTCTGATAATACCGTTCCATTACACGCTCCGCCCCCGTCCCTCAGGAATTTCTGCCCAGATGGAAGGCCATCCGGTTCATCTCCAGGAATTTCTCCGGCACGCTCCGGGTAATGGCCTGCTGCCAGGCCTCCTCTGAAAGGTCAAAGTACTGGCTCAGCCGCCCCATGAGCACCAGGTTCACCGCCTTGCTGCTCCCCGCCTGCTCGGCCAGGGCCAGGGCGTCCATGGCGTCCACTTTGGCCCCGGCGGCGGTCATCTTGGCCACCAGGTCCTGGGGATACTCCGCCGCGCCGGTGATGACCGGCATGGGGTTGACCTGCTGGGTGTTGGTGATGATGCGCCCGTCGGGCCGGAGGAACTCCATCCACCGGGCGGCCTCCAGCAGCTCAAAGGACACGATGAAGTCGGCCTCCCCCTTGTCGATGACGGGGGAATAGACCCTGTCGCCGTAGCGCACGTAGGTGACCACGCTGCCGCCACGCTGGCTCATGCCGTGGACCTCGGACACCTTCACGTCATAGCCCTGGTCCAGCAGCAGGCGGCCCAGCAGCTTGCTGGCCAGCAGGGTGCCCTGGCCGCCCACACCCACGATCATAATGTTTTTCGTCTGCATAACCTTACACCTCCCCGGGCGCCTGGAGCGCGTCGAATTTGCACAGCTGCTGGCACACGCCGCAGCCCACGCACAGGGTGGCGTCCACCCCGGCCTTGCCGTCCCGCACCGAGATGGCGGGGCAGCCGATCTTCATGCAGGCCTTGCAGCCCACGCACTTGGCGGTATCCACTGTCAGAGGCGGCTTGTGCTTGACGTACTTGAGCAGGGCGCAGGGCCGACGGGAGATGACCACCGACGCCTCGGGCGCGGCCAGCTCCTCCTTGATAGCCGTCTCGCACTCCCCCAGGTCGTAGGGGTCCACCACCCGCACCCGGCGGATGCCCACCGCCTTACACAGGGACTCCAGATCGATCTTGGTGCAGGGGTCCCCCTTCAGGTTGAAACCGGTGGTGGGGTTCTGCTGGTGGCCGGTCATGCCGGTGATGGAGTTGTCCAGGATGATGACGGTGGCGTTGGACTCGTTGTAGGCGATGTTCACCAGGCCGGTGATGCCCGAGTGCATGAAGGTGGAGTCGCCGATGACCGCCACGGTCCTGTTGTCCATCTCTCCCCCGCTGGCCTTCAGGAAGCCGTGGAGACCGGACACCGAAGCGCCCATGCAGATGGTGGAGTCAATGGCCGCCAGCGGGGGCACGGCGCCCAGGGTGTAGCAGCCGATGTCGCCCATCACGGTGAGTTTCAGCTTGTGGAGCACATAGAACAGTCCCCGGTGGGGGCAGCCGGCGCACATCACCGGAGGACGGGCCGGGATGTTCTCGTCCAGGGCCTTGCCCGCGTCGGGCACCACGCCCAGCTTCTCGGCCACCAGGTTCTGGCTCAGCTCCCCGATGGGAGAGAAGTCCTTCTTCCCCGTCACGGCCAGACCCAGATCCCGGCAGTGCTCCTCGATGAAGCCGTCCAGCTCCTCCACCACCACAAGCTGGTCCACCGCGGCGGCAAAGTCCCTGATCTTCTGCTCGGGCAGGGGCCAGATCATGCCCAGCTTGAGCACCGGGTACCTGTCCCCGCAGACCTCCTTCACATACTGGTAGCTGGTGGAGGAGGTGATGATGCCGATCTTGTGGTCGCTCCCCTCCTCGATCCGGTTGAGGGGGGTGGTCTCGGCATAGGCGATCAGGTCCTTGGTGCGCTGCTCCACCACAGGGTGGCGCTGCTTGGCGTTGCCCGGCATCATGATGTACTTGGACGCCTTCTTCTCGTAGGGCACCGGAGCGGGCTCCACCCGCTCCCCCGGCTCCACCACGCTCTGGGAGTGGGACACCCGGGTGCACATCTTCAGCAGCACCGGCGTGTCGAACCGCTCGCTGAGCTCATAGGCCAGCTTGGCAAAGGCCAGGCCCTCGGCGGAGTCGGCGGGCTCCAGCATGGGTAGCTTGGCGGCCTTGGCGTAGTGGCGGGAGTCCTGCTCGTTCTGGGAGGAGTGCATGCCCGCGTCGTCCGCCACGCCGATGACCATGCCGGCGTTGACGCCGGTGTAGGCGATGGTGAACAGCGGGTCGGCGGCCACGTTGAGGCCCACGTGCTTCATACCGCAGAAGGACCGCTTCCCCGCCAGGGAGGCGCCGAAGGCGGTCTCCATGGCCACCTTCTCGTTGGGCGCCCACTCGGCGTAGACCTCGGGGTACTTGGCGATGGCTTCGGTGATCTCGGTGCTGGGAGTGCCGGGATAGCTGGAGACAACGGCGCAGCCCGCCTCATAGAGGCCCCGGGCCACGGCTTCGTTGCCGAGCATCAGGGTTTTCATGGTGCATCTCTCCTTTTTCAGAGGCCTGAAAGATAAAAAACGTCCTCTGCATCCCTGCAGAGGACGATAAGTACCGGCGAAACGGCCTCTACCTGGTTCCGCTCTCGCAAAACTTTGAATAAATTTACTTTATCACTTTCCGTCGATAAAGTCAATGTGTTTTTCCGTCTTTCTCCAGGGCATTTCTGGGGCCGATGGAGTCGGTGACCGCCACGGTGACGGTGCGCCGGTAGCAGGAGAAGATCTGCTCCACCCGCTGGGGGTCCGGGGCGGGGGTGAACAGGCTGACCACCGGCACGATCACCAGCCCGGCCACCATGCAGAAGGCGCCGGCGTTGATGGGGGATTGGAGAACGGCGGGGAAATAGTCCCCCACAAAGATATTGGCCAGCATGACCACGGTGGAGAACAGGAAGCAGCACACACAGGCGGCCTTGGTGGTGCGCTTCCAGTACAGGCCGTACAGGAAGGGGGCCAGGAAGCTGCCCGCCAGAGCGCCCCAGGACACGCCCATCAGCTGGGCGATGAAGGTCAGGTTGGACCGGTACTGGACAATGGCCAGCACCACGGAGATGGCGATGAACACCACCACCAGCGCCCGCATCCAGCGGACCTGCCGCTTCTCGTCCATGTCCCGGATGAGGTTGTCCTTGATGAAGTCCAGGGTGAGGGTGGAGCTGGAGGCCAGCACCAGGGAGGACAGGGTGGACATGGAGGCGGAGAGCACCAGGATGACCACCACCGCGATGAGGATGGTGGGCAGCCCGGAGAGCATGGCGGGGATGATGGAGTCGTAGCCGCCCTTAGCCACCGTCTCCGGGGTGGAGAACAGCCGGCCGAAGCCCCCCAGGAAGTAGCAGCCCCCCGCCACGATGAGGGCGAAGGCGGTGGAGATAACCGTGCCCTGGGTGATGGCGTCCTCGCTCTTGATGGCGTAGAACTTCTGCACCATCTGGGGCAGGCCCCAGGTGCCCAGGCTGGTGAGCACCACCACCCCCGCCAGGCTGAGCAGGTCGGGTCCGAAGAAGGAGGCGAACACCCCCGGCGTGTCGCTCACCGCCGGGTCGGTCACCCGGGCCAGTCCGTCCATGGCGGCGGCAAAGCCCCCCTGGGTGTTCAGCACCGCCGCGATCACCGCGATGATGCCGAAGATCATGATGATGCCCTGGATGAAGTCGTTGATGGCGGTGGCCATGTACCCCCCGGCGATGACGTACACCCCGGTGAGCACCGCCATCACCACCACGCACACGGCGTAGTCGATGTGGAAGGCCATGGCGAACAGCCGGGAGAGGCCGTTGTACAGGCTGGCGGTGTAGGGGATGAGGAAGATAAAGATGATCACCGACGCGGTCAGCTTCAGGCGCCTGCTGTCGAACCGACGGCCGAAGAACTCCGGCATGGTGGCGCTGTCCAGGTGCTGGGTCATGATGCGGGTGCGGCGGCCCAGCACCACCCAGGCCAGCAGGGACCCCAGAAAGGCGTTGCCCAGGCCCGCCCAGGTGGCGGCGATGCCGAAGCGCCAGCCGAACTGGCCGGCGTAGCCCACAAAGACCACGGCGGAGAAATAGCTGGTGCCGTAGGCGAAGGCGGTGAGCCAGGGGCCCACCGACCGCCCCCCCAGCACAAAGCCGCTGACATCGGTGGTGTGGCGGCGGCAGTACAGGCCGATGAACACCATCACGGCGAAGAACACCACCAGAAGGGACAGTTTGATCAGCATATCGGTCACGGCGGAACACTCCTCGCTGCCCGGACTGCCGGGCAGAGTCTCTCTTTTTGACGCCGGTCAGTGGGTGATCTGGGCCTCCACCAGACGGCCGTGGCAGTACTTCTCCCGCAGCACCGGCTTCTCGATCTTGCCGGTGGGGTTGCGGGGGATCTTGTCAAAGATGATCTTGCGGGGCCGCTTGTACCGGGGCAGCTCCTGGCAGAAGGCGTTGATCTCCTCCTCCGTGCAGGTCATGCCGTCCTTTACCTCCACGATGGCGGCGGCGATCTCGCCCAGACGGGCGTCCGGCATGCCGATGACAGCCACGTCCTTGATCTTGTCAAAGCGGCGGAGGAAGGCCTCGATCTGCACCGGGTACAGGTTCTCGCCGCCGGAGATGACCACGTCCTTCTTCCGGTCCACCAGATAGATGAAGCCGTCCTGGTCCACCTCGGCCATGTCGCCGGTATACAGCCAGTCCCCCTTGAGCACCTCGGCGGTGGCCTCCGGGTTCTTGTAGTAGCACTGCATCACGCCGGGGCCGCAGACGATCAGCTCGCCCACCTGGCCCTGGGGCACCTCGTTGCCCTGCTCGTCCACCACCTTGGCCTGCCAGAGATAGCCCGGCTTGCCGATGGCGCCCACCTTGTCGATGTTCTCCACCCCCAGGTGGACGCAGCCCGGACCGATGGACTCGGAGAGGCCGTAATTGGTGTCGTACAGGTGGTGGGGGAAGACCTTCTTCCACCGGTGGATCAGGCTGGGGGGCACCGGCTGGGCGCCGATGTGCATCAGCCGCCACTGGTCCAGCAGATAGTCGTCCAGGTTCACCTGGCCCCGGTCGATGGCGTCCAGAATGTCCTGGGCCCAGGGCACCAGCAGCCAGACGATGGTGCACTTCTCTTCCGTCACCGTCCGGAGGATCCACTGGGGGGACACGCCCCGCAGCAGCACCGCCTTGCCGCCGGTGGCCAGGGAGCCCAGCCAGTGCATCTTGGCGCCGGTGTGGTACAGGGGCGGGATGCACAGGAACACATCCTCATGAGTCTGCCCGTGGTGGTGCTGCTCGGTGAGGGCGGCCGACAGCAGGGCCTTGTGGTTGTGCAGGATGGCCTTGGGGAAGCCGGTGGTGCCCGAGGAGAAGTAGATGGCCGCCTGGTCGCTCAGCTCCAGGTGGACCGGAGGGTTCTCAAAGGTGCAGTACATCACCAGCTCCCGGTAGCTCTCGGCAAAGTCCGGGGTGTGGTTGCCCACGTAGAACCACTGCTTCACCCGCTTCAGGGCGGGGAGAATGGGCTCCAGCCGGCCGATGAACTCAGGGCCGAACACCAGGGCCTCCACATCCGCCAGGTCCAGACAGTACTGGATCTCGTCGGAGGAGTAGCGGAAGTTCAGCGGCACCGCCAGACACCCCGCCTTCAGGATGCCGAAGTAGATGGGCAGCCACTCCAGGCAGTTCAGCAGCAGGATGCCCACCTTGGTCCCCCGCTTCAGCCCCCGGCTCAGCAGCAGGTTGGCAAACCGGTTGGCCTTCTTGTCAAACTGGCCCCAGGTCATCTCCCGGCGGTAGGGCTCATCAGGCCGGTTGCGCTCGATCAGGCTGTACTCACGCCATGTGGTGGCCCGGTCCCGCTCCTCCGACGGGTTGATCTCCACCAGCGCCGTCTCATCCCGGTACAGCCGGGCATTGCGTTCCAGAAAATCGGTGATTGTCATAATCAGGAAGCCCCCTCTCTCCCCGGCTGTATGCCGCGGGAGAATCATGGATTTTTTTCCATTTTGGCTATTTTACCGCTTTAAAGAGGCAAAGTCAAGAGGGGTGTTTTAAACTCTTTTTCTGTCTTGCCTCCTGTTCCCCCTCCCAAATTGGCCGCTTCCCGATATGTCATTTTTTAATAAAATAGCAAAAACGGCGTGTATTCCGCTGGAATCGGACGGAATACACGCCATCTCTCTGAAGCGTTTGAGCATAACGTCAAAGCCGCGATTGTTCTCTTCCCTTCAGCCCAGAGACCGGGTCTGAGGGCTTCTCGACAAAAAACGTCGGAGCAAGCGATCAACGCTTGCTCCGACGTGGTGCGGATGACGGGACTCGAACCCGTACGGCCGTGGGCCACTAGCACCTCAAGCTAGCCAGTCTACCAATTCCAGCACATCCGCATATTCTGTTTGGCATTCATCAGAAGCCACTTGCTTATTATAGCGGCTGTCCCCTGATTTGTCAACCAAATTTTTTATCTTTTTCATTTTATAAAAACAGGGTGCGGAGCGGTATTCTCCGCACCCTGTTGGGCGCTGTTATCAGATGTTGGCGTCCAGAATGGCGGTGTAGGCCTCGGCGGGCATGACGCCCACCTTCCGGTCCAGCTCCTTGCCGTCCTTGAAGAAGATGACGGTGGGGATGCTCATCACGCCGTACTGCATGGCCAGGGCCTGCTCGTCGTCCACGTTAACCTTGCCGATGACAGCCTTGCCCTCGTACTTGTTGGCCAGGTCGTCGATCACAGGGGCCAGCATGCGGCAGGGGCCGCACCAGGACGCCCAGAAGTCCACCATGGTAATGCCGCCGGAGGTGATCGCCTTGTTGAAGCCTTCCTTGTTGAAGTGAATGGTAGCCATAATCAATACTTCCTTTCTTTCGTCTCAATGATTTCTCTATTTGAATTTGAATTGGTTGTTTACTTGTTGTTCTCCCGGTCCAGCCGGTCCAGGTACTCGGCCGCCCGGTGTCCGGCCACCTGGCCCTCCCCCACCGCCTTGGCGATCTGAAGCGGCTGCCCGGTGCAGTCGCCGGCGGCAAACACGCCGGGCACGCTGGTGGCCATATCCCGGTCCACGGCGATATAGCCGTCCTTCAGCTCCAGGCCGGGGAGCAGGTCGGTGGGCGCCACGGTGGCCCGGAGGATAAAGACCCCTTCACAGGGGATCTCCCGGCCGTCCGCCTTCACCGACGTCACCTTTCCCTCACCGCAGACCTCAATTTTGGCCGCCTTGACAAAGGGGATCTCAGGGTTCAGGTCCTCCGGCCTGACGGGGGCGGTATAGGTCACCCGGCACCCCAGGCCGTGGAGATAATCGGCCTCCTCGGGGGCCTCGGCGGACCGGCCCGCCACCACCACGTCCCGGCCCCGGTACAGCATGCCGTCGCAGGTGGCGCAGTAGCTGACGCCCGCGCCCATGTGCTCCGCCTCGCCGGGGAACTTGGCCCGGCGGACCACCCCGGGAGCCAGCACCACCGCCCGGGCCTGGACCAGCTCGCTGCCCACACCGATGTAGAATGTGCCGTTGAGAGACATGATATTCAGCGCCCGGCCGGTGACCCGGGCCACACCCATGGCCTCGGCGTGAGCCTTGAACCGCTCCAGCAGCTCCGGGCCGGTGACGCCGTGGATGCCCAGGTAATTGTCCACCCGCTCGGTCTTGCTGAGGGGTCCGTCCCGGTCGTCGCCGCTGACCACCACCGCCGTCCGGTTCCGCTGTCTAGCCTGCACCGCCGCCGACAGCCCCGCAGGGCCGCCGCCGATGACCGCGATATCATACATCATGCCGGTAATCCTCCTCCCTGTCGCCGAAGAGCGCCGCGATAATGGCCGTGACCCCCGCCCGGTCGTCGATCTCGTAATAGACCTCGTTGCCGGAGCGGGACGCCTTGACGATCCCCGCCGCCTTCAGGCGCATAAGATGCTGAGAGATGCAGGACTGGGATTGGCCCACATTGGCCTCCATACAGCCCACGTTGCGGCAGCCGCATCGCAGCAGCCCCCGGACGATCTGCAGCCGTACCGGATGGGAAAGGGCCTTGAGCAGCGCCGCCTTCTCCTCATAGAGCCCGGTTGCGTCCGTCATGTCGTTCACCTCATATTCGTTATTTCTAATATTAGTATATTCAAATATTCTAATTTGTCAATAGGCTTTTGAAAAAAATTTTTCCCGCCCCATAGGATAAGCAGAGCCGCCTCGCATCATGCGCGGCGGCTCTGCTTTTTCCTGTCAGACAGGCTTTTTCTTGTCTTCCTCGGTGATGGGGCGGAGCACCCGGCAGGGATTGCCCGCGGCCACCACGCCGGAGGGAATGTCCCGGTTGACCAGGCTGCCCGCGCCGATGACCACATTGTCCCCGATGGTCACCCCGGGCACCACCGTCACCCCGGCGCCGATCCACACATTGTTTCCCACCTTGATGGGCTTGGCGTACTCCAGGCCGCTGTTGCGGGCGTCCGCGTCGATGGGGTGCCCGGCGGTGTGGAACCCGCACTGGGGCGCGATGAACACGTTGTCCCCAAAGGTCACCCCGCCGCCGTCCAGGATCACGCAGCCGTGGTTCATATAGAAGTTCTCCCCGACGGAGATGCCGTAGCCGTAGTCGCACCAGAAGGGCTGCTCAATGCAGAACTTCTCCCCCGTGCTGCCCAGCAGCTCCCGCAGCAGGGCGTTCCGGCTGTCCCAGTCGGTGTACCGCAGCTGGTTGTAGGCCCAGCACTTGTCCTTGCAGGCGGCGCGGTCAGCCAGCAGCTCCGGGTCGCTGTCCGCCGCGTAGAGCTGTCCGCTCTGCATCTTCTCCTTCTCTGTCATGGTCCACTCCTCCGTTCCGGTCTTTTCCGGTCCAACATATCCGTTTTCCCGGTATTTGTCAAGCCCCGCTCTTGGCGAAACAGCGGCGGCCTGCTATAATAGTAGCGATAACAACAGCTCAGAGAGGTGCGCCCATGGAAGGTCCCGCAGTCAGCATCATCATTCCGGTCTACAACGTAAAGCCCTACCTGGAGAAGTGCCTGTCCAGCATCCGGTTCCAGACCTGCCGGGACTTTGAGGTCCTGCTGGTGGACGACGGCAGCACCGACGGCAGCGCGGACATCTGCCGGTCCTATGTGGCCCTGGACAGCCGGTTCCGCCTGCTGGAACAGGCCAACGCCGGCGCGTCGGCGGCCCGGAACCTGGGTATGACCCAGGCCGCCGGGCGGTATCTCCAGTTCGTGGACGGGGACGACTGGCTGCCCACCGACGCGGTGGAGATCCTCCTCCACACCGCTGAGTCCACCGGCGCCGACCTGACGGTGGCCCACTTCTACCGGGTGGCCGGGGAGCGGTGTGCCGTCCGTGGGCACATCCGGGAGGCGTGCGTCATGACCCGGACCGAGTACGCTGAGCACATGGTCAAGGCCCCCGCCAACTTCTACTACGGCGTCATGTGGAACAAGCTCTACCGCCGGGCCATTGTGGAGGCCCACCACCTCCGCTGTCCCGTGGATGTGGCCTGGTGTGAGGACTTTCTGTTCAATCTGGAGTACATCGCCTGCTGCCGCCTGATCGCGGCGGTGCCCAGGCCGGTGTACTACTACCGCAAGCGGGAGGGCAGTCTGGTGAGCACCCAGACCACCCTGCGCAAGACCATCCAGACCAAACGGCTCACCTTCAGCGAGTACAAGGAGTTCTACCGGCAGCTGGACCTGTACGAGGACAAAAAGGCCCAGGTCTACCGCTACCTCTTCTCCTCTGCCAGCGACGGATCGGTGGGGCCTCTGGGCCGCTCCCTGGCCCTGGCGCCCAAGGAGAAGGCCCCCGCCCACCACAGAGAGAAAAAACAGGACTGATCCCCCACCCGCCGGAAGGACGGCATCTGACAGGAGGTATTGCCCTATGTCCCTGACCAGGCAGAACGGCTCCGGACACCTGGCGGCCCTGTGCGCCATCACCATCTGGGGCGGCGCCTTTGTGGCGGCCCAGGTGGCCCTGGAGGCGGTGAGCCCCACGGTGCTCATGTTCCTGCGCATCACCATCGCCGTCATCGCCACCACCATCATCCACCCCCGGCCCCTGGGCTGGCTGGGCTGGAAAACAGAGGGGTATTACGTCCTGGGTGGACTGCTGGGCATCTTCTTCTACTACTACCTCCAGAACGCGGCCCTGACCTACACCAGCGCCTCCAATGTGTCGGTGCTGTGCGCCCTGGCCCCCATCGTCACCGCCCTGGCCGCCCCCCTGCTCCTCCGCACGCCCCGGCCCCACGGCCTGTTCTACTTCGGCTGCGTGCTGGCCGCCATCGGCTCCGCCCTCACGGTCTACAACGGCAGCGCCGTGCTCCAGCTCAACCCCCGGGGAGATGTGCTGGCCCTCCTTAACGCGGTGGTGTGGGGCCTCTACGCCATTGTCAGCAAGAAGATCGGCTCCTTCGGCCACCCCCTCATCCCCTCGGTGCGGAAGATGTTCGTATACGCCCTGCTCTTCTCCGTCATCATTCTGCTGTTCCAGGGCGTACAGGTCCATCAGGATGTGCTGGTCCGGTGGGACGTGCTGGGGTCCATCGCCTACCTGGGCCTTCTGGGCTCCACAGTGTCCTACCTGCTGTGGAACTACGCCATCCAGCAGCTGGGCTCGGTACGGGCCACCACCTACATCTACCTGGAGCCTCTGGTCACCATGGCCGTGGCCGCCGCCCTGCTGGGGGACCCCATCACCTGGATCGCACTGCTGGGCGCGGTGCTCATCATCGGCGGACTGTTCCTCACCAAGCTCAGACAGGCGGGCGCCTGATGCCCCCGCATAAAAAAGCCCCGGCGCACTGCGTGCGCCGGGGCTTTTCATGTTCAGTTCAGGAAGTCCTTCAGCGTCGCTGTCGCGGACTGCGCATCCTTCGCTTCCGGCTAAAGCCGAAAGCTCTCTCGCTCCGCTGGGCTCCCGCGGGGCCCCGGAAAGCTGCGTCCAGCAGCTGGGAAGGCTCCAGTTCCTGTTTAGTTCAGAAAGTCCTTCAGCTTCTTGCTTCTGGACGGGTGGCGCAGCTTTCTGAGGGCCTTGGCCTCGATCTGGCGGATACGCTCACGGGTCACGTTGAACTCCTTGCCCACCTCTTCCAGAGTGCGGGTACGGCCGTCCTCAATGCCGAAGCGCAGCTTGAGCACCTTCTCCTCCCTGGGGGTCAGGGTGCCCAGCACGTCCACCAGCTGCTCCTTGAGCAGGGTAAAGCTGGCGGCCTCGGAGGGCTCGGAGGCGTCCTCGTCGGGGATGAAGTCCCCCAGGTGGGAGTCCTCCTCCTCGCCGATGGGGGTCTCCAGGCTGACGGGCTCCTGGGCGATCTTCAGGATCTCCCGCACCTTGTCCACGGGCATGTTCATCTCCTCGGCGATCTCCTCGGGGCTGGGGTCGTGGCCCAGCTCCTGGAGCAGCTGGCGGGAGACCCGGATGACCTTGTTGATGGTCTCCACCATGTGGACGGGGATACGGATGGTGCGGGCCTGGTCGGCGATGGCCCGGGTGATGGCCTGGCGGATCCACCAGGTGGCATAGGTGGAGAACTTGTAGCCCTTGGTGTAGTCGAACTTCTCCACGGCCTTGATCAGGCCCAGGTTGCCCTCCTGGATCAGGTCCAGGAACAGCATGCCCCGGCCCACGTACCGCTTGGCGATGGACACCACCAGGCGGAGGTTGGCCTCAGCCAGGCGCTGCTTGGCCGCCTCGCCCCGCTTCACGTCCTTCTTCAGGGCCTTCTCCTCCTCGGGGGTGAGGACGATGGGCTCGCCCTTCTTCTCCGCGGCCTCGATCTCGGCCAGACGGGCCTTGGCCGCGTCTCCGGCGCCCATATCCTGGGCCAGCTGGACCTCCTCGTCGGGGCTGAGCAGGTTGACCTTGCCGATCTCCTTCAGGTACATGCGCACCGGGTCGTCGATGCCGAAGGAGTCCACCAGGGTGTTGGGGTCCACGATCTCCTCCTCCGGGATCTCCTCCAGCTCCTCCATGGGGGGCACGATGTCGGCGTCCAGCTCGGGGAGATAGTCCTCGCTGACGGTCTCAATGCCCTGGTTCTCCAGCACGTCATAGATCTTGTCCATCTGCTCGGACTCCAGATCCATGTTCTCCAGCACGTCCATCAGCTCGCCGGCGGTGAGGCTGCCCTTTTTCTTGGCCCGCTCCACAAGCTCGGTCAGCTTCTCCGAACCCTGGACGCCCTCCACGATCTTCATGATCTCGTTCTTGACCTGCTCTATCTTCTCCACGCCGGTGATAGTGGACTTGGCTTCCGCCGCAGCGCCCTTGGCGTCGGTCTTCTTTTTCTCGCTCATGTGCGGTCATCCTCCATATGCTTTTTCTTTCTGTGTCTCAGGTATTCTGTCCGTTGTACGCCTTTTTCTCCCGGAATTTTTCCCGGGCGGCCATGAGGGGGTCTTCCTGGCCCCCGCCTGCCCGCTTGGCGTACTCGGTGGCGATGATCTCTATGTAATCCGCCAGGGCCTTCTGACTGTGGGCCAGGGATTCGGGCTGGTCCAGTACGTGTACCAGATGGCTCATCTCATCGGCGGTCAATTCCCCGGTCAGGGCGGGCAGCTGGGTGCTCCTTCCCTCCTGCCAGCGGGTACGCAGCATGCCGTACACCCGGCCCAGCAGCGGCGAGGAGAACTGCTCCGGCTCCAGAGTTCCCGCGCTCTGGAACAGTCCGGGCTCCAGCAGCATCAGCCGGAGTACGCCCTCCTCCGCCCGGGCGGAGCGGATGTTGTCATACCGCAGCTCCCGCTCTTTGGGCTGGAGTTGGGCCGCAGGGGTCAGGTCCTTCCGGGCCTGCTTCTTTTTGGCCTGCCAGGCCCGGTTCTTCCGGTACCGCTCCACCTCCTGGGCGAAGGCGGCGGCTGAGATGCCCCCGGCGGCGGCGGCCTTGTTGCCGTAGATCTCCCGCTCGATGGGGCTCTGCAGGGAGGCCACCGTCTCCACCGCCTCCCGGAGAAAGGCCATGCGCCCCTCCTCGTCGGCCAGGCTGTGCTTCTGGAGCAGGGACTCCAGCCGGTAGTCGTTCTGTCCGGCGCTGCCGTTGAGGCACTTCTCAAAGGCCGCCGGGCCGAAGCGCTTGACAAAGTCGTCCGGGTCCTGCTTGAGTGGCTTGCCCTCGCTGTCGTAGGCGTTGGGCAGCTGGAGCACCCGCACGTTCAGATCCGCGTTCTTCAGGATGCCCAGCACCCGGTCGGTGGATTTTTTGCCCGCCGGGTCGTTGTCGTAGCAGAGCACCAGCTCCTTGGTGTACCGGGCCAGGATGCGGGCGTGCTCCTCGGTGAGGGCGGTGC
>NZ_CALXEG010000060.1 GCF_944387275.1 uncultured Pseudoflavonifractor sp.
AGCAAATCCTTCGGTTAACGCACAGACTATATTTTCATTCTCAGCTGTGATGGCATTTCATGAGGCGTTGAAAACTACATAGATTGCGTATTGATCCGTATCTTCATATTGGCCCATTGACAATATGAAAGGACGGGTCAACAATGAAAAATCGAGTTTGCACATTATATCGTGTTTCCACCGACAAGCAGGTGGATCATAACGATAAAAACCAAGCTGACATTCCCATGCAGCGGAAAGCCTGTCATGCCTTTTGCGAAAAGATGGGCTGGGTGATTGTCCACGAGGAACAAGAGGAAGGTGTTTCCGGCCACAAGGTAAGGGCGGAAAACCGGGACAAGCTGCAAATCATCAAGGAACTGGCAAAGCAGAAAAAGTTTGATATTCTGCTGGTGTTCATGTTTGACCGCATCGGGCGTATCGCTGACGAAACGCCTTTTGTGGTGGAATGGTTCGTAAAGAACGGGATCGAGGTATGGAGCACCCAAGAGGGAGAGCAACGCTTCGATAGCCACACGGACAAGCTCACCAACTACATCCGCTTTTGGCAGGCTGACGGTGAAAGCGAAAAGACTTCTATCCGTACCAAAACCGCATTGGGCCAGCTCGTTGAGGGCGGCGGTTTCAAAGGCGGCCTTGCTCCATACGGCTATGACCTTGTGAAAAGCGGGCGTTTCAACAAGCGCAAGCATGAGCTCTACGATCTGGTAGTCAACGAAACCGAGGCCGCCGTGGTGCGGATCATTTTTGACAAGTATGTGCATGAGGGCTTCGGCGCTCAACGGATTGCCACCTACTTGAACAAACAGGGCTACCGGGCGAGAACGGGTAAGATGTGGCACCACGCCAGCATCCGTGGCATTGTCTGTAATCTCACCTATACGGGCGTCCTGCGGTGTGGGGAAAGCCGCTCCCAAGAGCTGCCCCACCTGCAAATCATTTCGCCGGAGCTGTTTGAAGCAGCCCAGCATATCCGTACTTCCCGGGCCAACAGCGCCGAACAAGAACGCCATATCCCGCTGAACACCCGGGGCAACTCCCTTTTGGCTGGGAATGTGTATTGCGGTCATTGTGGGGCGAGGCTGTCCCTCACCACCAACGGCAAGGCTTATCCCTGCAAGGAAGATCCCAATCGGGTGGTGAAGCGTGTGCGGTATGTCTGCTACGGGAAAACCCGCAAGCAGACCGACTGTGACGGTCAGACGGGCTACACGGCCCATATCCTTGACGGGATCATTGATAAGCTGGTGCGCCAGATCTTTGAGCGCATGAAAGCGATCCCCAAAAGCGATATAGTCAATATCCGCTACCGGGAAAAGATGGAGGAACGGAAAAGCCTGCTCCATAGCGTCCGGGCGGAATACGCCAAGGCCGCTGCTGACCTTGAAACGCTGAAAGGCGAGGTTATCAAGACCATCCGTGGGGAGAGCACCTTTTCCAAGGAGCTGTTAAGCTCTCTGATTGCCGAGGCCGAGGCCAAATGCCAGGAGCTTCAAGAGAACATGGAAATGGCACAGGCGGCCTATGACGAAGGGAAAACGGTGCTTGCTTCGCTGAACGCCCAATATGACGATATAATCTCATGGGCGGAAATGTACGACACGGCCAGTATGGAGGCCAAAAAAATGATCGTCAACTGCTTAATCAAGCGGGTGGATGTCTACCGGGACTACAAGCTGCACATTGATTTCAATATCGACTTTGAGCAGTTCTGCGGCGGGCTGGACATCGTGACGATTGCCGCATAAAAACAAAACCTCGCTTCCTTTCGGAAGCGAGGAAAAGTTCTTTCCCTTGAGATGGTGGAGATAAGCGGGATCGAACCGCTGACCTCTTGAATGCCATTCAAGCGCTCTCCCAGCTGAGCTATACCCCCAGATGTGGGAAAGAACATTTATTTAGTTTTGTTGAGGGGTGTGTAACCGCTTCAACCGGGCTCCCAGCTGAGCTATACCCCCATGATTGACTTGTGGTCCGCGCTTGTCCCGTGCGGAACGAATGTAATAATACCAGAGGCGGCCGGAATTGTCAAGCGTAAATTTCAGAAATGCGAAAAAATCTTTTTCCTCTCCACCTCCTCCGGCCTGATTGATTTTTCCACGGTGCTGGCCTATAATAAAGGTCCCGGCGGAAGGCATCCCGCCGCCGGGAGCGCGCCCGACGTCCCGCCCTCCGGGCGGCCGCCAGCGGCTGCGGCGTCCCCCGCCTGCCGGGGGGAACATTACTCTATCTGCGCCGCCCAGCGCGGCGGAACGGGGGATTTACATGAGATATCATACCGCGGTCTTTGACCTGGACGGCACCCTTCTGAACACCCTCCAGGACCTGGCCGACAGCACCAATTACGCCCTCGCGGTCAACGGCCTGCCCGGCCGCAACCTGGACGAGGTCCGCTGTTTTGTGGGCAACGGCGTGGGCAAGCTCATCGCCCGGGCTGTGCCCGAGGGCACGCCGGAGGCCCTGACCGCCAAATGCCTCAGCGATTTCCGGGCCCACTACTTTATTAATATGGAGAACAAGACCGCTCCCTACCCCGGCATCACGGAGATGCTCTCCCGCCTGGGCCAGGAGGGTTTCCATCTGGCCATCGTGTCCAACAAGTTCGACAGCGCCGTCAAGGGCCTGTGCCAGACCTACTTTGAGGGTTTGATCCCGGTGGCCATCGGCGAGTCCCAGGGCGTGGCCCACAAGCCCGCCCCCGACACCGTGTTCAAGGCCCTTCAGGAGCTGGGCGTACCCGCCGAGGGGGCCGTGTACATCGGCGACTCCGACGTGGACATCGCCACCGCCCGCAACGCGGGCCTGCCCTGCATCTCGGTGAGCTGGGGCTTCCGGGACAGGGACTTCCTCCTCTCCCACGGCGCCACGGAGATCGTCTCCAACCCCCAGGAGCTCTACGCCGCCCTCACCGACGAGAAAGAGCGCTGAACCAGGGAGTATAAAACGCGCGGAACCGCTTTACCGGTTCCGCGCGTTTTTTCTCGTTATCCCCGCAGCAGGCGGGACAGTACGCCGGTGTGCAGCTCCACCGCCTTGTGGGGGCACAGCTCGTGGCAGCAGTAGCAGCGGATACACTTGCCGGTGTTGATCCGGGCCCGGCGGTTCTTCACGGCGATGGCCTTCACCGGGCAGGAGGCGGCGCAGATGCCGCAGCCCACGCAGGCCTCGGTCATCCGGGGCGTGGCGGACAGGGCCCGCCGGGCCAGATCCACCAGGGGGTTGAGCGCCGCCGGCAGCCCCACCATGTTCCCCTTGGGCGCGGGGGGCAGCCTGTAACCGGGCACCGGCAGTTCAGTCTTGTCCAGGCCGATGAGCTCCACCTGGTCCAGGTCCACCGGCCCCAGCTCCCGCTGCTCCGCCGCCAGCAGCAGCGGATTGTCGGCCTTTCTCAGGCCCATGACGGCGCCGGCGACCACGTCCAGCGCCAGGGGGTTCTCCGATGCCAGCAGCAGCCCCACGGGCCGGGGCGTGCCGGAAGCTCCTGGGCCAGCCCCTTCCATGCCCACTACCGCGTCCATCACCGACAGCCGGGGCGCCGCCAGAGCGCACAGGTCCAGCAGCATGTGGGCGAACTGCTCCTTGCTCTGGAACCGGGTGTGGCACCCGGCCTTGGCCAGACCGGGGATCAGGCCGAAGGTGTTCTTCACCGCGCCGGTCATCATCATGAACATATGGGTCTTCAGCTTGCACAGGTTGATAATTCCGTCGGCCTGAAAGGGGGCGGACAGCACCTCAAAGGAGCGCACCAGCTCCCCCTGGGGGAAAGAGCGCTGTTCCCGGCTCATGTCGTAGTTGAGCACCGCCCCGGACTGCCGGGCGGCCTCCGCCATGCCGGTGACGCTGTAGAGCTTCTCCAGTGCGGCGGGGCTGTTCTGCCAGTGGCCGCCGCCGGGGCTGTCCAGAATGACCGCCTTTGCCCCTGCCCTGGCCGTCTGGGCCGCCACCGCCGCCACCACCGACGGGTGGGTGGTCACCGCCCGGTCGGGGGCGATGGACTCCAGCAGGTTCACCTTCAGGGCCAGGGTCTCCCCTGCCTTGGCAAAGCGGCCCATGCCGCCCATCATGTCCAGCAGCGCTTCCAGCTTCTCGCCCGCCTGGGCGTAGTCGGTACAGCGCACCGCGTACACTTTATTGTCCATACATGTCATCTCCGCTCAGTATCCGTTTACCACCGCATCCAGCACCTGGGCTGCCACAGCGCCCGCCACATCCGCGCCGCTGCCGCCGTTCTCCACCAGCACCACAAAGGCGTAGGGCGTATCCTCGCCCCGCAGGAAGCCGGCGAACCAGGCGTTGGGGGCCTTGCCGCCCCCCACCTCCGCTGTGCCCGACTTGGCGCAGATGTCCATATTGGGGAAACGGGAGGCGCCGTAGGTCTCGGTGACGTTGCGGGCCATCATGTCGGCCAGGACCTCTGCCGTGTCCGACTCGATGAGGCGGCCGGTGGTGTGCTTGAAATAGGGCAGGCTCCAGCCCAGGCTGTTCTCCGTGCGGAGCACCAGCTGGGGCACCGCCGCCTTGCCGCCGCTGGCGATAGCCCCCATGTAGACCATCAGCGCGCAGGGGTTTACCGCGTCGCTGTACTGGCCCACGCCGGCCCAGCCCTGGTCGTTGACCGTGGCGCTGGTCAGGTCGAAGCGGCCCTTGGCGGTGGGAATGCCGCTGACCTGATAGCTGGAGGTCAGCCCCGCCTTCTGGGCGTAGGATGCCATCACCTCCGGCCCCAGCTCAGTGGCCAGTTCCGCAAACACGCCGTTGCAGGAGGAGGCCAGGGCCCCATAGATATCCATATCCCCATGGGCATAGGGGCAGGTGACGGCGCCCTCCCCCACCTGGGTGGAGCCGGTACAGGTCCAGCGGCGCTCAAACAGGTCGGGGATGTTCTCAATGGCGGCGGCCAGGGTGACCGTCTTGAACACCGAGCCGGGCACAAAGGTGCCCGACAGGAAGCGGTTGAGGTATACGCCGTCGTACTGCTCGTCCCCCTCCTCGATGACAGGCGGGTTGGCCGGGTCAAAGGTAGGGGTGGAGACCATGCAGAGGATCTCGCCGGTCTTGTAATTGTACACCCCTACCGCGCCCTTCCGGCCGTTCAGGGCGTTGTAGGCGATGTAGTTGTACCGGGCGTCCAGAGTCAGGTACAGGTCGTTGCCCGTGCCCTGGAGGCTGTAGGCGCCGGTGATGGGGTTGTAGCCGGACAGCTTGTCGGCAAAGGCCACCAGGGCCCCGGTGCCGATCTTGCCCGAGGCGTCCCCCACGGCGTGGAGGGTGGCCTTGCGGACGGTCTCGCCGTCGTAGTAGCACCGGTTGCCGTTCTCGTCGGCCCAGGAGAGCACGTCCCCGTCCCGGTCCAGCACCCGGCCCACCGAGAGCTGCCCGGCGCTGTTGTAGAGGTGGCGGTTGGCGGCCAGGGATACCCACTTGCCGCCGTAGAGCAGGTAGCGCAGGGCGTAGAAGCCCAGGCCCAGCACCAGGGCGGCGGCCAGAATCAGGCACACGCCCGCCCGTTTTTCAATCCGTTTCACGCCTGCTCATCTCCTTCCTCCCAGTCGCTTTCCTCCTCCGGCCTGACGGGCGCGGCCTGCCGCTTGCCCCGTTTTTTGGCGGGCAGGCGGATGGCAAAGCTGGCGTTCTGCCGGGTGTCGGTGGCCTTGAGGAAGGCCAGCAGGCCCCAGGAGCCCATCATGGCCGAGCCGCCCACCGACACAAAGGGGAAGGTGACGCCGGTGAGGGGCAGGATGTCCACCGCGCCGAACACGTTCAGGCAGGTCTGAACCACCATGAGCCCGGCGGCGCCGCAGGCGGCGATGGTGTAGAAGCTGGAGCGGCCCGCCCGGCAGGACCGGACCGCGAACACGGCCAGGGTGACGATGGCCACCACCGCCAAGGCGGCGATGATGAGGCCCCACTCCTCGCAGAGCATACCGAAGACCAGGTCGGTCTCAGAGGCGCTGACCCGCTGGAGCCAGCCCTCCCCCGCGCCCACGCCCACCAGGCCGCCGGAGGCGGCGGCGGACATGGTGCGGGTCTGCTGGAAGCCGCCGGAAGAGGCGTACTCCCAGGCGTGGCCCCAGGTGGCGAAGCGGCGGAGAATATAGGGCTTCAGGGTGACCACCACGGCGGCGGCGCCGATGCCCGCGGCGGTGATGAGGCCCAGGGTGGCCCAGTCGCCGGAGCGGAGGTAGGCGATGACCAGGAAGGCGGCGAAGAAGATGGCCGCGGTGCCGAAGTCGCTCATAATGGCCAGGCAGCCCATGCAGGCCCCGGTGAGGACGATGAACAGCCCCAGGTTCCGCTTGCGGAAGAGCCGGTCCAGGGTGGCGGCCCCGGCGAAGATGTAGCAGATCTTGGCGATCTCAGAGGGCTGGAAGGACATGCCCCCCAGCACGATCCAGTTTTTCGCGCCGTTGAGACCGGTGCCCAGCACCAGGGTGGCCCCCAACAGGCAGATGGCGGCGGCCGCCATGAGCCAGCGGATCTTCTTCACCCGCTCCAGGTCCCGCATGAAGAGCCCCAGCACCACGAAGAGGGTCAGGCCCAGCAGGATGGCGGCGAACTGCTTGAACAGCCCCGCCGGGTTCTTGGAGGCGGTGACCGCCAGGGAGAGGGTGCACAGGAAAAAGGCGATGGTCTCCATCTCGAAGCCCACCCGGCCTGTGGCTCGCATGAACATGAAGTAGCCCCACATGACGGCCATCAGGCACAGGTAGGTGGTGGGGATGGCCACCGAGGCCCCCTGCCCCTCGGCCACCACCAGCTGCACGGCGGTGAGGGCCTGAAACACGGTGAGCAGCACCAGCCCCAGCCAGGGGGACACGGGCCGCTGGGCCTTCCGGGCCTTCCTCCTGGCCTCCAGCTCCTCCTCGGACACGGCCAGCAGCACGGTCTCCACGCCCCCCAGGGCCAGCACGTCGCCGTAGGCCACGGGGGCCTGGCCCTCCACCTCCCTGCCGTTGACGGTGACGCCACCCTTGGAGTCCAGGTCGTACACCGTCCAGCTGTCGTCCTCCGCCCGGATGAGGGCGGCGTGCTGCCGGGACACGGTGGGGTAGCCCAGCACCACGTCGGAAGCCGGGGCCCGGCCCAGGATGTTCTCCCAGTGGGTCAGGGGCTCGCTGGCCCCGTTGGGCAGGGTGAGATAGGCCCATACCTCGGGCACATGGGGCACCGTCAGCAGGGACCGGTTGGAGCGGATGAGAATCAGCAGGGCCAGCACGGGAAGCACAAAGCGCACGATGGCGGTATACCAGGCCCCCAGCTCCGGATTGGCGGCCAGCAGGGCGGTCAGCTGGTCCAGCAGGGCCTGGGGCGATATTGCTGTGTTCACAGGCGGAACCTCCTCCTTTCAGGGACAGCGGTTCATGGATGGAAGATGGAGCGGGACCCTCGCCGCGCTCCGTTCCGACCATTATAGCACAAATCCCGGAGAACGCAAATTGAGATATGGCGAAAGAAAGAGCCCGGAAGCAGTTGCTTCCGGGCTCTCAGGCCGACGAAAAAGTCCAGGGACTTTTTCGGCAGCCTTCAAGATGCCGTTACTTTTGCACCGCACAGCGGCACAAAAGTCCTCGCTCCGCTATCCGCAAGCCTTGCACAGCAAGGCATTGCGGGGCATTCGATTCCACGCGAGGCGGGTGGCTGCCCCCTCGCGCTCCCCCGCCCTCCTCCAGCCGGTCGCTTTTGAACAGAGGTCTTGCAGACAAGCCAAGAGCCCGGAAGCGGTTGCTTCCGGGCTCTTGAGGGTCACGCGAAAAAGGCGTGGGCGCCGATGGTGGCCACATAGGGCCGGTTGCGGGAGGCCCAGCTGTTGGGCGCGGTGTAGGGGTTGACGAAGTAGAGGCTGGCGCCGGCGGTGTTGGCGCCGTCCAGGCACAGCTTCGCGGCAATCACGCTCTCGGCGTTGGGCTCCAGGTAGATGGAGCCGTTGGACACCGGGGTGAACTGATTGCGCTGGAACACCACGCCGTACACCGTGTTGGGGAAGAGGGGGCTGTTGACCCGGTTGAGCACCACATTGCCCACCGCGATCTTGCCCGCCAGGGGCTGGTTGCCGCTCTCGGCGTTGATGATGTGGGACAGCCAGTAGAGGCTGTCGGCGTTGTAGTACTGGTCGCCGGAGAGGATGGGGCCGGAGCCCGACTGGATAGCCACCGAGCCGGAGGCCTTCTCCCAGGTCACCGCAGCGCCCAGGGCCTGAGCCAGGGTGCGGATGGGGACCATGATGTTGCCATCCTGCAGGAGGGGGCCGCCCTCAAAGTAGAGGTAGCGGCCGTTGGCCACCAGGTAGGGCGCGCCCAGCTGGATGGTCAGCTCCAGGCCCTGGCCCCGGACCACCGCCCGGTCATTCTCCCAGGCCGCCGTGGCGTCGGGATACATGGCTTTGACAACGGGCCAGTAACAGACATAGGTGGTTCGGTTGACCACCATAGGGGCCACTTCCATCTGAAGGGCAGCGCCGTCCAGCGTGATGCTGGGGGTCTCCGTGGCTGCAGCCTGGCTGGCAAGGGCGAACACCAGCGCCAGACACATGGCTGCGGAAAGCAATCGCTTCTTCATGATAACATGTACTCCTGTTTCCTGTTTTCTGTTTTGTTGTTTTTTGTAACCGTATTGTAACCCCACTTTTCACATTTTGCAAGAGAAAGTTTTGTCAAAGGCTTGTTTCGAGCGTTTTTCATGCAATTTGACGGTTACAAATAGTAACGACTGTATGTGCGTTCATCTGGTATTTTACCCATTTATTATCATTTTATTTCAAAAAAAGGAAAACAAGCTCTTTTCAGCCCACGCACCCGCCCGTGTCATCTCCCTCTGCCGCCGCCCTGCCCCAGGTCCAAAACAGGGTCAATCCCTTGTCCCCCAAGGCTTTTCACTGCTCCCATTATTTCCCTTTCCTCTCTCCTCCGTCCAGACGCCGCCCGCCATTCCGCCCCTCTTCCCCGCTCTTGTAAGTTCCATTAATATACATATTCTGTATGAAACTTGTATAAATTCCTGTTTAAAACTGGAAGGTGCTGTCGGCTAACCTGTTTCCAAAAATTTTAAATCACAAATTGAAAAAATTTTCTCGTTTTCAAGCAAAAACACGCGGCCCGCCGGAAATTCCAGCGGGCCGCGGCCTGTAGAAAACAGACTTTTGTCTTGATTTATTCAGCGGTAAAACCAGTGGGCCCCGATGCGCAGCACAAAGGTCCGGTTCTCCATGATCCAGTGGTTGCTGGTGAGGGCGGGCGCCAGGAAATACAGGCTGTCCCCCGCCGCGTCGGCGCCGTCCAGGACCAGCCGGGCGGCCAGGACGCTCTCCGCCGTAGGCGTCTGATAGATGGTGCCGTTGCTCACCGGCTCAAACTGCCCGCCCCACCGGTCGTCAAAGATGACGCCGTAGATGGTGGCGGAGAAATCCCCGTGGGCCACCCGGTTGAGCACCACGTTGCCCACCGCGATCTTGCCCAGCAGCGGCTCCCCCCTGCTCTCGGCGGAGATGATGCGGGAGAGCCAATAGACCTCGTCTTCCTTATAATATAAGGAGGCGTCCTCAATGGCCCCGGTGCCCGAGGTGAGGAGCACGGTGCCCGTCCTCCCGTCCCAGTCCACCCGGGCGTCCATGGCCTTGGCCAGCACCCGCACCGGCACCAGCACCCGGCCCGACGCCGTCCGGATGCCGCCGGCTATGTACAGGGCCCGGCCGTTGGCCTCCAGATAGAGCGCCCCGGGGACGGCAGTCAGCTCCAGGCCGCTAGCCCGGACCACGGCCTGACCCTCCCAGGTCACCTGGGCGTCCTCCCGCAGGGCCTCCGCAGCCGAGCGCAGGGGCACGTAGGTGGTGCTGTTGACCACCACCGGGTCCACATCGCTCTCCAGCGGCACACCGTCCACCAGTACCTCCACCGCCCCCGCAGGCCCGGCAAACAGCAGCAGGCACAGGAGCAGCGTCACAATTTTTCGCAATTTGTTCACTTCCTTTGGCTGAATGATACCAAAATTGTAACCGATTCACCCCGGATGGCACAAGGCACAAGTTCTGGAAGCGGACAGCGAAAGGCGGGAGGCCAGTGCCTCCCGCCTTTTCATCCCCTATTCAAACAGCCCCCTGGGCACCACGATGTCGGTCCGGGGCACCCTGTCCCAGGAAAAATCCTCCGCCAGGGCGGCGGGGCTCACCGGCTCCGGCTCACTCTGAAGCCCGGCCACCACAGCCAGACGGCCCGTCAGCTCCTCCGGCGTCCACCGCGCCCGCAGGGCCCCCATGTCCAGGTCGTGGTCCCGCTTGGACAGGCGGCGGCCGTCCTCCGCCAGCAGAAGGGGCACATGGCGGAACTCCGGCAGCTCCAGGCCCAGCAGGTGGTAGAGATAGCACTGCCGGGGGGTGGAGGAGAGCAGGTCCATGCCCCGCACCACCTGGTTGACCCCCATGGCGGCGTCGTCCACCACCACAGCCAGCTGGTAGGCGTACACCCCGTCGGACCGGCGAATGATGAAGTCCCCGCAGTCCCGGAGCAGGTTCTCCCCGTACCGGCCCATGTGGCCGTCGGCCACGGTCCACACCTCATCGGGCACCTTCAGCCGCCAGGCGGGGCGGCGGCCCGCCTGCTCCAGCGCTGAGCGCTCCTCCGCCGTCAGATTCCGGCACCGGCCGCCGTACACCGCCTGGCCGTCCGACCGGTGGGGCGCACTGGCCGCCAGCCGCTCCGCCCGGGTACAGTAGCAGGGGTAGACCAGCCCCATCTCCTCCAGGCGGCCAAAGGCGGCGGCGTACTGCTGTGTGCGCTCGCTCTGGAGGTAGGGCCCGTCCGGGCCCCCTTTTCCGTAGCCCTCGTCCCAGTCCAGGCCCAGCCACAGCAGGTCCTCCGCCAGCTGCTCCGCGTACTCCGGACGGCACCGGTCCGGGTCCAGGTCCTCCATCCGCAGCACCAGGACGCCCCCCGCCGACCGCACCGACAGCCAGGCCAGCAGAGCTGAAAACAGATTCCCCAGGTGCATCCGCCCGCTGGGGCTGGGGGCAAACCGCCCCCGTATCATGCGCTCCATGTTCTTCCCTCTCTGTCCGCCGCCCTCCGGCGGCTTGCTCTCTGATATCGTGTATTTTACCACATACCCGCCCCTGTGACAACGACCGGCAGCGCCCGTCCCCCTTCGCTTCCCTGTTGTAATTTCCCCCGGTTTCTGCTATACTTTTCTTGTCGGACCGCCAGACGGCGGTCCCTTTTTCTGGAGGTGGAGCGCATGAATCCCATCCCCCGTCCCCCCGCTCCACCTGACGCCATCCGGGAGACCCCTGTGGTGGTGGCGGTCTGTGGCCCGGAGGGGTGCGGCAAAAGCTGGCTCATCCGCAGTGTCCTGCCCCGGCTCACCGTCGCGGGCGTCAAAACAGCCGTCATCAAGCGGGAAAGCCGTCCCCTGGACCCGTCCGGCCCCGACCGCTACTCCACCGTCTTCCGCCGGGCGGGCGCCAGCGCCGTGGGCGTGTTCGACGGGGAGCTGTCCATGGTGGTCCGCCGGAACAGGATCACCGAGCAGCACCTGATCGCCCAGTTCCAGGACGCGGACCTGATCCTCATGGAGGGCTTTGCCCGCAGCTTCTGGCCCAAGCTGGAGCTGGTGCGGAGCGGATTTTCCGATGTGCCGTCCTGCGACCTGTCCACCGTGCTGGCCCTGGTGACCGACCTGTCCCTTCCCCACTGCGACGTGCCCCAGCTGCCCTTTGACTGCCAGGCTGTGGCAGATTTTCTCCTGCGTTACTATTATCGTGAGATTGGAGTGAATGTTATGGAATCCTCTTCCGCCAACAAGACCGTCTCCGTCCCTGAGGGCGTGCTCCGGGCCGCCCTGATCACCGTCAGCGACAGCATCTATGCCGGCACCAGCCTGAACACCGCCGGCCCCGCCGCCGCCGAACAGCTGGTCAAGGCCGGCTTCGAGCTGGTGTCCACCACCCTGCTGCCCCGGGACCGGGCCATGCTGTCCGCCGAGCTCACCCGCCTGGCCGACAGCCGTCTGGCCGACCTGGTGGTCACCATGGGCGGCACCGGCTGCTCCCTCTACGACTGCACCCCCGAGGCCACCACCGATGTGACCGAGCGGGCTCTGCCCGGCGTATGCGAGGCCCTGCGCCGCGCCCTGGCCGACCTGTCCGACGGCGCCATGCTGGACCGCTCCACCGCCGGTATGCGGAAGCGGACCGTGCTGGTCAACCTGCCCGGCGGGTCTGAGCTGGCCCTCCCCTGCCTGGAGCGCCTGCTCCCCGGTCTGAAGGCCACGGTGGAGGCTATCCGCCAGGACGGCTGAGGATTCCTTCTCTCCTTATATATAATAGAAGCGGAGCCGCGTGTGCGGCTCCGCTTTTTTGTGGCGTGAAGCTTATTCCACCGTTACCGACTTGGCCAGGTTCCGGGGCTTATCGATGTCGCAGCCGCGCATGAGGGCCACGTAGTAGGCGAAGAGCTGGAGAGGCACCACGTCCAGGGAGGGCAGCAGCATGGGGTGGGTGTCGGGCACGGCGATGGCGTGGTCCACGGTCTTGGCCATCTCCTCCTCCAGAGACGCGGTGGTCACGCCCAGCACATCGGCGCCCCGGCTCTTCACCTCCACCACGTTGCTCATCAGCTTCTCGAAGAGCTTGCCGTAGCTGGCCAGGGCCACCACCAGGGTGCCCGGCTCGATGAGGGAGATGGTGCCGTGCTTGAGCTCGCCGGCGGCGTAGGCCTCCGAGTGGATATAGGAGATCTCCTTGAGCTTGAGGGAGCCCTCCAGGCCCACGGCGTAGTCGATGTTGCGGCCGATGAAGAAGATGGAGGGGTGGTTGAAGTAGATGGAGGCGAAATACTGGATATCCTCCCGGTGGGAGAGGATCTCCTCCATCTTGTCGGGGATGTTCTGGAGCTCCTCCACCACGGCGGCGTACTCCTCCGGGGTGATGGTGCCCATCAGGTCGGCAAAGCACAGGCCGATCAGGTAGATCACCGCCAGCTGGGTGGAGTAGGCCTTGGTGGTGGCCACGGCGATCTCCGGCCCGGCCCAGGTGTAGAG
>NZ_CALXEG010000061.1 GCF_944387275.1 uncultured Pseudoflavonifractor sp.
CCGGCGGCCCCGGGGCCATCTTCTGGATGTGGATCATCGCCTTCTTCGGCATGGCCACCATCTACGCCGAGGCCACCCTGGCCATCAAGACCCGGATCACCGACGACCAGGGCCACTTCCACGGCGGCCCGGTGTACTACATCACCACCGCCTTCAAGGGCGCCTTCGGCAAGTTCCTGGCCGGCTTCTTCGCTGTGGCCATCATCCTGGCCCTGGGCTTCATGGGCTGTATGGTCCAGTCCAACTCCATCGGCTCCACCTTCCAGACCGCCTTCCACATCCCCTCCTGGGTGGTGGGCATCGTGCTGGTGGTCATCTGCGCCTTCATCTTCCTGGGCGGCATGGACCGCCTGGCGGCTGTGACCGAGAAGCTGGTGCCCGTCATGGCGGTCATCTTCCTGGCCGGCGGCCTGATGGTGCTCATCGCCCGGTACCGCTACATCCCCGAGACCTTCGCCATGATCTTCCGCTACGCCTTCCAGCCCCAGGCCATCATCGGCGGCGGCTTCGGCTACGCCATCAAGACCGCCATCAGCCAGGGCGCCAAACGGGGCCTGTTCTCCAACGAGGCGGGCATGGGCTCCACCCCCCACGCCCACGCCCAGGCCAACGTGAAGGACCCCCACGATCAGGGCGTGGTGGCCATGGTGGGCGTGTTCATCGACACCTTTGTGGTGCTCACCCTCAATGCGCTGGTCATCATCTCCACCCTGTACACCAGCGACGGCATCCTTCACACCGGCGCCATCCCCGAGGGGATCGGCAAGACCAATCTGGCCCAGACCGCCTTCGGAACTGTGTTCGGCGGGGAGGGGGGCGCTGCGTTCGTGGCGGTGTGCCTGTTCTTCTTCGCCTTCTCCACGGTGCTGAGCTGGAACATGTTCGGCAAGATCAACGTGATCTATCTCTTCGGCAAAAAGGCCGCGCCGGTATACGCGGTGGTCGCCCTGATCTTTATTTTCCTGGGTACCCTTATGTCCAACGATCTGGTGTGGGAACTGACGGATATGTTCAACAACCTGATGGTCATCCCCAACGCCATCGCCCTCTTTGCCCTGACGGGCACGGTGGTGAACATCGCCCGGGCCCACTCAGGGAAAAAAGCAGTCAAAAAATAAGCTGAAGCGCCAGCGCCCGCCGGGACCATGTCCCGGCGGGCGCTGTTTCCGTGAGAGGGCCTCCCGGCGTGAAAAACGGCGGAAAGCTGAAATTTGTTTTCAGATTTTTTGCGAGAAGGGGCATATGACGGCTCCTCGGGCGAGAAAAGTGGAAAACCGACTTGTAAAGCGGGAGGGCTTGCGCTATAATGTAGAAAAACGACAGGGAGGGAAAAGCATGGGAATCTGGAACAAGGTGCGGGCGCGCATCCTGGGCGAGAGCTGGGAGGCGCCGGACAGCGCGGCGGAGAAGGACCCGCCGGAGGACAGCCGGCCGGGCCGGAGCCAGAGCTTTTCCCCGGCGGACGACACGGGGATGGGCAAGGTCATGGTGCTTACCCCCGGCAAGTATGTGGACGCGGGCAAGATCGCCGACTGCCTGCTGGACGGCTACGCGGTGGCGGTCAATCTGGAGAGCGCCTCACGGGAGGCGGCGCGGCGGATCGTGGACTTTCTCAGCGGCGCGGCCTACGGCCGGGACGGACAGATGGTCCAGATCGGATACAGCGCCTATCTGCTCCTGCCCGCAGGCGTGAAGCTGCTGGACGGAGAAGAGGAGAAGGACCCGGACGGCACCGGCTTTGAGGACGCCCAGGACCTCCGGCAGCGGTACAGAGCATAGGGATATACAAAGTATAGGGATATACAAGAAGGGGACCGGCAGCTGGCCGGTCCCCTCTTTATGTATCAGCGCTTATTCAAAGGTCACCTGGGCGTTCAGGGGCACGATGTTCACATAGGTCTTGCCCCGGCCGAAGACGATGGGGTTGCCCTCCAGGTCGGTGTAATAGAGCTGTCCGTCGGGCTCGGACTTGCTCCACACCAGGTCTATGACCTTGCCGCCGCAGGCGAAGTACCCGGTTCCGCCGCTGGACAGGTCCACGGAGACGTGGCCGTAGGAGTCGCCGGTGCTGCGGCAGGCGGTGCGCAGCACCACCACGTTGGTGACGCCCACCTGCTCGCCGGTGTTGCCGTCGATGTAGGCGTCCCCGTACTCGGACACCAGGTAGCGCCCGGTGTCCTGATCGTAGGTGAACACGCCGGTCTTGTAGTTGGAGAAGGGCACCGTGATGACGGGGGCGTCGGTGCCGCCGGCGGGGGTGCCGTCGTCGGCAAAGTCCATCTGGTAGGTCCAGCCCTCCTTGTGATCCTGCCGGAAGGAGGCGGCGGAGAAGATCTCATCGATCTTCGCGCCGGTGGTGACCACGCTGTGGACATACCCGTTGGCCTTCACACGGCCCGGGTCCCGCCACATCAGGTTGCCGCCCTCGGTGTTGCTCATGTAGGGGCCCCGGACGCCGTCCAGAGAGGTGACCCCCCAGGCCCTGATTTTGCCGTAGGCGTCCTCCACACCGGCCACATCGCTGCCGCCGGCGTGGATGAGAATGGCGTCGTGGCCCAGGGCCAGTTCCAGATAGTAGGTGCGGGTGGAGCGGACCGAGCCGATGACCCCCGCATCCCGGGGATTCTGGTACACCGCCATCATGCGGGTGATGCCGCCCTCCTCCAGGCACTCGTAGATGATGTCCGCATCGGACTGGCCCTGCTGGGGCAGCGCCTGCTCCAGGTTGTTGAGCATGATGGCCACCGGGCGCTTGTTCACCCACTCCTCCTCCATGGGCTCGCCGGTGAGGGGGTTCCGGGGGCCGGTGTACTCGGGCTCCGGGGTCTCGGTGGGCGTGGCCGTGGGGCTGGGGGAGGGCTCTGGGGCCTGGGTCCTGGCGGGCAGGGTGGGGATGTCGGGGGGCGTGGGGGTGACGTCCGCCGTCTTGGAGCCGCAGGCGGAGAGCAGGAGCAGCAGGGACAGGCAGAGCGGGAGCATCCGGCGCAGACGCATGGCAAAGGCCTCCGTTCGTCAAGATTCTGTTTTTATAGTACCGGGTGAGAGGGCCGGTGTCAAGGGAATGGAGGAGAGAAAAGCCGCCCGGACGGCCATGGTCCGGGCGGCTGGAGATACCGAAAATCAGTCGGTGGTGTAGTTGTCGAAGTAGCCCTGGATATAGACGATGGGGGTGCCCTTGTCGCCGGAGCCGGAGGTCAGGTCGCACAGGGAGCCGATCAGGTCGGTGAGGCGGCGGGGGGTGGTGCCCTGGGAGACCATGTTGCCCACCAGGCTGCTGCCGTCCTTCTTGCGGATCTGGTCCTTGATGGCGTCCCGGAGGGCCTCGCCGGACAGGGAGGCGAAGTCGTTGTCGGCCAGGTACTTCAGCTTCAGCTCGTTGGGGGTGCCCTCCAGGCCGGCGGTGTAGGCGGGGGAGACCACCGGGTCGGCCAGCTCCCAGATCTTGCCCACCGGGTCCTTGAAGGCGCCGTCGCCGTAGACCATAACCTCCACATGCTTGCCGGTCTCGGCGAGCATCTTGGCCTGGATGGCCTCCACCAGGTCCTGGCAGGGGCGGGGGAACAGCTTCACCTTGTCCTCGGTGGCCTTGTTGGAGCCCAGCAGGCCGTAGGTCTCGTTGCAGCCGCTGCCGTTGACGGGGGCGGTCATGATGTCGTCCAGGGTGAGGACCTTCTCCGCGCCGGCGGCCTGGAGCAGGCGCTTGGTGCGCTTGCGGGTGTGGATGTCGCAGGCCAGGACGGTCTTGGTGTAGTTCAGAATGGCCCGGGGGTCGTTGGCGAAGATGATCTCCACCTCGGCGCCGCACTCCTGGATCAGGTTCTGGTAGTACGCCACATAGTCCACGCCGGTGAAGGGGTGCTTCTCGTAGCCGAAGAGCTCACGGTAGCGCTCCAGGGTGAGCACGTCCTTGTAGGGGTCCACGCCCTTCTCGTCCACGGCGTCCAGGCTGATGAGGTGGTTGCCCACCTCGTCGGAGGGGTAGGAGAGCATCAGCACGATCTTGCTGCAGCCCTTGGCGATGCCCCGCAGGCAGATGGCGAAGCGGTTGCGGGACAGGATGGGGAAGATGACGCCCACGGTGCCGCCGCCCAGCTTGGCGCGCACGTCGGCGGCGATGTCGTCCACGGTGGCGTAGTTGCCCTGGCTCCGGGCCACAATGGCCTCGGTAATGGCAATGACGTCCCGGTCGCGCACGGTGAAGCCGTCGTCCTTGGCGGCCTCCAGCACGGAAGAGGTGACGATATCCACCAGGTTATCGCCGCTGCGGATAATGGGGGCGCGAACGCCGCGGGAAACGGTACCGACCATCCGGCTCATGAAAAAACACTCCTAAATTTTCAAATTTCTGCACAGAGCGGCAGGGGGCCGCCTGGACATATTACAACATATTATACAATAGACCGGGGGCCGGACACAATAGACAATTCTGTCGGACCCGTAGAAAATCCGTCAAAAGGCCAGCTGGTCCGGGGAGATGCGGTCGGCCTCGGTGATGGGGCGGATGGGGCGGCAGGGGACGCCGGCGGCCACCACACCGGCGGGGATGTCGCGGGTGACCACGCTGCCCGCGCCGATGGTGGAGCCTGCACCGATGGTGACGCCGCCGCAGACCACCGCGTTGGCGCCGATCCACACGTTGTCCTCCAGGGTGATGGGGGCGGAGGTGCTGATGCCCTGGGACCGCTGCTCCGGGTCCAGGGAATGGCCCGCGCAGGCCAGGCACACGCCGGGGGCGAGGAAGGCCCCCGCCCCGATGTGGACGGGGGAGGTGTCCAGGATGACGCAGTTGTAGTTGATGACGGCCAGGCCGTGGGTGTGGATGTTGAAGCCGTAGTCGCAGTGAAAGGCGGGCTCGATGAAGGTGAGGGGGTGGCAGGTGCCCAGAAGCTGCTCCAGGATGTCCTGCCGCAGCGCCTGCTGGTCGGGTGCGGACTGGTTGTAGGTCCAGCAGAGCCGCTGGGCCTTGGCCTTCAGGTCAGAGGGGATGTTCCGGTTCTGGCCGGTGTACCCCGTCCGGCTCCGGAGAAGATCCAGAAGTTCCATGGTGAAAATTCCTTCCTGTACAGTGAGACTTATGAAAGGGGCAGACAGGCGCCCCGGCATGAGCCGGGGCGCCTGTTGAAGCGGTATTGGAATTAGCGGCGGATGATCTCGTGGCGCTTGGGGCCGGTGGACACAGTCTTGACCGGCACGCCGATGTGCTTCTCAATGAAGGCCACGTAATCACGGGCCTCCTTGGGCAGCTTGTCGTACTCGGTGACGCCCCGGATGTCGCACTTCCAGCCGGGCAGGGTCTCGTAGACGGGCTTGGCCTTGTCCAGCAGGGGGGAGACGGGGAAGTCAGTGGTGACCTTGCCGTCGATCTCGTAGCCGGTGCACACCTTGATCTCGTCCAGATAGCCCAGGCAATCGATGGCGGTGAGGGCGACCTCGGTGGCGCCCTGGACCATGCAGCCGTAACGGGTGGCCACGGCGTCGAACCAGCCCACACGGCGGGGACGGCCGGTGGTGGCGCCGAACTCGCCGGCGTCGCCGCCCCGGCGGCGCAGCTCGTCGGCCTCATCGCCGAACAGCTCGGACACAAAGGCGCCCGCGCCCACGGCGGAGGAGTATGCCTTGGAGACGCACACCACGTCCCGCAGAGCGGTGGGGGGCACCGCGGCGCCCACGCAGCCGAAGCCGGCCAGGGTGTGGGAGGAGGTGGTGAAGGGGTAGATGCCCAGATCCGGGTCCTTCATGGAGCCCAGCTGGCCCTCCAGCAGGATCTGCTTGCCCTCCTTCAGGGCCTGATGGACAAAGGCCACCGCGTCGCCCACATAGGGGGCGATCATGTCCCGGTAGCCCATGAGGGTGTTGAACAGCTCCTTGGGGTCCAGGGCGGGCTTGTGGTACAGGTGCTCAAAGAGCACGTTCTTGATGACACAGACATGCTCCAGCCGCTCCATCAGCCGCTTCTCGTCAAACAGGTCGCAGACCTGGATGCCGATCTTGGCGTACTTGTCGGAGTAGAAGGGGGCGATACCGGACTTGGTGGAGCCGAAGGCCGCGCCGGCCAGACGCTCCTCCTCATAGGTATCCTGGAGCACATGATAGGGCATCAGCACCTGGGTGCGCTGATCCACAATGATGTGGGGGGCGGGCACGCCGCCGTCGGTCAGGGTTTTCAGCTCATGGATGAACTTGGGCACGTCCAGAGCCACACCGTTGCCGATGATGTTGGTGGTGTGGGGGTAGAACACGCCGGAAGGGAGCTGATGCAGTGCGAACTTTCCATAATCACAGATAATGGTATGGCCTGCGTTGGCGCCGCCCTGAAAGCGGATGACGACATCGGACTCCTCGGCCAGCAGATCAGTGATCTTGCCCTTGCCCTCGTCGCCCCAGTTTGCGCCTACAATTGCTTTGACCATAATCGTTCCTCCTGCCGCGGGGATTCGCGCGTTGGCCTTTTCCCACGGACGGACGATATTATATCCCCGAATTTTTCAGATTACAAGGGACAAATTGTAAAAAACTGCGATTTCCAGGGAAGTTTTCTCTCCGGGCTGGAAGCTGTCCGCCTCGGACGGAAGAGGATGGAAAAGACTGTCCGTCACAGGGGAAATTCCGGACGGGGGAGGGGAAATTCCGGGATGCCCTCGGCGGCGGGGCACAGGGTGTGGAGGGGGTAGAAGACCACCAGGGCGTCCTCGGTCAGGTAGAAGTTGTCCGGGTCAAAATCCGCCTCCACCCGGCGTGGCCAGTCCTCGTAGAACAGGAATTCCCCGGAGGAAGCCCGCTGGGCGCACTGATCCGCCACCGCCGTCAGCACCTGCCGCCGCCAGCGGGTCCTGGGCGGGAAGAGGGCGGACAGGGGGATGGGGGTGCCCGAGGACAGGGCCCAGGTCTCGCCCGACCGCGCCAGCAGAGGCCGTGCCGTTCCGTGCTTCTCGGCCGCGTCGGTATGCAGGCTGAGCAGGCCGCCGCCGTTGCAGGTGACGGTGAAGTCCAGCGCCGCAGTCCAGGGGGTGAAGGGCCGGGACTGCGCCCTGGCCTCGGTCAGGGCGGCGCAGGCCATGGCGTACAGGGTTCCCTCCCAGTGGGCCCGCCAGGTCTGGGTCTGCCGGGCAAAGCAACGGCCAATGCGCCGCAGCCCCGGCGTGTCCCCCTCCAGCTCCGGCCACCGGAGGGACATGGTCAGCACCGGCTCCTCCTCCAGCGTCAGCACCCGTTCCTCCGGCGCCGCCTTTATGGTCGCCGTCTCCACTGTGCGTCTTCCAGCCATGGACGCCCCCTCCTTTTTTCAAACCGTTCTGCACCATCCTATGCCCAAAGGGCAGGTTTGACAGAAGTTTTTCTCTGTGCTACGCTAAAGCAAAAGGAAAGGGGGAGCGCGGCATGGTTCGGCTCTATATCCGGGTGTCCGGCCGGGTCCAGGGCGTGGGCTTCCGGTGGTTCACCTGCGCCACCGCCGCCCGGCTGGATCTGACCGGCTGGGTGCGCAACCGGGAGGACGGCGACGTGGAGATGGAGGTCCAGGGGGACGAGGGGCCTGTGGAGGAATTTGTCCGGGCGGTGTCCCGGGGGCCCAGGTACGCCCTGGTGGACAGCGTGGAGCGCCACGCCCTCACGCCCGAGGAGGGAGAGCGCTCCTTTCATGAGCGGGGCAGCCTGTGGTGAAATTTTAGGTATAAAAAGGACAAATATTGTTTACTTTCATGATTCAGTGATTTAAAATATAATGTGATAAATCATGAAAGCACACACTTACCAAAAATACCAAAAGGAGGCTGTCAGCCTATGACCAAGGGTGACAAGAAGGAACACAGCGATATCCTCTACGAGACCATTCTCACCCTCAAGGATCTGGACGAGTGCAAGAAATTTTTCTCCGACCTGTGCACCGTGGCCGAGCTGCGGGCCATGGAGCAGCGCTTTGAGGTGGCCATTCTGCTGTCCAACGGCATGATCTACAACGATATTCTGGAGCGGACCGGGGCGTCCAGCGCCACCATCAGCCGGGTGAACCGCTCTCTCAACTACGGCGCGGACGGATACACCACCGTGCTCCCCCGGGTGAAGGAGAAGCTGAGGGCCGATGGAAAGCTATGAGTTCCTGGCCGGGTGCTACGATGAGCTGACCACCGACGTGCGGTACAGCCGCTGGGCGGACTACATCGAGAAGCACTTTGCCCGCAGCGCCCTGCCCATCCGTACGGTGCTGGACCTGGCCTGCGGCACGGGCAGCCTGACGGCGGAGCTCATGGGCCGGGGCTACGAGATGATCGGCGTGGACCGCTCGGCGGAAATGCTGTCCGTGGCGGCGGAGAAGTGCCGGGACCTGGCGGGGGAGCCGCCCATCTTCCTGTGCCAGAGCATGGAGAAGCTGGACCTGTACGGCACCATCGACGCCTGCGTCTGCTGCCTGGACAGCGTCAACTATGTCACACGTCCCCAGACCCTGAAGAAGGCCTTCCAGCGGGTCCACCTGTTCCTCATGCCCGGCGGGCTGTTTCTCTTTGACATCAACACGCCGGACAAGCTCCGGGGTCTGGACGGCGGCATGTTTATCGACGAGACCGACGACGCATACTGCGTCTGGCGGGCGGAGTACTCCCCACGGCGGCGTATCTGCACCTACGGCATGGACATCTTCCGCCTGGAGGCCGACGGCCGCTGGAGCCGGGGGGAGGAAGTCCACGAGGAGTACGCCTACCAGCCCGACGAGCTGGAGGAATACCTGCGGGAGGCGGGCTTCACCCGCATCCGCCGACACGGCTGCCTGAAGATGCGCGCCCCCGTGCCCGGAGAGGAGCGCATCTTCTTCACCGCCGTGAAAAAGGGCTGAACATCTGCGTATACCCGAATGAAAGGAAACAAAATCGCTTATGTCTGATCAGATTATCCGTATGCTGGCCAAGGACGCCCCGGTGAAGGCCTCCGCCATTACGGCGGGCGCCCTGGTGGAGCGTGCCCGCCAGATCCACAAGACCCTGCCCACCGCCACCGCCGCACTGGGCCGCGCCCTGATGGGGGCGTCCATGATGGGCAACCAGCTCAAGGAGGAGAAGGGCTCCCTCACCCTGCGGGTGAAGGGGGACGGCCCCCTGGGGAGCATCACCGCCGTGTCGGACAGCGAGGGCAACGTCCGGGGCTATGTCCAGAACCCGGCGGCCGATCTGCCCCGGAAGCGGCCCGGAAAGCTGGACGTGGGCGCCGCCGTGGGCGCCGGTTCCCTCACCATCATCAAGGACCTGAACATGAAGGAGCCCTATGTGGGCACCATTGAGCTGCTCTCCGGCGAGATCGCCGACGACATTGCCGCCTATTTCCTGGAGAGCGAGCAGATCCCCACGGCCTGTGCCCTGGGGGTCCTGCTGGACACCGACCAGTCCGTCCTCTGCGCCGGCGGTTACCTCATCCAGCTGCTGCCCGGCGCGGATGAGAGTGTGATCCGCACCATCGAGCAGGGGGTGGCCCGAGTGGGCGCGGTGACCGACGCTCTCCGGGACGGCATGACCGCCAAGGGCCTGCTGATGCAGGTGCTGTCCGACTTCGATATGGAAGTGCTGGAGGAGAGCCCGGTGGAGTACCGCTGCTATTGCAGCCGGGACCGGGTGACCCGGGCCCTCATCAGCATGGGGAAGAAGGATCTGCAGGACCTGATCGACGAGCAGGGCAAGGCGGAACTCACCTGCCAGTTCTGCGACAAGGTGTACCGCTACTCCAAGGAAGAACTGGAGGCCATTCTGGCCGCAATGTGATAAAAAAGCGTGATTTTCCCTGCACAGAGCGGGGGAAAATGCAAAATGCACCTCCTGCCGGAGCGATCCGGAAGGGGGTGCATTTTTTTGACCAGGGGACCATTAATGAGAAAAAAGAAAAAATATCGACAACTTTCAAAAATGATAGAAATTATTAACATGGGATAATGCGGTAAAAAATAATAGCATGTAAAATATGAGGCACCACAAAAAGGAAGGGGGAGAGAGGGTTGCTGCTGATTGATTTTTTTCAGAAGGCCCTCGGGATCTCCGACGAGGCATTGGTGCAGGAGGCGCTTAGGGTTTCGGAGACAAGAGTGTTAAAAAAAGGGGAGTACCTGATCCGTCAGGGGAACGTACCCACACACGTGTGTTTTCTCACCCAGGGAATCATGCGCGGCGTTTTTTCAGATGTGAACGGGAAGGAGATCACAGACTGCCTGGTGTTCCGCTGCGGCTCGCCCGCCATGCCCGCGTCGGACATCAACCAGCCCGCACCCATCGACGTGCAGGCGCTGACCGAGTGCGAGATCGTACGGATCGCCGTGCCTGAGGTCAACCGGATGCTTCGGGTCTACCCCGCGCTGTCGGAGCTGTACCGGCAGCTCATCGTGGAGTCCTCCAAAACCCACTGGGAGCTGAAGATTGCCATCTATCAATACACGGCCATGGAGCGCTACCTGTGGTTCCAGCAGGCCTATCCCGGACTGAGCGACAAGATCAGCAACAAGTACATCGCATCTTTCCTCAACATGACGCCCGTGACGCTGAGCAGGCTCAAACAGGAGCTGAAGCGGCAGGGCGGCGCGTAAAAGGGTAAAAAGAGACCGGAACCGCATGCTGCGGTTCCGGTCTCTCTTTTGGGGGCATGGATCAATAGCAGAACTTGCCGGCAGGCTCGCCGTTGATGACGCAGTAGACAGCGCCGTCCTCGGGCTTCATGTACAGCTCCATGGTCTCAATGGCCTCGGTGTGGCCGGCCTCGGCCCACACCTTCTTGGCGCCGGCGATCATGGTGGACTCGGTCACCTGACGGCCGCAGTACTCCAGGACGAGGGTGGTCTTGGGCTCCACGGTCTTCTCGGCGGGAGTCTCCACGGCCTTCTCCTCCACAGCCTTCTCCTCGAGGGCCTTCTTGGCAGGGGCCTTCTTGGCGGCGGTCTTGCGGGCGGTCTTCTTCTCGGCGGCCTTGGGGGCGGTCTCGGTCACAGTCTCGGTCACAGCCTCGGGCTTGACCTCAGCCTTGACGGCCTGGGCCTCCACGGTCTCCACAGCCTTGGCGGCGGTCTTTTCCTCGGCGGCCTTCACGGCGGCCTCGCGACGCTTCGCACCAGCGATCATATTTCAATTCCTCCAGTCCATTTGTTCAGACGTGTTTCTATGAATTGCTGCAATTATTCTACAACAATTTTCCGGTAATTGTCATATATAAAATGTAAGAATTTTCAAAAGCGGACAGAGGGGATTTTAGCTAATGCGTACTGAATGGGGCTGAATTTGTATGAAACCGGTTTCTTGCCTGCGGGGAGCCGGAAGGAGCCGGGACAAAAAAGGGAGCGGGTCCGCTGCCTGCGGACCCGCTCCGGAGTGGGGAAAGGGCGCTCAGCTCCGGCAGCCCTTGCCGCCGGAAGGAGGACAGCGATCGGGCCGGTCGCCGTGGCCGCAGTCCCGGTCAGGGCGGTCGCAGCCGCAGCCGCAGCCGCCCACGCCGCCGTTGGGCGGGAAGAACTCATCCACGGGGAACTGGACGTGACGGAAGATCTCGCAGGGGTCATCCTCGCAGCCGCCGCAGGTGCACTCCTTCTCGGGCATGCAGTAGTCGTAGGCGGGCATGAGCAGCTGGGTGTCCCGCTCCAGGCGGATGATGGAGAACTGGCCCAGGGTGACATAGACCCGCTTGCCGTCGTTGCCGAAGCACAGGTCGCTGCCGAAGCAGGAGCAGATGCAGGGCGGGATCTCGGACAGCTCACAGTCGCAGCAGGGGCGGCAGTCGCACACGTCCACCAGCTTCATGTTCAGCACGATGGGGTCCACCGCCTCCACCACCGCAGTGGGCAGGTTGGTCTTCATGATGTTCTGCTCGTCCATGGCGCCCAGGGCGGCCTCGGAGGAGAACACCTTGGCGCTGCCCTCGCTGCCGAAGAGGATGACACGCTTGTCGAACACGCACAGGCCACACACCTGGACAGGCCGGGCGGCGCCCACGAAGGCGTCGGCGGTAACCCGGTAGAAGTAGCGGACGTCCACGGTGAAGAAGCCCCGGTTGAAGCCGATGGGCTCCACGTCGATGTACACATAGAGCAGCTCGGCCTGGCCGGCGCGGATGGACACGGCCCGGTCAATGGCGCACTGGGAGCTCTGGGTGGGGTAGAAGCGGAGATCTTCGATGCAGTCCTTGTCCCGGCAGGAGTCGAAGATCTTTTTGGTATGGATACAGACGGCCTCGCGGATACAGGCGGAGTCCTGCACGGGGCCGGGCATAACCTTTTCAGGCATGGAAATACCTCCCGATTGAGTAGTGAGAGGCTGGATACCCCTCACGCCATACTATGGACCAGGCGGGAGATTGGTGCGGAAGGGGATTGCCGTTCCGGCGGGGAGCGCATATCATGAGCCCAACAAAAACGGGCCCGGGGCGGAGAACAGCCCAGATGGGGGCGGAATCGGGGGAAATGGGGAGCGTATGCCCGCAAAAGAAAAACGGAGCGCCTCGTGAAGAGGCGCTCCGTGTCCGTACAGGGGGAGGAAAATACCGGGAACTCAGTCCACCAGCTTGTCCAGCTCCTTGATATGCTCGGTCTCGTTGGAGATCTTGTGGTTGGCCTGCTTGGCGTAGAGGTTGACCACCACCTGGGACCTCTTGATGGGCTGCATGGTGCCGGCACCGGCCACGCAGCCGCCGGGGCAGGCCATGCCCTCCAGCAGGTAGCCGGGGTACTTGCC
>NZ_CALXEG010000062.1 GCF_944387275.1 uncultured Pseudoflavonifractor sp.
GACACCTCCATTGCTGGCTGATTTCATTCACGCCAGAGTCTGTAAACCAAAGTGCGAAAAATTCTTGACACTACCGGCAGGTTATAGACAAACCGATTCATCAGGGGTATTTCTGGTATTGATATCCGCAAAAGCGTAGAACTTACCCGAATACCGCTGTTTCATATCACAAAGGTTCTTATGTACTGCATCGATCGTAAACGCCATGGACATGAGCCACGGGGCGTTGAACGGCATGATGACCGTCTTTTCGACTCCCAGCGCATCCATCATCTTCTGGTATCGGTGCAGATTGACATAGGATCACACATCATCAGAATCCGGGTTGGCTTTGCGGACAGCATCCGGGAGAATATGAATGTGTGCATCTATCTTTGTTCAGCGTTTTCCAATCGACCATATTTTAAACTCCAGGCGAATTTTCGAGAAGGCTTTCGCTGTAAGCGGCCGGCAGAACTCTCCGCCGGCCGCCTCTCTTATGTTCTTTTTACGCCCTACCCTTCCAGCCGGAGTTGCCTGGCCCGGAGGGCAGTGGAGAGCGCCAGCTTTTTCACCTCCCCGCTGTCAAAGGCTATAATGGCGATATCCCCGCTGCGGCTCACCAGCATGCCGGGACCAAAGGTCCTGTGATCCAGCCTGGTACCCGGGACATAGCCGTCTGAGAGCTGAGTGATCTGTTCCCGGCTCAACTGCGTTGCCGCCGGCAGCTTTTTGACCGCCGGCTTTTGGGGCGTTTCCTTCGGCTTCGGCGGGAAAATCTCCCGGGAAAACACGGACTCCATCCCCACCTTCCGGAAGGTGACGATGTTCAGCTCCCGTTTGGCCCGGGTCATGCCCACATAGAACAGCCGCCGCTCCTCCTCATAGGCGTCCAGCTCCTGGGCCGTTGCGCCGCGGTCCGGCACCACCTTGGGCAGCATGCCGTCCGCCACGTCCATCAGAATCACCCGGTCGTACTCCAGGCCCTTGCTGGAGTGGATGGTGGAGAGCACAAAGGGGCAGTCCGGCGTGCCGGCGCCCGCCTGCACCACCTCCCGCAGCTCCTCCAGCCGTTCCAGGAGCCGTCCCGGCGTGGGCTCCTCCGCCCCCAGAGCCACCAGGATCTCTGCCTTGTTCAGATCTCCGCCCCGGGTCTCCAGGTAGGCCCCGTAGCCCATGAAGTGCACGATGCGGTAGACCGCCTTGTCCGCCGGCTCCTCCAGAAGATTGTTCATATGGGTCTGAAGAGCCTTGCACTGCTTTCTGGTCCAGGGGGACGCCGCCGCGGATGAGGCGATATACTCCAGGATGGTCTCCCCTGCCCCGCCGGACCGGGCCACGGCCTCCCGGGCCAGAGCCCGGCTGATGCCAGCCCCCAGCTTGTAGTAGATGTTCAGAAAATAATCGGCGTTGCCCGGCTCCTGGGCAAACCGGATGATGTCCGCGATATCCCGCACCACCCGGTTGGTGAAAAAGAGGCTCTCCACCTGCCGGCAGCGGTACGGGATGCCCGCCCGCTCCAGAAGGTCCATCAGCGGCAGGGCGCTGTCGTTGTCCCGGTAGAGTACGGCGGTCTCAGTGTTGCAGTCCTCCGCCATCCTGCAGAGATATCGGTACTGCCTCTGCCGGTCATAGACCGAGATCTCCCGGAGCTCCGGGCCGCTCCCCCGGGTGGCCCGCATGTGCTTGGGGTGGCGGTTTTTGTTCCTCTGGATGAACCGGTCCGCCGCCGCCACGATCTGCTCCGTGGAGCGGTAGTTCTGCTCCATGTACAGCACCTTGGCGTTGGGGTACACCCGGTCAAACTCGGTGAGAGCCTGGGGATAGGCCGCCCGGAAGCCGTAGATACTCTGGTCCTCATCCCCCACCATAAAGAGGTTCCCGCTCTGCCCTGCCAGCAGGTGGATGATGGTGTGCTGAATCTTGGAGGTATCCTGGGCCTCGTCCACGCAGAAATACCGGTACCGGTCCCGTACCGCACCCAGGATCTGGGGATACTGCCGCAGGATCTGGAGGGCGTAGACCATCTGGTCGTCGTAGTCCATCAGCTGCTTGTCCCGCAGGATCTTACAGTAGGTCTGATAAAAGGCGGGGAAATCCAGGCCCTCCACTTCGACTTGAGACAGCTCCTCACCCTTGAGCATCTGGTTCTTGACATAGGTGATGGCGGTCTCAAGGCCTTTTATGGTGCTCTCGGTGGCATATTCATTGGTCTGGCTCCGGTAGAGCTCCCCCAGAAAGGCGCTCTTCCGCCCGCTGTCCTCCAGCAGCCGGAAGGCGGAGCGGCCTGTGACCCGCTCATAGTAGCGGATGATCCGGCTGCACACGCCGTTGATGGTGCGGAAGCTCAGCAGCTTTGCCGCCTCCTCGCCAAAAAAGGAGGCAAAACGCCGCTCCATGTCCCTGGCCGCCGCCACGGTGTAGGTCATGGTGAGGATGCTCTCCGGCCGGATGCCCCGCACCTGGCACATGTAGCCCAGCCGGGTCACCAGGACGGTGGTCTTGCCGCTGCCCGGCACCGCCAGCAGCAGCACCGGCCCCTCTACCGCCTGCACCGCCGCCTCCTGCTGCGGGTCCAGACGGATGGAAAACTGTGCTTTGAATTGGGAAAAGTCCATTGCTTACTCCAATATCCAGCGCACTCCCTTCCCCGTAAGCGGGGCCGCGCGCCTGGTTTCTCACGCTTGCAATACGTACTATTATAGCCGGAGGCGAAAAACCAGTCAATGGAAAGAGTCCATGATCCACCCCCTCTTCAACCCCAAGCGGAACCTTGACACAGGCCGCGGCATATGCTACAATGCTACCATTCACTTTGCACTGCACTCTACCCCCTGCCGGGGGCAACTACAGTACAAACTGAGCAGGCCACGGATTCCGGCGGGAATCCACGGAGCCGGGCCGCACTCCGCGGCAGCAGATGGTCTTTTATGCATCTGTGGGACAGTTGTATGTTCCATGGGTGTATTTTTTTATACTCTGAGCATACATGGCTGATGGTTGCGGGCGAGTGCCAAAGCGCCATTTTTTCATTTGGAGGGTCTTTTATGGACAAGAAAGCAAATGAGAGCCTGGCTATGCGGTTCTCTTTCGTAACAATCCTGGGCAACTTCCTGTTGACTGCGTTCAAGCTGCTGGCCGGCATCGTGGCTCACTCGGGAGCCATGATATCCGACGCCATCCACTCCGCCTCCGACGTGCTGAGCACCTTTGTGGTCATCGTGGGCGTAAAGCTCTCCGGCAAGGAGTCGGACAAGGAACACCCCTTCGGACACGAGCGCTTTGAATGCGTGGCCGCCCTGATCCTGTCGGTGCTGCTGGCTGTGACCGGCCTGGGCATCGGCTGGGCCGGTATCCAGAACATCATCGGGGACAGCGCCGCGCTGGTGGTCCCCGGCCAGCTGGCCCTGGTGGCCGCCGTCATCTCCATCGTGGTCAAGGAGGCCATGTACTGGTACACCCGGGCTGCCGCCAAGAAGATTGACTCCTCCGCCCTGATGGCCGACGCCTGGCACCACCGGTCCGACGCCCTGTCCTCTGTGGGCAGCTTCATCGGCATCCTGGGCGCCCGGCTGGGCCTGCCGGTGCTGGATCCCATCGCCAGCGTGGTCATCTGCCTGTTCATCCTCAAGGCCGCCTATGACATCTTCCGGGATGCCATCTCCAAGATGCTGGACACCGCCTGTTCCAACGATGTGGAGGAGCAGATGCGCAGCGTGGCCCTGTCCCAGGAGGGCGTGCTGGGCGTAGACCGGCTCCAGACCCGCCTGTTCGGCGACCGCATCTATGTGGAGATCGACATCGCCGCCGACGGCAGCACTCCCCTGTCCCAGGCCCATGAGGTGGCCACCATGGTACATGACGCCATCGAGCAGCAGTTCCCCAAGGTCAAGCACTGTATGGTCCATGTCAATCCCCTGGAGGTCCATCCGGCGGGCTGAGCCTTTCCAGGAAGAAATTCCAACTGTCAGGAGATCGCCATGCTTCACACCCTTCTTGTGGGCCCCAGCGGGAGGGGCCGGGCCGTCTGGATGGATCGGCTTCTGGATGGACTGGACCCCTCCCTCCCCCTGTGGGGTTACCGGACCCCAAAGGAGCCGCCGGACCCGTCCGGACGCTCCCCCATCCGTCTCTGCCCTGTCGGCCGTTCTGCCGGACAGGGCGGTCCCATCCTGCTGGGCTGGTGCAGGGACAGACAGTCCCTCCCCATTCCGGAGGCCTTTGAACGCGGCGCCCGGTTCATTGAACGCGCAGGTCCCGGCGGCCTGCTCCTGCTGGATGAGCTGGGGCCGATGGAGAGCCGCTCTCCCCGCTTTTGTCGGGCAGTTCTGAACGCGCTGAGCGGTGATACCCCCATTCTGGCCTGGGTGCGGGACTTGGACACCCCCTTTCTCGCCGCTGTGCGCAGTCATCCCAGGGCCAGATGCTTCTATCCGCCTCCCGCCTGCGACCCCGCCCTGTTGGAGACGTTGTCTGCATTTCTCACCGCACAGCTGGCGCCAGGCGGCCGGCCTCTATAAAAATTAAATGCCCCGGACGCTCCATGGCGGAGCGTCCGGGGCGTTCTGTCTCTGTCCCGGATTACACGTCCTTGTTCAGAACGTTGTCCAGCGCCTTGCTCATAATAATGTAGAGCACAAAGGTCACGACCATGCTGACAATGGCAGGCACCAGGAAATTGTATATCAGTGCCACCTCGCCTACTGCCGTTCCGATAATCCAGGTGATGATGGCAACCCAGTTGATCTTCTTATTCTCCTTGCTGCGCTTGACGCAGAAGGCCTCGGCAATGATAAGGCCGGGGATGGGGGGCAGCAGGACGGACAGCGTCTGCACCACGGGCAGAAGGAACTTGGTGGCGCCCACAGCGGCGAAGATGGCGGCGGCGGTCGCCACAATCACGGCCAGCACGGCGTGCTTCACTCTGCCCTCCATGCGGGTGTCCTTCATGACGTTCTGCAGAGCCAGACTGGCGCTGTAGATGTTGTTGTCCTGAGTCGTCCAGACGCAGAAGATGGCGCAGATGAACACCAGCACGCCCAGGCCCAGGGCAGCGGTGGCGGTGACGAAGTCGCTCTTGTTGGTAGCCTGAGCGGTCATGATGCCGATGACCTCAAGGCCGAAGAGGCCGACAGCCACGGAGACGGGTGCACCGATTGCCACGTGAGAACCCTTCTTGGCATAGCGGCACACATCGGGAGAGACGATGCAGCCGAAGATCCAGGCGCCTACAAAGGAGGTGGAGCCGGCGGCAAAGGAGATTGCATTGCCCTCCTCGGGGACAAAGTGGAACACGGCCTCATAGCCGGCGGTCTTTCCAATGGCAATGGCGCAGGCAATGGTCAGAATAATGGCGCAGGGAACGCCCAGCCAGCTGACGATCTCCAACCCCTTCACGCCGCGGATAGCGGACTGGGCCCACAGGGCTACCACAATGATGGAGGTAATGCCGACAGGAATGGGCCACCAGCTGAAGGTGGAGTCAATCAGGTTGGAAAACGTATCGGCGTTGACGGCAATCCAGTTGACGGCGGACACCGCCAGCAGCAGGGAGAGGATGGAAGAACTGCGGGCGCCCAAGGACTTTCTGGCCAGCACCGACGTGGACAGACCCGTCTTGTAGGCAATGACGCCCAGCAGGGTGGCGACCAGAATCAGCATCAGATTGCCCACGGCGCAGGCCAGTACCGCCTCTTTAAACGGCATCTTAAAGCCTACGGTGGCGCCGGTGACAAAGTTGGACAGTGAAATAGTATAGCCGGTCAGGATGACCAGAATACTGCCGACGCTTTTACGTGCACTCTGCGGCACTGCGTCGTAGACGTATTCCATTTCGCTGCTGTTTTCCGGTGCTGGTGCTTTGGTTTTCGGCTGTTCGCTCATAACAACATCTCCTTTTTTTGACTTCAGGTCACCCTGAGCAGCGGCTCTGCTGCCGCATTGAGCGCGAAAAAAGCGGGACGTCCCGCAGCAAGGAAACTCCATGTATGAGCACTTTGCCCAATAACTTCACATTAATTAAATAAACAACTATACAAAAGAACGAAAACATAGTATCATAACAAAAGCAGAAAGTATAATATAAATTTGATATAAATATATTTTTTTATATATAAAAAAAATATAGATAAGAAAATTTGTTGGATACACTTTAAAGTTTTAACAAATTCGAAAACTTTATCACGGTAAATAGATATAAATATTTTTACTTTTTCATTGGCAAATCAGCTTCAAGGCGTCAGCTGCTCCGCCGCGTCTGCCCCCGATGCGCCGCTCCCGTGATAAAATCCAAATAAAAAATACCGTCAGGGCATTCTCCTGACGGTATTTTTTATATACGGCTTATGTATCCAGCCAGCGGATGGGCCCCCAGCGATTTTCGGCGGCCTGGTATAGGCGCCAGGCCATCCAGGCGCACAGCAGGCCCACCAGGCACCCCGCGGCCACATCGGAGGGGAAATGGACGCCGACGTACAGCCGGGAGATGCCCATGAGGGCCGCCAGCGCCACTGCGGTCCACCTCATCCACTTCCTGGGCAGGGTTCTGAACCAGCTACCGGCGGCGGCAAAGGCCGCGCAGGTGTGGCCCGACGGGAAGGAGTTGGGGTCGTTCTCCACCACCAGGAAGCTGAGCCCCTCCACGGTCAGCCAGGGGCGCGGCCTGGCCACCAGGTGTTTGATGGCCACATTGGTGAACAGCAGCCCCAGCAGCATGGCCAGCAGGGACAGCACCCCTGCCCGCCGGGTCTTGCGGAAGAAGAGCATGACCACGGACAGCACGATCCACAAAATACCCGCATTGCCCAGCTGGGTGTAAAAGGCTATCAGCGGGTCGAGTATCCCACAGCGTACGAATTCCTGAATCCAGAGCAGCACGGCCCCGTCCAGGCTGAGCAGCGTATCCAGCAACGGTTTTCCTCCTTAGATATCAGTCTCCCTGTCGGGATGCAAAAAGGGCGGGGTCTCCCCCGCCCTGTCTTGTCTTCGGGTCAGGCCGCAGGCTCCACAGGCTCGCAGGTCTGGATGACGCCGTTGACCAGCTCAAAGGTCTTGGTCTTGACGATGTGGGTCTTGCCGATGCGGACCTCCTGGGTGCCAACCGCCTGGGTGATGGGGTTGGTGATGGTGGCCCGGATGGTGAAGTTGACGCTGACATAGCCGGGCTGTGCGCTGGCCACCACGGTGCCGTCCTCCTTCTCCACCGGGATGAGGTAGGGCTCAGAGGAGACCTCCAGCACGTACGCGTCCAGCATGGAGCCGTCCGCCATCAGCTGGGCGCCCTCGCCGCCGGCCTCCACCTGGGCCTTGACCGCCTCGTAGACCGACTCCTGGACCAGGGGCACCTTGACGGTATATTCGATCTGAGTGGTGCTGCTCTCGCCGGGGAGCGGCGTGTCCTTGCCCATGAACTTCAGGGCCACCACGGCGGCCACAGCCACGATCAGGACCAGCACGATCAGGTCGATGACGTTGATCTTGCCGAACAGCCGGCCCTTTTCATCCACGATTTTTCCTTTTTTTTCGTTCATTCTGAGAAACCTCCGTGTGCGCTGTCAATGGAACTTGTAAATTGACATAATTATGGTACAATACAAGAGACACTGCGGATCTTGTACCATATCCGCAGTGCAGATCCCCCATGTACCGGCCCGTAATCCGGGCCTGCACACAGAGATTCGGTCACGCTTCGCGGCTATTGTACCATATCCCTGCCTATGATAACAAGTCTTTTTTGGAGGCTCCAGACATATGAAGGTCATTCACCTGATTTCCGGCGGCGACAGCGGCGGCGCCAAAACCCACGTCCACATGCTTCTTCAGAATTTGTCCCGTACCCCCGGCGTGGAGGTCACCATGGTCTGCTTCATGGAGGGCCCCTTCTCCCAGGAGGCCAGGGAGCTGGGCATCCCCACCGTGGTGCTGCCCGGCAGGAACATCTTCCGCACCTTCCATACCTTAAAGAAAATGATTCTGGACGGCGGCTACGAGATCATCCACTGCCACGGCGCCCGGGGCAACATGATGGGCGCGCTGCTGCGCAGATCCACCGGCCTGCCCGTGGTCACCACCGTCCACTCCGACTGGCGCCTGGACTACCTGGGCCGGCCCATCTCCCGCATCACCTACGGTACCATCAACACCATCGCCCTGCGGCTGCTGGACTACCGCATCGGCGTGTCCGACGCCATGACAGACCTGCTTATCTCCCGCGGCTTTGACCCGGACAAGCTCTTCACCATCTACAACGGCATCGACTTCACCCCCCGCACCCCCTCCATGACCCGCAGCCAGTACCTGGAGAGCGTGGGGGCCCACTGGCCGGAGGACTGCGTCATCGTCGGCATCGCCGCCCGGCTCAACCCGGTCAAGGACATCCCCACCCTGATCCGTGGCTTTGCCCGGGCCAGGCAGTCCTGCCCCAAGCTGCGGCTGCTCATCGCCGGTGACGGCGAGCAGATGGGCGAGCTCAAGGCCCTGGCCGCCGACCTGGGGGTGGCGGAGGACGTGTGCTTTGCCGGGTGGGTGTCCGACGTGGACAGCTTCTACGGCGCGCTGGACATCAACACCCTCACCTCCCTGTCCGAGACCTTCCCCTACTCCCTCACCGAGGGTGCCCGGGCCGGACTGCCCACGGTTGCCAGCCGGGTGGGCGGCGTGCCCTACCTCATCGACCACGGCGTCAACGGCCTGCTCTTTGAGGCCGGGGACTACGAGACCCTGGCCAAGCACCTGACCACCCTGGCCTCCGACGCCACCCTGCGCACCCACATGGGCCAGCGGCTCTATCAGAAGGGCAAGAGCGAATACTCCCTGGAGAGCACCCTCCAGCGGCAGCTGGAGATCTACTCCGTCATCCTCCGCCGGAAGGAGCGGAACCACGGCAGGCGGGACGGCGCGCTGGTGTGCGGCGCCTATGGCCGGGGCAACGCGGGCGACGACGCCATCCTGGAGGCCATTGTCACCGAGCTGCGGCAGATCGACCCCGACCTGCCCGTGTGGGTCCTGTCCCGCAAGCCCTCGGAGACCCGCCTCACCTACCGGGTCAACTCCATCTACACCTTCGCGTTCCCCAAGTTCCTCTGGCGGATGACCAAGACCAGACTCTACATCAACGGCGGCGGCTCCCTGATGCAGGACGTGACCAGCCACCGCTCCCTGTGGTTCTACCTCTTCACCATCTCCGCCGGAAAGATTCTGGGCAACAAGGTGATGATGTACGGCTGCGGCATCGGCCCCATCCACTCCCCCTCCAACCGGAAGCGGGCCGCCAAAGTGCTCCAGCGCCGGGTGGACGCCATCACCCTGCGGGACACCCACTCCAAAACCGAGCTGGAGTCCATGGGAGTCACCCAGCCCAAGGTCGTCCTGTCGGCCGACCCCACGGTCATCCTCCCCGCCGCCGGAAGCGAGGTCATCGACGGCGTGCTGGAGAGCGAGGGGCTGGACCCTTCCGGCAAGTATTTTGGCTTTACGCTCCGCCCCTGGCCCGGCTTTGATGCAAAGGCGGCCATCTTCGGCCAGGCGGCCGACTACGTGTGGGAAAAATACGGCATGACGCCCGTGTTCCTGCCCATCGAGCGGCGGCTGGACGTGGGCGCGGCCCAGAAGGCGGCCATGTACATCAAAAAGGCCCCCTACCACATCCTCCACGCCACCGGCAGCAGCGACCACACCATCGGCCTCTTTGCCCGGATGCAGGCGGTGGTGTCCATGCGCCTCCACGCGCTGGTGTTCTCCGCCAGCCAGGGCGTGCCCCTGGTGGGCGTGGTATACGACCCCAAGATCAGCTCCTTCCTCTCCTACATCGGCCAGGACCTGTACACCGAGCTGGCCGACCTGACCTACGAGGGCCTGTGCGCCCAGATCGACGCCGCCTGCGCCCGGATCGGGGACACGGAGTTCCTGTCCGGCGGCGTGGACCGGCTGCGGAAGGTGGAGCGCCGCAACAGCGAGACGGCGGCGGAGCTGCTGGGCAAGTGATCTCCCTGCTCGCCCGCCCCTCCTCTCCTTATTTATTACTCCTCGGGAGGTCTCTCGGTTGAAGCAATATGTCTGTCTCTCCCCCTCCCCCTGGCAGGCGGTCCCCACCCGGACCCAGCACCTGATGACCCGCCTGCGGGACGCGGAAGTCCTGTTCTTTGAGCCCCCCTCCCCCAGGGGCAGAGGCGCCCGGGACAGCGGCCGCAAGGTGCGGCCCGGCCTGACGGTATACCCCCTGCCCCCTGTCCTCCAGGTGGACGAGCGCCACGGATTTCTCTTCTCCCGGGGCGTCAACAAGATCGCCCGCTTTATCACCGCCAGAATGGACCGCCACCGGTTCCGCGACCCCATTCTGTGGACCACCTGCCCGGATCAGGTCCACCTGTTGGACAGTCTGCCCTTCCGCGGGCTGGTGTACGACTGCGACCGGTACTGGTCCGGCTTCCCCCTGGAGTGGGAGAGCGACCTGGCCCTGTCCGCCGACGTCATCTTCGCCGCCTCCCGGGGGCTCATCGACCACCTGTCCCCCTGCAACGACAACATCGCCCTGCTGCCCAACGGCGTCAACTTCCCCATGTTCGCCCGTCAGGAGGCAGAGCTCCCCGGCGATCTGGCCCGTATCCCCAGGCCCATCCTGGGCTGGGCAGGCACCATCCGCCGGGACCTGGACCTGTCCCCCCTGCTGCGGGCCGCATCCGATCTGCCCCAGTGCTCCTTTGTGCTGGTAGGGCAGGCCGAGAGCGGCGCCCAGCTGCGGAGGCTGTCCGCCCTGCCCAACGTGCATCTGCTGGGCCCCAAGGCCCCGGTGGACCTGCCCGACTACCTGTGCCGGTTCGACGTGTGCCTGAATCTGCTCTCCGCCCGGGAGCAGCCCACCGACATTATTCCAGGCCGGATCTACGAGTACCTGTCCACCGGAAACCCCATTGTCTCCATGATCGGCAGCGGACAGATCGAGCACTTTCCCGACGTGATCTACGGCGCCCACACCGCCCGGGAATTTGTCCAGCTGTGCGCCAGCGCCCTGTCCGAGGTGGGCGGCTGGACCAGAAACCGCCGCCGTGACTACGGCGCCGCCGCTGCCTGGAGCGTCCGGGCCGACGAGGTGTGCCGCATCCTGGACGCCATCGGGCTGTGCTGAAGATGCGGTTTTTGTCCCCCTCTGTCAAAAATGGTCAATTGTCTATTGTCTCCATTTGTCCTTTCTTGTCTAAGCCTACGAAATTGGGGCTGAACCCTTGTAAAGCAGCGCACAATACGATATATTGTATTTATTCTTGGTACTAAGAGGGGTGCTTGCGTTGTTCAACGGAGGACACATTGCCTGCCTGGCCGTCATTCTCAACGGCCCCAATGCACCCGGATCAGACTGCTGAACCATATCAGGTCATCCATAACGAAGGATGACCTGATTTATTTTTCGCAGCGCTGAAATTTTTTGTATCATGGAGGTCGTTATGAGCAAGAAAGTTGCAGTTATCATGGGTTCCGACTCCGACCTGGAGACCATGCGCCCCTGTGTGAAGCGCCTGAAGAGCTTCGGCATCCCCTTTGAGGTGCGGGTCATCTCCGCCCACCGCACCCCCGCCGCCGCCGAGAACTTCGCTTCCCACGCCGAGGAGAACGGCTTCGGCGTCATCATCGCCGCCGCGGGCAAGGCCGCCCACCTGGCCGGCGTCCTGGCCGCCTACACCACGCTGCCCGTCATCGGCGTGCCCATCAAGACCTCCATGATGGGCGGTCTGGACAGCCTGCTGTCCATGGTCCAGATGCCCAAGGGTATCCCTGTGGCCTGCGTGGCCGTGGACGGCGCCGACAATGCCGCTATCCTGGCCGCCCAGATGCTGGCCCTCTCTGACAGCACCCTGGCCGCCGCCCTGAAGGACTTCAAGTCCGCCATGGCCGACGAGGTGGCCGAGAAGGACCGCAAGCTCCAGAGCGAGACCTTTTGAGTTTTCCCTTCCCCATTAAAATAAATCAATTCAGATAGACAGGAGCGGTTTTACATGAGTTACGAGAAGCGCGAGCAGCTGTACGAAGGCAAGGCCAAGAAGGTCTACGCCACTGACGATCCCCAGGTGGTCATTGTGTCCTACAAGGACGACGCCACCGCCTTCAACGGCCTGAAGAAGGGCACCATCGCCGGCAAGGGCGCCATCAACAACCGCATGACCAACAACCTGATGCGCCGCCTGGAGGCCAAGGGCGTGCCCACCCACTATGTGGAGGAGCTCAACGACCGCGAGACCGCCGTGAAGAAGGTCTCCATCGTGCCCCTGGAGGTCATCATCCGCAACATCTCCGCCGGCTCCTTTGCCAAGCGGTACGGCGTGGAGGAGGGCATCGTGTTCGACGCCCCCACCATCGAGTTCTCCTACAAAAACGACGACCTGGGGGACCCCCTCATCAATGATTATATTT
>NZ_CALXEG010000063.1 GCF_944387275.1 uncultured Pseudoflavonifractor sp.
GGCCATCATGAAGTGCGTGCTGGACGGCAAGCAGGCCGCCATCCTGGTGCCCACCACCGTGCTGGCCCGGCAGCACTTCCTGTCCGCCAAGCAGCGCTTTGCCAAGTACCCGGTGGAGATCGACGTGGTGAGCCGCTTTCGCACCCCCGCCCAGATGAAGGAGACCCTCCGCCGGGTGGAGGCGGGGCAGATCGACCTGCTCATCGGCACCCACCGGCTATTCCAGAAGGACGTGAAGTTCAAGGACCTGGGACTGCTGGTCATCGACGAGGAGCAGCGCTTCGGCGTGGCCCACAAGGAGAAGCTCAAGGAGATGTCCCGCCAGGTGGACGTGCTCACTCTGTCCGCCACTCCCATCCCCCGCACCCTCAACATGGCCCTCTCGGGCATCCGGGACATGTCCACCCTGGAGGAGCCCCCCTCCGACCGCCAGCCGGTGCAGACCTATGTGCTGGAACACGACTGGGGCGTGCTCTCCGACGCCATGCGCCGGGAGCTGGAGCGTGGCGGCCAGGTCTACTATCTCCACAACCGGGTGGACACCATCACCCGCACCGCAGCCCGTATCCGGGAGATGCTGGGGGAGGACGTGACCGTGGCCGTGGCCCACGGCAAGATGAGCCAGGAGGAGCTCAACGACGTGATGACCCGCATGAGCGAGGGGGAGGTGGACGTGCTGGTGTGCACCACCATTATCGAGACGGGCATCGACATCGCCAACGCCAACACCCTCATCATCGAGGACGCGGACAAGATGGGCCTGGCCCAGCTCCACCAGATCCGGGGCCGTGTGGGCCGGTCCAGCCGCCGGGCCTACGCCTACCTCACCTTCCGCCGGGGCAAGGTGCTCAGCGAGGTGGCCTCCAAGCGGCTGGGGGCCATCCGGGAGTTCGCCGAGTTCGGCTCCGGCTTCAAGATCGCCATGCGGGACCTGGAGATCAGAGGCGCGGGCAACGTGCTGGGCCCCGAGCAGTCCGGCTTCCTCATGAGCGTGGGCTATGACCTGTACCTGAAGCTGCTGGAGGAGGCCGTGCTGGAGGAGCGGGGGGAGAAGGCCCAGATCCCCGCCGAGTGCTCCGCCGACCTGTCCGTGGCCGCCTCCATCCCCGACCGGTACGTGCCCTCCCCCGAGCAGCGGATGGACCTGTACCGCCGCATCGCCGCCATCCGCAGCGAGGAGGACGCCGACGACCTGACCGACGAGCTCATCGACCGGTACGGCGACCCGCCCCGGCCGGTGAACAACCTGATCGCCGTGGCCCTGATGCGGGCCGACGCGGCCGCCTGCGGCATTACGGAGATCTCCCAGAAGGGCCTGAGCCTGCTCTTCTACCTGGACGGGGCCGACCTGCGGCGGGTGTCCGCCCTGTGCGCCCTGGACAAGTACCGCAGCCGCCTGCTCTTCTCCGCCGGGGAGAAGCCCTACCTCTCCCTGCGCCTGAAAAAGGGGGACGACCCCCTCAAGCTGGGCCGGAAGCTGGTGGAGGAGTACGCCGCCACCGCCGCCCCCCAGGAGGAGACCGGCACCCCGCCGGAGGCATAGGCGCGGATTTCTGCGACCGGGGGGAATCGTTCACAAAATTTTCGTTGCTGTTTTGGCCTGCTGGTGCTATGATAATAAAAGTTTCCCCATTATAAGGAGGATAAGAATGAAAGCTACCAAGAGAATCCTGGGCGCGGCGCTTTTCGGCGCCCTTCTGATTGGCGCCCTGGCCGGCTGCGCCGAGACCCCTGCCGACCCCAGTTCCAGCGTGTCCCCCTCCCCCTCGGTGAGCGCCACCCCGTCCGAGAGCCCCTCTGCCGCCCAGTTCGGCGACTTTGACCTGGAGACCCCCGACGTGACCATGGCCCTGCTGGGCATCCCCGGCGACACCACCGTCATGACCGTGGACGGCGCCGAGGTCAACGCCGAGGAGTACCTCTACTGGCTGGGCTACGCCACCGAGTACGTGGGCTACTACCAGTTCGGCGACCCTGCCGCCATCGACTGGGACATGGACACCGGCAGCGGCACCGTCACCGAGTACCTCATCAACAACGCCCGTGACCTGGCCGCCTTCAACCAGGTCATCCGCAACCAGTGCGCCGCGCGCAACATCACCCTCACCGACGAGGAGGAGGCCGAGCTGGATCAGCAGCTGGCCGACGCCGTGGAGACCAGCGGCGGTCAGGACGCCTTTGAGCTGGCCCTGAAGCAGGTCAACCGCACCGAGGCCGGCCTGCGGAGCATGTATACCGCCTCCAACTTCCTCTATGTGGACCTGCAGAACCAGCTGTTCCCCGCCCAGGACGCCGCCTCCCTCACCGCCGAGGAGCTGGCCCAGTGGGCGGCCGACAACGGCAAGATGCAGGTCAAGCACATCCTGTTCAAGACCGTGGACGACTCGGGCAACCCCCTCTCCGACGAGGAGATCGCCGCCGCCAAGCAGAAGGCCGAGGACACCCTGGCCCAGCTCCAGGCCAGCGACGACATGGAGAACCTGTTTGACCAGCTGATGAACGAGCTGTCCGAGGACGGCCGCTACGCCGACGGCACCCTGGGCGCCCCCGACGGCTACCTGTTCGGCGACGGCGAGATGGTCCAGGAGTTCGAGGACGCCGCCAAGGCCCTGAAGGAGCACGAGCTCAGCGGCATCGTGGAGACCGACTACGGCTACCACATCCTGCTCCGCCTGCCCGTGGACACCGAGATGGCCCGTGAGGCCTGGGCCGAGGAGCAGAGCACCAACATCAGCAACCAGATGAACGAGCAGATGACCACCTGGATGGACGAGGCGGACATCCAGACCAACGACACCTTTGCCTCCATCGACCCCAAGGACTACTATGAGCGCCTGGCCGCCTACCGGGAGCAGCTGGACGCCGCCAACAGCGCCGCTGAGGGCGAGAGCGAAGGCGCCGCCACCGCGGAGCCCTCTGCCAGCCCTGCCGCCGAGGGCTGAGCCCCGGCGCGGCCATACCATACGTCGCAGTATTTTCCACCTGTCAGCGCCCGCTGCCTGACACATTGCGCGGAGACCTGCTCCTGCCAGCAGGCCTCCGCGTTTTTTTACATCCCCGGCAGCGCCGGCAGATGAAATTTTCCCGTCACAGGCCCCACGGTACTTTGGAATCTGTTGTTTCATGAATAAGAAGCTATGGTTTGTTCACAAACTCCATTGTTTCAGGATAAATGAACAATAGATGAAAAAGTGGAGGAACATCCCATGTATGACGAGAAGGAGCGCTTCAACCAGGAGTTCGGCCGGCGGTGCCGCCTGGCCCGCGGGGACCGCCGGGCGGAGGACGTGGCGGAGCAGGCGGGCATCACGCCCCAGTTCCTCTCTTCGGTGGAGCGGGGGAAGAAGGGCATGACGGGGATGAACATCGCCAATCTGGCCCGGGCCCTCAACGTCACCGCAGACTACCTGCTCTACGGCCGCACCGACGCCGACGCGGCCTGGGTGGGCATCGCCGAGCATCTGGCCTCCCTGACCCCCGCCATGCGGGACATGGCGGCCGAGATGCTGGGCACCATGCTGGCCATGCTGGAGGCGGGCAGGCCGGAATAAGGACCGCCGCGGCGGGAGGAGGAGAACCGCGTGAAGGGCATTCGCATACTGCTTGTGGACGACAACCCGTCCGCCCGGGCGCTGCTGGCCGCCTTTGTGAACAATACCCCCGGCCTGGAGCTGTGCGGCGAGGCGGGGGACGGGTGGCAGGGGCTGGAGCTGACCGCCCGCCTGCGGCCCGACCTGGTGCTGCTGGATCTCATCATGCCCGGCCTGGACGGCATCGGGTTTCTGGAGGGCCTGGGCGGCCTGCCCGGCGGGGGGAAGCCCCGCGTGATCATCCTCTCCGGCGTGAGCGCCGACGCCTACGTGCAGCACAGCTGCCGCCTGGGGGCGGACTACTACCTGGTCAAGCCGGTGGACCTGCACCAGCTGGCCCGGCGCATCAGCGCCCTGTTTCCCGACGGGGAGCACCCGGAGGACAGCGGCCCCGCCGATTTCCTGCTGCTGCGGCTGGGGGCGGACAGCCGCCTGGAGGGCTACGGCCAGCTCGCCTACGCCCTGGAGCTGGTGTCGGGCTGCGGCAGGGCCATGCGGATGAAGGAGATCTACCTGTCCACGGCGGAGGCCTTCCGCACCACCGCCGCCTGCGTGGAGAAGAACCTGCGCACCGTCATCCGGGGCATGCATGCCGGGGCCAGCCCCTACTATGTCCGGGTCTTCGGCCCGGCGGACGGCGCAAAGCCCCCGGACAACAGCACCTTTCTCCGCCGGGCGGCGGAGGAGCTGGCGGAAAAAGAGCGATAGAGCGCCTGAGGGCCTGGAGAGATGTCTCCGGGCCCTCTTTTTGTCATACGCGGCGTTTCCCCGCATAGATTGAAGCAGAGGCCTGTCCCCACACCCCAAAGGCGGACGGGCCCAATGCGCAGGAGAAGAAAAGGGGAGACGTGTATGAGCGCATGGCACAGCAAAACCGCCGCCCAGGTCCTCTCAGAGCTGGACACCAGCCGGGACAGGGGCCTGACCGGGACGGAGGCGGAGGACAGGCTGGGGCGGTATGGCCCCAACGTGCTGGAGGAGCGGAAGCGGCCCGGGCTGCCGGTGCGGTTCCTGGCCCAGCTGAAGGACCCCATGATATTGGTGCTGCTGGGGGCGGCGGGGCTGTCCCTGTGGGCCGGGGGCGGGGAGGACTGGGTGGACGCGGTGATCATCCTGGTCATCGTGCTGGTCAACGCCTGCATCTCCATCGCCCAGGAGAACAGCGCCGAGAAGGCCCTGGAGGCCCTGCGGAACATGTCCGCCCCCATGGCCCGGGTGGTGCGGGACGGGGTCCAGCGCCGGGTGGAGGCGGCCAGGCTGGTGCCCGGGGACATCATTCTGGTAGAGGCGGGGGACATGGTGCCCGCCGACGCCCGCATCCTGGACAGCGCCGGGCTCAAGGCCGACGAGAGCGCCATGACCGGCGAGTCCCTGCCCAGCGGCAAGGCCCCCGCCGACGGCCTGGCGGAAAACCTGCCCCTGGGGGACCGGCACAACATGCTCCTGTCCTCCACCGTCATCACCAACGGCAGGGCAAAGGCGGTGGTCACCGCCACCGGCATGGACACCGAGGTGGGCCGCATCGCCGGCATGATCCTGGACAGCGGGGAGGGGGAGACCCCCCTCCAGCGGAAGATGGCGGAGATATCAAAAACCCTGTCTTTTGCCTGCCTGTGCGTGTGCGGCGTGCTCTTCGGGGTGGGGATGCTGCTCCACAAGGGCATTCTGGACATGTTCCTCACCGCCGTGGCCCTGGCGGTGGCCGCCATCCCCGAGGGCCTGCCCGCCATCGTCACCATCGTGCTGGCCCTGGGGGTACAGCGGATGGCAAAGCGGGGCGCCATCGTCAAGAAGCTGCCCGCCGTGGAGACCCTGGGCTGCGCCGGGGTCATCTGCTCGGACAAGACGGGCACCCTCACCCAGAACAGGATGACCGTCACCCAGGTGTGGACGCCCCGGGGCGGGGACCGGGCGACTGTCCTCACCGTGGGCAGCCTGTGCTCCGACGCCGCCCTGGCCCGGGACAAGGGCCGCCGCCGGGCGGTGGGGGACCCCACCGAGGCCGCCGTGGTGGAGGCCGCTTTGAAAGAGGGCCTGGACAAGGACGACCTGGAAAAGGACTGGCCCCGCCGGGGCGAGGTGCCCTTTGACTCCGACCGCAAGCGGATGAGCACCGTCCACCGCCGGCCCGACGGGGGGTTCCAGGTGTGCGTCAAGGGGGCCCCCGACGTGCTGCTGTCCCTGTGCCGCCGCCTGCCCGGCGGCGCGCCCCTCACCGACGGCCTCCGCCGGGACATCTCCGCCCGCAACGCCGACATGGCCGCCCGGGCCCTGCGGGTGCTGGGGGTGGCCTACAAGGACCTGGAGATGCTGCCCCGCGCCCTGGACAGCGCCACCCTAGAGCAAGACCTGACCTTTGCCGGGCTGGTGGGCATGATGGACCCGCCCCGGCCCGAGGTGAAGGAGGCGGTGGAGCAGTGCCACGCCGCGGGCATCCGGCCGGTGATGATCACCGGCGACCACAAGCTCACCGCCGTGGCCGTGGCCAGGGAGCTGGACATCTTCCGGCCCGGGGACCTGGCCATCACCGGCGCCGACCTGGACTTCATGCCCCAGGAAATGCTGGAGCAGGAGGTGGAGAAATTCGCCGTCTACGCCCGGGTGTCCCCGGAGCACAAGATGCGCATCGTGAAGGCCTGGAAGGCCAGGGGCAAGGTAGTGGCCATGACCGGCGACGGCGTCAACGACGCCCCCGCCCTCAAGGCCGCCGACATCGGCTGCGCCATGGGCGTGGCGGGCACCGACGTGGCCAAGGGCGCCAGCGACATGATCCTCACCGACGACAACTTCGCCACCATCGTCTCGGCGGTGGAGCAGGGGAGGGGCATCTACGCCAACATCAAGAAGGCCATCCACTACCTGCTCTCCTGCAATATCGGCGAGATGCTCACCATCTTCCTGGCCACCGCCCTGGATTTCCGCCAGATGCCCCTGGTGCCGGTGCAGCTGCTGTGGCTCAACCTGGTCACCGACTCCCTGCCCGCCCTGGCCCTGGGGGTGGAGCCGGTGGAGAAGAACGTGATGGAGCACAGGCCCAGGGACGCGGGGGAGAAGCTCTTCGCCGGGGGATTTGCCTGGCGGCTGTGCTGGCAGGGGTGCATGGTGGGCCTGCTCACCCTGTGCGCCTTCTTCCTGGGGCAGTACGTCCTGCCCGGCCCGGCCGACCCCGCCGCCGCCGCCAACACCATGGCCTTTGCCACCCTGACCATCTGCCAGCTCTTCCACGCCTTCGACGTGCGCAGCGAGGAGGAGAGCCTGCTGCGCATCGGCCTGTTCTCCAATAAGGCCATGAACAGGGCCTTCCTGGTGGGCATGGCCATGCAGATGGCCGTGCTGTGCCTGCCGCCCCTCCAGGCCGTGTTCTCCACCGTACCCCTCAGCGGGGCGCAGTGGGGGGCCGTCCTGGGACTGGCCGCTGCACCGCTGGTTGTGTGCGAGCTGACCAAGGCCCTGGGCCGCTGGAGAAAGAGGCACGAGGCCGGGGAGGAACACCCCTCATCCGTCTGGCCTGCGGCCAGCCACCTTCCCCCCAGGGGGAAGGCATAAAAAACGGGCCCGCGGCGTCTGCCGCGGGCCCGCTGTGCATATGGAATTACGCCTTCACTTCCCGGATCAGGATGAAGGGGGTGAGCTGGCGGTCCTGACCGGCGGGGTTGTCCCGGATCAGGTCCAGCAGCTCCTCGTCGGACTGCTTGAGCTGGGAGCAACGGCCCAGCAGCTCCACGTTCAGGTCGTTGGCGTCCACGATCATCATCACCACGCCGGTCTTCTCAAAAACCTCGTCGCACACGCCGTTGGGATTTTCGGGCACCCGGACGCCCATGTGCTCATACTCGGGGATGTCGTGGCCGTAGAAGCCGTCCAGGCCGGACACCTCGGTGCCCAGGATATCGTAGAAGGTGCCGTGGATGCCACGCAGCTTGTCGATGGCGGCCCGGAAGGCGGCCCAGAGCACCTTGGGCAGACCGCAGATGTTGATGGCGAACTGCATCTTCACCGGCAGGCCCATGCCGGGGCCGGCGGAGGTCTGGTGCACAAAGCGGCTGAGGACCTTGGCCCAGAAGCCGGGCTTCACCTCGTCCTCGGTGACGATCCGCTTCTGGCACATGGCGATGACCTTCTCGCTGGAGGACAGGATGTCCCCGGGCTGGTAGACGGGCAGCACATACTTTTCGATCAGGTCCAGATAGCTCTCGCCCACCTGGACAAAATGGGTCTGGATGGCGTGGCGGGCCCAGGTCTTGCCCATGGCCTGGATGGTGACGCTCTTGCCCTCGTTCGCTTTAAATTCCATAGTAAAAAGCCTCTCATTTTATATGTCGATTTTGATTTCCCCCATATTATACCCACGCCTTACCAAAAAGGCAACAAAAAGAACGCGTGCCGCGCATATCCGCCGCCGCCGGGGACATACTGAACGGGAGACAGGAGAGGAGGAATCCACCCATGAAGCTGTTCGGACCCCAGACGGACGGAATCCCGCCCCATCCCAGGCAGGAGCCCAGAGTGGACGGCCCTCTGACCGTGGACACCATGCGGCGGGCGTTTGCCGACTGCGTGGACTTTTCCGTCCGGGAGGCCGACCTGGCCGGGGACCCGGAGAAGCACGTGACCATGTGCTACATCGGGGGCATGGTGAAGCTGGAGCGGGCCAGCGAGTACATTCTCCGCCCTCTGGCCCAGGACAGCACCCTGCGGGAAGCCCCGCCGGAGGAGGCCTGGCGGAAGATGGCCGGGGGCGCCCTCTACAATTTAATGGTGGAGCAGCGCACCACCGCCGACCAGGCCGCCCTGGACCTCATCAACGGCAACCTGATCCTCTTTTTCCCCGGCGCCCCCGCCGTCCTCTCCTTTTATATGGCCACCGAGGACAAGCGGGGGGTCAGCGCCCCGGACAACGAGCCCTCCATCAAGGGGGCCCGGGACGCCTTTGTGGAGAACCTGCGCAGCAACACCAGCCTGGTGCGCCGCCACCTCCGGGCCCCGGAGCTGAAGATTAGGGAGAAGATCGTGGGGCGGCAGTCCCTCACCCCGGTGGACATCCTGTGGCTGGACAACATCGCCGACCAGGACCTGGTACGCCGGGTGGAGGAGCGGGTGGCCGCCATCGACATCGACGCCCTGCTCTCCACCGGCAATCTGGAGGAGTATATCGTGGACGACACCTCCACCGCCTTCCCCCTGATGCTCTACACCGAGCGGCCCGACCGCTTCTGCGCCGGGCTGGCCCAGGGGCGGGTGGGCATTCTGGTGGAGGGCCTGCCCCTGGGCTACCTCTGCCCCGGCACGGCGGGGGAGTTCCTCCGGGCCCCTCAGGACAAGTCCAACAACTGGATGACCGCCAGCGTCCTCACCCTGCTGCGGTGCCTGTGCATCTTCGGCACCCTGCTGCTGCCCGCCGTGTATATCGCCATGGTCAACTTCCACCAGGAGATGATCCCCACCCGGCTGGCCCTGGCCATCATCGCCGCCAAGCGGGACGTGCCCTTCACCACCGTGTTCGAGGTGCTCCTCATGCTGGTGGCCTTTGAGATCCTCCAGGAGGCCGGACTGCGGCTGCCCCCCTCCATCGGCCAGACCGTGTCCATCATCGGCGGCCTGGTGGTGGGCACCGCCGCCGTGGAGGCCAAGATCGTCTCCCCGGCGGTGCTCATCGTGGTGGCCGCCGCCGGCATCGCCGGGTACACCATGCCCAGCCAGGAGTTCGCCGCCGCCCTGCGGCTGTGGCGCTTCCTGCTGGCCCTGCTGGCGGGCTGGGCCGGGCTGTTCGGCGTGGTGGTGGGGGCGGCGGTGCTTATCCTCCGTCTGGCCCGGCTGGAGAGCTTCGGCGTGGCCTATCTCACCCCCTTCTCCGCCGGGGGCCAGTCCGGGCTGGACGGCGTGCTCCGCCTGCCCCTGCCCTGGGTCAAGCTGCGGCAGGCCGGGCTCCACACCAAAAACAGGAGGAATCAGGCGTGAGACGGGCTTTTGCTGCAATGACCCTGGCCGCACTGTGCCTCTCCCTCACCGGCTGCGGCGGCCAGAGCTGGCTGCCCGAGGGGCGGGAGCTGGAGAACATGGCCCTCATCCGCACCCTGGGGGTGGATAAGGCGGAGGAGGGGGTGATGGTCACCGCCGCCTCCGCCGAGCAGAGCGGCGGCGAGCAGCCCGCCCTGGTGTACTCCCACACCGCGGGCACGGTCAGCGCCGCCTGCCTGGCCATGCAGTCCCTGGGCAGCGCCTACCTCTTTTACGGCCACGTGGGCCAGCTGCTCTCCGGGGAGGAGCTGGCCGCCGCCGGGCTGGAGGAGGCCCTGGGCTATCTGGAGCGGGACATTGAGATGCGGTTGGACACCGAGTTCTACGTGGTGCGGGGCGGGAAGGCCTCCGACGCCATCGCCGCCCTGTCAGAATCGGGCACCTCAGCTTCCGAGCGGCTGGAGTCCATGGCGGAGGACGCCGGGCTGATGGCCGCCTCCATGCCCCGCACCGTGCGGGAGCTGCTCTCCGACACGGCCCGGTGCGGCGCCACCTTTGCCCCCGCCCTCACCCTGACGGGGGAGGAGGGGGACTACGACCTGGCCGCCGACGGCTATGCCCTGCTGAAGGACAGCGCCCTCATCGGCTTTGCCGATGGCGACGCGGCCCTGGGAGTCAACCTGCTGCTGGGCCGGGTGGAGGCGGACGTGGTGGAGTGCCCCGCGGAGGGGGGCACGGCGGCCCTGCGGGTGGTGGGGGCCCAGACCAAAATCAGCCCTGCCTTTGAAAACGGCGCCCTCACCGGCCTGACGGTGAAGTGCGCCGTGGACGCCAGCGTGGCCCAGGGACCGGAGGGGCTGGACCTGGAGCACAGCCCGGAGAAACAGCGGGCTCTGGAGAACGCCCTGGCCGAGCGGGAGCGGGAGCGGATCGTGGCCGCCCTCACCCTGTTCCAGACCCTGGATGCCGACTGTCTGGACCTGTGCCGCAAGGCGGGCATGTCCGCCCCCTGGCGCTGGGCCGCCCTCCAGGACCAGTGGGGGGAGGCCTTTTCCACCCTGCCCATCCGGGTGGAGGTCACCGCCAGCATCCGGCGGGGCTACGATGTGAAATAAAGAGGTGAAGCACATTGTCTGAGACGCCCATCGCCATGCGCCAGCTGCTCTCCGTCATCTTTGCCGCGCTGCTGTCCCCCGCCATCCGGGTGCTGCCCGGCGGCGTGGCCCAGGCGGCAGGGGAGGCCGGGTGGCTCGCGCCCCTGCTGGCCCTGCCCATTGCCCTGGCCCTGTGCTGGGTACTGTTCAAGCTGCTGGCCCCTTTCCCCCCGGGCACCGGTCTGGCCGAGGCCTGCCCCCTGGTGCTGGGAAAGACCGGGGGAAAGCTGGTATTGTCCCTGTGCCTGCTGTGGGGTCTGCTCCAGCTCAGCGTCACCGTGCGCATGTGCGGTCAGCGCTTCCTCATCACCGGCTACCGCAACCGGCCGGTCCTCTTCTATATGATTGTGCTGCTGGCGGTGGCCCTGTGGATGGCCAGGGGCAAGCTGGCCGCCTTCGGCCGGGCCGGAGAGGTGTTCCACGCCATCCTGGCCGTCACCCTGGGCGTTGTGCTGCTGCTGGCCGCCTTCCGCATGGAGCCGGAGAACCTGCTTCCCATCTGGCTGGAGGATCTGCCCGCCGCAGGGGCCGCCGTGGTGCCCGTACTGTCCCTGCTGGGGTATGCCGTCCCCGGGGCCTTTCTGGCGGGCTGCCTGAAGCGGGAGGACAAGGACCGCTCCAGGGCCCTCCGGTGGACGGCATGGCTGTGCCTCCTGCTGTCCGTGCTGCTGCTGGTGGCCCTGGGCTGCCTGGGCCCCGACCTGATCTCCCGGGTGGAGCAGCCCTTCTTTGTCATGGTCAAGGGGATCGGGGTGCGGGGAGCCTTCCAGCGGGTGGAGTCTGTGGTCATGGCCCTGTGGGTCCTCTCCGACCTGATGCTCATCGGCATGCTGGTTCTGGCCGCCTGCGCCGTGTCCAAGGTGCTCTTCGGCCTGAAGCGGGCCCAGTCCGCCGCCCTGCCTGTGACGGCGGTGGCGCTGGCGGGCAGCATCTTCCTCTTCCACGACGCCTTTGCCGTGGAGCGCTTTGCCGACGGGGCCCTTACCGCCGGCAATCTGGCCTTTGGCCTGGGCCTGCCCCTTTTTCTGTTGGCGGTTCGTAAAATACGGGGAAAGAGGGTGTAAAAAGCACCTAGATATAGTGTGCGAACACTTGCCCAGTGGGCAGATATTGTTGGAAACGAGAAAATTGAAAAAAGTGAAAAGAAAAAGCGGAAAAACTGTTGACAAGCCGTGTTTTATCTGGTATATTATCTAAGCGCTCGCGGGGAACACCCCTTGAAGAGGCCAAAAGTTTTCTTTGAATCAGCCTGACGGCTCGAAAAAAGAAAATGAAAAACCTCTTGACAAACCGAGCCGGACATGATATCATATAAAAGTTCGCTGCGAGAGCGGTGAGCGGCTGGATGAGAGTTCTGGATTTGAACTTATGGAGCT
>NZ_CALXEG010000064.1 GCF_944387275.1 uncultured Pseudoflavonifractor sp.
ACTTTTCTCCGGCGAAAAGTACCCAAAAGCCGCCATGGGGCAACAGGCGCGGAAGGGCCCTTTCAGCGCCAAACGCGCCCGTTTCCCCCTGGTACCCCCTTTCGGAGATGCGGATTGCGGCGGTGGTGTCCAAGAAGCCGCCATACTTGAGAGCAGTTACTATGCCGGTTCGGCTGGTTCGTATCGTAACTGCATCGCCCGAGCAGAGTTACCCGCCCAGACTTGTGAGCTGCTGCAATTCAAGGGGCGTTCTCAATGCCGCACGCAGTCTCTGCGCCGTATTTCAGCCTCCGGTCGAGGCAACCCAAGCCTTCCCCCTGGGGGGAAGGTGCCCCAGTGCGCACACTGGGGCGGATGAGGGGAACGTCCGAAACCCTCACACCAGCGCGCCGCTATGGATACGCAGCACTTTGCCGCCCTCCAGGTGCTCCAGCTTTTCGTCCTCACAGCAGGTGATGAACACCTGTCCGCCCTTGATACGGTTGAGGACGAAGCTCTGCCGCCGCTGGTCCAGCTCGGAGAGCACGTCGTCCAGCAGCAGCACGGGCCACTCGCCGGTGTCGCCGTAAAAGATCTCCCGGGCGGCCAGCTTGAGGGACAGCGCCGCGGTGCGGGTCTGGCCCTGGGAGGCGAACTGCCGTGCGGCCACGCCCCCCAGCTCCACGGTCAGGTCGTCCTTGTGGGGTCCGGACAGGCACTGCCGGGACTCCAGCTCCGCCCGGCGGTGGCTCTCCTGGTGGGCCATGAGGGCGGAGAGGATGTCCTTCACGCTCCCCTCCGGGTCCACGACCGTGCTCACCGTCTCGTACTTCAGCCCCAGCTCCTCCCGGCCGCCGGAGAACTCCCGGTGGATGGGGGGCGCGGTCTCCCGCAGGCGGCGGACGAAGTGGGCCCGGTAGTGGATGAGGATGGCCCCGGTCTGGGCCATGCGCAGGTTGAAGTCGTCCAGGGTGTCCAGCAGGGAGGGCTTCTCCTCCCAGTCCCGGAGGATGCGGGTCTTCTGCTCGTGGAGGCGGCGGTACTCGGCCAGGGCGGCGGCGTACCGGGGCCGGAGCTGGCAGATGCACTCGTCCAAAAACCGGCGGCGCTCCGCAGCCCCCTCCCGGATGAGCATCAGGTCCTCGGGGCAGAAGAACACGGTGTTGAGCACCCCAGCCAGCTCCCCGGCGGTCTTCAGCTTCACGCCGTTGGACAGCAGCTGCCGCCGGGAGCCTCTTGACAGCCGGGCCTCCAGGGTGAAGTCCCTTTCCCGGGAAAAGACCTCCGCCTTCACAAAGGCGTGGTCCGCGCCGAAGGCGATCAGCTCCCGGTCGTACCGGGCCCGGCGGCTGGAGGCGGTGGACAGGTAGCCGATGGCCTCCAGCAGATTGGTCTTGCCCTGGGCGTTCTCCCCGCAGATCACGTTCACATCGGGGGAGAAAGCGGTCTCCAGGTGGGAGTAATTGCGGAAAAAGTCCAGGGTGATGGACTTTACGATCATACCACGGTCAGCTCCAGGCCGGGCAGGGTGACCACGTCGCCGGGGCGGATTTTCTTGCCCCGCATGGTGCACACCTCGCCGTTGACGGACACATCCCCAGCCTGGATGATGTTCTTGGCCTCGCCGCCGGTCTCGGCCACGCCGGAGAACTTGAGCAGGCCCTCCAGCTTGATGAACTCGGTGGTGATCTTCACTTCATGCTTTTCCATTGTGTTTCCTCTCTTCCGGATGGCCCAGCATGGCCGCCAGACGCTCGTACACCTCAGGCAGGACCTTTTTCAGGGCCACCGGGGCGCCCTTGGCCCGGTCGTAGAAAAAGTGTCTGGTCTCCCCCTCGGCCCTGAGGGTGCCGTCGGCGGTGCTGGTAAAGTCGTAGTGCAGGTCCACCCGGGCGGGGCTGAGCCGGGTGACGGTGACGGTGATGGCCACCGTCTCCCCGTAGGGGGTCATGGATTTGTAGCGGCAGTCCACCTCGGTGAGGGCGAAGTCGATGCCCGCCTCCACCGCCTTGTCGTAGCCCCAGCCCAGCTGATCCATCAGGTCGGTGCGGGCCTCCTCCATCCAGTAGATGTAGTTGGCGTGGTGGACGATGCCCATGCCGTCGGTCTCATAGAACTGGACCTTGCGCAGATAGGGCTTGATTTTGATGGGCTCCACGGTTATTCGCCTGCCTTCAGCCGCACGGGCAGCACCATATAGAGGAAGTTGTCGCCCCCGTCGTCGGGCAGGATGACGCAGGGGGACACGCCGGTGGACAGCTCCAGCCGCACCCGGTCGGCGGGGGCGGCCTTGAGGGCGTCCATCAGGTACTTGTTGTTGAAGCCGATCTCCAGGCCCTTGCCGTCGCCGGACACGGGGCACTCGTCCCGGGCGTCGCCGATGGCGGTCTTGGTGGAGATTTTCAGCAGGTTCTCCTCAAAGACGCAGCGCAGGGGGCTCTTGAGCTTGTCGCTGATGATGAGGGAGACGCGGTCGATGGAGGAGAGCAGGGCCCGGGTGTCCCCCTCGATGTGGATGGGGTTGTTGCGGGGCACGGCCTGGCGGTAGGCCAGGAACTCGCCCTCCAGCCGCCGGGCCACCAGCATGGTGTCCCCCACCTTGAACATGACGTGGCGGGCGCCCTGGGTCACCGAGGCGGGCTCGTCCACCTGGGAACAGATCTTCTCCACCTCGCTCAGGGCCGCGCCGGGCACCACGAAGGAGAAGGAGCTCTCGCCCTCCTTCTTGTCGATGGGCTCGTGGCGCAGGGCCAGCCGGTAGCCGTCCACGGAGACCACGGTCAGGCCGTTTTCGTCCACCTCGAAGAGGGAACCGGTATGGATGGGCCGGCTCTCGTTGTCGCTGACGGCAAAGAGGGTCTGGCCGATCATGGCCTTGAGCCGCTCCTGGGTGATGACAAAGGAGTTCTGATACTCCACAGTGGGCAGCTCGGGGAACTCCTCCGGGTCGGTGCCCAGGATGTTGAACTCGCTCATGCCGCACTTGATGTTGACCATATAGTTCTCGGCGGTGAAGATGACGGTGTCGTCGGGCAGCTTGCGGATGATCTCGCCGAAGAGGCGGGCGGAGAGCACCAGGGAGCCCTGGCTCTGGATGTCGGCGGGGACAATGGTGCGGATGCCGGTCTCCAGGTTGTAGCCGGTGAGGCGCAGTTCGCTGCCGGCCTCCAGCAGGATGCCCTCCAGAGCGGGGATGGAGCTCTTGGGGGAGACGGCCCGGCTGGAGGTGGAGATGGCGGACTGGAGCAGGGCCTTCTCACAGGTGAATTTCATGGGATGGGACCTCCGTTTCCGTCTCTCCGCTCCCGCGGCGGACAGGAGAGGAGAGGCTATATAGATTCGTAGTAACCGTAGTAGGGAATGTGGATGTGGAAAAACTGCGCCAGCCTTAGAGCGGGAGGGCTTTGGCCGTCCACAGGGTATGTGGAGAAAATCCACCGCTTTCCACAGCCGTGGGGAAGGGCGCAAGTTATCCACATTTCCCTTTTCCACATGTCCACAGAATGTTGATAATTTTGATAGCCCTCTGTAATCACCGGGGTGCAGGAAATCCTGCATCAGAGGGTATTCGGCGGCCGGCCCTTTTCCGCAGGGAAAAAGGGCCCTATGGGCTTATTCGTACCGGGCGTTGATGTTGGTGTTCAGGTCCTTGATGATCTCGGCCACCTCGGCGTTGGACTTCATCAGGTTCTCGATGCGCTCGATGGAGTGCATGACGGTGGTGTGGTCCCGGCCGTCGAACTCCTTGCCGATCTCCTTGAGGGACAGGGAGGTCATGCGCCGGATCAGGTACATGGCCATCTGCCGGGCGAGGGCGGTGTCCTTGGTGCGGCCCTGGCCCCGGAGGGCGTCGTTGTCGATGTTGTAGAATTTGCAGACCTCTTCGATGATCACGTCGGCGGAGGGCAGGAACTCGGCCTTCTCCTTGAACATGTCCCGGACGGCCCGGGTGACGGTGTCCACGTCCACGCTCTCGCCCATCAGCTCCTGGAAGGCCAGGATCTTGTTGACGGTGCCCTCGATCTGCCGCACGTTGGAGGTGATGTTCTCGGCGATGTACTTGAGCACGGGCTCGGGCAGGTTCATGCCCCGGCGGATGGCCTTGTTCTTGATGATGGCCACACGGGTCTCATAGTCGGGGGGCTTGATGTCCACGGGCAGGCCCCACTCGAACCGGGTCTTCAGCCGGTCGTCCAGGCGGAGCATCTCCTTGGGGGGGCGGTCGGCGGTGAAGACGATCTGCCGGCCGGCCTCGTAGAGGTTGTTGAAGGTATGGAACATCTCCTCCTGGGAGCTCTCCCGGCCGGCGATGAACTGGACGTCGTCCATGAGGAACACGTCGGCGGAGCGGAATTTCTCCCGGAACTCCTGGTTGCGGCCCTCCCGGATGGCCTGGATCAGCTCATTGGTGAAGGCGTCGCCCTTGATGTACACCACCCGGAAGTCGGGGTGGGTGGCGTGGATGCGGTGGGCGATGGCGTAGAGCAAGTGGGTCTTGCCCAGGCCGGACTCGCCGTAGATGAACAGCGGGTTGTAGCTCTTGCCCGGCTTGTCGGCCACGGACAGGGCGGCGGCGTGGGCGAATTTGTTGGATGAGCCCACCACGAACCGCTCAAAGGTATACTCCTCGGTGCCGGGCAGGAAGGTGCTGTCCACGGGTTTGGCGGCCTCGGTGAAGTGGTCCAGCTCCCCTTCGCCCAGGACCTCCACCTGGAAGTCGGCGGCGAAGAGCTCGTGGAGGGCCTTCTGGATGACGGGGACATAGCGCTTGCGGATGATGTCCCGCTTGAAGTTGGTGGGCGAGTGGATGACGAAGCGGTCCTCCTCCAAGGCCACGGCGGTGCAGTCGTCAAACCAGGTGTTGATGGCTGTGGCAGTCATGTCCGCTTCCATGAGGGAGAGAACCTTGGCCCATATGTCGGCCGGTGAATTCACGGGTGAAACCCCCTTTTGCAAAAAAATGCGTCTCTTTGAGTATACCAAAAAAATACCTCCCTAGCAATGTTTTTTGCGCCTACACATCTATAAAGAACTAAGGGGATTTGTGGCATTTTTCGATACACCCACAAGATATAGTGGGATGGAGAAATTTTTTCTGTTTTCCTTCCAAAAATAGTAGTTGACAGGGGATTTTGTTTTCGGTTATAATAGCCAGTGCACTATTATACCCGGTTTTTGGGTGTAAAGGCATGCCAATTGACGACCGCGGCCGGGCTTTTTTTGCCGGCCGTTGTGGAGGGCGGCTCCGGCCGCTTTTTAAACGAACAGGAGGTGTACACGATGGTTCGTACCTATCAGCCCAAGAAGCGTCAGCGTTCCAAGGAGCACGGATTCCGCAAGCGTATGCGTACCGCCAACGGCCGCAAGGTCCTGGCCCGCCGCCGTGCGAAGGGCCGCGCCCGCCTCACCCACTAAGGTGGCAGCGGAAAAGAAAATAGGGCTTTTTTGAGGGGCGGAGGAGCTATATCCTTCCGCCCCTGCGCAGCATGCGGACAAATTCGCCCTGTTTTCCCTCTTTTCCCGGCGGGGGAGGGGGCATCCCTCCCCAAAACCCGTTTCTAAAAGGAAGGCGCAGCATGGATCACACGGTCTCTCTCAAACTCAATCACGAATTCCGGCGGCTCTACGCCAAGGGAAAGAGCGCCGTGAACCCCTGCATGGCGGTGTACTGCCGGAAAAACCGGCTGGGCTACAACCGGCTGGGCTTCACCACCGGCACCAAGCTGGGCAAGGCGGTGGTGCGCAACCGGGTCCGCCGCCGCCTGCGGGAGATCTACCGCACCAACGAGGACAAGATCCGCCCGGGGTACGACATCGTGGTGGTGGCCCGGGTCCGGGCCTGCCACAGCCGGTACGCCGAGCTCCAGCGGCAGTTCCTCCGCACGGCGGACAAGCTGGGCCTTCTCAGCGGGAGCGGGACATGAAGGGGCTGCTGCTGCACCTGATCCGGTTCTACCGGCGCAGCATCTCCCCCCTGCGGCCCCCCTGCTGCCGCTTCATCCCCACCTGCTCGGAGTACGCTCTGGAGGCGGTGGAGAAGTACGGCGCGCTCAAGGGCGGCCTGCTGGCCCTGCGGCGGCTGCTGCGGTGCCAGCCCTTTCACCGGCAGAAGTCCATTGAGTACGACCCGGTCCCCTGAGGCGGAGCGTCCGCCCCGGAGCCGGGCCGCCCTTTTGGCGCCCTGACGGGAGAGGTATCCCCCTTTTCAGCCCCGAAATTTTACTTTGGAGGCCATTCAATGCAAGGAATTCAGCTTCTCCTGACCCCCTTTGTATGGGTCCTGATGCTCTTCTATGAGCTCTTTGACAACTACGGCATCGCCCTGATCCTCTTCGCCGTGCTGGTCAAGGTCATTCTCTTCCCCCTGTCCATCAAGGCCAAGCGGTCCATGATCCAGATGAACATGCTCAACGGCCAGATGCAGAAACTCCAGAAAATGTACGGCAACAACCGGGACAAGTACAATCTGGAGGTACAGAAGCTCTACGAGAAGGAAAAGGTCAACCCCATGGGCGGCTGCCTGTGGAGCCTGCTGCCCCTGGTGATCCTGCTGCCCCTGTACGCCATCATCCGCCAGCCCCTGACCTACCTGATGAACCTGACCCCCGATGTCATCGCCGAGGTGGCCCGGGTGGTGGACTGGAACAACGCCGCCGTGTCCGCCGGCTGGATCAAGGAGGCCGCCGACTTCGTCAACACCGGGTACAACCAGCTCTACCTGGCGTCCCTCATCACCCCCGATAACATCGGCGCCGTCCAGGCCGTGGCCGAGGGCACCCGTGTCATTAACTTCAACTTCCTGGGCCTGAACCTGGCCCAGATGCCCCAGTGGCAGTTCTGGACCTGGAGCAGCGTGGACTGGGCCCACATCGGCCTGTTCTTCATGCCCATCGTGTCCGCCGCCTCCGGCCTGATCTTCTCCTTCATCACCATGAAGACCAACGCCATCAACCGGCAGGCCGACAACGCCGCCGCCAACTCCACCAACAAGACCATGCTCATCATCTCCCCCCTCATGTCCCTGTGGATCGGCTTTGCCATGCCCGCGGGCCTGTCCGTGTACTGGATCAGCCAGAACGTGCTGTCCATGCTCCAGGAGTTCCTGGCCGGCAAGCTGCTGAAGAAGGACTATGAGAAGGCGGCCGAGGCCGCCGCCCGCCGTGAGGCCGAGGAGAAGGAAGAGGAGAAGCGCCGCCGGGAGGAGGAGCGGGCCGAGCGTGCCCGCCGCATCGAGGAGGCCAAGAACAACAAGGGCAAGAAGAAGGCCCCCAAGGCCCCCAAGGACCCGGATGAGACCAAGATCCCCGCCGCTGTCCGGGAGGCCAGCCGGGTGGGCATCCGTGCCTATGCCCGGGGCCGTGCCTACGACCCCTACCGCTTCAGCCCCGACGGCCCCACGCCCTATCAGGAGCTGAACGGCACTGTGGTGGAGAACGCCCAGGACAAGAAGCTGGAGCACAAGTCCGACGCCCGGGAGGAGGCCGCCCTGGAGCAGGCCGCCGACCAGCTGATCGTGGACGAACTGAAGGCGGAGCAGGCCCCCGCCGCGCCCGCCCAGGCCCCCGCAGAGGAGCCCGCTGAGGCCCCTGCCCAGGAGGACGGCACCACCCAGGCCCCCGGCTTTGAGACCCCCCACTATGACGCCCCCAACTACGACGCTTCCGGCGAGGACGGAAAGCAGTCCTGACACTTTTCCTCAAAAAGGAGAGAAAACAGCGCATGCTGAAGTATATTGAGAGCACCGGCCGCACCGAGGAGGCCGCCATTGAGGCCGCCCTCCAGAAGCTGGGTATGGACCGGGACGACGTGTCCGTGGAGGTGCTGGAGCGGGCCAAGACCGGCTTCCTGGGCATCGGCGCCTCCCCGGCCAAGGTGAAGGTGACCTACGAGGCCCCCGACGAGGAGCCCGTGGCCGAGGAGAAGCCCGCCGAGGCCCCCGCCCCTGTGGCGGAGGAGGCTCCCAAGGCCGCTCCGGAGGCTCCCAAGGCCCCTGTGGCCGAGGAGCCCAAGGCTCAGCCCGCTGCCGCCGCTGTGGACGGCGACGAGCGCGCAGAGAAGATTCAGACCTTCCTGACCGGCCTGCTGGCCCACATGGGTTCGGACGCGGTCCCCTCCGTCACCCTGGGTGAGGAGAACACCTATGAGGTGGAGCTGCTGGGCGAGCACCTGGGCGGTCTGATCGGCCGCCGGGGCGAGACCCTGGACGCCATCCAGCAGCTGACCAACTACGCCGTCAACCACGGCCAGTCCCACCGGGTCCGGGTCCACGTGGACGCCGAGGGCTACCGCGCCAAGCGGGAGGAGAGCCTGGCCCGTCTGGCCCAGAAGGTGGCGGGCAAGGTGGTCAAGTACCGCCGGAACGTGACGCTGGAGCCCATGAACGCCTACGAGCGCCACGTGATCCACACCGCCCTTCAGGACTACCCCGACGTGACCACCTACTCCACCGGCACCGAGCCCAACCGCCGCACCGTGGTGGCCTACAGCCGGGGCGAGCACCGGGGACAGTAAACGCCATAACCCGCGATAAAAGCGCCGGAGACATCAGTCTCCGGCGCTTTTTGCATGGGGGGATTGCTCCGCCGCCCTGGGGCGTGGTATCCTATGGCTGATACAGCGTTGGAAAGGGGAGAGGACCTTGAGGGACACGGACCACGGGGCGGATTTTTCCGCCCTCCGGGACCAGTACCGCCGGGCCCGGAGGCAGGAGCGGGACAGGATGGCCGCCTATTTCAAGGCCCTGCCCGACTTTGACACCGGTCCCCGCCCCGGCGGATCGGGGATCGGGCGGTACACCTCGGGCCGCCGTCTGGCCCCGCCCTACGATCTGCGGGACTGGATGTGGGTGTGCGTCCGGCGTGGGGAGACGGAGTTTCTTCTGTCTCTCCAGACCTTTGACCGTGACCCAAACTCGGGCAACCTCCACGCCCTCACCGACCGCATCGGAGTGTACGCCTACACCGGGGCTTACTCCGCCGCCGACGCCCAGGAACAGATGAAGATTACGCCTCTGGAGCTGCCTTTGAGCGGGGCGGATCTGGATACCCTGGCGGAGCTGCTGCGGGCGCTGAGCGACTGCGCCGGGGACCGGGAGGCATATCGGGCCGTGTGCCGGAAGTACGGCCTGGTGTAGGGCGGCCTCCAGCCTTTCCGCTCTCCGCCCCTCGTCCTTACAGGCTGCACGATGTCCGCGGTTCCCCTCATCCGTCATTTGCTCCGCAAATGCCACCTTCCCCCCTCGTCCTCGCAAGCTTTGTATCCCTCGTCCCGCCGCAAGCGGCAGGCCTCGCTCACTCCGCTGCTCGTCCTCTCCCCACACGACCCGCTCCGCTGGGCTCGTGTGGGGCCCCCGAAAAGCAGCCACCTCACTTGCCTCGGGCAGAGACTGAAACACGGCGCAGAGACTTTGTGCGGCATTGAGAAAGGTCATTGAATTGCAGCGGCTCACAAGTCTGGGCGGGTAACTCTGCTCGGGCGATGCAGTAACGGTACGCTGGGCACCGAACCGGCATAGTAACTGCTCTCAAATACGTTGGCTTTTTGGACACCACCGCCGCAAGCCGCGTCTCCGAAGGGGGTCCCAGGGGGAAACGGGCGCGTTTGGCCCTGGAAGGGCCCTTCCGCGCCTGTTGCCCCCTGGCGAGCTTTGCCTACTTTCCCTCGCTGGAAAGTAGGCCGCCGGAGGCCGTTCTCCCTGGAAAAGACTCAATTTAACAAAAAGCGCGGCGTCTCAAGACGAGACGCCGCGTTTGTATATTTCTTAGCCCTGGGGCGCGGGGGGATTGCCGCCGCCCTCCCCCTTGGGGCGGGGACGGTACCGGCGGTGGCGGTGCCGGGTGGACTTCTTCTCGCCGCCCTCGGCGGCGCCCTCGGTGTTCACCGCCTCGGCGGGCTTGGTCTCAGCCTTGGGCCTGGGCTGCTGCTGGGCCTGCTGAGGAGGCCGCTCCTGTTTGGGCTTGTCCCCTCTGGGCCTCTGCTGGGGCTTGTCCGGCCGCTTCTCCTGCTTGGGCTTGCCCTCGGGCAGGGCCTTGGGCTCGGCCTTCTTCTGCTCGGGACGGGGCTTGCTCTCCTGCTTCTTCTGGGGCCGGGCCTCCTGGCCCTGGCGGGCAGGCTGCTCGACCTTGCCCTCGCCGCCCCGGTTCCGGTTCCGGCTGCGGCTCCGGCCGGGCTTGGCGCCCTCGGCCTGCTTCTCCCCCTCGGCACGCACCGAGGCGGTCAGCCCCAGACCGGTGAGGGCGGTGCCCAGGCTGCTGCGCAGCCGCTCCTCCGGGTCCTCCGGCGGCGGGGTCACCTTGCGCAGCTTGGCCAGCTCCTCCGGCGGCGGGGGCACATACCCCTCCGGCCGCTTGCCCTTGCCGTTGCGCACCACACAGATTTCGCAGTTGTGGAAGCAGCGGGGGTTCTCCGGCGCGTCGTCCAGCCGCACCTTCACCGTCTCCCGCAGCAGGTTCACCTGGGACACGGTGCCCACGCCCTCGGGGGTCTCCACAAAGCTCTCGTTCTTGGGCATCCGCTTCACCGCGTCCTCATAGGCGTCCTGCTCGTACTTCAGGCAGCACATGAGCCGCCCGCAGGTGCCCGATATCTTGGTGGGGTTGAGGGACAGGCTCTGGGTCTTGGCCATCTTGATGGACACGGGCTGGAAGTCGTCCAGGAAGGAGGCGCAGCAGAAGGGACGGCCGCAGATGCCCAGGCCGCCCAGCATTTTGGCCTCGTCCCGGACGCCGATCTGCCGCAGCTCGATGCGGGTGTGGAACACGCCGGCCAGGTCCTTCACCAGGGCGCGGAAGTCCACCCGGCCCTCGCTGGTGAAGAAGAAGAGAATCTTGTTCCCCTCGAAGTTGTACTCCACCTCCACCAGCTTCATGTCCAGCCCGTGGGCGGCGATCTTCTCCTGGCAGATCTGGAAGGCCTTTTTCTCCTTCTCCCGGTTGCGGGAGACGATGTCCAGGTCTTTTTCCGTGGCGATGCGCACCAGGGGGCGGAGGGGGGCCACCACGCTCTCGTCCTCCACCATGGTGTTGCCCTTGGCGCACTCGCCGTACTCGATGCCCCGGGAGGTCTCAATGATGACGCCCTGTCCGGCCCGGACCTGGGTGCCCCTGGGGTCGAAGTAGTACTCCTTGCCTCCGCTCTTGAAGCGGACGCTGATGATTTCGGTCATAGGTACCTCCAGCGCCCACCTGGGCGCGCGTTCAGAATAGGGCCGCCCGATGGCGGCGGAAATAGGCCCTTACCCCCGGCAGCGGGCCAGGGCGGCGCACAGCCAGCCGGCCAGGTGTCCCGCGCCCACGTTAAAGGCGCAGGAAGCGCGCAGCTTCTCCAGCACGTCCACGGCGGAGAGCAGGGCCCTGGGAGACAGGGCGCGGGCGGCGTTGGCAGCGGCGGCGCGGCGGTCCGGGTCGGTCTCGCCGCAGTCCCCGCCGGTCTGGAGCACCAGGGCGTGGCGCAGCAGCAGGACCCCCTCGGAGAACAGGGCGGCCAGGCTGTCCCGGTCCCACTTCTCCAGGGAGATGCAGAATTCCATCAGGGCCAGCTCGTCCCCGGCGGACAGCCGGGCGATCAGCTGGGGGGCGGCGGTGCGGGCCTGATCGTCGGCGCCGGCGGCGCCCTCCAGCTCCTCCACGGCCCGGCCCAGCAGGCCCTCGCACCGGCGGGCGGCCTGGGAGAGAGCCTCCCTTGGCCTGTCCGGATACTTGCCCATCAGCCAGGCCTCCGCCTCGGCCTCGGTCACCGGGGAGAGCGTCAATGTCTCGCACCGGGACCGGACGGTCTGGAGCAGGGCGGCGGCGTTGTCGGTGAGGAGGAGGAAGGCGGCGTAGGGCGGCCCCTCCTCCAGCAGCTTGAGCATGGCGTTCTGGGCGCTGGCGTTCATGGTCTGGGCGTTTTCCAGGATGTACACCTTGCGCCCGGCCTCGTTGGGGCGGA
>NZ_CALXEG010000065.1 GCF_944387275.1 uncultured Pseudoflavonifractor sp.
TTATTCGGTCTGGAAACCAGGTGTAACAAGTGTAAGAGGGGGTAGAAACTGCATGGAAAAGTTGAAAGAATCCCGCGAGTGTGGTAAACTTATCGTGAGGGACGGGTGGATCATCTGTCCGGTCTGCGGGAAGGGAAAAATCCTGAAGGTCCGGTCGGATACCATCGCCCGGAACCTGCCCAGAAAGTGCAAGCGCTGCGGGCAGGAGACACTCGTGAATATCGAAGCGCCTGAGCCAGCGTCCAAAGAGACCAGCGCCTGAGCCAATGTTCCACCCGAGAAGGGGGGCAGTGGCTTGGGCGCTTTTTGTTTTGCCCGGAGGTGATAGCCCGTGGCCTTAAAGCCGCTCCGGCCCTGCCGCCATCCCGGATGCCGGGAACTGACCAGGGACGGCTACTGTCCCAAGCACAAGCCAAAGCGGGCCGCCCGCCGGGCGTCGGCGGAGTGGCACGGCTGGTACAGTCTGAGCATCTGGACCGATGACCTGCGCCCGGCCCAGCTGCTGCGGGAGCCGTGGTGCCGGGAGTGCGCCAGACGGGGCGTCCGCACCCGGGCCACGGTGGTGGACCACGTCAGGCCCCACAAGGGAGACTGGCAGCTGTTCATCGACCCGGCCAATCACCAGAGCCTGTGCGAGCGTTGCCACAACCGCAAGACCGCCCGGGAGATGGCCCAGGAACGGCGGGAAAAGGGCGGCCAATAGACAGCCGCCGCAGCACATAAACGTCCGGAGGCTTGGGCGCCCGGGCGCGGGCGCGCCCTGCCCCTGCGCACACCCGGGGCAAGCCTTCGGCTTGCGGGACCCGCCCCACCCCGGAAAAATTCCGGGGGCGATGGCGGAAGACCGCGCGGCCTGGTCCATGCAGGGTTTTCTCCCCACGGAAAGCGGTCGGGCGGAACAGCGAAAACGGAAGGAGGGAAATCCATGCCGGGACCGAGACAAAAGCTGAGCGTCCTGGAGGGAAACGGGCGCAAGCACCTGAGCAAAGCCGAGAAGGCCCAGCGGGCACAGCAGGAGGTGAACCTGCCCAAGCCCAAAAGCCTGCGGGTGCCCAAGTGGCTGCCCGAGGCGTACCGGAAGGAGTTCCGGGCCCTGGCCAGGGAGCTGCTGGCCGCCGACATGGGCGCGGCCCAGCTGGACGCCGACACCCTGGGGCGCTACGTGGTGGCCCAGGCCCAGTACATGGCCGTGACCGGGCTCATCCAGACCGCTCTGGCGAAGCAGGACGGGCCCGGGCTGGAGGGGGCGTCCAAGCTCCAGGACACCTATTTCCGGCAGGCGAGGGCCTGCGCCAACGACCTGGGTATGACCATCACCAGCCGGTGCCGACTGGTGATACCCGATGGGGCCAGAAAGCCGGAGGAGAACCCCTTTGAGAAGCTGATGCGGGAGCGGATGGCCCGTGCCTGAGCTGCTGACGCTGGCCCCCGGGGTGGCCGTGCCCCGGCCGGAGGACGGCAGCGCCATCCGGTACAGCCCACAGGCGGTGCAGGACGTGGTGGACTTCTTCTCCCTGCTGTGCTTCGGACAGAACGAGTGGGCGGGCAAGCCCTTTGAGCTGGCAGACTGGGAGCTCCAGGCCGTCCGGCAGTTCTACGGCGTCCAGGTCCAGGATGAGGACGGCAGCTGGGTGCGGCTGCGGCGGTTCCTCTACGAGGAGATCCCCAAGAAGAACGGCAAGAGCGAGTTCGCCGCCGGCCTGGGTCTGCTGCATCTGCTGTGGGACGGGGAGCGCGTGCCCCAGGTGGGCATCTTCGCCGCCGACAAGAACAACGCCGACATCATCTACCAGTGCGCCAAGTACATGGTGGAGCACACCTGTCTGGGCCAGCCGGAGCACGCACCCATCGCCTGGGCCCGGGACAGCCGCCGGGAGATCCACACCAAGTACGGCGGTGTCCTCAAGGTCTACTCCGCCGACGCGGACACCAAGCACGGCTATTCCTTCTCGGCCATCATCATCGACGAGCTCCACGCCCAGCCCAACCGGAAGCTGTGGGACGTGCTCACCGCCGGCTCGGACGCCGCCCGGCGGCAGCAGGCGGTCATCGTACTCACCACCGCCGGAGATGACCCGGACCGGAAGAGCATCGGCTGGGAGATCCATGAGAAGTGCCGCCGGCTCCTGGCCTGGCGGCGGGGAGAGCCCGAGCGGGAGCTGGACCAGGACGACCCGGCCTGGTGCCCCATCATGTACGGCGTCTCCGTCCTCACCGGGGACGACCCGGACAAGATCGCCGCCCTGGACATCTGGGACGAGGCGGTGTGGCGGGCGTGCAACCCGGCCCTGGGGCACAACCTGAGCCTGCGGAAGTTCCGGGCCGAGGCCAGGACCGCCCGTCAGAGCGAGGCGGCCGAGCGGCTGTTCCGGTGGCTGCGGCTCAACCAGTGGATCTCCACCAAGACGGTGGGGTGGGTGCCCCTGACCATCTACGACAAGACCCAGTGGAACCGGCCCGAGTGGGCGGGGCTCAGCGTGATCGAGCGCAGAAGCGCGGCCCGGGAGTACCTGCGGGGCAAGAAGTGCTATGGAGGGCTGGACCTGTCCAAGAGCACCGACCTGACCGCCTTTGTGCTGATCTTCCCGCCCCAGCAAGGGCTGGAGACCTGGGTGACCCTGTTTTGGGCCTGGGTGCCCCTGGACGACCTGGCGGCCCGGGAAAAGCGGGACGGCGTGCCCTACGGGGACTGGATACGGGCTGAGTTTATACAGGGCTGCCCCGGAGACATCATCGACTACGACGCGGTGGAGCAGACCATCTGGCAGGCGGCCGGGGACTTTGACCTGGTGACCCTGGGCCTGGACGCGGCCATGTCTTGGACGCTGTCCCAGCGGCTCATGCAGGGCACGGAGGACCGCGACGGGCTGGAAGTCATCACAATCCCCCAGACCATGATGGGCATGAGCCCGGCTACTAAGAAGCTGGAGCTTCTTCTGCGCAAGCACGAGATGCTCCACGAGCACAACACCGCCGCCCGGTGGAACTTCGGCAACATCCGGTGCGCCACCGACGGCAACGAGAACCTCAAGCCCATGAAGGACCGGAGCGTGGGCCGCATCGACATGACGGTGGCCTGGATCATCTCCATGGCGACCGCCATGGCCAAGGGAGTGGAGAAGCCCGACCTGGCCTCCGCCATGGAGCGGCCGGGATTCAGCTTGTGACGGTGTCCAAATCGGACACCGGGGAAGGAGACAGAATGGAACGTCTGAAGAAAGCGCTGCGGCGCTACGCCGCCGATCTGGTTCTGGTGGCGGGCGCTGCGGCGGTGGCCGTGGGGGCCGGGCTGGTCTACCCGCCCGCCGGACTGATCGCCGGCGGCGCGCTGGCCATTGCCGGGGCTGTGCTCAGCTCCCTGGGAGGCGGTGGTGGCGAATGAGTATGGCCCAGGGCATCCGGGCCGTGGCCCGGTCCCCCTCTGTGCGCAAGGCGGTGACGGTGGACAGCCTGGTATCCGCCGGATATCCGGCAGACGGCACCGAGACCGGCGAGAGCTTCGCCCGCAAGCTCTCTGCCGTGGACCGCTGCATTGAGATCCTCAGCGACTCCATGGGCAAGCTGCCGGTGTTCCTCATGGACACCAACACCCGGGAGCGCATCACCGGCGAGCGGGTGCTCCGGCTGCTCAACCTGCGGCCCAATGAGGCCATGACGCCCTTCATCCGCAAGAAGGTGCTGGAGACCAGCCGTCTGGTCAACGGAAACGGCTACGACTGGATCGTGCGCAGCCCCCGCACCGGGCGGATCGACGAGCTGATCCCCGTCCCCGGCCACCTGGTGGAGCCCTGGCAGGACACCAGAGGCCGGGTGTGGTATACCGTGACCCACCCCTGGACCGGGGAGCCCATGGTGCTGCCCAACGAGGACATGGCCCACTACAAGGCCGCCACCCGGAACGGGCTCAAGGGCGTGGCGGTGCTGCGGCGGGCCGACGAGGTCATCTCCTCCGCCCGGGCCCAGCAGCAGTATGAGCTGGGCTACTACGAGAACGGCGGACAGCCCTCCGGCGTGCTGCGCACCGAGGCCGACCTGGGCGGAATGGTGCAGGACCCCAAGAACCCGGGCAAGCAGATAGGGAAGAAGGACCTGCTGCGCCGGGAGTGGGAGAAGGTCCACGCGGGGCCCAGAAACAGCCACCGGGTGGCCATCCTGGACTACGGCCTGGACTACAAGCCCCTGTCGGCCAGCAACGCAGACGCCCAGTTCATCGAGAGCAAGGAGGTCTCCATCCGGGACATCGCCCGCTACTTCGGCGTGCCCCTCTACAAGCTCCAGGAGGGCAAGCAGGCCTACGGCTCCAACGAGCAGAACGCCATTGAGTACGTGGTGGGCACCCTGCACCCCATTGTCACCCAGTACGAGGAGGAGCTGACCTGGAAGCTGCTGACCGCCAGCCAGGTGGACGCCGGTCTGGAGCTGCGCATCAACATGATGGCGGAGCTGCGGGGCGACACCGCCGCCCGGGGCAGCTGGTACAAGGACATGGTGGAGATTGGCGTCTTCGCGGTCAACGACATTATGGACCTGGAGGACATGCCCAGGGTGCCCGGCGGCGACGAGCGCCGGGCCAGTCTGAACTATGTGCCCCTGCGGGACTGGGCGGAGCTGAGCAGGCTGCGGGCCGGGGCGCCCCAGACACAGGAGGAATGAGGATGGAACAGATTTTAAAGCAGGCCCGGCTGCTCAAGGCCGCCCTGGACGAGGGAGAGCTGGACCTCATCAACCGGCAGGCCCTGCGGCCCCTGGCGGCCGAGGAGGTGTTCACCTTCCGCCTGGCCGCCTGCAACAACCAGGTGGACCGGGACTGTGAGCGCTTCACCGACGAGACCCTGGAGGGCTTCGCGGCCCTCTTTGTGGGGCGTCCCGTGCTGCGGGACCACGACTGGGAGACCAAGAACCAGACCGCCCGGGTGTATGCCGCCGGCGTGGAGCCCATGGCTGAGGCGCCCGGCGGAAAGCAGCTGGTGCTGCGGTGCTACATGGTCCGCACTGCCGCCACAGCCGACACAATCACCGCCATTGAGGCGGGCATCCTGCGGGAGTGCAGCGTGGGGGTGGCGGTGAAGGAGGCGGTGTGCTCCGTCTGCGGCGTGAACCAGCGCACCGGCTGGTGCGAACACCGGGGCGGCGACGTGTACGACGGCGTGACATGCTGCTTTGAGCTCCGGGGCGCGGAGGACGCCTATGAGGTGTCCCTGGTGGCCGTCCCCGCCCAGCCGGCGGCCGGTGCCATCAAGAGCAAGCGCTACGGCGGGCCGGAGGGCCCGGAACAGAACCCCACGGGCGGGGCGCCCGATGAAGATACGGCCTGGCAGGACGAGGCCCTGCTGGAGCTGGAAAAAAACCGATTTTAACGGAGGGAAACGAGCATGAGAAGAAAGCTGATTGACCTGAAGACCCAGCGCACCGCCCTGCTGGAGGGCGCCGAGGCCCTGCTGAAGGCGGGCAAGCGGGAGGAGTACCGCGCCGAGATGGAGAAGGTCTCCAACATGAATGCGGACATCAAGGACCTCCAGGACCTGATCCAGGAGCAGGACCGGAAGTTCCTGGACGCCGCCCCTGACCGTGGGGAGGAGCGGGACAAGGCTCTGGAGCGCGCCGAGGTGCTGAAGAAGGGCGGCGAGGTGAAGTTCTCCGCCCGGGAGACCATCCGGGACGTGTACCAGGCCAGCAAGCAGATCACCCTGGCCACCGGCACCATTGTCCAGCCCACCGGCGCGGGCGCCAACATCCGGGACCCCCTGGGCAACGTGGTTAGCTCCATTGTGGACGAGGTCTACGTCCAGGACCTGACCGGCATGAGCGCTTTCCTGGAGCCCTACGTCATCAGCGAGGTGGACGCCAAGGGCGGCAAGGTGGCCACCACCGCAGGCACCGCCCGCACCGCATCCACCGACCCCAAGTTCGGCGTGGCCAAAATCAGCCCCTATGAGCTGACCGTCACCACCTATGTGGACCGCAACATCAGCCGCCTGAGCCCCGCCAACTACTACGAGAAAATCCGCTCCATGGCCATGCGGGCCATGCGCCGGAAGCTGTCCGACCTCATCGTCAACGGCGACGGCCAGGGCAGCCCCGACATGTTCGGCATCAAGAACGCCAAGAACGTGGCGAGCGAGAACATCTTCGCCGCGCTGGAGATTGCCGGCGGCGTGACCGAGAACCTGCTCACCGAGCTGTTCTTCGCCTACGGCGGCGATGAGACCATCGGCGCCAACGCCCGGCTCTACTGCAACAAGAAGGACCTGCGTGCCCTGGGCAAGATTCGCGGCGCCCAGGACAAGAAGCGGGTGTTCGACATCCAGCCCGAGGGCGGCAACCCCAACCGGGGCATGATTTCGGACGGCGGCACCATGATTCCCTACGCCATCAACTCCTTCCTTACCGCCCTGGACGGCGCCGGGACCTCCGCCCAGACCATGGTCTACGGCGACCCCATGAACTATGAGCTGGGTCTCTTCGGTGAGTTCACCATCCGTGTGGACGAGTCCGTCAAGGCGGTGGAGCGGATGTTCACCATCCTGGGCGACGCCATGGTGGGCGGTAACCTGGTGGTGGACAAGGGCTTCGTGGTGGCCACCACCCCCGCCGGCGGCTGATGGGAGGGATAGCCCATGGCCCTGACAGAGGAGCGCAGGGCGGCGCTGCTGGCCTATTGCAGGCTCACCGAGCTCTCCGACGACCCGGAGGTGACGGCCGTCATCCCCGTGCTGTATGATGCGGCGGTGGCCTACATGGACGGCGCGGGGGTGTCCCCGCCCGCCGCCGGTACGGCCCGGGCCGCCCAGTACGACCTGGTGGTCAACGCCATGGTGCTGGACGCCTGGGACCGCCGGGACATGACCGAGACCTCCGGACAGGTCACGGAGAACCCGGCCTTCCGCCGAGTGCTCAATCAGCTGAAGCTGACGGAGGGCATGGTGTCCGATTCGGACACCGGAGGATAAAAACCGCCCCGGCCATGAGCCGGGGCGGACTGAGAGAGGAGAAGCATGGAGCGGTACATTGACGCCGGCAGCCTGGACCAGCGCCTGGAGCTGCTGGAGCTGAAGGAGACTGCGGAGAACACCTGGGAGTGGGTGAGCGCCGGGCGGCTGTGGGCCGCCGTGACGCTGGACGGCGGCCGGAACCTGTTCTCCACGGTGGGCATCGGGGCCAGGAACGCCAAGCTGGTGCTCCGCAGGCGGCCCCTCACCCTCCACCAGGCCCTGCGGTGGAAGGGGCAGCACCTGTATCTCACCAGCGTCACCCAGCGGGACAGGACCCATCTGGATGTCCAGGCCGCCCTGGTGACGGTGGTGACCTGTGTGGCCCAGCGGTATGCCACCGGCATGGGCCAGGGCAACCGGCCGGTGAAGCGGGAACTGCCGCCCCAGACCTTCCCCGGCGTGCTCACGGAGAAGTATGTCCGCTATGAGCAGGAGGACACCTACGCCAAGACCAGCCGGTGCCTGGTGCTAGTGACGCCCAAGGCCGTCACCCTCAAGGAGGGCGACCTGGTGACCGTGAAGGAGGGCCCGGCGACCGCCGTGTACAATGTCCAGGCCTGCCATGTGCTGGACGAGTTCAAAAACGAGTATGAGATCCTGTTCAGCCGGGACGTTTGACTTGGAGGTGTGATATTTGTCGGGTCAGTCGCGTGAATTGCAGGCGGCACTCTACTGGAATAACGTTGCTCGGAGCTCTGCCAAGGGGTATGCCCCGACAACAAGGCGTACTTCATCGAATGGTGCACAGCATCAGGCAGGTGCAGCGCCAAGACAGACAGGGGCGTCGTCCTACACCGGAGTCAGCCTTGACGCAACGGCACTTGACCGGCTCCTGGCCAGCTGGGACAAGCTGCTGGAGACCTTCCCCGACAAGAAGCGGGAGCTGCTGGAGAACCTGGGCGACCGCCTGCTGGGGGATGTGCGCGGCCATATCGGCGGCAGCGGCACGGTCCAGGACTGGCAGGAGCGGTATATAGGCAGCAAAAGCGGCTATGTGGCCGTGCGGCCCAAGGCCGACACCTACAAGGTGACGGCAGGCGGCAAGAAGTACGCCGTGGGCCATGTGACCAACGCCATCGAGAACGGCCACAAGCACCGCAGGCCCAGCCAGGTCCGGCGGCCCGGATACCGGTACAGGGCCCGCATCAATGTCCCGGCCGTGGCCGGAAAGCACTTCTATGCCCAGACCCGCAGCCAGATGAACAGCCTGGCCAAGAGCCAGGTGGCCGCCCTGGCCGGTGAGATCGTGAGAGGACTGGAGGGAGGCGCGGAATGACCGGCATGGACCTGTGCGACGCCATCGCGGCCGTGGTGTCCGAGCTGTGGCCGGAGCGGATCATCTACCGGGACTTCTGCCCGGTGGACCACCAGCGGCCCAGCAGCTACCTCTACGTGTCAGACAGCGCCATGGAGCCCGCCAACCTCTGCATGGTGGAGTGGACCGTGGAGGCCCGGCTGGAGCTCTTCTGTGCCACCGATGAATACGACCTGAGCTCCACCGAGGCACTCAGAAGGGACCAGGAGCAGGTGCTGCTGGCCTTCGCCGCCCCATCCCTCAAGGTGGGGGACCGGTGGGTCACGCTGGCGGCCCAGGGCGACGGGATGGACATGGGCTCCGCCTTTGTGAACTTCTCGGCCACCTGGTTCGACGAACGCCCGGGCTACACGGACCCGGAGGAGACCGCGCCCCTGATGGAGCGGTACGAAGTCATCAAAGAGATCTCCGCCGGTATTCCCGGCAATCAAAATGAGAGGTGAATGACATGGCAGCAACCATCGGGCTGCCCACGCTGAAGATCGCCTTTGAGAAGGCGGCTGAGCAGGTGGCCAACCGGAGCAAGAAGGGCTATGTGGCCCTGTTCGTGCGGGACGCCCAGGAGAACGGCGTCCACGCCCTCAGCAGCGAGGCCCTGATCCCCTCCAAGCTGGGGGAGGCAAACAAGGAATATGTCAGACAGTGCTTTACCGGCAGCGACCGGGGCGGCCCCAGTCTGGTGTATCTGGTGGTCATCGCCACCGGCACCGAGGACACCACCGCCCTGGAGGCCGGTCTGAAGAGCATTGAGCAGTACTCCATCGACTACCTGGCCGGTCCTCCCGACGTGACCGACCAGGAGCTGGCCAAGCTGGTGGAGTGGACCAAGGCCCAGCGGGCCATGTACCGCACTGTAAAGCTGGTGAAGCCATGGAAAACGGAGGGAAGCGACGACATGGGCATCATCGAGCTGGACGAGAGCGGTATGACCGACAAGGACGGCCCGGTGACCGCCGCCGAGTACTGCGGCCGCATCGCGGGCATCCTGGCGGGCATCCCCATGGGCATGAGCTGCGCCTACGCCGCCCTGCCCGAGCTCACCGCCGTCACCGCCCGCACCACCGAGGAGCAGATCGAGGCCATCAACAACGGCAAGCTCATCCTCATCCACGACGGCATCCAGGCCAAGATCGCCCGGGGCGTCAACTCCCTCACCACCATCCCGGCCACCGGAAAGGCGGACTGGAGCAAGATCAAGATCGTGGAGGGCATGGACCTCATCACCTACTTCCTGCGCACCACCATCGAGAACAGTTGGCTGGGCCGGTATCCCAACACCTACGACAACAAGCAGCTGCTGGTGACCGTCATCTACAACTTCTTCCTGGAGCTGGAGCAGGCGGGGGTCCTGTCCGCCGGGGAGAGCTTCGCGGGGGTGGACTACGACCGGCAGCTCCAGTATCTCCAGAGCCAGGGCGTGGATACCGCCGCGCTGACCGAGCAGCAGGTACTGGAGTACCAGACCGGCAGCTACGTGTTCCTCAAGTGCGGCGGCCGCCTGGTGGACGCCATGGAGGACTTTGAGGTCCTTTTCAATAACCTGTAAGGAGGAGCGGACATGGCAAAGAACAAGTTTTCCGCCAAGCGGATTCCCAACGGCACCTACGGCGCGGTGTGGCTGGACGCCGAGCGCC
>NZ_CALXEG010000066.1 GCF_944387275.1 uncultured Pseudoflavonifractor sp.
AACGGCGGCGGCTTCATCGGCGTGGGCGAGCCCTCCGGCCACCAGTACCAGGGCCGCTACCTCCAGCTGGCGGGCGCTCTGGGTGTGGAGAAGGAGACCGGCTTCACCCTGAACTACGACAAGTACAACTGGGACGAGCACCCCGACCACTTCATCCTGGCCGACTGCAAGGGCGAGATGAACTTCGGCGAGGGCAAGAAGAGCATCTACGCCCTGGAGGGCACCGAGATCCTGGTGCAGCGTGAGAAGGAAGTGCAGATGGCGGTCCACGACTACGGCTCCGGCCGCTGCGTGTACATCTCCGGTCTGCCCTATACCTTTGAGAACAGCCGCGTGCTGTACCGGTCCATCCTGTGGTCCACCCACGGTGAGGCGGACCTGAACAAGTGGTTCTCCACCAACTTCAACGTGGAAGTCCACGCCTTTGTGGCCAATGGCAAGTACTGCGTGGTCAACAACACCTACGAGCCCCAGAGCACCACGGTCTACAAGGGCGACGGCTCCAGCTTCCAGCTGGATCTGGCCGCCAACGAGATCAAGTGGTACGAGATCTGACAGAACAATATTTCTCCTGTACGGCAGCACCAAACACCTGACAGAGACAGAAGACCGGCTCCAACTATATGACCACCGCTGAAGCCGGTTTTCTGTCAGGAAAAGCCTGTAAAACCTATGGGAAAGAAATAGTTTTATTTGGTGGGATAAGGATGTTTATCCTATATTATAAAGGAAGGGAGAATTAGTATGGCAAGTTTCAAGACAAAAACCCAGAAGGCCATCGCACTGCTCCTCTGCCTGGGAATGCTGGGCGGCATGATACCGGCCGGAGCGGCAGACACGGCGCTTCCCACGGACGAGGGGGACGCGCCGGCGATCAGCCTGACTGCGGAGCGGGAAGGCCAGCGCATCGAGGACTCGGACGATGCGGTTGTCTGGTCTGGCGATGACTGGGGTACCTGGACCTATGACGATGAGTCCGGCGCCACGAGCCACTTCGGAAACACAGTTGGCTCTACCGTGACCGTGACCTTCACCGGCACCGGCATTGCCGTGTACGGCAAGAAGGCCTACAACGGCCCCATCATGACCGCCGTCGTGGACGACGGTGAGGCGGCCGATGTGGACTTCTACGGCAATGGAGACAACGGATATGACCAGCTGCTCTACGAGGTGACCGGGCTGGAGAATGTGGAACATACTCTGGTCATGACCTTCACTGAGCGGACGAACGAATCTGCATATAAACCCCAAGGCGGGGCATTCCAGGCCGAGATCAACTACTTCATGGTCTCCGATGAGACCTCTGTGGAGCCCGGGCCCACCGAGCCCGTTGATCCCGATGTGGGCGTGGCCGACGGCGCCATCCACGACATCTGGTCCCAGGACCCCGCTACCGTCAAGGGTACGGGCGCCATCTGCGAGATCAAGGACGGGGAGCGCCACCTGAAGGCGGACGCTACAAACGGAAATGCTACCGCCGCGGCCTCCTACCCCGCCGTCTTTATCGACGAGACCATGTCTGCTGCGCTGAAGGGCGTGGGTGCCGATGGGACCGCCTTCCTGGAGGTCACCTTCAAGCCCACCGTGGCTGACACCAGACTGGGCCTGTACCTGAATTACGAGAACCCCGGCAAGGGCTTCTTTGTGGGTGCAGACGCCACCGGTTGGTTCTGGCAGACCTATGACGGCGGAAGCAATGCCTGGTATCAGGGCAGCCGCGTGGCCGCCCCCGGCGTGGGCACTGAGGCCACCCTCCGTCTGGAGTGGACCGGCTCCTCCCTCACCAAGGCCACGGTCAACGGCAAGGATCTGTTCCAGAATATGCCTGTTGATTTCTCCAGCGTTGTGGTATCTGAGGAGAATCAGGGCCGAGTCGGCTTCAAGGCCGGCGTCTACGGCAGCAGCATTACGGAGTACATGCTCAGCGACATCCACTACACCGGCCAGGCCAAGGTGGAGGGCCGCTCTGTCAGCGGCACCGTCACCGACGGGGAGAAGCCCGTGGCCAACGCGGTGGTCACCCTCAACGGCAAGCAGGACGTGACCAATGGCAGCGGTGAGTTCACGATCACCGACCTCACCACCGGCACCTACACCATGACCGTCGCGGCCGACGGCTATGAGGACGCCAGCCAGCAGGTGGAGATCTCCGACGCCGACGTGACGGGCCTGAACGTGGTCCTGACCGCCCTGAAGATCGAGACCGCCACCCTGAGCACCGAGGCCATGGACGTGGTGGTGGACACCGCGTTCCCCCGGGTCATCCAGTACAACATGAAGGGTGCCAATGACGGCAAGACCTTCTACGGACAGGTGACTCAGCTGGACACCCTGAAGATCAACGGCGTGTCCGTGAAGCCCGTTGTGACCGCTCAGACGGAGGGCAGCAAGATCACCTATACCATGACGGTCCAGGATGAGGGCAACAACATCGACGCGGTCATCACCGCCGAGATGGTGGCCCAGGGCAACACCCTGGCCTTCAACATCACCGACCTGACCTACGGTGAGAAGGCCGACAAGGTCAATCACCCGGTTGAGAGCATTGAGATCCCCAACCACAGCCTGATCTCCGTACGCAGCACCCAGGCCGGCGCGGAGCTGGCCGCCGCCCGTCTGGGCAGCAGCACCATCCAGAGCGGCGACACCTTCGTCACTGTGGACGGCGACCTGAATGTGAACAGCGTGAACAACCAGGGCTATATGTATGCCTTCCTGTCCAACAGCGAGCTGAGCGCCGGCATCTCCAGCAACTCCGACGCGGGCAGCAGCGCGGCCGGTTCCAACAACTACCGCCTGACCGTCACCGCTCAGGACCGGGGCACCTACAAGACCGTGGGCGTGGGCAGCTCCCTGTGGTATCTGGACCGCAAGATCAGCAGCAGCGACGCCACCCAGGCCTCCTATGCCAACCTGACCGATGAGGAGAAGGTAGTGGGCATTCGGGCCGGTATCGACGAGATGCCCTACGTGAAGGTGGTCATCACCGGCGACGAGAACAGCGACGAGACCGTCGACTGGCAGGATGCCGCCATCGCCGCCCGTGACCAGGAGATCATCCACATCCCCGCCTACAGCGACAGCGTGCGGGATCTGGTCACCACCCGTATCTCCATGAACTTCCAGAGTGAGGCGCCCAACCCCTTCCTGACTGCTCTTGACAACGTCAAGCGGGTGGCCCTCAACTCCGACGGCCTGGGCCAGTCCGTGCTTCTCAAGGGCTACGCCAACGAGGGCCACGACTCCGGCCACCCCGACTACTATGACATCGGCCGGCGCATCGGCGGCGTGGAGGACATGCTCACCATGCTGACCGAGGGCCACAAGTACGGCGCTGAGTTCGGTATCCACGTCAACGCCAGCGAGTTCTACCCCGAGGCCAAGGCCTTCAACGAGGACATGGTCAAGCGCAACGGCCAGCTGCTCAGCTACGGCTGGAACTGGCTGGACCAGGGCATCGGCATCAACGGCGTCTACGACCTGGCCTCCGGCAACCGGAACGAGCGCTTCGACAAGCTCTATGAGCTGGTAGGGAATAACCTGGACTACGTCTACGTGGACGTGTGGGGCAACAACACCTCCGGCACCGAGGACGCCTGGCAGACCCGCAAGCTCTCCAACGAGATCACCAGCAACGAGTGGCGGATCGTCCACGAGTGGGGCTACGCCAACGAGTGGGATTCCACCTTCCAGCACTGGGTCACCGACTTTACTTACGGCGGCTATGATCAGAAGGGCAAGCTCAACAGCGAGATCATGCGCTTCATGCTCAACAGCTACAAGGACTCCTTCCCGCCCGACTTCCCCACCTACGGCGGCGCCTCCAACGCCCCCCTGCTGGGCGGCCCCGTGATGCAGGGCTTTGAGGGCTGGCAGGGCGATGTGGAGTACGATCTCTTCATCGACAACCTGTACAACCAGATGCTGCCCACCAAGTTCCTCCAGCACTACGACATCATGAAGTGGGTGGACAACGACGAGGCCGTCTCCATCCCCTACGGCACCAGCTCCGGCGGCTTCAGCGAGAACCAGCGCTCCCAGTGGACTCCTGAGGTCCAGATCACCCTCCAGAGCGAGGACCGGACGGACACCGTGGTGGTCACCCGCGGCTCCGACAGCGAGATCAACGACACCTATTCCTATGACACCCCGGCGAACAAGCTGGAGTACCGCTCCCGCACCATCACCCTCAACGGCAAGGAGATTCTCCGCGGCGCCTCCGACCCCGGCGACTTCACCAGCAACGCCCCCGCCGGCAACCTGCAGTACCTGATCCCCTGGTACTGGGATGAGAACGGCGACGTTGTCTCCGCCGAGAACGAGAAGCTCTACCACTACAACCTGGTTGACGGCGAGAGCACCTGGGATCTGCCCGACGGCTGGACCGATCTGGCCAACGTCAAGGTCTACGAGCTGACCGACCAGGGCCGCACCAACGAGACCGTGGTGGAAGTGAAGGACGGCCGGATCACTCTGACCGCCAAGGCCGGTGTGCCCTACGTGGTGGTCAAGGGCGACAAGGGCGCTCCCGCTCCCGACGTCACCTACACTGCCGCCGGCATGCACCTGACCGACGTGTCCTTCAACGGCGTCCTGACCGACAGCTGGACCGTGACCGGCGCTGCCGAGCGGGCTGTTACCTCCCACCTGACCCCCATGCTCAAGATGAGCGGCGAGGCCACTGTCAGCCAGAAGATCACCGATCTGGTGGCCGGCCAGAAGTACGCCGTGTACGTGGGCGTGGACAACCGCAGCGACGCCAAGGCCTCCATCACCATCACCTGCGGCGATGAGGTTCTGGCCAGCAACTACACCCTGCGATCCATTGCCCGCAACTACATCAGCAGCTACATCCACCACAACGGCAACCCCACCGAGAGCGGCAGCAGCTACTTCCAGAACATGTACGTGTTCTTCACCGCGCCTGAGAGCGGGGATGTGGTCCTGACCCTGAGCCGCGAGGCGGGCGAGGGCAACACCTACTTCGACGATGTCCGCGTGGTGGCCAATGAGTCCGACCTGTACACCTATGACGAGGAGGGCAACATCGTCGCCTTCTATCAGGACTTCGAGAACGAGGCCCAGGGCCTGTTCCCCTTCGTCATGTCCGGCGCCCAGGGCATTGCCGACGGCCGCAACCACCTCTCCGAGCTCCACGCCCCCTACACCCAGGCCGGCTGGGATGTGAAGAAGATGGACGACGTGCTGGACGGCAACTGGTCTGTCAAGATCAACGGCCTGGTCGGGTACAACAACGCCATCTACTACACCATTCCCCAGAACTTCCACTTTGAGCCCGGCGTGACCTACAACGTCAGCTTCAAGTATCAGATGGGCTCCGAGGGCACCTATGAGGTGGTCTACGGCAGCGGCGCCTACAACAACAGCACCGCCACCGCTGTGCCTCTGAAGATGTCCCTGGGCGAGACCGCCACCTGCACCTTCACCATCATCGGCGACGAGTCCGGCCAGACCTGGTTCGGCATCCGCTCCACCGGCAAGGGTGCGAATACCCAGGGCACCAGCGGTGCTGCGGCCGACTTCGGCGGCTATAAGGACTTTGTGCTGGATGACCTGAGCATCACCGTCAGCGAGGTGAGCAAGGGCGATCTGAGCCAGCTGGTCACCGAGGGCAGCGCTATGCTCGAGGGCGACTACACCGGCGATTGGGCTGCCTTCCAGGCCGCTCTGTCCGCCGCCAAGGACGTTCTGAACAATCCTGAGGCCACCCAGGAGGCCGTGACCCAGGCCGCCACCGAGCTGGAGCGCACCATGCTCAACCTGACCCGTCTGGTGACCAAGCTGACCGGCGTGGTGGCTGACGCCGAGGGCAACCCCGTGGCCGGCGCCACCGTCACCCTGGAGAACAGCGGCTACCGTCCCACCGGCGCCACCTGCGTGACCGACGCTCAGGGCCGCTATGAGTTCGACTGGCTGTCCGCCGAGCGGTATATGGTCAAGGTGACCGCCCAGGGCTACGATGTTATCACCGTGGATGCCGGCACCCTCACCGCCGGTGAGACCAACCAGAAGGACGTGACCCTCGCCACCAAGACTGGCAGCGGCTACGTCAACACCTTCGACAGCGGCGACGTCTCCATGATCCAGCCTCTGGCCGGCAATGCGGGCGACGGCGCCAACGAGGTCATCGAGGCCGTGGACTACAACGGCAGCAAGGCCCTGAAGGTGACCTTCAAGAGCACCGAGCGCAACAGCGTGGTGGATCAGACCCTCAGCATGAAGAACGGCACGGTCGAGATGGACGTGACGCCTCTGACCACCGGCTCCCGCTTCGGCGTGACCCTGCGCGGCAACGGTATGAACAGCCGTATCTTCATCGGCACCTTCGACAGTGCCAATGGCTGGGGCTGGGAGTACTTCGGCAGCGGCAACCTGTGGTCCAGCACCGTCCAGGGCCCCGGCCTGTATGTGGGCGTCACCACCCATATCAAGGTCACCCTGAAGGACAACAACATCTCCCTGTGGGTGGACGGCGTCCAGCTGATGGATGAAGTGGCCATGTCCAACCCGCCCAGCGAGGCCGGCTATGTGGGCATCAACATGGGCCGCAACGCCGACGCCGCCTTCATCATCGACAACCTCTCCATCACCCCCGCTGACGAGGCCGCGGAGGACACCGCTCCCATCAGCGGCCAGATCCTCAACAGCGCCAACGAGCCTGTGGTTGGCGCCCAGATCACCGTGACTGAGAAGAACACCCGCGCCAGCGATGTGGTCACCAGCACCGTGACCGGCGGCGACGGCCGCTTCACCACCGTGCCTCTGGCGGCCGGCGACTATGTGCTGACTGTCACTGCTGCTGGCTATGACACCATCACCATGGAGGCCACCGTGGCCGGCGGCGAGGCCGTCGCGCTGGAGGCCGCCAAGCTGGCTGTGGACGACAGCGTGCTCCAGTCCCTCTACGATCAGCACAAGAACGACGCTCAGGGCAGCTACACCGACCAGAGCTGGAAGGCCTTCCAGGACGCTCTGGCCCAGGCCGAGGAAGCCCTGAAGAGCGGCGACGATCAGGCTCTGCTGGCGGCCTATGAGGCTCTGGAAACCGCTATCAACTCCCTGACCATTGCCGACAAGACCGAGCTGTACGCCCTGTATGACGAGTGCGCCGCCATGGCCAACAGCGGCTACTCCGACAGCAGCTGGCTGGCCTTCCGCAGAGCCCTCAGCGACGCGGTGGACGTGCTGCTGGACGGCAGCGCCACCCAGACTCAGGTGGACGAGGCCTTCAACGCCCTTAAGATCGCCAGAGATGGCCTGAGCGATGAGTCCAGCTCCGTGATGCAGTACAACATCGTCGCCACTGCCGGCGAGGGCGGAACCATCAGCCCCAGAGGCTCTGTGTGGGTCCCCATGAATACCAGCCGCACCTTCACCATTACCGCCAACGAGGGCTATGTGATCAGCGACGTGCTGGTGGACGGCAAGAGTGTGGGCGCTGTGTCCAGCTACACCTTCGAGAAGGTGAACGGCCGCCACACCATCGAGGCGAAGTTCGCGCCCGCTGGTGAGGAGAGCGAGGAGACCTTCACCGACGTGGACATGGATGCCTGGTACGGCAAGGCCGTGGCCTATGTGACCGACAACGGCATCATGAACGGCACTTCCGCCACCACCTTCGCGCCCGGCATGAACCTCACCCGGAGCATGATGGCGCAGATCCTCTACAACATGGAGAAGCAGCCCACCGTCACCGGGTCCAACCCCTTCAACGACGTGCCTGCCGGCCAGTGGTACACCGACGCTGTGGTGTGGGCCGCTGCCAACGACATTGTCAACGGCTACAACGGCAGCTTCCAGCCCGACGATTCCATCACCCGTGAGCAGATGGCCGCCATCCTCTACCGCTACGCTCAGTACAAGGGCGAGGATACCAGCGCTGCGGGCAGCCTGGAGAGCTTCTCCGACGGCTCCGCCACCTCTGGCTGGGCCAAGGAGGCCATGGCCTGGGCTGTGGGCGCCGGCGTCATCGGCGGCAAGGGCAACGGCGTGCTGGATCCCACCGGTACCGCTACCCGCGCTGAAGTGGCGCAGATCATGATGAACTTCCTGGAGACGAAGTGATCTCCGACATAGCTTCCCTGTAAATCCGGACCAAGGAACCCCCGGCTCCGCCTATGCGGAGCCGGGGGTTCTGCATGTCAAAAATCCTGACGCCGCCCAGATAGGGGAGGCATGTGATTTGATACTTTTTCAAATCGTTCTGGACGTGCCGGGGTAAGTAAAATACAAAAAATGCCAGTATTTTTTTTCCTCTTATCATCCGGGCCCCAAGTCCGCAAAGCCTTGGGCCGGAGCGTCAACTGTCAACCTATCCAAAAAACCTCTGCCAAATTCGGCGGGCGTTTTCCGCCTGGGCGCATGCCGGACCCTTGACGGCTTGTCCGGGATGGTATACTATATATACACTCACTGACCAAGATGGCACTACATCTTGTATACAATAAAGCGGACTTTTGACCCCCTCTGGGGGGCGTTTTTTTGCGGAAAAAAGGAAAGAGGAGCGAGATATGACCATCAGCAGCATTCGCAAGCGCGACGGGCGGCTTATGCCCTTCGATGAGGAAAAGATCGTCCACGCCATCACCAAGGCGTTCAACGCCACCTATAAGCCCGGCCACGAGGACACGGCCCGCAAGCTGGCCGACGAGGTGCTCTCCATCCTGGAGGTGGAGGGCAACCAGCAGCCCGACGTGGAGCACATCCAGGACCTGGTGGAGCGGGTGCTCATGGACGACGGGTACGTCCAGACCGCCAAGGCCTATATCCTCTACCGCTCCGACCGCAGCCGGGTGCGGGAGATGAACACCCGCCTGATGAAGATCTATGAGGACATCACCTTCTCCGCCGCCAAGGACTCGGACATCAAGCGGGAGAACGCCAACATCGACGGCGACACCGCCATGGGCTCCATGCTCAAGTTCGGCTCCGAGGGTGCCAAGCAGTTCTACGACATGTTCGTCCTCAACCCGGACCACGCCCGGGCCCACCGGGAGGGCGACATCCACATCCACGACCTGGACTTCCTCACCCTCACCACCACCTGCTGCCAGATCGACATCAAGAAGCTGTTCCAGGGCGGCTTCTCCACCGGCCACGGCACTCTCCGGGAGCCCAACGATATCGCCTCCTACGCCGCCCTGTGCTGCATCGCCATCCAGTCCAACCAGAACGACCAGCACGGCGGCCAGAGCGTGGTGAACTTCGATTACGGCATGGCCGACGGCGTGAAGAAGACCTTTGTCAGGTGCTACCGCCAGAATATGGCCCGTGCGCTCATGCTCCTGTGCGGGGACGAGGACCCGGAGAAGGAGCTGAAGGGCGTCATGGCCGACATCCAGGCGGAGACCGGCCTTCAGCCCACCCTGGAGCACTGCGAGGACTACTTTGCCGCCGAGCTGCCCCGTCTGACCGGCCGCTTCGGCGACGAGGAGGAGATCAAGAAGGCCCAGCAGTTCGCCCACCAGCGGGCGGTGAAGGAGACCGACCGGGCCACCTACCAGGCCATGGAGGCCCTGATCCACAACCTGAACACCATGCACTCCCGGGCCGGGGCCCAGACCCCCTTCTCCTCCATCAACTACGGCATGGACACCTCCCCCGAGGGCCGCATGGTGATGAAGAACGTGATGCTGGCCACCGAGGCCGGCCTGGGCGGCGGCGAGACCCCCATCTTCCCCATCCAGATCTTCCGGGTGAAGGAGGGCGTCAACTACAACCCCGGCGAGCCCAACTACGACCTGTTCCAGCTGGCCAT
>NZ_CALXEG010000067.1 GCF_944387275.1 uncultured Pseudoflavonifractor sp.
AAGGCCTGGGTGTCCATCATGTACGGGTGCAACAACTTCTGCTCCTACTGCATCGTGCCCTACGTCCGGGGCCGGGAGCGCAGCCGTGACCCGGAGGTCATCCTCGCCGAGGTAGAGGAGCTGGCAAAGGCCGGTTACAAGGACATCACCCTGCTGGGCCAGAACGTCAACTCCTACGGCAAGGACCTGCCCGAGCCCATGGACTTCGCCGACCTGCTGCGGAAGGTGAACGCCGTCCCCGGCGACTTCCTCATCCGCTTCATGACCAGCCACCCCAAGGACGCCACCGAGAAGCTCTTCGACGCCATGGCTCAGTGCGAGAAGGTGGCTCCCGTCATCCACCTGCCCGTCCAGGCGGGCAACAACCGGGTCCTCAAGGCCATGAACCGGGTCTACACCCGTGAAATCTACCTGGAGAAGGTGCGCCAGCTCCGCGCGCGCATCCCCGACATCGTCCTCACCAGCGACATCATCGTGGGCTTCCCCGGCGAGACCACCGAGGAGTTTGAGGACACCATGTCCCTGCTGCGGGAGGTGGAGTACGACGCCCTGTTCACCTTCATCTACTCCCCCCGGGAGGGCACCCCCGCCGCCAAGATGCCCGACCCCATGAGCAAGGAGGAGAAGTCGGCCAACTTCCAGCGGCTGGTGGACCTGCAGAACGAGATCTCCCTGAAAAAGCACCAGGCCTACGTGGGCAGGACGGTCCGCTGCCTGGTGGACGGCCGCAGCGACGACCCCCGCAACAACCTGACCGCCCGCACCGCCGGCGGCCGGCTGGTCCACTTCACCGGGGACGAGAAGCTCATCGGCACCTACCAGAATCTGACCATCACCGGCTGCTCCACCTGGGCCCTGTTCGGGGAGCTGGCGGAGTAAAAAGCCGGGGAACACCGTTATAATTTCCCACTCGACACAGCGGCTGCGCCGCTGTGTCGAAACTCGCAGAGAGAAAAGGAGCGCGTACCAAATGCCCGCTGAGATCACCCCCATGATGCGCCAGTACATTGAGATGAAGGAGCGCCACCCGGACTGCCTGCTCTTCTTCCGGCTGGGCGATTTCTACGAGATGTTCAACGAGGACGCCAAGGTGGCATCCAAGGAGCTGGAGCTGACCCTCACCTCCCGGGACCGGAGCAAGCCCGCCGACGAGCGCACCCCCATGTGCGGCGTGCCCTACCACAGCGCCGACGCCTATATTGCCCGGCTCATCGCCAAGGGGTACAAGGTGGCCATCTGCGAGCAGATGGAGGACCCGGCCACCGCCAAGGGCCTGGTGGACCGGGACATCATCCGCATCGTCACCCCGGGCACCCTGATGGACGCCTCCATGCTGGAGGAGGGCCGCAACAACTACATCTGCGCCGTGTACGCCGACTCTACCGGCGCGGCCCTGGCGGTGTGCGACCTGTCCACCGGCGAGTTCTCCGCCACCCCCTACACCGATTCCGCCCGGGACGAGCACCTGTTCAACGACCTGGGCGCCTACAAGCCCCGGGAGGCGGTGCTGTCCGACGGGGCCTTTGCCGACGCCGCCCTCACCGACTTCCTGACCAAAAAGCTGGAGTGCCGCTGTGAAAACGGCGGAGAGGCCCGGTTCCGGCCCGACATGGCCCGGGAGACCCTGTCCCGCACCATCGCCGACCTGCCGGGAGAGGGGGACGCCGTCCGGGACCTGGCCGTCCAGGCCGCCGGAGGGCTGCTGTCCTACCTCTACGAGACCCAGAAGACCGACCTGTCCCACATCGCAGCCCTCACCATCCACTCCTCCGCTTCCCGGCCCTCCATGGAGCTGGACCTGACCGCCCGGCGCACCCTGGAGCTGACCGAGACCATGCGGGGCAAGGAGAAGAAGGGCAGCCTGCTGTGGGTGCTGGACAAGACCAAGACCGCCATGGGCCACCGGCTCATCCGCACCTGGCTGGAGCAGCCCCTCCTGTCCCCCGTGGCCATCAACCGGCGGCTGGAGGCGGTGAAGGCCCTGGTGGACGACCCCATCGCCCGGGACGAGATCGTCCTGTGTCTGCGGGAGATCACCGACCTGGAGCGGCTCATCGGCCGCATCGTGTACGGCACCGCCGGCGGCCGGGACCTGGCCGCCCTGGCGGCGGGCCTGGGGCGCCTGCCCGACCTGCGGGCCCTGCTGGAGCCCTTCTCCGCCGGGCTGCTGCCCACCCTGCGCCAGGAGCTGGACGACCTGGCCGACCTGCGGGGGCTCATCACCTCCGCCATTGACGACGACCCGCCCTTCTCCGTCCGGGAGGGGGGCTTCATCCGGGCGGGCTACAACGCCGACGTGGACTACCTGCGCAATATCATGACCAACGGCAAGGGCATGGTGGCCGAGGTGGAGGCCCGGGAGAAGGAGAAGACCGGCATCAAGAGCCTGAAAGTGGGCTACAACAAGGTCTTCGGCTACTACATCGAGGTGTCCAAGTCCTACTACGACCAGGTGCCCGACACCTACATCCGCAAGCAGACCCTGGCCAACTGCGAGCGGTACATCACCCAGGAGCTCAAGGACATGGAGCACACCATCCTCTCCGCCCAGGACCGGGTGGTGGCCCTGGAGTACCAGCTCTTCTGCGACGTGCGGGAGAAGACGGCGGCCCGGGTCCAGGAGGTCCAGCGCTCCGCCCGGGCGGTGGCCGCCCTGGACGTCCTCGCCTCCTTCGCCTGCGTGGCGGCGGACAACCACTACTGTATGCCGGTGGTGGACCTGTCCGACAAGCTGGACATTGAGGAGGGCCGCCACCCGGTGGTGGAGAAGATGCTGAAAAACGCCCTCTTTGTCCCCAACGACACCCACATGGACGGCGGGGAGAACCTGGTGGCCATCATCACTGGCCCCAACATGGCGGGCAAGTCCACCTATATGCGCCAGGTGGCCCTCATCGCCCTCATGGCCCAGATGGGCTCCTTTGTGCCCGCCAAGTCGGCCCACATCGGCATTGTGGACCGGGTGTTCACCCGCATCGGCGCCAGCGACGACCTGTCCGCCGGACAGTCCACCTTCATGGTGGAGATGACCGAGGTGGCTGAGCTGCTCAAGAACGCCACCTCCAAGTCTCTGCTGATCCTGGACGAGATCGGCCGGGGCACCTCCACCTACGACGGTATGTCCATCGCCCGGGCGGTGCTGGAGTACTGCGCCGACAGGAAGCGGCTGGGGGCCAAGACCCTCTTTGCCACCCACTACCACGAGATCACCTGCCTGGAGGGACAGATCCCCGGCGTGAAGAACTACAACATCGCCGCCAAGAAGCGCAAGGGCGACGTGATCTTCCTGCGGAAGATCGTCCGTGGCGGCGCCGACCAGAGCTACGGCGTGGAAGTGGCCAAGCTGGCGGGCGTGCCCGAGCGGGTCATCACCCGGGCCCGGGAGATCCTGGAGGAGCTGGAGAACGGCCAGGGCCCCTGCGCCGTCCCCGCCGCCGCGCCCAAGGCGGACGACGGCCAGATCTCTCTGGCCGACATGGGGGGCGGCCAGGTGCTGGACCGCCTGCGCATGGTGGACATCAACACCCTCACCCCCATCGAGGCCATGAACCTGATCTACGAGCTCAAGCAGAAGCTGTAAAAACAGTCGAAAAAACGGTAAAGCCGCTTTTTCGAGCAGGATGCAGCCCGCCGCGCGCATAATCTGCCCGCCATTGGCAGGCAGATTCCACACTTGCGGGCTGAGAAGTGTTTTCTCCGACGCGCATGTCGCCGGAGAAAACAGATTTCACTTTATTCGCGCCTGCGGGCGCGAACTCTGCGAGGCGCCTTTGAGAAGATGGAGCCGCCGCAGGGGAAAGGCTTTGGTACCACTCGTTTATCAAACCACGGAGAGGAGGGACACACTGTGACACAGCGCGCCTGGCGGCCCCAGATGACCGCTTCCGAGCGGAAACGGGGCTGGGTGTTCTTTGCCCTGTACCTCCTTGTGTTCCCCTACCTGAACGCCTGGGCCCAGCGGGCGCTGCTGGGGGACGCGGAGGTCCCGGCGGCGGAGGCCAACGTGGTGTACTACGCCCTCCTCTTTGCCCTGGCCCTGCTGGTGTTCTGGTCCTTCCTGCGCCACGGCTTCTCCCTGCTGGTGGACTGGCTGCCGGAGAACGCCTTTGCCTTTGTCACCGGCCTGGTGGGGGCGCTGGCCCTGGGCTTTCTGGCCGGGCTGCTGCCCCTGCCGGTGGAAAACCCCATCCCCATGCAGTACATGCAGGAGTACCTCCTCTCCCCCGCCGCCACCACTGTGCTGCTGGTGGTGCTCATGCCCCTGATCGAGGAGACCCTGTTCCGGGGGCTTCTGTTCGGCGCCCTGCGGCGGGAGAACCGGGTGCTGGCCTATGCGGTCACCGCCCTGGTGTACGCCCTGGCCTGCGTGTGGCGGTACGTGTTCCAGCCCACCGGCGCGGACCCGCGGTACCTGCTGCTGGCGGTGGAGTACCTGCCCATGTCCCTGGCCCTGTGCTGGTGCTACGACAACGGCGGCTCCATCTGGAGCGCCGTGGGGCTGCACATGGTCCTCAACGCCGCAGAGCTCATCACTGTGGTGCGGGGGGTATCGTCTTGATGGAAAAGGAGTTCCATATGCCACACATTCAACAGCTAGACCCCCATGTCGCCGACCTGATCGCCGCCGGCGAGGTGGTGGAGCGGCCCGCCAGCGTGGTGAAGGAGCTGGTGGAGAACGCCATTGACGCCGGGGCGGAGACCGTCACCGTGGAGATCCAGCGGGGGGGCATGTCCCTCATCCGGGTCACCGACAACGGCTGCGGCATTGCCGCCGATGAGGCGGAGACCGCCTTTCTCCGCCACGCCACCAGCAAGATCCGCACCGAGCACGACCTGGAGGCCATCGGCACCCTGGGCTTCCGGGGCGAGGCTCTGGCCGCCATCTCCGCCGTGTCCCGGGTGGACCTGCTCACCCGCACGGTGGAGGAGGACCTGGGGGCCGCCCTCAGCCTGGAGGGGGGCGTGACCGTCAGCCGGGAGGAGGCGGGCTGCCCCGTGGGCACCACCATGGTGGTGCGGGACCTGTTCTTCAACACCCCGGCCCGGCTCAAGTTCATGAAAAAGGACGCCGCCGAGGGGGCCGCCGTGTTCGCCATGGTCCAGCGGCTGGCCCTGGCCCACCCGGAGGTGTCCATCAAATTCCTGCGGGACGGCAAGCAGGAGCTGCTCACCCCCGGCGACGGCCAGCTCAAGAGCGCCGTCTACTCCGTCCTGGGCCGGGACCTGGCCCTGGGCCTCATCGAGGTGAAGGGCTCCGGGGAGGACATGACGGTCACCGGCTTCACCTCCCTGCCCGCCTGCTGCCGGGCCACCCGGGGCTACCAGCACTTCTTTGTCAACGGCCGGTACGTGAAGAGCCGCACCATGATGGCCGCCCTGGAGGAGGCCTACCAGAACCAGAAGATGGTGGGCAAATTCCCCGCCTGCGTGCTCCATCTCACCTGCCGCCTGAGCGGCGTGGACGTGAACGTCCACCCCACCAAGCAGGAGGTCAAGTTCGGCAGCGAGCGGCAGGTGTTTTCCGCCGTGTACTACGCCGTTCTCTCCGCCCTGGAGGGGGACAAGAGCCATGTCCAGGCCGAAGTGGGCCGCCCCGCCGGGCGGCTGGCCCCCTCCGCCGGACACGACACCGTCACCCCCAACCAGACCACCTTCCGCACCATGACGGCCCAGGAGTACCGCCGGAGCGCCGCCGGTGAGCGGGGCGGGCTGCCGCTTCATGACTTTGCCGCACCCAGGACGGCGCCTCCCTCCGCCCGGCGGAAGCCGGAGGAGCGGCCCACGGAGCACAGGCCCAATTTCCAGGTGCCCACGGTCCGGGAGATCCTCCAGCCCATGGCGCAGGCCCCGGCGGCCGAACCGCGGGAGCGGCCGGAGGCGGCCGCCGTGCCGGAGCGGGGGCCCGTCCCGGAGGCAAAGGCTGTCTCCCAGGCTCCGGCGAAGGCGCCGGAGGAAGAGCCCGCCCCCCAGGCGCCGGTGCAGGAGCCAGAGGCGAAGCCGGTTCCTCCGGCACAGGAGGCCGCTGCACCCGTCGCTGAGCCGGAGCCCGTCCCACCGCAGCCCCGGGAGGAGGAGATCCCCTGGCGGGTGGCGGGAGAGGTGCTCAACACCTATATCATTGTGGAGCAGGGGGACAAGATCCTGCTCATCGACAAGCACGCCGCCCACGAGCGGATGAACTTTGACCGGCTCAAGGCCCAGGGCTACAAGCCCATGGTGCAGAGCCTGCTGACCCCGGCGGTGTTCACCCCGCCTGCCGAGGAGGGGGCGGTGCTGCTCCAGAACCTGCCGCTGCTCTTACAGTTCGGCTTTGACGCCGAGGACTTCGGCGGCGGGGCCATTATCGTCCGGGCCGCGCCCAGTGATGTGGATGCGGAGGACGTGCCCGCCACCCTGGAGGAGATCGCCGCCAAGCTGCTGACCACCGGCCGGGCCAACCCGGACGCCGCCCGGGACGAGCTGATGCACACCATGGCCTGCAAGGCGGCCATCAAGGGGGGCCAGAAGAACGGCCCCCAGGAGCTGGAGAAGGTGGCGGGGGCGGTGATGCGCGGGGAGGTCAAGTACTGTCCCCACGGTCGCCCGGTGGCCATTGAGCTGACCCGCGGGCAGCTGGAGAAGCAGTTCAAGCGGGCGTGAGAGGAGCATGTGAATGGAAACGCTGACCACCCGGGAGGGGACGGGCTACGTCCTGCCTCCCGAACACTACGACGCGGGGGTGAAGCGCTTGGGCGCGCTGGAGCGCATGTGGGCCGGTCTGGAGGCCCGGCAGGCGGCCATCCCCGGGGAGCTGCAGGCCCTGCGGGCGGCAGGAAAGGAAAAAACTGTGACATTCCGGGAGCTGATGGCGGAAAAGCTGACCAACGCCGCCATTCTCTCCGCCCTGGAGCGGGCGGAGAGAATGGGCTGACCCGGGAGAGAAAGGAGCTGGGACCGTGGCCAAGCTGCTGGTCATCTGCGGCCCCACCGCCTCGGGCAAGACCGCCCTGGCGGTGGCTCTGGCCAAGGCCACAGGGGGCGAGGTGGTGAGCGCCGACTCCATGCAGATCTACCGCCGCATGGACATCGGCACCGCCAAGCCCACGGCGGAGGAGATGGACGGGGTGCCCCACCACATGCTGGACGTGGCCGACCCCGGCGAGGACTACTCGGTGGCCCGCTACGTGGAGGAGGCCACCGCCTGCGTGGAGGACATCCTCGCCCGGGGAAAGCTGCCCATTGTGGCGGGGGGCACCGGCATGTATATCGACAACCTGCTGGCCGGGCGGGAATTTGCCGCCTTCACCGGAGTGTGGCGGCAGAAGCTCCAGGACCGGGCGGAGCGGGAGGGCATCGAGGCCCTCTACCGGGAGCTGGAGCAGGTGGACCCCCAGCGGGCCGCCAGGCTCCACCTGGCAGACGAGAAGCGGATTATCCGGGCCCTGGAGGTGTGGCACGAGACGGGCGAGACCATTACGGACCACGACCGCCGTACCGCCGCCCTGCCGCCCCGGTATGAGGCGGTGCGCATCGGCCTGACCTTTGCCGACCGGGCGGACATGTGGGACCGCATCGACCGCCGGGTGGACCAGATGATGGCCGCCGGGCTGGTGGAGGAGGTGGAGGGACTGCTCTCCTCCGGCGTGCCGGAGCGCTGCACCGCCATGCAGGCCATCGGCTACAAGGAGATGGCCGCCGCCCTGCGGGAGGGCCGCCCGGTGGGCGAGGCCGCAGAGGAGATCAAGCTCCGCTCCCGGCAGTACGCCAAGCGGCAGCTGACCTGGTTCCGCCGGGAGCCGTCGGTGAGGTGGATCGCCTGGGAGAAAATACCAGATTTTTCAATGGCCCTTCAAAATTCGACGGCATATTTGGAAGAAACTGGATTACTATAAGGGCATTCCGTGGGCCTGTCCCACCAGAGAGAAAGGAATGTACTTAGTATGCAGAAGACAAACAACCTCCAGGACCTCTTCCTCACCCGCCTCAACCGCACCCGGGCCAATGTCACCTTCTTTTTGATGAACGGCTACCAGCTCCGGGGCCAGGTGGCCGGCTTTGACGCCTTTGTGGTGTTTCTCATCACCGACGGCAAACAGCAGATGATCTATAAACATGCAATCTCCACCATTACCCCTGAGCGGCCCGTGGATATGAGCCAGAGCGAAGGGGTCTGAGCAGGGCGCTCGGGCAGGAGGCCTTTCCCCAGGGCGAAGGCTTTGACGTGATGTTCTCCTTTGGCTTCCCTCTCGGGGGAAGCTGTCACGCAAAGCGTGACTGATGAGGGGGACTGCGGCAAGTCAACAGGGCGCCCCCTCATCCGCCCCAGTGTGCGCACTGGGGCACCTTCCCCCCAGGGGGAAGGCTTGGGTTGCCTCGACCGGAGGCTGAAGCACGGCGCAGAGACTGCGTGCGGCATTGAGAACGGTGATTGAATTGCAGCGGTTTACAAGTCTGGGGGTTGACCCTGCTCGGGCGATGCAGTCACGACACTGACCAGCCGAACCGGCATAGTAACTGCTCTCAAATACGGCGGCTTCTTGGACACTGCCGCCGCCGGATGTACTCCGAAAGGGGTCCGGGGAAACGGGGGCGTTTGGCCCTAACAGGGCCCTCCGCCCCTGTGTCCCCGGCGGCTTTTGGGTACTTTTCGCCGGAGAAAAGT
>NZ_CALXEG010000068.1 GCF_944387275.1 uncultured Pseudoflavonifractor sp.
CGGGGCAACGGCACCATCCCCGCCGTCATGTCCGCCCGCCTGCGGCTGGCCAAGCACACCGGCATGCAGATCATGGAGCTGGTGAAGCAGGACATCCGTCCCCGGGACATCATGACCGAGGCCGCCTTCCACAACGCCGAGACCCTGGACATGGCACTGGGCTGCTCCACCAACTCCATGCTCCACCTGCCCGCCATTGCCCACGAGTGCGGCATCGAGCTGGACCTGGAGTACGCCAACCAGATCTCCCGCAAGACTCCCAACCTGTGCCACCTGGCCCCTGCCGGGGACACCTACATCGAGGACCTGGACCGGGCGGGCGGCGTGTACGCCGTCATGAAGGAGCTGACCAAGAAGGACCTGCTGGATACCTCCGTCATGACGGTCACCGGCAAGACGGTGGCCGAGAACCTGGAGGGGGTGGAGAATCTGGACCCGGAGCTCATCCGGCCCATCGACAACCCCTACTCCCCCTACGGCGGCATCGCCGTCCTCAAGGGCAGCCTGGCCCCCGAGGGTTGCGTGGTCAAGCAGTCCGCGGTGGCCGAGGAGATGATGGTCCACACCGGCCCCGCCCGTGTCTTTGACAGCGAGGAGGACGCCATCCAGGCCATCTACCAGGGCAGGATCGTCTCCGGCGACGTGGTGGTCATCCGGTATGAGGGCCCCAAGGGCGGCCCGGGCATGCGGGAGATGCTCAACCCCACCAGCGCCATCGCCGGCATGGGCCTGGACAAGGAGGTGGCCCTCATCACCGACGGCCGCTTCTCCGGCGCCACCCGGGGCGCCTCCATCGGCCACGTCTGTCCCGAGGCGGCCCAGGGCGGCCCCATCGCCTTCGTGGAGGAGGGGGACATGATCGCCATCGACATCCTCAACTGCAAGATCGACCTGCTGGTGGACGAGGACACCCTGGCCCAGCGCAAGGCCAAGTGGGTGTGCCCTGAGCCCAAGGTCAAGACCGGCTATCTGGCCCGGTACGCCAAGCTGGTGACCAGCGCGGCCCGGGGCGCGGTGCTGGAGTAAGAAAAAGTGTATTGCGGCGGGCTCCGTGCTTACGGGGCCCGCCGTTTTCTGTCCCGTTCGGACACCCCCGGCAGAGGGCGGGCTGCTTGCATCACACAGGAAAATTTGCTATGATAAAATAACATATGTAAATTCCAGGCGGTAAAAAGAACGGCGGAGAGGGGGTGCGCTGACCGGTGCAACAGAATATGGACCAGTGGTTCACCGATCTCTACCGGCACAACGCGCCCAAAATGGTGCGGTACGCCTACGCCCAGCTGCGGCGGATGGAGATCGCCGAGGAGCTGGTGGAGGACGCCTTTGTGCTGCTGCTGCGCAAACAGGACCAGGTGGCGGAGCACCCCAACCCGTCGGGGTGGCTGTGGAAAACCCTCCAGCACCTGATCCTCACCGAGGTGCGGGCGGCCCGGAACCGGGTGGAGGTGCCGCTGGAGCAGGACTTCGACCTGGCCGCCCCCCAGCGGGAGGAGGAGGCACTGTCGGACGCGCTGCCTGAGGGGCTGACGCCCAGGGAGCGGGAGATTTTGCTCCTGTACTACGAGGAAGAGCTGAGCCACGAGGAGATCGCCCGAAAATTGGACATCTCTGAGCTCAATTCCCGCACCAGGCTCTTCCGGGCCAGGGGACGGTGCCGGGAGCTGATGGAAAAAAACAAAAAAATACCCGCGCCCTGTAACGAAACGCCGCAGTGATGCGATATTCTTTATGAAAGGGGCGCGGAAAGCGCCATATGGCGCTTTTATCGTCCGTTTTTACGGACGATAAGAAGGAGGTGAACAAGGATGCCTGAACAACGGTGGAACGACATGGAGCCGGAGGAGCGGCTCGAGGAGCTCTCCGACTATCTGGACCAGATGGAGGAGGAAGACTTTGATCCCGCGGTGGTGGATCGCTGCCTGGCGGCCATGGAGGACCTGGAGCCGGAGGCATCCGAGTTTGACGCAGAGGAGGCGCTGAGAACCTTCCGCGAGAAGCACAGGGATCTGATCCGGGGAGACAGGGAGCCTGGGCAGGAGCAGCCCGGATTAAAGGTGCTCCCCGGGGCACGCAGGCCCCGGAGACGGCGCCTTGCCGCCCGTATTGCGGCTGTGGCAGCGGTGACGGCTGCCAGCTGCCTGCTGATCTGCCAAGCGGCGGGGATCGACGTGCTGGGCTTCTTCGCCAAATGGGGCAGGGAGGAGTTCTGGTTCCCGGGCACCGGGGCGGCCCAGGTGAGCAGCGCCGCCGTGGAGGGGGACTATGCCACCCTCCAGGACGCGCTGGACGCCAACGGCATCACAGCCCCCATGGCCCCCAACTGGACCCCGGGGGAGGCAGAGGGCTTCGGCCCCCTGACTGAGAGTGCCCAGGTGTCTCAGGAGATGCAGTCCACCCTGATCACAGCCCAGTGGCGGGACAGCGCGGGCAAGGGGTACGATGTGGAGATCGTCCGCTATGACCTGGAGAGCGCTTCCACATCTCTCGCGGCCGCGGGGGAGCGGAACACGGAGCAGTACGTCTGCGACGGCACCTCCTACTATATCATGGACACAGGGGACGGCACGGCCCGGGTCCTGTGGAACCGGGAGGACCTGACCGGCGATCTGGCCGGCGACCTGACAGTGGAGATGGCGGAAGAGCTGGTCCGGTCCATCACCCGGCCGGAGGGAGAGATAGTCTATACAGCCCCCAGCCCGGACTATGTGCCCCTGGGCAACAGCCTCCAGTCCATGCTGACCGCCTACCGTCTGGACGCCCGTCTGGCCCCCACCTGGCGGCCCGCAGGGTTTGAGAAGTGCGACATCAGCGGCGGGACCAGCGGCCTTGACAGCAGGGTGACCACGGTCCACGCGGTCTATGACAACAGCCAGGCCCAAAAGACCCTGGCCATCCACCTGGAGTGGTGGGACGATGAGAGCGCGGTGGAGGCCCCTGTGTTTGCGGGCGTCACCGGCGCGCCGGTGTACTATCTGCACAACGGCGTGGAATTCCGCATCTACGCCTGTGACGGCGGCTATGCGGTGGCCTGGCAGGATGGCCATGTCTCCGGATATATCACCGGCGGCATCACCCTGGAGGAGGCCAAGCGGATGGTGGACTCCATCCCCCGGTGGTCCCAGGAGCGGCCCGAAGCGGAGAACATCGGCCAGGTCATTGAGCCGGACTATCAGTACTACGACAGCCTGGCCGAAGCCCTGGAGGACTATCACCTGGACGCGGGTCTGGTTCCGTCCTGGGTACCGGAGGGCTTTGTGCTGGAAGAGGCGGAGGCCATGGACATGCTGAGCAGCGTGGAGTTTGACGGCGTGTACGTGCGCGGAGAGGAGTACCTGATGGTCCATCTCAGCCTCCTTGAGAACGGGGACGACGGCCGCACCACGGTCTACATGAAGGACGACCAGCCGGTGACCGAGTACCTCCACAACGGCGTCACCTACTACATCATGACCAACGGGGACTGGCGCACCGTGGCCTGGAAGAGCGGCAACATTGAGGGCTCCATCAGCGGCAGCTTTACGCTGGAGGAGGCCAAGCAGATGGTGGACTCCATCACCGCAGGTGCGGAGAGCTGAAATTTTCACATAAAGTAAAAGAAAGGGGTGAGGCGCTATGGGTATCTGGAAAGCAGTGTCTATCGGAAGCCTGGGAGTGGCTCTCTTGCTGGTCGCCATTGCGTTCACAGGAACGGGCATGCTGGAGGTTCTGGCTGCCCTGAACGCCGCCGCCGGCATGGGGATCATCGCCCTGCTGGCCGTTATCATCGAAAAGCTGTCCAAGCCGAAATAACCGCGCCGCGCATGCGCTTCCGCTCCCCCGCCGTTAACCGGCGGGGGCGTTTTTTGTCAGGAGGCCTGTTTCCGCTTCTGGCCGTGGCCCACACGGAGGTACCAGCGGAGGGCGTCGGTGCTCCGCTCCCGCCGTAGGACATAAAAGGTGAGAACGGCGTCAGCGGCCACCAGAACGGCGGCGACGAGGGTGACCCAGGCGGGGATGGCGGGGAGGAGCACCGACGCCCAGGGCTGGATGAGCCCCATAAGCCCCAGGGCCAGCAGGCCCCACAGCCCCGAGAAGAGCAGGCACACCCGGCCGCCCAGCTGGAGGGGCAGATGGCTGTAATCCCAGAAGTCCACCCCGGCGGCGTAGTGGTACACCACGGCCATGGCGTACTCGGCGGCGGTGGCGACCAGGGAGCCGCAGAGAAACAGCAGCAGGGGATTGGCCAGAACAGCGGGGGGCAGCAGCAGGATGAGCACCGCACCCAGGCCGTACACCGGACAGAGGGGGAGGAAGAGGTGGCACTTCCGGTCCCGCTTGGGGTTGCCCGTGGCCCGGGCAAAGAGCACCTCCAGCACGAACCCCACAAAGCTGTACAGAACAAAGTACCAGAACCATTTCGCCATGCCCGCACCTCCGGAAATCAGAAGACTGAATTGCCTTTAGCATGGGGTGAAACAGCCCAAAACATGCGGAAAATTTCTGACAAAAACTGGGCCGTCTGTCCGGTCAGTAGAGTTTGACAGAGCGGAGCGGGAAAAACCACGGAAATTAGTGAAAACACTCCTTGTCCCGGGGTCAAAAATATGATATTATAATCCGAAAAATAAAATGGGGGAAGATGGGCATGCGGCATCTGATTGATTTTGGTGATCTACCTCGAGCGGAATGGGACGCGCTGTACCGGCGCTGCAGCGATATTATTGACCATCCCGCCGATTACATGGACGCCTGTAGGGGAAAGGTGATGGCGAGTCTCTTCTATGAGCCCTCCACCCGGACCAATTTCTCCTTCCAGACGGCTATGCTCCGGGTGGGCGGCTCGGTGTTCGGCTTTGCCGACCCCAAGTCCACCTCCACCGCCAAGGGCGAGACCCTGAAGGACACCATCAAGATGGTCTCCGGCTACGCCGACGTGGTGGTGATGCGGAATCCCCGCGAGGGCGCGGCCAAGGCGGCCTCCCTGTACTCCAACGTGCCTGTGATCAACGCCGGCGACGGCGGGCATATGCACCCCACCCAGACCATGGCCGACCTGACCACCATCACCCGGCTCCACGGCGGCGTGGACGGCCTGTCCGTGGGCCTGTGCGGCGACCTGAAGAATGGCCGCACCGTCCACTCCCTGATCAAGGCAATGGCCAAGTTCAAGGATATCAAGTTTTACCTCATCTCCCCCCGTGAGCTGGCGGTGCCCGAGTATATGCGGGCCTTCATGCGGGAGAACGGCATGTGGTTCGTGGAGGTCACCGGCCTGGAGACCGTCATGCCCCAGCTGGACGTGCTCTACATGACCCGCATCCAGCGGGAGCGCTTTGTGGACCCCCTGGAGTACGAGCGGAACAAGGGCATCTACGTCCTCACCCGCAGCAAGCTGGAGCGGGCCCGGAAGGATCTGCTGGTGATGCATCCCCTGCCCCGTGTGGACGAGATCTCCATCGACGTGGACGACGATCCCCGGGCGGTCTACTTCGAGCAGGCCCGGTACGGCATGTTTGCCCGCATGTCCCTCCTCATCGAGCTGGCCAACCAGCCCCGCATGGACACCGATGCCGTGGAGATCGGCACCCAGCCCGTGTGCCACAACCCCAACTGCATCACCCAGACCGACCACTACCTCCCCCCTCTGGTGAAAAAGAACGGCGGCGTGGACTGCTGCGCCTTCTGTGACGCCCAGCTGTGATAACAGACAAAACAATACGGCTCCCTTCCAAACCGGAAGGGAGCCGTATTGTTATTCTCGGAACGGTTTCAGAACTGGAACACCACGCCGATGACCGCAGCGGCGGCGATGTACACAATGGGGTGGAGCTTTTTGAGGGCCTTGACCTGCATACAGACAAAGACTGCGGCGGCCAGCACCACGCCTTTCCAGTTGATGACGGCGGTGAGGGAGTTCCAGCCGGTCCAGGCCACGCCGGTGAGCAGGGCGATCTGGGCCACCGACAGCCCGGCGGCGGCGATCAGGCCGGTGGAGGCGGGGCGCAGGCCGGAGAACACGCCGTCCACCACCCGGCTCTGGCGGAACTTCTGGAGGAACTTGGCGATGATGAGGATCACCAGGATGGAGGGGGCCACCAGGCCCAGGGTGGCAATGACCGCGCCCACCACGTTTCCGCCAGGCAGGCCGGACTGGCCGCCCACAGTGAAGCCCACATAGGTGGCCATGTTGATGCCCATAGCGCCGGGGGTGGACTCGGACACGGCCACCATGTTGGCCAGGTCGGCGGCGGAGAACCAGCCGCTCACCTCGCCCAGGTGGCGCAGGAAGGGCAGGGTGGCCAGGCCGCCGCCCACGGAGAAAAGCCCCACCTTGAAGAACTCATAGAACAGCCGGAGAAAAATCATTTCGCCGCCTCCTCTCCCCGCTTCAGGTAGCGGATGCAGGAGGTGATGGCCAGGCCGCACACGCCGGACAGGATGACCAGCAGCACCGGGGATAGCCCCAGGAAGGCGGACAGCACCAGCACCACCAGGAAGATGACGGCGGACCACCAGTTTACCACAGAACCCTTCGCCAGCTTGATGACGCTGGAGAAGATCAGAGCGCATACGCAGGCCCGGATGCCGGCAAAGGCGTGGATGACCACCGGGAAGTCGGCAAAGTTCTGGAGGAAGGCGGCGATGATGCAGATGATGACGATGGAGGGGAACACCACGCCCAGGGTAGCCAGAACGCCGCCCAGGCACCCGGCCTGGGTGTACCCCACAAAGGTGGCGGTGTTCACCGCAATGATGCCGGGGGTGCACTGTCCCACGGCGTAATAGTCGGCCAGCTGGTCCTCGGTGGCCCAGCCCCGCTTCTCCACCACTTCGCGCTGGAGAATGGGAAGCATGGCGTACCCGCCGCCAAAGGTGCAGGCGCCAAGCTTGGCAAAGGTCAAAAACAGGTCCAAATAGCGGTTCAAAATGCTCAACCTCTTCTGGTATCTATGATTTCCAGCTCACTCGTGGCCCTGATGGCCGCTGTTTCCGTGGCCGTGGTGGCCGCTCTGGCTTTCCGAGCTGCCGGAGCCGGCCTGCTGGCCGTTCTGGCTTCCCGAGCTGCCGGAGCCGGTCTGCTGGCCGTTTCCGCTGCCGGAGCAGCCGCCCTGTTGGCCGCCGCCGGTATCGGAGCCGGACTGCGGTTGACCGGAGCTGCTGGATTGTGATTGGCTTTCCTGACCGGATGAGGTGTAGGGCTCACCGGAGGAGAGAGCGGCGATCCTGGCCCGGATCTCCTTCATGGACATGGCCTGTACCTCCTCCTCGGTAACAGAGGGGTCCAGGGCCTGGAGTTCCAGAAAGGCCTGATACTTTCCCACCGACATGCCAGCGTGGTGTGCCTCCTCCAGATCGCTGCTGCTGCCCTCGTGGCAGTACACCCGGCCGCACCCCTGGGCGCAGGCCTGGGCGGCGGAGAGCATCTGGGCGCTCTTGTCCGGGTCGTCGCAGGCCACAGTGATGGACACGGCATCGTCAGCCGCCAGATAGGCGGACACGGTCTCGCTGGACAAAATCTCCTCCAACGCCTGGGTATAGGGCTGGAAGGTCACGTCCAGGGAGCTGGCCAGGGCCTCGCCCTCCGGGTTGAAGCCCCGCACCGAGATGACCCGGTCCAGCCGGTTGAGGGACAGCTCCAGAGAGGGGTTCACATCCACACTGACGGCGGACACCGGGACCAGCAGGGTGTAGTACCCTCCCGCGCCCACCAGCACCAGCAGGCAGGCCGCCACGGCCGCGATGGTGCGGCGCAGCCGGGCGGCGGGACGCCTCCGGACGGGGGCCTCCTCACCGGCCCGGGCCAGGAAGGCCAGGGTGCGCTCTTTCAGCTCCGCTTCGGCATGGACGCTGTCAAAGGCGGCGTGCAGCTTATCCTCCATGGTCGTCACCTCCCAGCCTGTCTTTCAGCAGCTTTCTGGCCCGGGTGAGGAGGGTGTACACCGTGTTGGGATTCTTGTCCAGAATCCGGCCGATCTCCACGGCGGAGTAGCCCTCGTAGTAGTGGAGATAGACCGGCTCCCGGTACTTTTCCGGCAGAGCGGCCACCGCCTCCAGCACCTCCCGGTGCTCCTCGGGTACGTCGGCGGGGATATCCGCCAGGGCGTGGAGGGGCACTGTCCTGCTGCGGAAAAAGCTCCGCAGCAGGTCCCGGCATGCGTTGAGGGTGACCCGGATGAACCAGGCCTTCTCATGCTCCTCGTTCTCAAACACAGCGGTGCTGAGGACGTATTTCAGAAACACCGTCTGAAACACGTCCTCTGTGTCCGCATGGTTTTTCAGATGGAGCAGACAGATGCGCCGGACCGTATCCCCATACCGGTCGATGGCCCGGCCTGCCTCCGCCTCGCTGCGCATGGACCTCCCCCATTTGAACCGTTTAGCTGTGCCGGCCTCCGTGATGGCCGCCGTGGCCGGAGTCATGGCCGCAGCCGGTGCCGCGGCAGTTGGTGCCGCAGTTGTCGCAGATGCCGTCGTT
>NZ_CALXEG010000069.1 GCF_944387275.1 uncultured Pseudoflavonifractor sp.
CGCTTGCGGCGCATGCTGACGGCCACCAGCACGATGACGGTGGCGATATAGGGGAAGATGTCGTAGATCTGGGCGGGGATACCCAGGGCCACATAGAGCCGCATGACGGACAGGGCGCCGAACACCAGGGAGCCCAGCAGGGCGCGGGCGGGGCTCCAGGTGGCGAAGATGACCAGGGCCACGGCGATCCAGCCCTTGCCGTTGACGCAGTTGTGGACCCACACGCCGCCCACGCCGTTGGCGGAGTTCATGACGATGTACAGTCCGCCCAGGCCGCAGATGCCGCCGCCCACGCAGGTGGCCAGGTACTTGTAGACCGTGACGTTGATGCCGGCGGCGTCGGCGGTGGCGGGGGACTCGCCCACGGACCGCAGGTTCAATCCCGCCCGGCTCCGGCCCAGGAACCAGGCCAGGATAATGGCCACCACGATGCCCAGGTAGACCATGAAGTTGTAGGAGAAGAGGAGCTTGCCCACCACGGGCAGGTCCTGGAGCACCGGGATGCCCGAGTTGAAGGCGTTCTTGGTCACGTTGCCCACGGCCATGTAGCGGCTGGAGGCGGTGTTGCCGATGGCCTCGCCCAGGAAGTTGGCAAAGCCGGTGCCGAAGATGGTGAGTGCCAGACCGGTCACGTTCTGGTTGGCCCGGAGGGTGATGGTGAGCACGCTGTAGATGAGGGCGCCGAAGGCGGCGCACAGAATGGCGCACACGATGGCGATGACCACGGACACCACCGGGTTGGGGCTGGCCACGGCCTGCTCGTAGTAGTAGGACCCGGCCAGGCCGGCCACGCCGCCCATGAACATCATGCCCTCCACGCCCAGGTTCAGGTTGCCCGACTTCTCGGTGAGGATCTCGCCCAGGGTGCCGAACAGGAGGGGCGTGCCCGCCAGCACGGCGGCCACCACAAAGCTGAGGACTTTATCCATTGCTGTGCTCCCCCTTTCCACGGAAAATCAGCCGGTAGCGGATGAAGAACTCGCACCCCAGCATGGCGAAGAGGATGATGCCGGTGAGCACGTCGGCCACCGAGGCGGGGATGCTGAAATTGGTCTGGATGGTGCCCGAGCCCTTGGTGAGGACGGCCAGGAAGGCGGCGATGAACACCATGATGATGGGGTTGAGGCCGGCCAGCCAGGCCACGGTGATGGCGGTGAAGCCCACGCCGCCGGCGGTGTTGGCGTTGAGGGTGTAGTCCGCACCGGACACCACCGTAAAGCCCACGATGCCGGCGATGGCGCCCGAGATGGCCATGGTGCGCATGACGATCTTGGGCACGCTCATGCCGGAGTACCGGGCGGTGGCCTCGCTCTCGCCCACCACGGCGATCTCATAGCCCTGCTTGGTGTACCGCAGGTAGAGGAACATGAGCACCACGAAGATGAGCACGATGATCCAGCCCGCGTGGACGCCCAGCACCTTGGGCAGCCGGGCGTTGGAGGCGAACTGGGCGATGATGGGGAAGCCGGTGCCCTTGGTGTCCTTCCAGGGGCCGTTCTGGAGGTACTGCTCGATGCCCAGGGCAATGTAGTTGAGCATCAGGGTGAACAGCGTCTCGTTGGTGCCCCATTTGGCCTTGAAGAAAGCGGGGATCAGGCCCCACAGGGCGCCCGCAATGGCGGCGGCCAGGAACATGACGATGAGCAGGGGCACCTTGGGCAGGGTGTCGGCCCAGAACAGGGCGAAGTAGGTGGCGGCGATGCCGCCGGCCAGGATCTGGCCCTCGGCGCCGATGTTCCAGAACTTCATCATAAAGGCGGGGGCGATGGCCACGGCGGCGCCCAGCAGGGGCACCGCGATCTTCACGGTCTCACGCCGTCCGGTCTGGGTGCCCAGGGAGCCCCGGACCATGTCGGCGTACACCAGGAAGGGGTTGTGGCCCAGCAGGAGCATGATGAGGGCGCCCACGGCCAGGGCCAGCACGATGGCGGCGGCCCGGATGGCCCAGGCCTTTCCCCGGGGAATATCGGTCCGTTTGGCGATGCGCACCAGGGGTTCCCGGTGCTCCGCCGCTTTCACTTGGGCTGTCATCAGGCCTCAGCCTCCTTTCCCGACTGGGTCATGAGCAGACCCACCTGGTCCTTGGTGGCGGTGCGGGCGTCCACCACGCCGGTGACCCGTCCGCCGCACAGCACCACGATCCGGTCGCACAGCTCCAGCAGCACGTCCAGGTCCTCGCCCACCAGCAGCACCGCCACGCCCTTCATCTTCTGCTCGTTGAGCAGGCGGTAGATGGTGTAGGAGGAGTTGATGTCCAGGCCGCGGACCGGGTAGGCGGTCATGAGCACGGTGGGGGAGGAGGCGATCTCCCGGCCCACCAGCACCTTCTGCACGTTGCCGCCCGACAGCTTGCGCACCGGGGTGGACACGCCGGGGGTGACGATCTCCAGCTCCTGGATCAGCTTCTCGGCCAGGGCCTTGGGGGCCTTCCGGTCCACCAGGGGGCCCTTGCCCGCCTTGTAGGTCTTGAGCATCATGTTGTCCACCATGTCCATGGAGGCCACCAGGCCCATGCCCAGCCGGTCCTCGGGCACAAAGGCCAGGGACACGCCGATCTTCTGGATCTGGGTGGGATTCTTGCCCACCAGCTCCTCGCCGGCCTTGTCCACGGGGACATGGTTTCCGGCAATGTCGCTCTTGGGGTGGGGGGGATAGTAGAAGATGTGGCCCGACTCCACCTTCTGCAGGCCCGCGATGGCCTCCAGCAGCTCCTTCTGTCCGGAACCGGCCACGCCGGCGATGCCCAGGATCTCGCCGCCCATGGCGGTGAAGCTCACGTCGGTGAGGGCCTTCACGCCGTCGCTGCCCCGGCAGTTGAGGCCCTTGACCTCCAGCCGCAGGTCGTGGTACTTGGCCATGGGCCGGTCAATGTCCAGGGTGACGGCGTGGCCCACCATCATGTCGGTAAGGGCCTGGGGGTTGGTTTCGGAGGTGTTGACGGTGCCGATGTACTTGCCCTTGCGGAGCACGGCCACCTTGTCCGAGATGGCCATGACCTCGTTGAGCTTGTGGGTGATGATGATGATGGATTTGCCGTCGGCCTTCATGTTGCGCAGCACGGCAAAGAGCTTTTCGGTCTCCTGGGGGGTGAGGACGGCGGTGGGCTCGTCCAGGATGAGGATGTTGGCCCCCCGGTAGAGCACCTTGACGATCTCCACGGTCTGCTTCTGGGAGACCGACATGTTGTAGATCTTCTGGTCCGGGTCAATGTCGAAGCCGTACTTCTCGCTGATGGCCCGCACCTCCCGGGCCACCTTTTTCCGGTCCAGGCGGCCCTTCTGGTCCAGGCCCAGGACGATGTTCTCGGCGGCGGTGAGCACGTCCACCAGCTTGAAGTGCTGGTGGATCATGCCGATGCCCAGGTCAAAGGCGTCCCTGGGAGAGCGGATGGTGACCTCCTTGCCGTCCACCCAGATCTGGCCGGCGTCGGGGAAGTAGATGCCCGAGAGCATGTTCATCAGGGTGGTCTTGCCGCTGCCGTTCTCGCCCAGCAGGGCCAGGATCTCGCCCCGGTCCATTTCCAGGCTGATTTTGTCGTTGGCCACCACGTGGCCGAAGGTTTTGGTGATGTCTTTCAGGCGGATGGCTGTATTGGCGTCCAAATCCTTCACCTCGCTTGCGCGTCATATGGCGGGGGACCTGGTCCGCCGCCTGGGGTTGTGGTTCCTCGCAGAGGAAAGAGCGGGTGGAGCTGCGGGAAAGCAGCGTCCACCCGCTCCGTTGGGAACTTGCCCGGCTCAGGAGAGCCGGTTACTGGATGATGTTGGTGATGCCGTCGATGATGTAGCAGAAGCTGGGGGCGGAAGCGGTGCCGCTCTCGTCGTAGAACTCGCCCTCGGGCAGGGACCAGTCCTCGGTCTTCTCGCCGGTGTTGGAGTCAAAGGCGTAGCCGCTCAGGGGGCCGGAGAACACGTGGAAGTCCTCGTTGAGGAACTTCTCCTCGGCGGCCTCAATGGCCTCGGCGGTGCCCTCGGCCACGATGTCCTCATTCAGGGGGGAGAGGTACACGGCGCCCTGGGCGTAGCCCTGGCACCAGTCGTCGGGGATGGTCTCGCCGTTGATCATGCAGTTGAGGGCGAAGGTGTAGTACACGCCCCAGTCCACGCGGGCGGACACCAGGGAGGCCTTGGGGGCGGCGGAGATCATGTCGGCGTTGTAGCCCACCTGGAACACGCCGTTGGCCTCGGCGGTGGTGGCGGGGGCGGTGGTGTCGGAGTGCTGGGAGATGACGCCGCAGCCGTCGTCAATGAGGGCCTGGGCCACCTGGGCCTCCAGAGTGGGGCTGGACCAGGAGTTGGTGTACATGACCTCCATGGTCACCTCGGGGTACACGCTCTTGGCGCCCAGATAGAAGGCGGTGAAGCCGGAGACCACCTCGGCGAAGGGGTAGGCGCCCACATAGCCCAGCTTGGGATTGCCGATCTCCTTGGCCTTCATGCCGGCGGCGATGCCGGCCAGGTAGCGGGCCTCAAAGATCTTGGTGAAGTAGTTGTGGTCGTTGGTGTTCTCGGTGGTAGCGGCCTGATAGCCGGTGGCGTGGCAGAACTGGATGTCGGGGTACTCCTGGGCCAGGGGGATCATGAACTGCTCATGGCCGAAGCTGTTGCAGAAGATGATCTGGCAGCCGGCCTCGATGCACTCCTGGATGGCGGTGGTGCAGGAGGCGTCCTCGCCCACGTTGCGCTTGACCACCAGCTGGGTGTCCTCGTCCAGGCCGCAGGCGGCAAAGGCCTCCTCCATGCCCACCATGTGGTTGTAGTTGTAGCCGTTGTCGTTCTCCTCGCCGATCATCACCAGGCCCACCTTCAGGTCGGCGGCGGGGATGCCGGCGGTATCGCCGCTGCCCTGGCTGTCGGTCTGGGCGGGGGTAGAGCCGGAGGGGGCGGGGGAGTTGGCGTCACCGTCGGCGGAGTCGTTGCCGCAGGCGCCAAGGGCCAGCACCATGGACGCGGCCAGGAGCAGGGCGAGCAATTTCTTCTTCATAGCTGTGTTCCTCCTTCAAAACATGCGGGTTTCTCTCTCATTCCTACGTACAAAAAGACAGCTCGATGAATCACGGCGGAGACAGCGGACCGCCAGGGGCCCGGCTGCGGCTCCGCCGGTAATTCCTGCGGAGCGCGGCCAACAGGACACCCTGGCGGTCTCACTCAGAACATCCGCTCATCACGGCCCGGCGGGGCCGTCTGCGGCAGCAGGGGTGCAAAACAGGGGGAAGGGGAAAAGGCCCCGGCGCACCAGACCGGAGCCATTGCGTTTCTGATAGGGAGCGGGGAGGGGGTCAGCAGAACTCGATGCTGTCCTCGCTCATACTCTTAATACGGGCCAGGGACTCCACGCGCACGCCCATGGAGCGGATCAGGTCGCCGCCGGGCTGGAAGGCCTTCTCCACGCAGATACCCGCGCCCACCACGGTGGCGCCGGCGTCGGTCACCAGCTTGATCAGGCCCTGGAGGGCGCTGCCGTTGGCCAGGAAGTCGTCGATGATGAGCACCCGGTCCTCAGGCAGGAGGAACTCCTTGGACACGATGATGTCGTACACCTTGCCGTGGGTGAAGGACTCCACCTTGGAGGTGTACACGTCCCCGGCGATGTTCTTGGTCTTGTTCTTCTTGGCGAAGATGACGGGGACATCAAAAAACTGCGCGGTCACGCAGGCGATCCCGATCCCCGATGCCTCGATGGTCAAAATCTTGGTGACCCCACAGTCGCCGAACAGCCGGTAAAACTCCTTGCCGATCTCACCGTACAGCTTCACGTCGATCTGATGGTTCAGAAAGCTGTCCACCTTGAGTACCCCGCCGCTGCGGATCTTGCCGTCGCGGCGGATACGGTCTTCCAAAAGCTTCATAAGTACGCTCTCCCTGCCGATAAAAATAGATAGCTACATTGTAGCGAAAAAGAGGCGCCAGTTCAACCGCCTATATTCTATCAAAAAAACGGACATTTGTCATCTTAATTTAGAAATTTTAACAGCGGCGGGTGCGCACAGGTGGGAGGGCAGGAAAAAGCCGGGAAAAAAGCAGAAAAACGACAAAAGCCGGGCGTCCGCTCCTTGACGCCCGGCTCCTGCCGAAGGAAAGAGGATACAATGAAATGAAAAGAAACTGTCTCTTGCAGGTATTATAGTACCCGAGACTTATTAACAGAGAAAGAGGAAAATGTTACAAGAGAATTAAATTTTTTGGATTTTATGTAAAGTTGGTGTAATGGAGGGCCGGTGGCGGCGCGGCGGGGGAAAAAGGGGGCCGGGCCGCGGAATTCCGCGGCCCGGCATGAAAAAGGATAGGAGGATAGAATGAAAAGAAGTCGCTGTCTCTTGCGAGTATTATGTTACCAGCAGGATATTAAGAATATAAGGTGGAATTGTTACAAAAGAATCAAATCTTTCCGGCAGCGGCAGCTCCGCCCCGCCGGTCACAGGAGCACGTCGGCGGCCTCGGGGTGCTTGTCCCGCCAGCTCACCGCGTAGGAGCAGGTCACATTGGCCCGGCGGCCGCTGGCCCGCAGGGCGGCCACCGCCGCCTCCATCAGGCGCCCGGCCACCCCCTGGCCCCGCAGGCTGCCGTCCACAAAGGTGTGGTCGATGACGGGCACGCCGTCGGCCCCGTCGGGAAAGGTGATCTCCGCCAGCACCCCGCCCTTGCCGTCGGGCAGGAAAATGCGGCTGTCCTCGTACTGAAATTCCATCAAATCGTCTCCTTTCGTCTCGTTGCAGCAGGGGGCGGCGGGTTTCCTGCGCTTCTCCCGCAGGCGCTGGAAGAACGCCTGCATCAGGGCCGCGCTCTCCTCCGCCAGAATGCCGCCGGTGACCTGGGGGCGGTGGTTCAGGGGGGCGGAGAACACGTCCAGAGCGGAGCCGCAGGCCCCGAACCGGCTGTCCGCCGCGCCGTACCACACCCGGGGGATCCGGGCGTTCACAATGCCCCCGGCGCACATGGCGCAGGGCTCCAGGGTCACGTACAGGTCGGCCTTGTGGAGCCGCCAGCCCCCCAGGGTCTCATTGGCCTCATGGATGGCCATCAGCTCGGCGTGGGCCAGGGCGTCCCTGTCCTCCTCCCGGCGGTTGCGGCCCCGGCCCACCACCCGGCCCTCCCATACCACCACGCAGCCCACCGGCACTTCGCCGGCCTCCATGGCCTCTCTGGCCAGGTCCAGGGCCTGGCGCATATAGTCCTCGTGGTCCATGTCCTCCGCCTCCTCGCTCAGGGTTGTGTCAGCACTCTATTTTATCTATTTTCTCCATACAGCGCAAGGGATAGCAGTGGTAAATCCGGCGGATTTGTGCTATGCTGAACAGGACACCACGGCCCCCGGAGGGACTCCGGGGAATGGAAGGAGAAAAAGAGATATATGAGACTTTGGGATAAGCTGGGGCTGGACATGGATCGCCACCGGGTTGTCGCCCTGGTGGGGGGCGGCGGCAAGACCACCACCATGTACGCCCTGGCCCGGGAGGCCCGGGAGGCGGGGAAAACGGTCATCGTCACCACCACCACCCACATTCTGCCCCATCCCGGCCTGTTTATGACCGATGAGAGCGACCCGGCGGCCCTGAGGGAGCTGCTGGCCAAGCACGGCATCCTCACCGTGGGCCGGCTGGACCGGCGGGACAAGATGACCGGCGGCGACGTGGCGGCCTGTGCGGCGGCGGCGGATATCGTGCTGGCCGAGGCCGACGGGGCCCGGGTGCGGCCCCTGAAGGCGCCCGCCGACCACGAGCCGGTGATCCCGCCCCAGGCCGCCGCGGTGCTGGCCCTGGCGGGCATGGACTGCCTGGGCCGGACGGTGGGGGACATCTGCCACCGGCCCGAGCAGGTGTGCGCCCTGCTGGAGTGCGATATGGACCACGTGATCACCCCCGCCGACGTGGACGCCATCCTGTCCAGCCCGGCGGGCAGCCGGAAGGGCGTGGGGGAGGCCATGGCCTTCCGCTGCGTGCTCAACAAGGCCGACAGCGAGGAGCGGCTCAGGGGGGCGGAGGAGATCGCCGCCCTGCTGGCCAAGCGGGGCATTCCCGCCGTCATCACCGCCTACTCCAGAGAGGAACAGGGCGGCATGAGCTGGTTCAAATAAAGTGATTGGGGCAGCGGCTGGAACACAACGCAGAGACTGTGTGCGGCATTGAGAACGGTGATTGGATTGCAGCGACTCACAAGCCTAGGCGGGTAACTCTGCTCGGGCAGGAGAGAAACGACACACAGGGCACCAAACCGGCATAGTAACTGCTTTCAAATACGGCGGCTCATTGAATTTTGCCGCCGCAAGCCGCGTCTCCGAAGGGGGTACCAGGGGGAAACGGGCGCGTTTGGCCCTGGAAGGGCCCTCCGCGCCTGTTGCCCCATGGCGGCTTTTG
>NZ_CALXEG010000070.1 GCF_944387275.1 uncultured Pseudoflavonifractor sp.
ACTCTCAAATCGATACCCCCTCAGTACAATTCTCGTCCCGGCTTCCACATTCCCGGCCGAGTTCTTTACAGCAATCGACGGTTTCGTCCCATCCGGCGTGTACCAGGCGGCGCTTGTAGACGTCGCCATAACGGCGCCGATATTGGAATAGTTCATACTGAGGCACCACGGTTTCTCGTCTATTGGGCGTACAAAAATAATACCGCTATCCGCTCCGTGCTTGGCGATCTGAAAATTGCTCGAGAATTTCCCGTCCGATTTCCGGATAAACTCCATCAGCAGATTTCCCGACCAGCCGCTGGGCCGGTTGACCTGATAGATGTAAAAATCGTAGGACGTGGGATCGTCAACCGGAATCGCATAGGATATGACGTCCTCCTCTACGGTTACATCCCAGACCTGGCACGCCGGAGCGGAGCCTCCACCGCTCGGAGGGGGTACCCAGCCGCCCACGCTGAGCAGGTAATCTGTCGGTACGTCATCGGCCGGAGGAACACCCGCTCCGGTGTCACCCTGCTGTCCTTGGGGAATACCAAGGTTTAGCACCAGGTTGGGCGTCTCGCCGGTGATGGACGCGGTCACCGCAGACCCGGCGGGCAGAGTCTCCACCTGGCCGATGGTGATGTTGGGTGTCTGGCCGGGGTCGCCCGGGTCGCCTTTTCCGCCGGGGTCGCCCTGCCTGCCGGCGGGGATGCCCAGGGCAATGACAGGGGCCTCGGGCGTACCGGACACGGACACCGTGGGTTCAGCCCCTGCGGGCAGGCCGGTCACCTGGACAGAGATGTCAGGCGTGGCGCCGGTAGGGCCGACTGCGCCTCTGGGGATGGTAAACCGCAGCACCGCCTCGTTTTCCGTGCCGGTGTTCTCCACGGCGGCCTGGGTTCCGGGATCGCCGGTGACGGTCTCGCCCACTTTGATGGTGGCCGCCTTTCCGGCGGGCCCCACCGACACGTTAGGCAGGGGAAGGTCTGAGGTCACATACTCCCCCCGCTCCAGGTCCCACACCAGCCAAAAGCCCTCATCTCCGGGGACGGGCGGGTGCTCGTTTAGCTCCCGGATGTTGGCCTCCATCTGGCTGAACTCGCTGGGCACCTCCGGCCAGTTGGCGTCGCCGGACAGGCTGTCCGGGATAAAAATCCGCACCTGGTTGGTGTGGCGCACCAGCTCGCCCCGGACGCCCTTGAGCTGCACGGTGTAGTATCCGGACACAGCCAGCATCTCCGCCGTCAGGTCCACCCCCAGGCCGCCCTCCATGGGCGTCAGGGCGATGAGGTCCAGGTGCTTGTCCGCCTGCACCAGCAGCGTCCAGCTCCACCCCTCCGGGATGTCGCCCAGAATCTCCAGGCGTCGGGTCAGGTTGTCGTACTGCCGGGCGATGACCGGCCCCTCATCCTTCTTCAGCAGCCAGTCGTCAAAATGAATCATGCGCATCTCTCCTCTCCGCTCACTCCGCCGCCCGTCCGGCGGACGGCTCCTTAATCCAAGCCGTCTCACCTCCTAAAAGCGGACATTGCGGTCCTCCCAGCCGTTTTATCCGCCATCCCCGGCTTCATAGACCTGCTCCGCCTCTTCCCTGGTCAGCCGCCCGGCGGCCACAAGGGCCTCGATGCGCGCCCTGCTCCACAGGCGGGGGTAGTACTGCTTGGCCATCTCCAGCACGGTCATACCAGCATCACCCCCGTCATGGCGGCCAGGAAGTCCACGTCCGCCCGCAGCTGCTCCAGCTCGGTGGGCGGGGCGGTAGGTTCCTTCGGCTTTTCAGTGGGTGTTATGCCGATAAGACTGCCGTCCTCCATCATGAGGTCGCACCAGCCGCCGGACGCCCACACAGCGGACTCAAGATGTGGCGGGACCTCCACATACCCGGGCAGCCAGCAGGCCATCCGGTGAGACTGTCTCTGGATGTCATGGAAGCCGTTTTCCGCCTGTGTTTTTATAATCGTCATCTTTTCCACCTCACCTAAACGCCAGATAATCGTATCCCTTTCCAGTCCCGTTGCTGTCCTCAGCGTATACGGTGAATCCGTTGTCTGTAATGCTAAAACTCGAAATGTAAGAAGACGAACCTCCTCCCAGTTCGATACGAAGCGTATCAGTCGAAAAGCCCCACGCATTATAGGCGTACCCCTTTACGGCGATCAGAGAGGGCCGGAATCCCAGGTCAATCTCTACCGCGCTATCTCTCCCGTAGTCACTCGGCGTTACGCCGCTACCGCTCACCACCGACGGATCACTGCACGGATTGAGCAGCACCCACTGAGCCCCGTTATACGTGAAGAAAGCCGTCATGCCTGCGGCAATGTCGCCGGGCTTGATATTGGTGTTGGTCTGAAAATTATAGATGGACTTGGCCCCTGTGCTGTTGACGTTCAGGGTCGGATTGGCGGCGGTATTCGCATAGGAGAACCGGACACCGACGACCGCCCCGGTGTTGAGCGAGAAGCTGCTCAGGGCCACCGTCTTGGCCACTGTTGCCCCCGGGGTGGAACATGTCCCATACCCGCGTCCCAGCGTCTTGGCCGCATCCAGGGCCGTGCTCTGCCCGGTGCCGCCCCGGCTGATGCTCAGCGCCCCGCTGGTGATGTCCGCTGCGGCGTGCTGGTGGGTCTTGGCGGCGAAGAGGGCGGACAGGGCCGACTTGACGGCGCTCCACAGCACCCGCTTGGTCTTGTTCCCGTCGGCGCTGTCGGTGACCACCAGGCCGTCCCCGTCGGCGACGGCGCTCTTGCTCCCCGCCTGGGTGAGGGGCGGCTCGTATTTCAGGCCCTTCAGGCCCTCGTCCAGGCCGTGGAGGGCCTGGTCGATGGCGTCGGCGTTGCCGTTCAGGTCGGAGATGAGGACGTTGTCGTTATCCTCCGGCTTTTTCAGGCTGTAATAGGTGGTGTTGGTCACGGAAACTGTCCCTCCCTCAGGTCCTTCCAGGTCCGGCCCGCCAGCTGCCCCCAGGTGTAGGGCCTGAAGAGCCCCCACTGGTGGAAGATGTACTCATAGATAAAATCGAAGTGGGCCGGCTTGATCTCGTTGATGGCGGCGGTCAGGTCGTCGATGTTGGGGGGCACCCCCAGAATGGAGACAAACTTGACCACAAAATAGTACTGGTCGTTGTGCTCCACCACCTCCACCTGGCCGTTGGCGAAGGAGGCGGCCACGGCCTGGACCAGTGATATTGTGGGGACGCCCTGGCCACGCAGCTTGGAGAGGAGCCGGGTGCGCCGGAACTCCAGGTCCTTGGTCACGTCCGCCGGGATGCCGTAGGCGGTCTCCCACATGGCCAGCCCCCAGCCGCTGGCGGTCTGGGGCCAGAGCTGCGCCAGGGTGAAGTCCACGTCCTCCCCGGCCCTGCGCACCATCTCCCCCAGCACCCGCTGGAGCTCCGCGAAGGGCACGCTGCGGTAGAACTCCGGCAGCTGGAGCATCAGGTCGTATCTGTCCACTACTCTGTCACCTCCACCGCGCCCGCCACGGGCACCTGATCGGCCTGTATGGTCACGTCATTGGTCCCGCCGTTGACGGTCAGACTGGCGGCGTTCTCCACGCCGTCGATGGTCAGCAGCAGGGCCAGAATCCGGTTGTAGATGACGGTGTAGGCCGTGTCCTCCTCCGGGCTGTAATAGATGGCGCCGTACTTGGCCCGGATGACCCCGGCCAGGTACTCCTTCAGCCGGGCGGCAAAGGCCTCCTTGACCGTCTCCGCCGTTGTGGCGGCGGTGATGACCACCGTGGCGGAGACGTTCAGCTCCACCTCCCCGGGGGCGGCGGCGGTCACCGTGGCGCCCACGGGCCGCTGGGCGTCCAGCAGGGCCTGGCAGGCCTCCACGATCTCCGGGGACGCCGGGGCCATGTTGCTGTCCACAACGGTCACCCCCACCGTCCCCGGTCCCTGGGCCAGCTCCACCACCTTGGCGTCCCCCACCCCCGCCACGCTGAGGGCCCACTGGCGGTACTGCCAGCCGTTGGCCCCGTTGGCGGGCTTCTCCCGGCGCTCCCGGATACGGGCGAGGAGGGCGGCGTCGCTCTCGGTGTCGGTTCCGCCCTGGGCCTCCCCGTTGGTGTAGGAAGCCAGGCCCACCGCGTTGATGTACATGCGGGTGATCTCCCCCGCCCCCACGTTGTAGGCCGCGCCAGTCTCCGCCGCCTCCAGGGTGCCCTCCGCCGTGCCCCCCTGGGGGATGGTCACCGCCTCCAGCAGGAGGAACTCCAGGCCGGAGCGGGTGAGGAACACGGTGCCGGCGGGCAGGGTCGTCCCGGCGTCGCCGTTGAGGGTGAGGTCGCACCGGGCCTTGGTGCCCGGCCGGCGGGTGATGTTGAAGTAGGTGCTGCCCACCAGGTCGATGTAGGGCCCGCTGGACTCGTCCACAAAGAGCATGGACACCACGGCGGGCAGGACCTGGTAGAGCTCGCTGAGCTGCCCGGCCACGGCCCCCAGGGTGGCGTCTGCGTAGCTGCCCGCCAGGGCGGACACGCCGGCCTCCGGGCTCAGGAGGGCCAGGGCCTCGGCCTTGATGTTCTCCTGGGTTCTGTCTTCAAACACGGAATCCCTCCTTGCCGTACAGGGTGGAAAGCTCCACCGTCATGTGGAATACGGAGCCGTCAAAGGTGACGTCGGTCACCGAGCAGGCGGTGATGTAGGGAGAGGAGAGCAGGGCGTCCTGGATGTACCGGGCCGCCTCGCTGCGCTTGGTGTCCGCCTGGTAGGGCTGGCCCACCAGGTTCTCCAGCTCACAGCCGTAGTCCCAGCTGAAAGCCGGATAGCGGTACCGGGCAGTGGCCACGGCCCGCCAGGCCCAACTCTTGACGGCCTCCAGGCCCGTGACCACCACCGGGTTGCCTCCCTCCCAGAGGGGGGTGCCGGCGTCGTAGTCCATGGCCACGTCGGCGTACAGGGGCAGGTCGCCGCCCGTCTTGGCGGCGGGAATGGAAAACTGGGGAAACAGGCTCATGCTCTCACCATCCTCGCCACCAGATAATAGGTCTGTTCGTCGGCGCTCAGGAGGGCCACCGTGTCCCCGGAGCGCAGCAGCTCAGGGCCGCCCGTGTCCTCCGTCCACTGATAATCCAGCCCTGCCGCCAGATACAGGTCCTCCCGCTCCAGCTGGAGACCCCCGCAGGACACCCGCAGCCGCCCCTGTCCGGCCTCCAGCACCTCGCCCAGACGGAAGGGGGAGGGTGCCTGTCCCTTGCCCCCCAGCTTCACAATGGCGGAGGCGATGCGCCCGCCGCTCTGTTCCAGGCTGTCCATGCCCGTCCTCCTCTCACAGTTCGCTGCCCGCCCTGGTGTCGTCCACCAGGTTGCGGAAGTTCAGCGTCAGCTTGCAGTAGTACTGTCCGTTCTTCCAGGTGTGGGTGTCGCCGTCGATCCAGAACAGGCCCGACACCCCGCTGCCCGTGTCCCTCAGCAGCACCGCCTCGCCGGTGATGAGCCGGGGGTCTCCCAGGGTCTCCACCGTCAGGTTCTGCTGGAGGCCGTTGTCCTCCAGCCAGGCCTGGGCCTCGCTGCCCGCGTCCTCTCCGTCCCGCTGGGTAATCACGTGCTCCAGCCGCCCGTTGAGGGCCACGGAGTCGGCGTCCTCCACCCGGCGCACCAGCGCCCCCTCCTGGGTGCGGATGGCCACGCTGTTCTGGAGGTTGGTGATGTCCCAGGTGTTGGTCACGGCCATGGTGGAGGCGATGGACAACGACGCGCTGGTGGGCTTCTCCACCACCTCCAGGGCCCCGCCGCCGGTGAAGCGGACCAGGTAGCGCTTTCCATTTTGCTCCCCGGCCAGGCCGTAGAGGGTGCGGATGATCTTGTCCAGGGCCACGCCGGGGAATTTCCGGCTCACGCTCACGCCGGCGGCGGCCAGGGCGGCCACCGGGATGCCGTAGTCCCGGGCGATGGCGGCGGCGGCCGTCTCGGGGGTGACGCCGGAGAAGGAGTACCACCCCTCGTTGCCCACCAGGAACCGCCCCCGGTCCAGGGCGGACAGATCCACCAGGCTGTCCTGGGAGGAGGTGGTGGCGGTGAGCAGGGGGCCGGTGAACACGGTCTCCCCCGCCCGCCGCAGGGTGAGGTATGCGCCCTCCCGGAGGGCCGGAGGCGTCACGCTGCCGTCCCGTGGGACGGCCAGGGTGGCGGACAGCTCCCGGGCCGTCTGCCGGACGCTGCCGCTCCAGCTCATGGTCTGCACCAGCTGGGCGAAGTCCCGGGTCTCGCCGCCCGACGGGGCGGTGAGCAGAAGCTCATAGTCCATGGACGTTCCCCCTCACTGCCGCACCGGCCCGGGGAATTGCTCCTCCTCGTCCTGTTGACCCAGCCCGAAATACTTCAGCGTGTTCTCGGTGGCCTCGCTCCAGCTCAGCTTGGGCCAGCCGGTGTCCTTGTCCTTGGTCACCTGGGTGCTTTTGGCCGCCTGGACGCTGGGCGGCATGACCCCCTCCGCCGGCAGCTCATCCAGAGACGGCAGGGTGAGCACCTGGCCGGGCTGGAGGAGGTTGGGGTTGGCGATGCTGTTGGCGGCGGCCAATCTGTAACAGAGGCTGCCGTCGCCGTAAAACCGCTGTGCGATGCCCCACAGGCTGTCCCCCTTCACCACGGTGTAGGTGCGCTTGGAGGATGCGCCGGTGGCGCTGTCCCGGGCGGCCGTGGCCGTGCCGGAGGATACCGCCACCACCGGTGTCTCCGGCTTGCGGTACTGCCGCAGGATGATGGTGGCGTAGATGTCGTTGGTGCCGTCCTGCTCGCCGTACTCCACGCTCTCGATGAGCACCAGGGCGTTGGTGGGCGTGCCCGAGACCAGAAAGCGCACCGGCGTGCCGCTGTCGCTCCAGCGTTCCAGCTGCTCCAGGTAGCGGTAGGGGTTGGCCACCGCGCCCGGGTTGCAGAAGGAGTAGAGCCTGGCGGGCAGCAGGGCCTCCAGGGTGCAGCTGCCCAGCAGGGCCCCGCCGGGCAGGTTGATCTCCCCCACCTGGTCCAGCTGGACGGTCTCCACCCGGTTGGCGTGGGTCCAGGAATAGGAGCTGGGGGTCACGGGGAGCACCAGCTCCCGCCCCGCCTGCTCCTCCAGCAGGCTGATGGTGCGCCTCATCCGATCACCCCCGCCGCCAGCTTCCGCTCCAGCAGGTCGGCCAGGGTCTGGGCCACCGCCTCCACCGACATGTCCGCGCCGAACTGGTTGTTGCTGATGGTGATTTGGAAGGTTGTCCCGCTCTTGCGGCTCTGCTCCCCTGCCTCACGGGCGGTGAGCACCCGCTCGTCCTGGTGGAGGTAGTACAGCCCGTTCCGGGG
>NZ_CALXEG010000071.1 GCF_944387275.1 uncultured Pseudoflavonifractor sp.
GGCCTATTTCGAGCTTCAGGCCAAGAATTATTGAGCGCTGTCCCGCCGGGGGCTTCCCCGCGCGGAGCGCGTGAGAGAGCTGCGGTTTTGCCGCAGCCCTCTTTTGATCCGTCGGGGTCCCCATCCGGTTTCCGGATGGGGTGGGGCCGGCGTGTGCTCTGTGTGCGCACATCCCCAGGCCTATTTCGAGCTTCAGGCCAAGAATTATTGATGTTATGCGGACACACCCCGGCCGGGATGTCTGTCTGAGCTGCAATAGGGAAAGGAGCCGTCCGGTCTGCAAGACCGGACGGCTCCTTTTGTCTGAAAAGTATGGCGTCAGCCACGCACGGAGAAGGCAAACTCGATGCGCTGCTGGTAGGGTACATCCTGCCGCAGGATGTTGGAGGGGAAGGCGGGCCAGGCGGCGGCGTCAGGCCAACCCTGAGCCTCCAGAGCCACGCCGCTGCGGGGACCGTACACCGCGCCGCCCTTTCCGGCGGGGCCGGAGAGAAAGTCGCCGGTGTACACCTGAAGGCCGGGCTGGGTGGTGCTGACGTCCAGGGTGATGCCGCTCTCCCGGCTGCACAGCTGGGCGGCGGAGTGGAGCCCGGTGCGGGAGAAACAGAAGTTATAATCCACCGGAACGTCCAGCGGCTTGGGGCGGAGAAAATCCAGAGGGGTATTTTCAACCTGAAGAATACGGCCTGTAATCAAATTCCGCTGGTCCAGTTCGGTATACTCGTCGGCGGAGACCTGAAGTGTGTGCTTGTCGATGGTACCGGCGCCGGCGCCGTTGAGGTTGAAATAGGGGTGGTTGGTAAGGGACACCACGGTATCCTGATCCGCAAAGGCGGTGAACTCCAGGGAGAGGGTGTTGCTGTTGCTCCAGGCGAAGGAGACAGACACCTCCAGATTGCCGGGATAGCCCTCCTCACCGTCGGGAGAGCGGCGGCGGAACACCAGGTTGCCGCCCCGGACCTTGGCCGACCAGATGTACCGGTTAAAGCCGCGGACGCCGCCGTGGAGCTGATAGTCCCCACAGTTGGCGGAGAGGGGATAGGTCTTGCCCCCCAGGGTGACCTTGGCGCCTGCAATGCGACCGGCGCAGCGGCCGATGACAGCGCCCAGATAGGCGTCGCCTGCCTCATAGTCCTCTATGCGGTCATAGCCCAGGAGAACGTCGGTGATCTGGCCTTTCCGGTCCGGAACGCCGATCCCGCGCAGCGTGCAGCCGTAGTCCAGAACTTCTACCCATGCGCCGGAGGGATTTTCAATGCGGTAACAGGTAACGGCTTCACCTGTGCTGGTGGTACCGAAGGGGCGGGCGATCCAAACCCCGGGCTGTACACCGGTCTCGCTCATAGCGTGGAGCTCCTTTCAGACAAACAATGATGAGAGTTATTAACATATGAAAAAGTATATAACATTGGCTCCTGGTTGACAACAGAGATTTTATACGATTCTGATAGGAAAAGAAAAATAAAATGGTGAAAACAGCCGGAAGTTGGAGCTGTTCCCCCAAAAAATGTGAACACAATGTGAGAAACGCGGGGTTGGCCGGACAGAAGGGCGGGAAAGGGAAAAGGCGGGCGGAGCAATACATGGTGCAATTGGATAAAAATTCCCTGACATTGTGCCCGCAAAGTGCCGTAAAAGTATTTTTGCCCTGCGATATTTTGAAATATTGGAAATATACGGGAAAAAGGAAATATTTTAGTGGAAAAACGGGAGAACGAAAAAACTTTAACAAACTATTGACAAGGCGAAATTAACTGTTAAAATAAAGACGTACTTACCGACGGTCAGTGACCATAAGTAAGCAAGTGGAAAGAGAAAGAAACAGGAGGAACAGAAAATGAAGCGCGCGAAGAAGCTGCTCTGTGCGCTGCTGGCGGGCGCCATGCTGTTTGCCATGGCGGCCTGCGGACAGGAGAGCACAGAGCCCACCGGGGAGACGCAGCCCCAGACCGAGGTATCCGCCACGCCGGCCCAGACCGACGAGGCCCCCTTCAGCAGCGCCAAGGACGGCACCTACACCGACTTTGGCTCCGGCAGAAACGACTTTATCTATGTGGCCACTACCTTCGAGAACGGCCGCATCACCAAGGTGGAAGTGACTGACGAGAAGGAGACCCCCTCCATCGCTTCCCCCGCCCTGAACATGATCCCCGACCGGATCGTGGAGAACCAGAGCGTGAACATCGACACCATCGCCACCTGCACCCTGGCCTGCAACGGCATCATCGAGGCGGTCAAGGGCTGCATCGAGCAGGCCGGCGCCTCTGTGGACGAGTTCATGACCGACGCCACCAGCAAGCCTGAGTCCACCGGCGATGCCACCTATGACTGCGACGTGGCCATCGTGGGTGCCGGCGGGTCCGGTCTGGCGGCCGCTGTCCGTGCCGCCCAGCTGGGCCTCAACGTGGTCATGCTGGAGAAGCGCAGCGTGAGCGGCGGCGCCCTGTACGGCACCGAGTGCCACTACTCCCTCAACTCCATCGGCGACGTCATGTTCGGTATGCAGACCCAGACCCCCGAAGAGGGCTATGAGTACCACATGAACCACAACCACAACAACAGCAACCCTGAGATCGTGAAGCTGTTCATGAACAACGTGGGCACCTCCACCAACTGGATCATCAGCCTGGGCAACAACGTGGAGGCCGCCTACGACTCCTTCCGCGGCCCCAACACCTCCACCTGGCTGATGCTGGAGGGCGAGGGCCCCGGCGTGGCCGTGCGGATGCAGGCCAAGTGCAATGAGCTGGGCGTCACCACCCTGCTCAACACCACCGGCAAGAGCCTGAACATGGATGAGAACGGCCAGTGCGTGGGCGTCAACGCCGAGACCGCTGCCGGCGACAAGGTCACCGTCAACGCCAAGTCCGTCATCGTGGCCACCGGCGGCTTTGTGGACAATGAGGAGATGCTGGCCGAGTACGTGGGCCAGAACCAGGCCGACGCCTCCACCTCCGGCGGCAACCTGAAGGCCGGCGGCACCGGCGGCCGCATGGGCGAAGGCATCCAGATGTGCTGGGACGTGGGCGCCGCCAAGTTCGGACAGGAGTGGGTGGCTTACAGCCTGACCACCGTGCCCGGCTGCGCCATTGACTCCCCGGTCCACCGCGTGGGCTATCAGGGCTATCTGTGGGTCAACAACAGCGGCGAGCGGTTCTCCGACGAGACCAGCGGCTTCATGCTGGCCTGCGACCAGGAGCACGGCTTCTACTGGAGCATTCTGGACCAGTCCATGATCGACTTCATGAGCACCAACAACACCCTGTCCGGCACCTGCTTCACCCCCTCCACCAACGCCCCCATCGAGGGCCTCCAGGAGGTCCTGGACGCGGCTGTGGAGAAGGGCTTCGTCATCAAGGCCGACACCCTGGAGGACCTGGCCGCCCAGATGGAGGTGCCCGCGGACACCTTCGTGTCCACCGTGGAGACCTACAATACTTACTGCGCCAACGGCGAGGACCCCGACTTCGGCAAGACCGCTGACCGGCTGATCGCCTTCGGCGACGGCCCCTACTACGCGGTGAAGATGGTGGGCGGCATGCTGACCACCATCGGCGGCGTGAAGATCAACGAGAAGATGGAGGTCGTCAGCGAGGACGGCGACATCATCCCCGGTCTGTACTGCGTCGGCGCTGACGCCGGCGGCTTCTACGCCGAGCACTACAACTTCCTGGACAGCGGCTGCGCCAGCAGCTTCTCCTTCCTCTCCGGCAAGACCGCCGCTGAGAGCATCACCGAGGCCCTGACCGGCACGCCCGTCAGCGACGAGTGGACCGACCACGACGCCTCCATGCAGGCTGTGGCGGACATCATCGGCTACGACCTGAACCAGTAATCCCTGTCAGCGACCCGAGAGGCCTGTCTCCCCAAAGGGAGACAGGCCTCTTTTCTGCAAGCTGCACGCTGGGCGCGCATGGTGCGGCGCCGGGGTTTTCTTTTCCGCCCGGCTGTGGTATGCTATAGCTTGCCCGTCCGGGGCCGTGGGCCGGGACGGATGCGGCACCGCTATCACAGGAGGTTGGACTATGGCAAAGGGAATGGAGCGCCGCTCGCTCAAGGCCCAGGAGACCAAGCGGAAGCTGATGGAGAAGGCCGTGGAGCTCATCGGTCAGCGTGGATACAGCGGCGTGTCGGTCAGCCAGATCTGCGCGGCGTGCGGGGTGTCCAAAGGGACATATTATGTATACTATAACTCCAAAGAGGACATTGTCTACTACCTGGCCTCTGAGTTCAATAAGACGCTGTATCAGCGGCTGAACGAGGAACTGGACTATGAGAATGCCCAGAGCGCCCGGCAGCTCTACCAGCACTATGTGGAGATTTATGTAGACCAGGTGATACAGTACGGGCGCATGTTCAGCCGGGCCTATCAGGAGGGAATGCTGCGCACTGGGATCTCCCAGGAGCAGAGCCGCTCCGACCTGCCGGAGGAGCATATCTCCCGCATCATCGACTTTGGCATCCAGACCGGGGAATTCCGCCCGGATGTGGACAAGGCTGCCTTCTGGGAGCAGCTCACCATCACAAAGCTGGGCTCCAACTACGCCTGGAGCATTGAGGAGTCGGTGGACGCCCAGCACCAGCGGGAACGGGCGCTGCGCTGGCTGGGCAGCCTGGAGCTGTTTCTGCTGAAAAGATAAAAAAATATAAAAAACATGCCCGCTCTGCCGGATGAAACCGGCGGGGCGGGCGCATTTTATGCTGTACGGAGATAGGGGATCATTTCTCCCTCTGCTGGAGCTGGAGCCGATCGGCGATCATGGCGATGAACTCGCTGTTGGTGGGCTTGCCCTTGGCGTTGGAGACGGTGTAGCCGAAATACTTCTGGAGGGTCTCCAGGTCGCCCCGGTCCCAGGCCACCTCAATGGCGTGGCGGATGGCCCGCTCCACCCGGGAGGCGGTGGTGTTGAACCTCTTGGCCACCTCGGGGTAGAGCACCTTGGTGACGGCGTTGATCACGTCCATGTCCTGGACCGCGATGATGATGGCCTCCCGCAGGTACTGGTAGCCCTTGATGTGGGCGGGAACGCCGATCTCATGTATGATAGCGGTGACCGTGCTCTCCAGGCTCTGCTCCTTGGCGGCGGGCTGGGCGGCCTCCTCCTGGCTGGGCTGGATCAGCGCGGAGAGCTGACGGATGCGCTCAGCGGCAGTGGTCATACGGCAGGGCTTCATCAGATAATAGTCCGCGCCCGCCGAGGCGGCGTGGGTGGCCACCGCGCCGCTGGCAAAGCTGGAGATCACCAGCACCCGGGGCCGGGGCGTCAGGGCCGCCAGCTCGGAGAGCACCTCCAACCCATCCATTCGTGTCAGGACCAGGTCCATGGCCACCACGTCCGGCCCAAGCTCTTTTGCCAGACGAATGGTCTCCTGTCCGTCCCCGGTGGAGGCGATGACCTCCATATCGGGTTCCTCGCTGAGCGCATCGTTGAGCAGGCTGCGGAATTCCTCTCCCGCGTCCGCAGTCAGAATCCTGATTTTGTTCTCCATGTCCTCGTCCTTTCCAAGCGTGTGCTTGATGAGATAGCGCCGCGGGCCAGATGTCATTACCGGTTGGCTATAATTTACCATAAATAGACAGCGAGCGCAAGAGGAAAATGGAAATAAATGGATAAAAACGATTCGACTTTTCTCGACCGCAGAAGTCGAATGGACAGGCCCAAGGGGGGAAAAGGGCGGATTCGGCCGGTCACACAGAGGGGCGCAGTACATCGCAGACGTACTTCCGGTCGACCCGCTCGGTGCACCACACGCCGTTGTCGGACACGCCGAAGGAGCACCCGTCGGCGGCCATGGCCCGGGCGTCGATCTTCAGCACCACCGGCGCCTGCCGCCAGCGGCAGGCGGACTGCCAGGCCTTGGACTCCTCGGCCTGCATGTGGACCGCATGGCGGGACATGCGGGAGATATAGCCGCTGTCCTGAATGGCGCTCCAGGCCCGCTCGGTGGTGCCGTGGTACAGGTAGGCGGGCGGGGCGGCGGGGGTCAGCTCAGGCTCCACCCAGGGGATGGAGTGGCCCTGGCAGGCCTTGATCCGGCTCTTGTCCGGGCTGAAGCGGTAGCGGCCCTTGTTGTCGGCGGCCACAAGCTGCTCCAGCTGGGGCATGGTGAGGCGGTACCGTCCGGCCTTGTTGACGTTTTCGATGAGCTGCGCGGTGCTGACCCAGCCGTGGCGGTCCATATCCAGACCGGCATCCTCAGGGGCGTGCCGCAGCAGGCGGCAGAGATAGATGGACAGCTTGGCTTGGCTCATAATCGCGCCCTCCCGTAATATAAATTTACATAATATTTTCCATATTATAGCATAGACCGGATGGCCGGTCAATCAGGACAGCATATTCCGCACAGGCCGCAGCTCTCTGCTGCTGCGACGGCACTCGCCTTCCGCGTGATTGCGTTTTGGGGCCGCCGGACTCTATAATAAGCTCAGAACAGGGCGGCCGCCATGGGTTCGGACAGACTGGAAGATCTATGAAACAGTTCAGAAGAGGGGCAACGATGGAATTGAAATTGGGAAATAAAATCAGACAGCTTCGCCTGCAAAAAGGCGTTACGCAGGATATCCTGGCCAGGACGCTGAATGTCTCCTACCAGACGGTGAGCAAATGGGAGAACGGAGTTTCCCAAAGTTAAAGATACCACATCAATCCCACGCGGACTTTTGCTCAACCGATACAGCCGGAGGGCTGGATAACAAGAAAAGGCGGTATGCGCCCCGTGGAGGGGTAGCGTACCGCCTTTTCTTGTGGGGGTTTCCAAAGGGGGCAACGCCCCCATTTGGCACACGACTTTGCGAAGCAAAGTGTAGTGTGTTATACGCTCTGTCGGCGTTGCCGTGAAAATGCCGTTGCCGCCGGGGAGGGCAAGGGCATTTGAAGCGGCAGGAAAACAGGGCTGTGCTTGCGTGGCGTGGAGCCGCAAGCGCAGGTCTGGACTCATCAGCAGACAGGGCGTATATGAAAGCCCCAGTTCCTCGTCCTACGCTCCAACTTGTGGACAAAGTGTCCCGAAGTTGTGGCCACACTCCCGGAAAAGTAGCAGGACAACGGGCAACCGTCAAGGCTGAAATGAACGGGTTTACACCCGGCCTTGACCTCCGCCCGCTGTCCCGCTGGATGGGTGGACAAGGCGGCCAATCCCTCAAAGTGCTTGGCCGCTCTCTTTCTGATTTTGAGGTATTCAGTTTTTCAAAATTGAATAATCAAAATAAATTTTT
>NZ_CALXEG010000072.1 GCF_944387275.1 uncultured Pseudoflavonifractor sp.
ATATCCTTGAGGATCTTGTTCAGGGCGGTGCCGATGTGGATGTTGCCGTTGGCGTAGGGAGGGCCGTCGTGGAGGACGAAGGTGGGCTTGCCGTCGTTCTTCTTGATCAGCTTGTGGTAGATGTCCTTCTCCTCCATGGCCTTGAGCATATCGGGCTCACGCCGGGGCAGGCCCGCCCGCATGGGGAAGTCTGTCTTGGGGAGATGGATGGTCTTGTTGTAATCCATGGTTCTCTGCGCTCCTTATTGTGATGATGAAAGATTCAAAGGGAACAAAAAAGCGCCCCTGTCTCCCAAAAGAGACAAAGGCGCAAACCTCTGCGGTACCACTCTTCTTGCCGCAGGCGTACTGCGGCCGCTCAAGCCGGCGGATAACGGCGCCGCCCGTACCGGCTTAGTGGGGGCAGACCCGTTCAGCCGGAGGCTCCGAGGTGATTTTCATCCGTCCGCCTCTCCGCCTTTCACCAAAACGGCGGCTCTCTGGGCAGGTTAGGCCGGACTACTCCTCCTCTTCCTTGCGTTTGCTGTATGAAAAGAAAACACGGAGAAACACCCATAAGGGTGTTTCTCCGTGTATCTTACCTGTTTTCCCCGGTTATGTCAAGGGGAATCACTTGATTTCGTAATCTTTTCCGAATTTCAGGTTGCTGAAGTCGATGCGGCGGGTGGGGGAGTCGTCCTCGTCCTCCTCGTCCTCGTCCCGGCGGCGGGCACGGCGGTCGCCACGGTGATCCCTGTGCTCCCGGCGCTCCGGCTGTTCCGGCTGCTCCTCCTTGTCCTTCCGGTCCATGCCCAGCAGTTCGGCGTACAGGCCGCCGTCCTCCTGGCTGTCGTCCTCGCCGCTGTCCTGCTCCGGCTCGTCCTGAGGCTCCTCGTCCTCCACCTTGGGCAGCTCGCCGGTCTCCCCCTCCACGATCTTCTCCATGGAGGACTGGATGTCCCGGGCGGTCTGGTCGGTCTGGCTGGGGGCGGGCGCGGTCATCTGGGACAGGCCGTTGAGATAGTCCATCTCGTGCTGATAGAGCTCCTTCAGCTTGGCCACGTAGGCGGCGGTGGACTCCTTGGCGGCGTTGAGGCGCATCTGCTCGTTCTCCAGCTCCTGGCGCAGGCCGTCGATCTTGGCTCGGGCCTCGCCCTCGGCGGTGCCGATGAGCCGGTCCCGCTTCTCCTCCGCCTCACGGACGATCTCGTCCGCCGTCCGCTGGGCGGCCAGCAGGGCCTTGCGCATGCCCTCTTCGGTGGAACGGTACTCCTCCACCTTCTCCACCAGCACCTTCATCTTGCTCTTGAGGAGGGCATTCTCCTTGTACAGGGCGGTGTAGTCCTCGGTAAGCTGGTCCAGGAACTCGTCCACCATGGCCATATTGTAGCCGCCGAAGCTGGCCTTGGCAAACGCGTGCTGAGAGACCTCCTGCGGTGTCATCATATCCAATTCCCCCGTTTCTCTTTAAAAAAGGGTACAAAATCTTTGCCCCAGCCGGTGCTTCACACCGTCCGGGGACGGCTTTTTCTTCGCGCTGTCAGCTGTTAAAAGTACAGCCCGTTGTTCTCCAGTTCGTCGATTAAATCGCCTAAAATGTCCACGTTGTAGGGCGTGATGATGTAGGTGGAGATGGCCACCTTCTTGATCTTGCCCTCGTTGGCGTAGGCCACGCCGGACAGGAAGTCCAGCAGGCGGCGGGCGATGTCCTTGTTGGTCTGCTCCAGATTGAGGACCACGGTGCGCTTCTCCCGCAGGTGGTCGGCAATCTCGGCGGCGTTCTCGAAGCGGTCGGGCTTCACCAGCACCACCTGGAGCTGGGTGGTGGTGTGGATGTTGACCACCTTGTTGCTCCGGCGGGGCTCCTCCTGCTGGAAGATGCTGCCGGAATTGTCCATCTTGGCGGAGGCGCTCTTCTCCCGGCGCTGCTCCCGGTCGCCCCGGGTGACCGGCTCATAGTCCTCCTCGTAATCCTCTTCATCCTCGTCCTCATAGGGACGGGCGAGGCGCTTCAGTTCATCAATAAAACCCATGGTCGGTTACCCCCATCAATCAGCCTTGGCTCTGCTTTGTCATGGGCGGCCGGGGGCCGAAGAGTGCGGTGCCCACCCGGACGTGGGTGGCGCCTTCCCGCACGGCGTCCTCATAGTCGCCGCTCATTCCCATGGACAGGCAGTCCATATCAGTTACATTATGGTCCAAAGCCGTTCTTATGTCAACATAAAGGTGATACATTTCGGCAAAAAAATGTCGGTTTTCTCCGGCAACATGGGCCGCAGGCGGAATTGCCATGAGCCCCCGCAGGCGGACGTGGGGCATCTCCGCCGCCAGCCTGGCCAGCTCCAGGGCGTTTTCCGGGGCCACGCCGCTCTTGGACGCCTCGCCGCCCACGTTGATCTCCAGCAGGATGTCCTGCACCAGGTCCAGCTTGGCCGCCTGGGCCTCCACCGCCTCCAGCAGGCGGGGGGAGTCCACCGACTCGATCATATCCACCCGGCCCACCACATACTTGACCTTGTTGGTCTGGAGGTGGCCGATGAAGTGGAGGGCGGCGCCGGCGTAGGCATCGTCGTCCAGATGGGCGGTCATCTCCTGGACCCGGTTCTCGCCGCACACCGTGATGCCGGCGGCTATGGCCTGCCGGATGGTATCCGAGGTCTGGACCTTGGTGGCGGCCACCAGGGTGACCTCCGCCGGGTCCCGGCCCACCTCCAAAGCGGCGGCGGCAATCTTTCTCTTTACAGCTTCCACACGTTCGGGCAGCGTCATCGCTCCGCACCTCCATATTCAGGCGAGAGGCCCTCAGCCTCTTACCACTTTTCCGTCGTACAGGTCCTCGCCGGAGAGGATCAGCTCGTCTCCGGCCCGGAGGGACCGTTTGGCCTCATTGTTGTCCCCGGGCGCCACTTCCACCGGGTTGACCAGGTAGTAGTCCTCCTCGTCGTCCACAATGTCCACCGGCTTGAACTCCGCCCGGGCGCCCACCACCACGTACACGCCCCACGCTCCGCTCTCGTCCTGATAGAGGGCGTTCTTGGGCACGCGGATCCCGGTGGTGCTGCTGTATACCAGGCTCACCGTCTGCTGCCGGAGCAGGGTGGTATCCGAGAGGAACTCCTTGCTGGAGAGCACCACCACCACTTTCCCGTTCTCCGGGTCGCTGATGCGCTCCACCGTCATGTCCACCTGGCCGGACCAGTCCCGGGAGAAGCGGACCGTGACCTTCTTCTTGTCGTCCCGCAGGTTGGCCAGCTCGCCCGCGTCGGCCTCGTCCAGCACGCAGGCAAAGTACCACTTGGCGCTGGTGATGAGCTTGCCCACCGTGCCGCTCTCCGGGGTGACCGTGTTCTGCTCCAGCTCCGCCAGCTGGGAGGGGGTGATGGTCTCCAGCATGGCAGGGGTGATCAGGCTCTCCCAGCCGTCCACCATGCCGGAGAAGATGCCCGACCGGTCGGTGATCACGGAGGTGGTGTCCTGTCCGGCGGCGGAGGTGAGGGCCTGGATCTGGCTCTCCAGTTCGGTCTTGGCCGTCTGAAGGTCGGTGACATCCCCGGTGGAGGAGTAATCCCGCTTGTACACCAGGGTACGCAGCTCCATGGTGTTCTCCTCCAGGCTGGTGAAGTCCCGGGTGGCCACCGAGGACCGCAGGGATGCGATGCGGGTGAGAATATCCTCAGACAGTTTGGCGTTGTCCGATATGTCGTCGGCGTGGCCCAGGGAGTAGTTGATCTGCTCCAGCTCCTGGCTGAGGGCGTCCAGCTGCTGCCGCCGCTCCAGGGCGGAGGCGTCCTGATAGAGGTAGGCCACCGTCTGGCCCACGCCCACCCGCTCCCCTTCGGCGGGCAGCACGTCCGCCAGCCCCGACCGGGCGGGCAGCACATACTCATCCCGCACCAGGAGACCGGTGGCCTCTGTGGCCTGGTCCAGGGTGTAGGTATAGCAGGTCATGGTGACCATCCGGTCTGTGAAGCTCTGCCAGGCGTACACAAACAGGTACACCAGCACCGCGCCCAGCAGCACCAGCATGACCACTCGGTTGACGATCTTGCCCTCTTTCATGGGATGCTCCTCCAGGGAATCGAAATCTGTCTGTCAATAATGGCGTTCTATGGAATAATATACGGCGGCAGAGCCCGGCCTGCAAGTCCCTCCGAAGAGATCCCCCGAACTTCTTTCCCCGGGCCTTCCCCCTGGGGGGAAGGTGGCTGGCCGAAGGCCAGACGGATGAGGGGAACGGCCTCCGGCGGGGTACTTTTCTCCGGCGAAAAGTACCCAAAAGCCGCCGGGGACACAGGGGCGGAGGGCCCTGTTAGGGCCAAACGCCCCC
>NZ_CALXEG010000073.1 GCF_944387275.1 uncultured Pseudoflavonifractor sp.
TTGCGGCTCTGCTCCCCTGCCTCACGGGCGGTGAGCACCCGCTCGTCCTGGTGGAGGTAGTACAGCCCGTTCCGGGGTACCCGGTCCAGGCCGTAGGCGTGGCTGCCGTTGTACATGACCGCCAGGCGGTCGTTCTCGGCCCCCCAGTAATCATTCCAGCGCTCCGCAAAGCCGTCTCCCGTGTCGTCCCGGTCGCCCAACATGAAGTTCTCAAAGGCCACATCCCCCTGCCCCTTGGACAGCTCCTGGTTCAGGCCGTACTCGTTCATGAAGCCGTCAAGCGAGCCCGTCAAATCCCGGATAGCCCCGATGAGGTCCTTCTCGCTGTCGTTGAGGAGTTGGTACTGGTCGCTGCTCTCATAGGCTATGGTGGCCAGGGCCTCGGCCTGCTGGCGCAGGTTTTCCATCTCAAGGCCCGCCTCCTCATTGCCGTCCTCGTAGGCGCCGCTGGCGGCCAGGAAGTCCTCCCGCATGCGCCGCAGCTCCGCCTGCTGCTCCTCGGGGAACAGGGTGGTGTCCTCCCCCAGCAGCAGGGCCGAGAGGGCCTCCCGGGTGTACTGCTCGGACAGGTTCTCCATGTAGGCGTCGTTCTCTCCGGAGATGCGGTTCAGGTTCTGGATGGCGTCCCCCAGCGCGCCGCCGTAGGCGTCGATCTCACTCTGGAGCCCCTCCTTGCGCAGATCGTTGTAGCCCTCGCCCCTGGCGTTGTCCAGCTCGGCCATGGTGTCCTCCAAGGTGGAGGTCAGGCCGGAGAAGGTCTCCGCCATCAGCTCCATGGCGCCGCTGTACGCCGTCTCCATGCCCTGCTGGATGATGTTGACGGCGTCCCGGCCGTTGATCTCGCCCTTGGAGATCATGTCGTAGATCTCGCCCTCAGCCACACCAAAGCTGCTCGACAGCATACTCAGCACATTGATTCCCCGGTCCTGAAATGCGTCAAGGTCTTCTTTGCTGAATTGATTGCTGCTCTGCACCCGGCTGAGGATCTGTGCCATATATGTCATCCCGGATGCGTCCACGCCCACGGCGCTGCCCGCGTCGCCGATGGCGGTCATCAGCTCCAGCATCCGGTCGGGGGCGTCCCCGAAGCCGGTGGCCAGCGCCCGGGACATGGACGTCAGGTCGCTGTACTCCATGGGTGTGGCGGCGGCCAGCACCCGCAGGTCGCTGAGGTACTGGTCCCCCACGCCGCTGCCCAGCAGGCGGTTGAAGGCGATGGCGTCCAGCTCCCGCTGGGAGGCCGTGGCGCTGCCGGCGGTCAGGCTCTCCTCTGCCCGGTCCTGTCCGGCCTGGTAGAGATCTGCGTAGTAGGCTTTGAAGGCCTCATCCTGGTTGGCGAATATCTGGGCTCCGCCGGTGGCCAGGCCCAGCGCGCCGCCCACTAACCCGCCGATGGCGGTGCCCACCGGCCCGGCCAGGGAGCCCATGGCCGCGCCGGACACCGCGCTGCTCAGTGCGGAGGAGATGAGACTGCCGCCGTCGCCGCCCAGGGCGGAGCCGATCATGGTGTTGCTGATCTCCATAATGGCGTCCCCCGCCATCTGCCCCAGCCCGGCCTTGCCCAGGGCGGACAGGATGCCGGTGCTGCCGGCGGCGCTGTCCGCCCGGTTTTCCATGCGGCTGATGGCGCCCGAGGCGTTCTCCATGTCCTTGGTGGTCTGCCGGACCTGCCGTCCCACCAGGTCGTACTGCTGGCGGATGTTCTCCAGATTTTCCTCCGCTGTTTTCCAGTCCGCCTCCGCCGCCTGCCGCTCGGCCTCGGTGGCGCTGTCCCCCAGGGCCTCAAAGGCCTGCTGGGCCTGCTGGGCCTCCCGTCTGGCGCTGGTCAGGTCCATGCGCATCTGCACCCGGGTGGCGTTCAGCCGGTCCAGCTCCCCCTGGAGGGCGGTGATGTCGCCGCGGAAGTTGGTCACGCTGCTCTTCATGCCCACAATGGCCGCCGACAGGTTGTCCTGTACGCTCATGGCAATGCTGGCGTCCGTCCTGCTCATGTCTCCCCCTCCTCTCTCCGCCTCTGAAGGTCAATCAGCATGGCGCGGACCACGGCACGCTCCCCGGGACTCCGGCGGAGAAAGTCTCCGGGGAAAATGCCGTGCCGGACCAGCAGGAACTGGGCCAGCTTAAGGTCCCCGTCATGCTTCAGTTTTTTTCCAGGTCCTCCAGGGCCGCGCCCACGGCAGCGGCCTGGAGGTCATCCTCGCCTGTCTCCAGGGAGATGACCGCGCCGGGGGCGTAGCCGTTGAGGGCGTCGCACCGGCGCACCAGGGCCCGCACCTCGCCGGGGCGGAGCAGCTTCTTCAGCGCGTCCACAGGGGTGGGGCAGCCCATATGCTCCCGGTACCAGTGGGCGTCCCGGAAATTGGGCTCCACCGTGGAGGCCAGGAGATAGTTCAGGTTGGCGTCCTCGGTGCCCCGGAGGGCGGTGAGCTTGTTATAGGGGATTTCCTTCAGCTCGATGTCCAGCCCCAGCCGGGTCACCCGGGCCACGGCGGTCTCCGGCTCTCCCACGGGGATGTCCAGCAGGGAGCGCACCACGCTCTTTGTCTTATTCATCGTTATCCCTCCTCACTGTACCGCGATGGCGTCCAGCAGCTGGAAGCCGGTGAAGGTATAGGGCGCCGTGATTTTGCCGCTGGTGGCGGCCTGCCAGTCGGCCAGGGTCAGGTCGGTGAACTGCACGCCGTAGTAGGCGATGCGCTCGGCGCCGGCGCTGTCCGGGTCGGCCAGGTTGGACACTACGGTGAACTCGGGCACCTGTCCGTCCTGGATGCTCTGGAGCTTCTGGATCATGCCGCTGTCCACCTTGTAGAGCATCAGGGAGCCGGTGCCCTTGGCGCTCACCGGCTTGCTGGCCTCCATGAACTCTCCGCACAGGTTGATGGTGTCGCTG
>NZ_CALXEG010000074.1 GCF_944387275.1 uncultured Pseudoflavonifractor sp.
GCCCTGAACCGCGAGCTTTCGGAGATTCCCGATGCCCGCAAATCGGTTGCGCCCATTGACAAGGCGGAGGCCTCCAAAGTGCTGGCGCAGTATCTGGCGGATGTGGTGCAAAAGGGCCTGGAGAATGTGTTGGACAACGGCGGGGACATCTCTACGCAGATCGGGCTCGCCAACCAGATCGTAACCCTCATTCAGAATACGACCCAGGAAGCTGACTTTGCCGCGCTGAGCGTTGATCAGCGGGCGGAGCAGCTTCTTGCGCTTTTACGGGAGCAGGATCCCCGGCTGGCAATCGGCAAAACAGCTGCCGATCTGAGTCGGCCGGAGACCTCCATCGCCCAGAGCAGTCTGTTCACCGGGGCTATCCATGAGCCCCAGATGTACACGGAGCTCAAAAAGGAAATCGTCTCCGCCGACCGCATCGACATGCTGGTATCCTTCATCAAGTGGAGCGGCCTGCGGCTCCTGATGGACGAGCTGCGGGAATTTACCCAAAATGGAGGGGAACTGCGGATCATCACCACCTCCTACATGGGAGCCACCGATGTGAAGGCCATTGAGGAGCTACGTGCCCTGGCCAACACCAAAATCAAGGTCAGCTACGATACCAAGCGCACCCGGCTCCACGCCAAGACCTATGTCTTTTACCGGAATACCAGCTTCACCACCGCCTATGTGGGCTCCTCCAACCTATCTAATGCCGCCATCTCCAGCGGACTGGAGTGGAATGTGAAGATCACCCGTAGAGATCTACCGGAAACCATCGATAAGATCGCCGCCACATTTGAGAGCTACTGGAGCTCCAACGAATTTGAGTACTACTCCGAGGATCAGAAGGAGCGACTGGCCCGGGCGCTGAAAGCGGAAAAATACTTCGACGCCAACAACGCCGAAGTCTACACCATGGATATTGCGCCCTACTCTTACCAGCAGGAGATCCTGGACAAGCTGGAGGCTGAGCGCACTGTTCGGGGCTACACCCGCAACCTGGTGGTGGCTGCCACCGGCACCGGCAAGACAGTGATCTCCGCTCTGGACTATAAGCGCTTCTGCAAGCAGCATCCTGGCAAGGCCTGCCGGCTGCTCTTTGTGGCCCACCGGGAGGAGATCCTGAGGCAGAGCCTGTACACCTTCCGAGCAGTCTTGAAGGACGCCAATTTCGGCGAGCTGTTTGTGGGCAGCTATCGGCCAGAGGGTATTGGCCACCTGTTTTTATCCATTCAGACCTTCAACTCCCAGGATTTCACCGCCAAAACCGCTCCGGATTTTTACGACTACATTGTGGTGGACGAGTTCCACCACGCAGCGGCGCCTACTTACCAGAAGCTACTGTCCTACTACCAGCCTCAGATCCTCCTGGGCCTGACAGCCACTCCGGAGCGTATGGACGGTAAGAGCGTACTGCCCTACTTCAACAACCGGATTGCCGCGGAAATCCGGCTGCCGGAGGCCATCGACCGCAAGCTGCTGTGCCCCTTTCAGTATTTCGGTGTCACCGACACAGTGGATCTGAACACTCTGAAATGGAGTGCCGGCGGCTACGACAAAAATGAGCTTTCCAATCTCTACACCCTCAGCGGTGCCGTGGCCAATCGCCGTGCCGATCTGGTGGTGTCCTCCCTTCTCAAGTATGTGACTGATATCGACGAGGTCAAGGGACTGGGCTTCTGCGTGTCCATCGAGCATGCGGAGTTCATGTGCCGCTATTTCAACAGCCACGGAATTCCATCCATTTTCCTGACCGGGAGATCCTCCGATGAGGGGAGAAAAACCGCCAAGGGGCGGCTGGTGAGCGGCGAGGTGCGCTTCATTTTCGTGGTGGACATCTACAACGAAGGCGTGGACATCCCAGAGGTCAATACGGTGCTGTTCCTGCGGCCCACCGAGTCCCTGACCATCTTCCTCCAGCAGTTGGGCCGTGGTCTGCGGCTGGCGGAGGATAAGGAATGCCTGACCGTGCTGGACTTTATCGGCCAGGCCAACAAGCGGTATAACTTTGAGGACAAGTTTGCCGCCCTGCTGTCCAATACCACTCGCAGCGTGACCCGGGAGATCAAAGACGGGTTTGTCTCCGCGCCCAAGGGCTGCTATATCCAGCTGGAGAAGAAGGCTGCCAAGTACATCCTGGATAACATCCGTGCCTCCTACGGAAATACCGCCGGACTGGTGTCCCGAGCGGCCAGCTTTGCGGAGGACAGCGGTTTGGATCTGACCCTGGCAAACTTTCTGGACTATTATCATTTGGGCCCCAGGGCAATCTACAAGTTTTCCTCCTTCTCTCGCATCTGTGCTCGGGCAGATGTAATTGCAGATTTCAGTGAACCGCTGGAGGAGGTGCTCACGAAAGCCTTTGCCCGATTGGCCGTTGTGGACTCCCAGCGCTGGATTCGCTTTTTGTTGGATCTGCTGCCCCGCCTGGACAATGCGGACTTTGCGACGCTGGATGAGCTGGAACAGCGCATGCTCCAGATGTTCTACGTAACTGTTTGGGGCAAGGCGGCAGAAAGCTGGACATCCGATGAAGTGCTGGACAACCTGTATGCCCTCTCGGACAGTCCCGTGCTGCTGGGCGAGCTTTTGGACCTGCTCCGCTATCGGTATGAGCAGATCGACTTCATTGACGAGCCGGTGGAGCTGGGCTTTGACTGCCCGCTGGACCTCCACTGCACCTATACCCGGGACCAGCTGCTGGTGGCGCTGGATTTCCTGAAACCGGCCACGGTGCGTGAGGGTGTGAAGTGGCTGCCGGAGAAACATCTGGATGTGTTCTTTGTGACGCTGAATAAGGCGGACAAGGACTACTCGCCCACCACCATGTATCACGACTACTCCATCAACGAAAACCTGTTCCACTGGCAGAGCCAGAGCACCACAGCGGCGGACTCTCCCACCGGTCAGCGGTACATCCACCACCGGGAACGTGGGAGCAAGGTGCTGCTGTTTGTTCGGGAGTTCAAGGCGGACCGGATTACCGGAGGCGCTGAGGCCTATACCTTCCTGGGCACAGCTAACTACGTGAAGCATAGCGGGAGCAGGCCGATAAATATTACCTGGAAGTTGGATCGACCCATTCCAGCGAAGTTTTTGAAGAAGACAAATAAATTGGTGGTGGGATAAATGACAGAGGTAGTAGCAGCCCTGATTTGGGATGAAAACAAGTTTATGATATGCCAGCGTCCAGCCCATAAAGCCCGAGGGCTGCTGTGGGAGTTCGTCGGTGGCAAGGTAGAGCCAGGAGAAACCAAGGAACAGGCACTCATCCGGGAATGCCAAGAAGAACTGGCTATTACTCTGGACGTAGGCGAGGTGTTCATGGATGTGGTTCACGAATACCTGGATCTTACGGTTCACCTGACGCTTTTTCATGCGACCATCCGTGAGGGTACCCCCCAGAAATTGGAGCACAATGACATCCGTTGGATTACGGTGGATGAGATTGATCAGTACGAGTTCTGCCCGGCGGATGAGGAAATTTTGAGGAGGCTGAAGGATGCCTATTAAAGCCTATCACAAGCTGGTGAGGGATCGCATTCCAGAGATTATTGAAGCAGACGGAAAAATCTGTGTCTGCGAAACACTTACTGATGAGGACTACATACATCTTCTGGACCAGAAGCTGAACGAGGAACTGGCGGAATATCAGGAGAGCAAATCTCTGGAAGAACTCGCCGACCTTCTGGAGGTCATGCAGGCGGTCGTGAAAGCCCGGGGCTGGACGCTGGAAGAATTGGAGCAGGTGCGGGCGGACAAGGCTGACAAACGGGGTGGATTTGAAAAGAAAATTCTTTTGAAAGAAGTGCGGGAAAAGGAGCCTTCTGATGGATGAAAAAGACGATTTAATGGCCAGAACCATGGTAGAAAATTTGAGCATCGGCATTAACCCTCTCACAGGCAGAGCACTTCCACCGTCGGATTGCTGCGCCAACGAGGTGGTACAAGAAGCGCTAAAGGCGGTATTGGAGCATTGTTCTCTGGAATCCTATGCCTCTATTCTGGAGCGGCAGAGAAAAGAGAAAGAGGCGGCTCAAAAGGAGAAAAAAGAACGCCGAAAAACTCAATACCCGAATACCGGGAAGTCGTGGTCCAGAGAGGAAAGCGAGAAACTCTATGACTTGTACTTTCGGAGAAAGAATAACATCTGGCAAATCGCAAACATCTTGAAAAGAACACCTGGAAGTGTCTCAACTCATTTGAAAAAATTTGGATATTGATTGTGAGGTGATCTCCATGTCTACCTACCGCTCCGCCTCCGGCAGCAGTGCCGAGGATCTGTTTATCGAACTGTTCTCCGACACTTTTGGCGCTGAGAAAGCTGGCTATCTCTACTCCCAATACCCCTTCTCCGACATCTATCAGAACAGCCGATTTGCTGACTTTCTGATTGAAAATGGCGGACGGAAAGTGGCTATCGAGATCGACGATGAGGCATCCCACAACCCCAAGCTGATCTCCCAGAACAAGTTCTATGATGACCTGCTCAAGCAGAACAGCATGGTCTACCTGGGCTGGGATGTGTACCGCTGGGCGGTGCGGCAGATGCAGCAGCAGCCGGAGACCGTCAAGGACGAACTGCGGGTATTCCTGGGGCAACACCCCAGCTTCAAGGAAATTGAGGACTATCTCCCCACCCAGCGGGGCAAGTCCCTGGACGGCTCTCAGTTGGAGCTGAAGGAACATCAGAAACAGGCTTTGGCATCGTTGGAGGAAATGCGCTGCAACTTCGAGACCATCGCCTTGCTCTATCACGCCACCGGCACCGGCAAGACGGTGACCGCCGTCATGGATGCTAAGCGGTTTGGCAAACGGACGCTGTTCCTGGCCCACACGGTGGAACTGGTAGACCAGGCCACAAAGGCCTTCCGGGAGCTGTGGCCCAGAGCCACGGTGGGACGGTATGTGGAGAGCATGAAGCAGGGCAACGCCTTTGTGGTCTGCGGCAGCATCCAGAGCGTGGCTCTGAACCTGGAGCGGTTCAAACCGGATGACTTCGGATACATCATTGTGGACGAGGCCCACCACGCCTCTGCCGATACATATCAGAAGGTCCTGTCCTATTTCACACCGGAATTTACCCTGGGGCTGACGGCCACGCCGGAGCGGGCCGACGACAAGAACATCCTGGACATCTTCAAAAACACCGCCCACAAACTGGACATCCAGACCGCCGTGGAGATCGGTGAACTGGTGCCGGTGCGGTGCATCCGCATCCACACCAATATCGATTTGACCAAGGTTCGGTTCAACAGCGTCCAATATAACATCCGGGATCTGGAGAGCAAGATCTATGTGCCGGAGCGAAACCAGCTGATCGTGGACACCTGGCTCCAGTATGTTAAGGACAAGCGGACGGTTATCTTCTGTGCCTCTGTCAAACACGCCCAGGAGATCGCCGGTCGGCTCCACGACGCCGGTGTGGCCGCTGAGGCCGTATCCGGAGAGGTCAAAGCCAGTGACCGCCGGGAGGTGCTGGCCCGGTTTGAGAAGGGCGAGACCATGGTGCTGTGCGCCTGTGATCTGCTCAACGAGGGCTGGGACTGTCCGGCCACGGAAGTGCTGTTCATGGCCCGGCCCACCATGTCCAAGGTGCTCTATACCCAACAACTGGGCCGCGGTATGCGGCTGGCTCCTGGCAAGGAGAGCCTGATGGTCTTTGACTTCGTGGACAACGCCAGCCAGTACAACATGCCCTATTCCATGCATCGGCTGTTCCGCCTGAAGGAGTACAAGCCCGGTGCCCTGGTGCTGGGCACAAAACAGCAGAAAACCGCCGAACAGGGCCTCTACGACCGGGGCGAGCGTCCGGATGCCCTCATCGACTGGCCGGTGGATGCCCTGGACTACGAATTAGTGGATGTTTTCAACTGGCAGGAGGAGGCCGCTGGCATGATCTCTCAGATGGAGTTCGTCCGCCGGGTGGATGTGCAGACGGAGACCATCGAGCGGTATGTCAGGGATGGCCTGCTGGTGCCCGATCTGGTGGTGCCTATGAGCGAGCACCGGACCTTTAAATATTTCAAGGAGGAAACTCTCCAAAAATATGCGGAGCAGTACGGCTGGACGCTCATCGACGACTCCAACCGCAAGGATCTGTTTCTGGATATGGTGCGGCAGATGGACATGAGCTACTCCTACAAGCCGGTGCTGCTCAAGGCTGTGCTGTTGTTAGCCGACGACAAAGGCCGGGTGAAACTCAGCGACATCGTCACCTACTTCCGGGAGTTCTATGAGGCCCGCCGGGTGGCTGGGCTGGTGGTGGAGAAGGCCAACAGCATCTACGCCAAGGGCGGCTATACCGACGCCCAGGCCCAGCGGAACATCCTGTCTAACCCGTTCAAGCGGTTCGAGGATATGCAGATGCTCCACCATACCAAGACTCTGGGCGTAATCCAGGTGGACGAGTCCGTCTGGAAAAAGCTTACCCGGGAAGAGAAGCGGGAAATTGAACAAATTTGTTTCGAGAAGCTGGAGCAATATTACCGTCGGTTAAATCAGTAATTTGACAATATGGAGTATTTAGCACCTCAAAACATCCAGTATTTTCAAACAGTTGATGATCTATTTACAAAGAGGCTGCAGCAGGATAGCTATAGCCAACCATAACGATTTGGAAGAAGCGCATAGAAAACATATTAGATAAACATCTATCACGGAGGAACGCTATGAGTGATAAATTCATTTACAGACTGGATGATGAAATATCTTTCAGGAAATGTTCACTTTTTGATGAATGTAATACCGACCACGGAGATTGTACGAACTTCCGCATAAAGGAATTTCATTTTTGCGATAACTATTTCTGTAACCAGGAAGGAATACATTTCCACTGTACTAAGCATCCTGAAATTGAATTAGACTATGATAATGACTTTGATGGCGATGTATTGACCTGCCCAAAATGCAAAAATCAAATTGAAATTGGTAGCACAAAGGCTCTGATTTCTCGCTGTCTAAGAGTGCTGAATCGTGAAATATTCAAAGATGCAACTCTCATCCGTTTAGATGACTGGTACACACCGGAAATTAAAGAAAAAATCAAACCCACTCCTGATTATCGTCTTACAACAAATGTTAAGACCGATAAAGATGGGGATACGATTATTATTCTTTATGTCAGTTATGTCGGTACCGGCAATAAAGTGCAATATTTTATCAAACCAGAAAAAGGTCAACTCACAAGCGACCACAAAGATTTGGATCCGGCAAAGATTATTTCAAAAATTGAGGTTACGCTTAAAAATCGTATTTTAACACAATCGTATCACGAAGAACAATAAGGATGATTTAGTTCATGAATATTAACAACATCAATGTAAACAAGTATCCGGTCTCGCAGGTATTTGATCCAGAATCGAAGGTAATATTTGAAATTCCGAAGTATCAGCGTGAGTACACTTGGGGCTCCAGAGAATGGGAAGCCCTGTTTGACGACCTTACCGAAAATGATGACGGATACTTCCTTGGCTCTATCATCTGCATCAACTCTGCCACGGATACGATCAATGCACCAAAGTTCGAAGTTGTTGATGGTTAACAACGACTGATTACACTCAGTTTGTTCTTTGCTGCACTCTATACCACCATGAATTCATACAAAGACATTCTGGATGAAGATCAGCAGTCTGATATTCTTCAACTCAAGCGTAAGTTAGTGCTGAAGAAAACACAGTCTGATATTCGTGTTGTCCCACAGATTCAAGGTAGTAACCATGATGATTTTATGGGCCTCCTCGCTAAAATCGGTATTATTCCAAAACACCCCATACCCAAATTTGCTGGGCTCAGAAGAATTGAGAAAGCTTACAATTATTTCAAAAAGCGCATTGACACTGTCTTGGATGACACTTGCGACAAAGTCTTTACAATGTTCAGAATTCTCGAAAAAGTCAACTCTGCGATCCTCGTTATGATTGAGGTTTCAAACCATGCGGATGCGTACACCCTGTTTGAATCTTTGAATAATAGGGGTACGCCTCTAACATCGGTCGACCTCATTAAAAATCTTCTTTTGTCTCGGTTAGATATCAATGGTAACGGAAATATTGATTATTACTTCTCCTGTTGGACAGGAATCCTTTCCGAACTTGGTGAAGAATATTCGGATCAGGAGCGTTTCTTCAGGCAGAACTATAACGCGTTCAGGAAAAAACTTAATGGCCCTTTCTATAAAGGAGACCGTCAGTACCCTCTCGGTACCATTGCAACACGGTCTACAATGCTGGATATCTATGAAAAGATTATCACTAAGAACCCTGTTGCCGCTCTGAATGAACTCGCCGAAAATGCCGCAATCTATGCCGGTATTATATTAAACAAAACGGATAATCTTTCGGAGAAACAACACGAAAGCTATCTGGACCTTCAACGCGTCCAAGGCGCTCCGTCCTACCTGCTTATTATGTATCTGATCAAGCAGCAGGATAGTCTCGGTGTGACTGATGACGATGTCGTTAAGATTTGCAAATTGCTGGTCAACTTTTTTGTCCGTCGTAATCTTACAGACACGCCACCTACTCGTGATCTAACCCGAATCTTCATGTCATTTATTGAGAATATTGAACAGAATGATTGCCACGGATCAGATATTTATTCGAGCCTACGTGATATGCTGATCTCCGTTTCTGCTTCGGATAAATTTTTTGAAGAAAAATTGCGAGGTCCAGTTTACGATGAAAACAGTAGTGCTACCCGTTTTATCCTCTGTATGATGGCAAAGCGCGGAATGACTCGTGAAAATGCGCATGATCTCTGGAGGAAGACAAACAGCAATCAATATGTTTGGTCCATTGAACATATTTTTCCACAGGGTCCGAATATTCCAGACTGTTGGGTGGATATGATTGCTGGTGGTGACCGAGAAAAAGCAAAGGAATATCAATCGCTTTATGTACATACACTGGGAAATCTCACAATTACCGGATACAATAGCACGTTGAGCAATAAAGCCTTCGCCGAAAAGAAGGAACGCAAAGACAACAACGGCCAGTACATCGGTTACCGCAATGGACTTAATCTAAACTACGACATCTGTGACAAGAGTGAGTGGACAGTGGATATTATTAAAGCCCGGACAGATCGCATGGTGAAAGAAATCATGGCGATGTTTGCGCTGTAGGACAAAGGAGCAACCATTTCACCGTGTGGGGAAAAATTGGCGGCAAATCCAAAGGAGTTGGCTCAAAAAAAGATATGGTCAACTTCCGTTTCCTTAACAAGACACTTTCTATAGAAATACTAAGAAGTCCAATTTTGATTAAAATTTAATTAAAAAAGGCTGTTGTATAAATTCAGTTCTCTACAATCCTGGAATATGTGTGGCTCGAGTTAATTAGGCATCAAATTATAAAGCGTCGTTCAAGCAGATGTTATTGCAAAGGCTCCGCCATGTGTCATTTCAATTTCATGTGATCTAACAGTCTTGCTGAGATGTAGAAAAAGGAGCGATGCAAAATGAATGTCATCTGCTTCGGTGATTCCAACACCTACGGATACGATCCCCAAGGCTATTTCGGTGGGCGCTATGATGCGGACAGCCGGTGGGTAGACATCCTGGCTATGGAGACCGGGTGGACAATCTCCAACATGGGTCAGAACGGCCGGGAGATTCCGTCTGCAGATCCCGACTTCCCTGCTGACACAGATCTGCTGATCGTCATGCTGGGGACCAATGATCTGCTCCAGGGGTGTAGGCCTGAGCAGGCCGCTGAGAGATTGGAGCGGTTTCTCTCAGGCATCCCTCTGGACCGAAGCAAGATCCTACTGATCGCACCGCCGCCAATGACTCTGGGCGAGTGGGTGCCCAGCCAGCAACTCATTGATGACTCCCATACCTTTGCCAAGTGCTGTCAGGCCCTGGCGGAGCAACTGGATATTCGCTTTGCCAACGCCGGAAACTGGGGTATTTCCCTGGCCTATGACGGCGTACACTTCACAGAGCAGGGCCACAAAGCCTTTGCCGCCGGACTTCTGGAGGAACTCAAATGAAACGAATTTTACCTCTGCTGCTTTGCCTACTGCTACTGACTGGATGCGGTGGAAACACCTCGGACAGCTCCTATGAGCAGATCACCCAGGAAGAAGCCAAAGAAATGATGGATACCCAGGAGGTCATCATCCTGGATGTGCGGGAGCAGGACGAATATGATAGCGGCCACATCCCCGGTGCTGTCCTGCTACCGGTAGGCACGATTGACGAGAACACTGCCGCCGAGGTGATTCCGGAGAAGGACTCCACGGTGCTGGTCTACTGCCGCAGTGGAAACCGTAGCAAGACCGCGTCCTCTACTCTGGCAGACCTGGGCTACACCGACATCTACGAATTCGGCGGCATCAATACCTGGCCCTATGAGACAGAGCCATAAGTGTAACGGAAGCCTGTAAACAGCACAAAATCTACATCGCCTATACAAAGAATACGGGACCGGCTTTTGTAAGCCGGTCCCGTATTCTTTTTCTTGT